>JAPPNP010000012.1 GCA_028873795.1 Chloroflexota bacterium
CAGTGTCCCGGATGACGCCGGGTTACTGGTCGAGTCCCATTAGGGCGGCCCCTACACCCACTCAACCCACGTAGGGGCGCCCCTTGTGGGCGCCCGGGATGTCATTCCGAACAACGTGAGGAATCTAAGGACGCTGTGCATTCTGCCCGCCCCTTAGATTCCTCGCCTGCGGCTCGGAATGACAGGAAGGGATGGCTCCGAAGTGATAACGGGCGCGGCAACGCCCGAGTCAGACTGCCCCGCTACCCGACGGCCTACTTCTCGATCGGCACGCCGATCATCGAGCCCCACTCGGTCCACGAGCCGTCGTAGTTGCGCACGTTGGGCAACCCGAGCAGCTCCTTGAGCGCAAACCAGGTGTGCGAGGACCGCTCCCCGATGCGGCAGTAGGCGATGATGTCCTTGTCGGCGCTGGCGCCCTTGCCGCCGTAGATGTCCTGCAACTCGTCGGCCGACTTGAAGGTGCCGTCCTCTTCATTGACCGCCGTGAGCCAGGGCACGTTGTGCGCGCCGGGAATGTGGCCCATGCGCTGCGCGGTCTCGGGCAGGCCCGGAGGCGCCATGATCTCGCCATTGAACTCCGCCGGCGAGCGAACGTCGATCATCACCGACTCGCTGTCGCCGAGCGCGTCAAGCACGTTGTGCTGAAACGCTCGCAGGGCCGCGTCGGGGGCCTTGGCCTGGTAGGACGTGGGCGTAATCGACGGGGCGTCGGTCGTCAGCGCGCGCCCGTCCTTCTCCCACTTCAAGCGCCCGCCGTTCATCAGGCTCACGGAGTCATGCCCGTAGAGCTTGAAAATCCAGTAGGCGAAGGCCGCGAACCAGTTGTTGTTGTCGCCGTAGAGGATGACGTGCGAGTCGTTGGAGACGCCGGAGGCGCCCAGCAGCTCTTCCCACTGGGATTGGGTGGCGATGTCGCGGCGGACCTGGTCCGAAAGCTGGGACTGCCAGTTCCAGCCGACGGCGCCCGCGATATGACCCGACTCGTAAGCGGTCGTGTCGACGTCAACCTCGATGAGCCGGACGTTCGGGTCGGCGCCGTGCTCGGCGACCCAGTCCGCGCTGACGAGCGCGTCGGGGTTTGCGTATTCAGCCATGAGTATTCTCCTTGCGTCGTGCCGTTGTTAAGTTTGTCAGGCTGGTTGCCTATGTATCTTGGCAGCCCGAATTGTGACCTACAACAGCAAATCGTGAGCCGTGATGCGTGAGCCATTTTCCGGCCCGGGGCACTCCGAGGCCGCCGTGGAGGTGGCGCGGCGGGCGTCGGGGCGGTTTCGTTTCGTAATCGCGCGCGACGCCGACGGGGCCCAATGGCTGCACGTACAGCCCGCGCCGGCCATCACGAGCATGTCGCGCCGGTTTCGTGAGAGCCACGCACTGCGGGTGATGGGATTTGCGCCGGTCAGGAGGTCGCGGTTCTTCCCGGGCGCGTGCACGTTTGCCGGGTGCTACTCGCGCGAGATTCTTGCGCCCGCCGGCGAGGAAGGCGTGGACGAGGCGGCGGGCCGGATCGCGGCCGGCTTGGAGACGGCCGTCGACGAGTTGATGGAGCTAGCCGCCGAGCTCGAGCCGCTCGGAATCGACCTGCCGCTGCCGGACTAGCTCAGGCGCGGCTACTGCCGTCCGGCGAGGCGGTAGGCGTCGTGGACCAGCTGCATGGCGTTGGCGCAGTCCCTGGCGGTGATCGCCGGCGGGTCGCCGCGCCCGGCGCGCTCGAGCATGTCCGAGATGAGGGGCGGATAGTTTCCGGCGGCGGACGCGGCGCCGGGATATCGGTCGTCGCGTCCCGGGGCGATGACCTGCAGGCCGCCGGGCACCACGCGCAGCGCCGCCTTTTCGCCGGCGACTTTAAACTCGAGGTCGCTCTCGTTCGCGGGCCAGGTCGGCCACGTGTAGCCGACCTCGACGTGAATCAGCGCGCCGTCGCCGTTGCGCAGCGTGGCCAGGGCGTAGTCCTCGACCTGGGCCTGGTGCACCCGGTTGCTGATGACCGCCGTCGCGACCGACACGTCCGGTCCCATCAACATCCGCGCCAGGTCCATGCCGTGGCCGCCGAGGTTGAGCAGGGCGCCGCCGCCGGCAAGCTCCCGGTCCCACATCCAGGGCGAGTCCCACTCGACATAACGCTGCATGGTGGGGCGGATGAGGCGCATCACCACGTGTGAGATTTGTCCAAACTCGCCGGCCTCGATCATGGCCTTGGCCCGAACCGCCCACGGCAGCAGGCGGTTGGGGAAGGGCACCGCCGCCCACGCGCCGCGCGCCTCGGCGAGGTCGGCCAGCGCGTTTACGTCCTCGGCCGTGGTGCCCATCGGCTTTTCCATCATGAAGGGAATGTCGGCTTCGATGAGGAAGCGGGCGATGGCCGGCATGTCGATATGCCGCCCGAGCGCCACGACGAAGTCTGGCTTGGTCTCGTCGATCATGGCGCGGTAGTCGGTGTAGGCCCGGCTGTCGAAGCGTCGCGCCCGGTCCTCGGCGAGGGCGGCGTCGGCGTCCGACACGCCGACGATGTCGACGTCGAGATCGCGCAGCACCTGGAGGTAGGCGGCGTCGAAGGACGAGTGCCAGTGATTGACTTCGGTGACGGCGACGCGTCGGGGCATTGGCATGCAACATCACAGATGCGCGCGGGTATCGGACCGTACCATGCGCCGTAGGAGTAGGCTTGCAGTAGAGAAACATTGGATATTGGGGGTCTGAGATTTGACCGAAAAGCAAACCTGGCAGGAGAAGGCTCGAGATCTCGCGCGCCAGGCCGAGGCCGAATTGAAGAGCGAGCGCGTGCAGCAGCGGCTCGGTGAGGCGCGGGCGGCGGTGGATGAGGCGCTCGCAAGCGACCAGGCCAAGCGCTTGCGCGAAGACGCGAAGGCCCTGGGCGCCAGGGCCCGCACCCAGGTGGAGCAAACGCTGGAGCGCGACGAGATTCAGAAGGTGCGGGAGGACGTGCAGCAGATTGGCGAAAAGGCTCGCCGGGCGGTGGATGCCGCCGTGCAGCGTCCCGATGCCCAGGAGCTGCGACGCAAGGTCGAGTCGGTGATCGAAGATGTCGGTGAGCGCCTGCGCTCGCCGGCGGCGGAGGACAAGAATGATCCGCCCAAGGCGTCGAACGGCGCATAGCGCCGGTCGCGCCTCGGGTTGACATAAGCAATGGGGTGATGGCGAGCGCGGGCGCCGGCGGCTGAGTCCGGACGCATAGCGAGGGGTGAAGCGATGACGCGTCACACCTGCCGAGCATGAGCAGGGTCAAGTTGGCCGACGCCGCGTCTCCGCTCGTGCTGAGCCTGGATATCGGCAGCTCGTCGGCGCGCGCGGCGCTTTATGACGTCCGCGGGCGCCGGGTGCGCAAGACGGGCGCGAAGGTCGAGCACCGGTTCCTTTCGACGACGGACGGTGGCGTCACCGCCGACGCCGCGACGCTGGCGGACTGCGTGGTCGAAGCCATCGACGAAACCATGGCCCGGGCCGAGACGCGGGCGGACGACATCGCGGCGGTTGGCTGCAGCGTGTTTGCGTCGAGCGTCGTCGGCGTGGATGCGGCGGGCGAGGCGGTCACGCCGGTGTATACCTACGCCGACGTCAGAAATGCGGCCGATACCGCTGCCTTGAGGGACGAGTGGGACGTGGCGGCGCTCTACGACCGTACCGGCTGCCCGCTGCACGCCAGCTACCTGGCGCCACGGTTTCGCTGGATGGCGCGCACCCAGCCGGAGCTCTTGGAACGCGTGCATCGCTGGATTTCATTTGGCGAATTTCTCTACGGGCGATTATTCGACCATGCATGCGGCTTAGGCGTGTCGGCGGCCGCGTGGAGCGGTCTGCTCGATCGGCGGTCGATGGGCTGGGATCGGACGACCCTGGACGCCCTGGGACTCGAGGCCGATGTGCTCGGCCGGATCGACACGGCGAACGCTCCCGTGCGCGGGCTTGCGCCTGCCTGGGCGGAACGGTGGCCGGACCTTGCCGAGGCGGCGTGGTTTCCGGCTGTGGGCGACGGTGTGGCGAGCAATGTGGGGACGGCCGCGACTGACGCGCCCGAGGTGGTCGTCAACCTGGGCACCAGCGCGGCGGTGCGGGCCATCGTGCCGGGTCCAGTCGCGGAGGTGCCGCAGGGCCTCTGGGAGTACCGCATTTCGCCCGACCGATCGCTCCTCGGCGGCGCCTTGACCGACGGCGGCAACATGGTGCGCTGGGTGGCGGAGTTGACCGACTTGGGGCCCTCCAAGGGCTGGGACGCGATGGTCGAGGAGTTGCCGCCCGACGGACACGGTGTGACCCTGCTGCCGTTTCTGAGCGGCGAGCGCAGTCCCGGCTGGGACGACCAGGCGCGGGCAACGATTCACGGCTTGCGCCGGAATACGCGGGCGGAGGAAATGCTGCTCGCGGGCATGGAGGCCGTGACCTATCGCCTCACCCGGATTTACAACCTGCTGTCGGCTGAGTTGCCGTCGGCGCATTCGGTCACGCTCTCGGGCGGCGGATTCCGACGGTCGAGAGTGTGGGCGCAAATGGTGACCGACGCGTTTGGGCGGCCCGCGACGCGGTCGGCGGCGGTCGAAGCCACCAGCCGCGGCGCGGCGCTTTGGGCGCTGGCTCATCTTGGCGCCATCGAGTCTTGGGCCGCGGTTGAGCCGCTAGGCGGCGAGACGCTGGAGCCCGGCGCGGCCAACGGGGCGGTCTACCGCGCCGCGATGGAGCGGCAGGAACGGCTCTACCGCCGCATGGCCGGCGCGGGGGATTTGCGGGACGGCGAGTAGCCTAGATTCAGCCTGAGCCACTCCAGCTAGCGTCGACGGCGAATGCGTCTCACCGTCGTCGTCTCGGACTCCCCGATGTCATTTCGATTCCCCCTCCTGTCATTTGTCCAGACCGGACACATGGTGAACAGGTGTTCGGAGACATGGTGAACACC
>JAPPNP010000059.1 GCA_028873795.1 Chloroflexota bacterium
GGTTCCCTCTCCCGTGAGGGACAGGCCTAGGGTAAGGTCCGGTTCCCTCTCCCCGAGGGAGAGGGTTAGGGTGAGGGGGATCCGAGGCGTGGATGTGGGCAGTCGACCACTTCTGCAACGGTCGCCTGGAGCGAGACCTCGGCCTAACCCCTCCAATGGAGTGTGGCGAGCAGGTCCGGTTCCCTCTCCCGTGAGGGACAGGCCTAGGGTAAGGTCCGGTTCCCTCTCCCCGAGGGAGAGGGTTAGGGTGAGGGGGATCCGAGGCGTGGATGTGGGCAGTCGACCACTTCTGCAACGGTCGCCCTGAAGGGCCTAGGTTGGGACGGGGTCAGAACCACCGGGCGTTCTTCGGCGCCGTCCCTATCCCTAAAGCCGACCGTAAACCTCCGGATTCACCGTCCGCTCGCACCGGCCGGTGCCCATGAACTCCTGTAGGTTGCGCACCGCGCGGTCGCCCATGCGGAACATCGACTCGTGGCTATGCGAGCCGAAGTGCGGCGTCAGAATCGTGCGCGGCGTGTGGAAAAACGGATGGTCCTCCGGCGGCGGCTCGACCGCGAACACGTCCGAACCAAGCCCGCCCAGGCGCCCCTCGTGCAGCGCCTCCACCACCGCCGCCTCGTCCACCAGCCGCCCGCGCGAGCTGTTGATCAGGAACGCGCCGGGCTTCATCAGGGCCAGCTCCTCGCGCCCGATGATCTCCATGGTCTCCTCGGTCACCGGCGTGTGCAGCGTCACGAAGTCGGATTGGCGCAGCAACTCGGGCAGCGACACGAAGGCCCCGTCTATCCCCGCCGCTTCCAGCCGCGCCGGATCGGGATTGGCCGTGTGCGCCAGCACCCGCATGCCGAAGCCGTGCTGGCAGATCGTCGCCACGCGGCGTCCGATGTCCCCGAACCCCACGATGCCCACCGTCTTGCCCGCCAGGTCGTTGCCCAGCAGCACGATCCGCTTGGCGAAGCCTTCGGTGCGCACCGAGGCGTCCGCGTCGAAAATGCGGCGAGCGAGCGTCCACATCATGCCCACGGAGTACTCGGCCACCGTCAGCGACATCTCGCCGGGACCGTTGAGCACCGCCACGCCCGCGTCGGTGGCAGCGTCCAGGTCGATGCTGTCCACCCCGGTGCCCACGCGCGAGATGCAGCGCAGCGTGCCGGCGTTGGCTTCCAGCAGCTCGCGCGACCATGGCTCGGTGCCCGCGATCACGCCCACGGCGCCGGCCGCCGCCTCCGCCAGCTCCGCATCGTCGGGGAAGGGCGCCTGTCGCACCTCGTAGTCGCGTTCGAGATCGGCTTGCGGCCCCGGGGGCATGGGAAACGTTTGCAGTATCAGGGTCATGTCCGCCTCGCTGGGCCGGTGCTACGGGTGCGAGATTACGATCTTTTGCAGCACGTCGAAGTGCTCCAGGGCAACGCCCGTCCCCCGGACCGTGCACAGCAGCGGCGTCTCCGCCACGTGCACCGCCACGCCGGTTTCGCGGGCCACCAGCTTGTCCAGGTTACGCAGCAGCGCCGTGCCGCCCGTCATCACCAGGCCCTTGTCGATGATGTCCGCGGCCAGTTCGGGCGGGGTCGCCTCGAGCACGCTGCGCACGCCGCGGATGATCTGGTCCACGGGCTCCGCGATCGCCTCCGTGATCTCGTCCGAGGTGATCGTCACCGTGCGCGGCAGCCCCTGCATCTGGTCGCGCCCGCGCACCTCCATGGTTTCTGCCGGCTCCAGCACCATGGCGCTGCCGATGCGCATCTTGATCGCCTCCGCCGTGCGGTCGCCCGTCATCAGGTTGTATTTGCGCTTGATGTAGGTGCGAATCGCCTCGTCAATCCGATTGCCGCCGACGCGCAGCGACCCCGAGCAGCCGGCCACGATGTCGTTGAGCGAGATGACCGCGATCTCCGTCGTTCCCCCGCCTAGGTTGACCACCATGCTTCCCGAGGCGTGCGAGATGGGCACGTTGGCCCCGATCGCGGCCGCCAGCGGCTCGGGGATCAGGTGCACGCGCTTGGCCCCCGCGGATATGCCCGCGTCCATCACCGCGCGTTGCTCCACCGTGGTCACGCCCGTGGGCACCGCCACCATGACCTCGGGCCGGAACAGGCGGTGGCGCCCCGCCGCGCGCTCGATGAAGTAGCGCAGCATGGCCGCCGTGACCAGGTAGTCGGCGATCACGCCATCCTGCAGCGGGCGCATCACGCGCAGGCTGCCGGGCGTGCGCCCCACCATCTCGCGGGCCGCGTGTCCGATGGCCTCGATGCGGCGGTCCTGCACCGACAGGGCCACCACCGACGGCTCGTCGATGATCACGCCCCGGCCGACGAGGTAGACCAGCACGTTGGCGGTGCCGAGGTCGACCCCAAGCCGCTGCGAGCTCAGGGATCGAAACATCTAAGCAATCTCCGATACATCCCCTTCCCCCTCAAAGGAGACCTCTGCCTAACCCCTCCAATGGAGCGTGGCGAGCAGGTCCGGTTCCCTCTCCCGTGAGAGACAGGCCTAGGGTGAGGTCCGGTTCCCTCTCCCCGCGGGACAGGCCTAGGGTGAGGTCCGGTCCCCTCTCCCCGAGGGAGAGGATTAGGGTGAGGAGGATCCGAGGCTTGAATGTGGGCAGTCGGCCACTTCTGCAACGATCGCCTGGAGCGAGACCTCGGCCTAACCCCTCCAATGGACCGTGGCGAGCAGGTCCGGTTCCCTCGCCCGTGAGAGACAGGCCTAGGGTGAGGTCCGGTCCCCTCTCCCCGAGGGAGAGGGTTAGGGTGAGGGGGATCCGAGGCGTGGATGTGGGCCGTCGGCCACTTCTGCAACGGCCCCCTCAAAGGCGGAAGGCCGGGATGGGGGTCAACCACAGGCAGCCCCGGCGCGGCGAGCCGGCCGCCCCGCCGGATTGCTGCGTGCGCTGCCCTCACGAGGGGTTGTTCCGACTTTCCCTAGCCAGCCGTGGCCGCCTCGCGCGGGCGGCGCTCAACCGTGATATCGGCGCCAAGGTCCCGCAAGTCTCCCGGAAGGTCTTGATAGCCGCGCTGGATGATCTCCGCGTCGTCGAGCACCGTCGTCCCCTCCGCCACCAGCCCCGCTAGCAGCAGCGCCGCGCCGGCGCGGATGTCGGGCCAGAGTTGGACCTCGCAGGCCGTGAGCGGCGTCGGGCCGCGGATGCTCGCCGTGGGGCCCTCAACCGTCACGTCGGCGCCCATGCGCCGCAGTTGCTCCACGTAGCCCAGGTTGCCGTCGTAGACGCGCTCGATGATGGAGCTCTCCCCGTGCGCCTGGGTCATCAGCGTGCCCATGGCCGCCTGCACGTCGGTGGGGAATCCCGGAAACGGGATGCACTGGATGGCAGTGGCGCTGAGCATCGGGCTACCCGTGATCCGCACCGAGCGGTTGGTCTCCTGCAGCGCCACCCCCATGGCGGCGAGCTTCACCAGCACCGGCTGCAAGTGATCGGGACGCACGTTCACCAGCTCCACGTCGCCGGCGGTCATGGCGGCCGCCACCGCCACCGTGCTGCCCACGATGCGGTCGGGGATCGCGCGCGCCACCGTGCCGAAGAGCCGCGACTGGCCCTGCACGCCGATCGTGCTCGTGCCCTCGCCGTGGATTTCGGCGCCCATGCTGCGCAGGAAGTGCACCAGCGCAATCACCTCGGGCTCGCGCGAGGCGTGCACGATGGTCGTGTAGCCGCTGGCCAGCGTGGCCGCCATCAGCAGGTTCTGGGTGCCGGTGTGGCTCGGATAGTCCAGGTAGACCTGGCCGCCGACCAGCGGATCGGCCACCGCTTGGTAGACGCCGCCGCCGAGGGCGATGGAGGCGCCCATCACCTCGAAACCCTCGATATCCACGCTCACCGGGCGCGTCCCCAGTTGGCAACCGCCCGGCGCGTGGCAGTCCACGCGCCCGAAGCGCGAGAGCAGCGGTCCGGTCACCTGGAACGAGGCCCGCATGGCGCGGACCAGGCGCGGATCGGGGCGGGTCGAGTGCACGCTGGCCGCGGTTATGGCCACCGAGCGGCGCTCGGCATCGATCTCCACCCGGGCCCCGAGCCCCCGCAGCAGCTCGGCCATCACCATGATGTCGGTGATGAGCGGAATGTCCTCGATCACGCAGGTCTCGTCCGTCAGCAGGCACGCGGCCATCATGGGCAGCACCGCGTTCTTGGCGCCGGGCACGCGATAGGCGCCCTGCAGCGACCGGCCGCCCGTGATCGCGACCCGCGTGACCGGCGTGGTGGTCGTGGCGTCGGCCAGGGCTGCGGCCACGGGGCCGGCCTTAGCCGCGCCCTGCCCGCTGCGCGGTGCGAATGCGCGCCAGCGCCCGAAGCAGGGCCAGCCGCGCTCTAATCACCGTCGCGTCGTCTCCGCTCGTGCGCGCCTCTTCCAGCTCGCGCATCGCCTCGGCGCGGGCCCGCTCCGCCCGCTCCACGTCAATCTCGTCGGACCGCTCCGAGCCGTCCGCCAGCACCGTCACCGTGTCCTGCATCACCTGGAGGAATCCGCCCAGAATGGTGAGGTAGCGCTCATCGCCGCCGCTGCGATAGCGCAGCGTGCCGGCCTGCAATTGGGTCACCAGCGGCGCGTGCCGCGGCATCAGCCCGAGCTCGCCGTCGATTCCGGGCGCAACGACCATTTCGACGTCGTCCTCGCGCAGCACTTCGCGCTCCGGCGAGACGACAGTCAGGGTCAACCCAGCCATCTACGCCTCCATGTCGAGAATATCAGAGGGCCTCGAACGGACTGCTCGGCCGTGCACGATGTCTAACGGCGTCCGTTGGCCTCCCGTTCCGCGTCCAACGCCAAGTCCCCGCTCCCTTGATGAGAGCGTGGCCAAACCCTCCGTCATTCCGGCGGAAGCCGGAATCCAGTTCGGTCGAACCTGGAGGTGCG
>JAPPNP010000079.1 GCA_028873795.1 Chloroflexota bacterium
ACGCCTCAACCCACTGGCCCAAAATGACAAATCAGACGACCTGGGCAGTTACGGATTCACCGGGGTATCGCATACAGGCATACCGAACCGTCAGCATGACATCGGCGGCATGCGTTGCACCACGGCGCGGACTCCGCCTACGTTCGCAGCGTATCGGCCACACGGGACGACCCCGCGTGTCCGGCGTGTCCCCCCGCTGCCGCGACGGGAGCTGACGACATATGCAGGGTGGTCCCATCGGAGTGGGCATCGTCGGCACGGGCCGGATCTCCGATCTGCACGCCATCGAGTACCTGGCCAGCCCGCTGGCGCGGATCGTGGCGCTCTGCGACCTGGACACGGCGCGCGCGGCCGAGCGGGCGGCGACCTGGGGCCTGGACGACGTTGCCATCGAGGGCGACATCGACGCCCTGCTCGCCCGCCCGGACGTGGATCTCGTCGAGATCCTGCTGCCCCATCACCTGCATCTCGAAGCGGCGCTGAAGGCGGTCGACGCCGGCAAGATCGTCTCGCTCCAGAAGCCGATGTGCATCTCGCTGGAGGAGGCGGACCGGCTGGTCGCCGCCGCCGACGGCTCGGGGCGCCCGTTCAAGGTGTTCGAGAACTTCCTGTTCTACCCCCCTGTCGTCCGGGCCAGGCAGCTGATCGCCGAGGACGCGATCGGCACGCCGCTTTCCATCCGCATCAAGAGCAACCCGGGGCGGAGCACCACCGCCTGGGACGTGCCGGCAAGCGCCATCGCCTGGCGGCAGCGGCCGGAGCACGCCGGCGGCGGGCCGCTGGTGTTCGACGACGGCCATCACAAGTTCGCCCTCGCCTGGCACTTCATGGGCGAGCCCGAGGAGGTCCACGCCTTCATCGGGCAGACCGAAACGGCGGACCGCCGGGAGCTGCTGGACGCGCCCTCGATCGTGTCTTTCCGCTTTCCCGGCAACCGCATCGGCAACCTGGAAATCGTCCATTCGCCGGAGCTCGAAATCGCGACCCGGCACTATGCCCAGGACGACCGTGTGGAGATCACCGGCAGCAAGGGCGTGATCTGGGTGAACGGCGGCCACGGGCGCCTGAGCGACACGGCACCGGTCGTGCTCTACCGGGACGGCGCGCTGACCGAGTTTCGCGACGTGGCGACCGGCTGGGAGCAGAGCTTCGTGCTCTCCACACGCCACTTTCTGGAGGTGCTGTCGCAGGGCGGACGCCCGGTGCTGACCGCGCGCGAGGGCCGGCAGGTGCTGCGCTTCGCGCTTGCCGCGCTCGAGTCCGCCCGCCTGGGCAGGCCGGTGCCGGTCGCCGCCGAAGGAGGATCCGGCGTATGACGAATGCCACGGGCACGCCTGGACCGCTGCCGCCCTCGATGGACGAGAGGGCGCGCTGGCTCGCCGCTGCCGGCGGCCTGAACGCGGCCATCGATGCGGGGCGGCTGGGCGAGCCGGTCGCCCTCCCCCTCGCCGAGGCGCTGGTGCTGGGCCTGATGCGGCAGGGCGTGACCAAGTACCTCGCGATCTTCGGGCACGGCTCCACCACAGTCGGCGAGGTGCTGCGGGTCTACCAGGCCCACGGCCTTGTCCGCTGCTGGCAGTTCCGCAACGAGGTGGCGATGGCGCACGCCGCCACGGCGCTCCGCTGGGTCTACGGCGAGCCTTCCGCAGTGGTCACGTCCATCGGGCCGGGTGCGATGCAGGCGCTGGCCGGATCGCTGGCGGCGGCCTCCAACGGCATCGGCGTCTATCACCTCTACGGCGACGAGACCACGCACGGCGAAGGCTACAACATGCAGCAGGTGCCGAAGCCGGCACAGGGGCTGTTCGGGCAGATGACCGCGCTGATGGGCGAGTCCTGGACCCTGCACAGCCCCGGCGGGCTGCGGGCGGCGTTGCGCAGGGGCGCGATGACGGTGTTTCACCCGTGGAAGGCCGGGCCGTTCTACCTCAACCTGCCGCTCAACACGCAGCCGGCGGAGACCCTGATTCGGCTCGATACCCTGCCGGCGGCGCCCGCGTTCTCCCCTGCGGCACCCGCCGACGAGGACGCCTACGCCGAGGCTGCGGCGCTTGTCGCCGGCGCCAAGCGCGTCGCGGTCAAGGCGGGCGGCGGGGCACGGCCCTTCGCGCGCGAAATCCGGGAGTTCGCGGAGCTGACGGGCGCGGCGGTGGTGCTCAGCCCCGGCTCGACCGGGGTGCTGCCCGACGACCACCCGCAAAACCTGCACGTCGGCGGCTCCAAGGGAAGCATCAGCGGCAACTTCGCGATGGAGGAAGCGGACCTGCTGGTGGTCATCGGCAGCCGGGCGGTGTGCCAGAGCGACTGCTCGGGGACCGGATGGCCGAAGGTCCGCCACGTGGTCAACATCAACGCCGATCCGGAGGACGTCCAGCACTACAACCACACCTCTGCGCTGTGCGGCGACGCCGGCGCGGTGCTGGAGCGCCTGAACGGCGTGCTGCGCCGCGATCATCCGCAAGCGCCCGCGCGCAAGCGGGCGTGGCTCGACGCCTGCGCCGCGAAAAAGGCCGAGTGGCGGGCGTTCAGGACCGCGCAACTGGAGGCCGCCCAACCCGTCGACACGGTCTGGCAGCGGGAGGTGCTGACCCAGCCCCAGGCGATCGCGGTGACCGCGATGTTCTGCAAGGCGCGCGCCGCCATCAAGTTCTTCGACGCCGGCGACGTGCAGGCCAACGGCTTCCAGATCGTCGAGGACGACGAGCCCTACGAGACCTTTACCGAGGCGGGCGCGTCCTACATGGGGTTCTCGGTGTCGGCCCTGCTCGCCGGTGCGCTGGCCGAGAACGGGCGCTATGGCGTCGCCTTCACCGGCGACGGGTCGTTCACCATGAACCCGCAGGTCCTGATCGACGGCGTGGAGCACGGCGTGCGCGGCGCCATCGTCCTGTTCGACAACCGCCGCATGGGCGCGATCAGCCGGTTGCAGCAGGCGCAGTACGGCGCGGATTTCCGCACCTCGGACTCCGTGCCGGTGGACTACGTGCAGATGGCGGCATCGGTGCCGGGCGTGAAGGCGCTGTCAGGCGGGTTCGATCCGTCCTCCCTGGAAGCTGCGCTCGAAGAGGCCTTCGACTACGACGGCCTCAGCCTCATCCACGTCCCGGTCTACTACGGGGACGACCCCCGGGGCGGCATGGGGGCCTACGGGCGCTGGAACGTCGGCAACTGGTGCGACGACGTGCAGGACCGCTACGTGCGCACCCTGATCTGATCACGGGCGGCGGGCTTGCCGAGGCAGGGTCGACGAGTTTCCGTCCACCTGCTCGTCCGGCTTCCGAACCCGATTGATGTGGCAATGGCAATTAAGTAATGTAATCTACTGTAATGTCATTCACTCCAATTGCCACGTTGGAACCGCCATGCCTCAACAGGTGACCGCGCGATTGCCCGACCCGGTGGTCGATGCGCTGGACACGGCAGCGCAACAGCTCAGACGCAGCCGGGCGGACGTCATCCGCCTCGCCGTCGAGCACTATCTCGAGGACTTCGACGATCTCTCCATCGCCATCGACCGGCTCCGCGATCCGAGCGATCCGGTGTTGGATTGGGACCAGGTTCGGCGTGAGCTTCTCGATACGGATTAGGGAGAGCGCCGCCAAGGAGCTGAGGCGTGTGGCGAAGCCGGATCGGGCACGGATCGTTGCGGCCATCGACCGGCTGGCCGAAACCCCTCATCTCGGCGCCGCGCTGAAAGGCGACATGCGGGGTTTGCGGCGGCTCCGGGTTGGGGACTACCGCGTGGTGTACGAGATCCGGGACGATGAGCTCGTCGTTCTGGTGGTTCGCATCGCGCACCGACGGGACACCTATCGGCGGACACCTTGAAGAGGCGTTCGACTACGACGGCCTCAGCCTCATCCGCGTCCCGGTCTACTACGGCGACGACCCCCGGGGCGGCATGGGAGCCTATCGGCACGTGGCGTTGCCGGTTTTCTCTGCGAGTTCGTGACGCGGTTCCCTCTCCGTCAGCGTTTGGAGAAAGGCGACGAGGTCGGCCTGTTCGCGTGCGCTCAGGTCCAGGCGGCGCAGAATCCGTTCACCGCCGGCGTGCAGCCGTTCCTCATCGAGCGTCGAATAGTGGTGGGCGACGTCGGCGAGCGCCTCGAGGCTGCCGGCATGCATGTAGGGCGCGGTGAGCGCCACGTTGCGCAGGCCCGGCACCCGGAACTCGCCGAAGTTGCTCTGGCGCAGGTCAACATAGCGGGTCTTGGCGGCGGTGGAGCGCTCTGCATCGTCGTTGAAGCGGCCCAGCAGGGTGTACGGGCTCTGGCGCAGTTTGCGGATTCCGCCGTGCCGGCCGGGATCGACCCGGCCGGGTTCGACGAAGTGCGGCACGCCGGCATCGGCGAACTCGCCGTTGGTGAAGGCCGGGCCGAAATGGC
>JAPPNP010000055.1 GCA_028873795.1 Chloroflexota bacterium
GTCGAATCTCGCGCCGGGGCATCGACCCTGGACCCCGGCCTTCGCCGGGGTGACGGAGCCGGCCGGCCGTCATTCCCGCGGAGGGAGACCTTTGAATAATTCGCGATGTTGGGTCTGGGGAGGGGGGGCGGCGACCGGTTGGGGCCAGAGCCGGGTCGGTGGAGAGCTGGCGGCCCGCGTCGGTGGGAGATCCCGGTCCGCGGGACCCCGCGCACGGCGCACGGATCCCGTGGTCAGCCCGCTGCCCAGGCCCACGTGTCCGCTTTGCGCAGGTTGTAGGCCATGAGTTTGAACCACATCTCCACGGCGTTGCGCCCCAGGCCGCAGTAACGCACCCGCTGGTAGCCATAGCTACGCTTGAGCGTGCCGAAGACCTTCTCCACCAGCGCCCGCCGCTGCTCGATCAACTCGTTGCGCCGTTGCTGCCACACGGTCAGCTCGGGCTGATGCTTATTCGCCCGATGCATGATCCGATCGTTGATCCCCTGCGCCCGCAGCCACTGGCGGCGGCGCGTGGACTCGTAGGCGCGGTCGGCGTACACCGCCTGCTCATCGCTGCTCACCAACGTGTCGGCCACTTCGCTCTCGTAGACATTGGCGGGGGTCAACACCGCCCGCCGCACCACCCCCGTGTCCGCATCCACCCCCAGATGCATCTTGTAGCCGAAATGCGACCGCGTCCCCCGCCCGGTCTGGGTCCACGCCGCGTCCGGATCGGTCGCGCTCGACGCGCCGCGCCCGGCCGCCAGCGGCGGGCGCCGCACCTGGGCCGCCACCAGGGTGGCGTCCAGCAGCGTGCCCTCCTTCAGGACCAGGTCCTGCGCCTCCAGTTGCTGCGCCAGCGCCGCAAACAGGCGCTCGCTCAGCCCCTCGGCCTCCAACGCCGCCCGAAAGCGGCTGATCGTAGAGTGGTCGGGGGTCGCGTCCTGCAGACCCAGCCCCACGAAGCGCCGGAAGGACAGCCGGTCGCCCAGCGCCTCTTCCATCTGGGGGTCCGAGAGGCTGTACCACTGCTGCAGCAGCAGCACCTTGACCATCAGCAGCGGGGGATAGCTGGGGCGGCCGCGCGCGGCGGCGTGACGTCGGGCCAGGTCACACCGGTCTTCAATGGTGAGATGTGCGTAGCAGCGTCCCATGGCAGCACCTTTGCCAGGTGTTGCACTTCGTTTGTGAATTTAGGGAATCCACCCTTCACTGATCCTCGGGGCAGACAGGAAGCGCTCGCTCAACCCCAAGCCCGGCTGGACTTTGCAAGGGTCGCATGATTCGAGAGGGCTAGAGCCTGCCCATAGCTCAATACGGGGGCGAGGGTGATCCGTGCCCCGACAGCGGGCGGCCGAGCACCGCGGCCCAGCAAACAACCACCCTTCGTACACTGCCGCCCATGGCGACCGAGCAACGCCCGCGCCTAATCGTTCTCGACGTAGCGTCCCTGCTGCACCGGGCCTATCACGCGGTGCCTAAGCACTTCGCCACCGCCTCCGGCGAGCCCACCAACGCCGTCTTCGGCTTCACGACCACGCTGTTGCGCATCGTCGACCTGCTCGCGCCGACGCACGCCGCCGCGGCCTTCGATCTCCCCGGCAAGACGTTTCGCGACGACATGTTCGAGGAATACAAAGCCGGGCGAACCGAGACGGACGAAGCCCTGTTGGTGCAGTTTCCACGCGTCCGCGAACTGATCGAAGCGTTTGGCATTCCGGCCTACGACCTCGAGAGCTACGAGGCCGACGACGTGCTCGGCACGCTGGCCGTCAAGGCCGAGCAAGCCGGCTTCGACGTGTTCCTCGTCACCGGCGACCGCGACGCCTATCAGCTCGTCACGCCGCACGTGCAGGTGCTCAGCAGCAACCCGCGCACCGGTGAGCCGGTGATCTACGACGCGGCGGCCATCCGGGAGCGCTGGGGCGTCGAGCCGGACCAGGTCGTGGACTTCAAGGGCCTGGTCGGCGACTCCTCGGACAACATTCCCGGCGTCACCGGCATTGGTGAGAAGACGGCCTCGAAGCTCCTGCAGCAGTTTCGGGACATCGACGACATTTACGCGCATCTCGACGACGTGCCGCCCGCTGCCCGACGCCGACTCGAGCCCCAGCGCGACCGGGCCGAGCTGTCCCGCGAGCTGGCGCGCATCGTCACCGATTTGCCGGTCGACTTCGATCCCGACCGGATGCGCCTGTGGCAAGCCGACGCGGAGGCGACGGCGGCGCTGATGCAGGAGCTCCAGTTCCGCACCCTGGCGGAACGCCTGCCCTTCGGCGTGGCGGAACCCGCCGCCGAAGCCGCGGCGCCGTCCGCCGCCATCGAGCCGCGGATAATCGACGCCCTCGAGGCCGCCGACGATCTCGCCGACAACCTGCAAACGGTCGAGCTCGCCGGCCTCTTCCCGCTGCTCCGCGCCACCCGCGCCGGACCCGAGCTCTGCGGCCTGGGCGTCGCCTGGGACGGCGCGTCCGCGTACCTTCCCTGCGCTCCGGGCGACGCGGACCTCCTCGCGCCGCTCCGCGAGTGGCTCAGGTCCACCGACCACGACAAGATCGTCTTCGACTCCAAGCTGCTGCGGCGCGGCCTCTCGGGCTGCGGGCTCGATCTCGGCGGCGTGCGCCTCGACCTGCTGCTGGCGGCCTATCTGGTGGACGCCGACGCCACCCCGCAAACCATCGACGACCTGGCGTTCCGCCGCCTGGGCGAGACGCTGGACCCGCCGATGGTGGACGCCCCGCCGCCCAACACGTTTGAAACGCTGACGCCCGAGGAGATCGCGCAGCCCCTGGCCGTGCGCGCCGATGCCTGCCTGCGCCTCGCGTCCGGCCTGGAGCAGGACCTGGACGCCAACGACCTGACGCACATCCTGCGAACGGTCGAGATGCCGCTGGCCGCCGTCTTGGCCGACATTGAGAGCCGGGGCGTGGCCATCGACGTCGACGCGCTGCGGGAGCTCTCGCAGGGCATGCAGAGCGAAATCGAGACGCTGGCCGCCGCCATTCATGCGGACGCCGGCGAGACCTTCAACATCAACTCGCCCAAGCAGCTAGGCGCCGTGCTTTTCGAGAAGCTGGGACTCCCGGCGGGTCGCAAGACCAAGTCGGGGTACTCCACCGCCAGCGGCGTGCTCGAGGACCTCGTGGACGCGCATCCGGTGGCCCGGCGGGTGCTGGACTTCCGGGCCATCGCCAAGCTCAAGTCCACCTACGCCGACGCGCTCGCCAACCTCGTCGTCCCCGAGACCGGACGCATCCACACCAGCTTCAACCAGGCCGTGGCCGCCACCGGCCGGCTGTCGTCGGCCAACCCGAACCTGCAGAACATCCCCATCCGCACCGCGCGCGGACGCGAGATCCGCCGGGCGTTCGTCTCCGGCGCCGACGATCTCGCCCTGCTGGCCATCGACTACTCGCAAATCGAGCTGCGGGTGCTGGCCCACGCGAGCGAGGACGACGCCATGTGCGCCGCGTTTCAGGAGGGGCAGGACATCCACGCCGCAACCGCCGCGCGTCTCTACGGCGTGGGCATCGCCGACGTGACCTCCGACATGCGCCGCCTCGCCAAGACCACGAACTTCGGCATCGTCTACGGCATCAGCGCCGCGGGGCTGGCGCAGCGCACCGAGATGACCTTCGAGGAAGCGCAGGCGTTCATCGACACCTATTTCGCCACCTATCCCGGCGTCAAGGCCTACATGGATCGCACCGTCGCCGAAGCCCACGAGCGCGGCTACGTCCAGACGATGCTCGGGCGGCGCCGCTACCTGCCCGGACTCAAGGCGCGCGTGTTTCACCAGCGCGCGGCCACCGAGCGCGTCGCCATCAACATGCCCATCCAGGGGGCCGCGGCGGACATCATCAAGATCGCCATGATCGAGCTGGCTGGCGAGCTGGAGCGTCGCGCCCTCGCCTCCCGCATGCTGCTCCAAGTTCACGACGAGCTGGTGCTCGAAGTGCCGCGAGACGAGCTTGACGCCGTGGTCCCGCTGGCGACGGCCAGCATGACCCAGGCCTACCCGCTGCGCGTGCCCGTGGTCGTCGACGCCCGAGTCGGCGCCAACTGGCGCGACATGGAGGAGCTGTAGCCCAGGACCTGAGCGGCACTCGCTGCCCTCCCGTCACCACCGCGCGCCGGCCCCCTTACTCTCGATGAGACCGTTGCTTATCCCCTCCGCCGTTCCGGCGCAGCCTGTCCCCACGCAGGGAGACCCTTGCCTACCCCCCGTCATTCCGGCGAAAGCCGGAATCCAGTCCGGTCGAATCTCGCGCCGGGGCATCGACCCTGGACCCCG
>JAPPNP010000088.1 GCA_028873795.1 Chloroflexota bacterium
CGCTGCTTCCCCACGGACGATCCGCGGGGCCTTGCAACATACAAGGGGCGGGTCTCAGACCCGCCCGACGCCAAGCATCCGGCGCGCTTCCAGGCATGACCGGACTGGATTCCGGCCTTCGCCGGAATGACGGAGGAGTACGCGGGATCTCCTTCCAAGAAGAAGGAACTAACCCAGTGGAAGGAGCTAAACCGGAGGTCCTTCAGCTACCGTTGTGGGCCGATCCGCTGGTTGCGAAGGGGTCCATGCGCATGGGCAGCCCGGCGGCCACCAGCTCCCGCTTGACGCGCTCGATGCTGATCATCTTGAAGTGAAAGATCGACGCCGCCAGCGCGGCGTGGGCGCGGCCCTCGACCAGCGCCTGGCGGATGTGCTCGATCGACCCGGCGCCGCCCGAGGCGACGACCGGCACTGGCACCGCGTCACAGACGGCGCGCAGCTGGTCCAGGTCATAACCGGCCCGCGTGCCGTCGGCGTCGATGCTGTTCATCACGATCTCGCCCGCGCCAAGCTCGACCCCGCGCTGGGCGACCTCGATGGCATCGAGTCCGGTGGGCGTGCGCCCGCCGTCCAGCACCACCTCCCACCACGGCGTCGCGCGGTCGCTGCGAAGCTGCGCGTCGATCGAAAGCACGATGCACTGCGATCCGAACCGGTCGGCGCCGATCCGAATCAAGTCGGGATCGCGATGGGCGGCGCTGTTGATCGACACCTTCTCCGCCCCGCGCCGCAGCATGGCGTACATGTCGTCGGCGTTGCGCAGACCGCCGCCCACGGTGAGCGGGATGAAGACCTCCGACGCCACGCGCTCGACCAGGTCGCCCATGATGTCGCGGCCCTCGGCGGAGGCCGTGATGTCGTAGAAGACCAGCTCATCGGCGCCCTCGCGGTCGTAGCGCGCGGCCAGCTCGACGGGATCGCCCGCGTCCACGTCGGCTGAGAACTTCACGCCGCGCACGTTGCGGCCGTTCTTGACGTCGAGACAGGGGATGATGCGGCGGGTCAGCACGCGGATGCGCTCCGTAGGGATTCCTGTCCGGTGGCCCAGGCTGCGTGCAGCCTGGGAGACTCAACCACGGCCGGTCCCACGCTGCACGCAGCGCGGGCCACCGAAGGCTGCGCCGCGGGCTGGCGACTTCGTCGGGCAGCCACAAGGGCTGCCCCTACATGGCTGCGACCGCCCGACACGGCATCTTTCATTCCGAACCGAAGGCGAGGAATCTCCGACGTACGTTCTTGGGTAGGAGAAATGGAATACCGGCGGCCCGGACTGGATTCCGTCTTTCGCCGGAATGACGACGGGATGGCGCAACGGTCTCCTTTCGCGGGAAGGACGGAGAGGCTACACACGGGCTTCGCCAGCCGCTTCGATGGCCTGCTCCAGCGAGAACGCTCCGCGGTAGAGGGCGCTGCCGATGATGACGCCCGCCGCCCCGGCGTCGCGCAGCCGGGCGATGTCGTCGAGCGAGGCCACGCCGCCCGAGGCGACCACCGGCAGGTGCTCGCCCACTTGCTCGACCAGGTCGCGTGTGCCCGCGACGTTCGGTCCCTTGAGCATGCCCTCGACGACCACGTCGGTGTACATGATGGCCGCGGCGCCGGAGTCCACCGCCCGCGCCGCCAACTCGGCGACCGACAGCGTGGATTCCTTGGCCCAGGCGTCGGTGACGGCCATCCCCTCGCGCCCCTCAACCGCCACCGCGACGCGGCCCGGGTGGCCGCCGGCGGCGCGGGCCAGCAACTCGGGATCGTTCACGGCGGCCGTACCCAGCACGATCCGTGCCGCCCCGTGCCCAAGCACCCGCTCGATGTCGGCCTGCGAGCGGATGCCCCCCGCGACCTGCACGGGAACATCGCCCGCGGCCTTGATGATGTCCTCGATGATCGCCGCGTTGGCGCTGACGCCGTCGCGAGCCCCGTTGAGATCGACGACATGCAGCCATGTCGCGCCCTGGTCCAGCCAGTGCCGGGCCGCCTCCACCGGATCTTCGAAGAACACCGTCTCGCGGTCGAAGTCACCCTGCACGAGCTGCACGCAGCGACCGCCGCGAATATCGACGGGGGGATAGACCTCCATCAGGGACCGGCTGCGTCGCGTGGATTCTGCCCCGCCAGGCGCACGAAGTTGGCGTAGAGCCGCAGGCCCGCCGCGCCGCTTTTCTCCGGGTGGAACTGCGTCGCGAAAAGGTTGTCGCGCAGCAGCGCGCTGGTGAAGGTCACGCTGTAGTCGGTCGTCGCGGCCACGTGCGCCGCGCCGTCGACCGGTGCGTGGTACGAGTGCACGAAGTAGAAGTTGGCGTCCTGCGGGATTCCCGCGAATAGCGGCGACTCGACCTGCTGGCGGACTTGGTTCCAGCCCATGTGCGGCACGTGCTGGCTCGGCGGGAAGCGCACCACGCGGCCCGGCACCACGCCCAGGCAGGTGGTGCCGCCGTCCTCATCGCTGGCCTCGTAGAGCACCTGAAGCCCCATGCAGATACCCATATAGGGCACGCCGGCGTCGATCGCGTCCAGGATCGCCGGGATGACGCCGGCGCGATCCAGGCCGCGCATGGTATCGGCGGCGGCCCCCACGCCGGGCAGGACGACGCCGGTAGCGTCCCCGATCTCCGACGCATCGTGGGTGACGGTGAACTCGGCGCCGACGTGCCGCAGCGCGCGCTCCACGCTGTGGAGATTGCCGGCCCCGTAGTCGACGACCGCGATCACGCGTCGCTCGCGGTCGCCGGACCGGCGAGCACGGACCGCGTGGACGCCACGACGTCGTCGAGCGCCACGTCGACCTGATCGCCGCCGTGGAGGGGCTTTACGGATATGCGCCCGGCCTCGATCTCGCGTTGGCCCACGATCAGCGCCACGCGCGCGCCGACCGCGTTGGCGCGGCGCAGGTGCGACCGCGGGCTGGCGGCGGTGTAGCCGGCCTCGGTGGCGATGCCAGCGTTTCGCAGGCTGGCGGCCACGGTGGTCACCACCGGCAACGCCGCGTCGGCCAGGGGCGCGATATACACCTCGGGCGGTGGCGGCGACGTCTCCTCGAGCCCCACGCGCCGGCGATTGAGCAGGATCCGCTCGATGCCGCTGCCGAACCCGACGCCCGGCAGATGCGCGCCGCCAAGCGCCTCGGCCAGAAAGTCGTAGCGCCCGCCGCCGCCGACGGTGCCCTGGGCCCCGCTGTCCGGCGGCACGATCTCGAAGACCGTGCGGTTGTAGTAGTCCAGGCCGCGGACCAGCCGGTGGTCCAGGGTGCACGGAATATCCAGCGCCCCAAGCAGGCTTCGCAGCGTGTCGAAGTGCTCCCGCGCCGCGTCGCCGAGGTAGTCCAGGGAACGCGGGGCGTCGTCGCCGACGCGCGCGCAGGGCGGCTTCTTGCAGTCGAGCAGCCGCAGCGGGTTTTGCGTCAGCCGCATCTGGCAATCGCCGCACAGCCTGTCCGCGTGCGGGGTGAAGTAGGCCACCAAGGCGGCGCGGTATTCCGGCCGCGTCTCGGGGTCGCCAAGCGAGTTGACGCGCAGCGCCAGGTCCGTGATTCCGAGGGCCTGGAGCGTGCTCCAGAGCAGGTCGATCACCTCGGCGTCCACCGCGGGGCTGGGGTCGCCCAGCGCTTCCGCGCCGATCTGGTGATGCTCGCGCAAGCGGCCCGCCTGGGGCCGGTCATAGCGGAACACCGGCAGCACGTAGTAGAGCTTCACTGGCTGCGGCAGCACGTGCATGCCGTGCTGCTGGTAGGCGCGCACGACCGAGGGCGTGCCCTCCGGCCGCAGCGTGAGCGAGTCGCCCCCGCGGTCGTCGAAGGTATACATCTCGTTTTGCACGATGTCGGTCGTGGAGCCGGTGCCCTTGTCGAACATCTCGGTGGTCTCGAAGGTCGGCGTGCTGATGGGCTGGAAGTTGCGCAGCCGGCACTCGCGCGCGAACGTGCGCAGCACGCCTTCCCATGCGGGCGCATCGGCGGGCAAGCGATCGGCCGTGCCACGCGGCCGCCGGAGACCCGAGCTAGGCACGAGGCTTGGACCTTGGCGACGGCGCGGTCATGAAGGCTGCGCCCGCGGCGCGGGGCTGAACGATAGACACGGCACTTCGCTACTGCAGCGCGAGCGCCACGATCAACCGCCACACGATCTGAATCACCACGATCGCGATCAGCGGTGAGAGGTCGATCATCCAGGACGAGGGCAATCGATTGCGGATCGGCGCGAGAATCGGCTCGGTGACGTCGATGAGCAGACGCATCAGCGGGTGGCTGGGGTCTTGCACGAACCAGGACAGCAGCGCGCGACCGACGATCGCGAACACCAGAATCGTGACCAGGATGTCGAGAAAGCTGATGAGACCAGTCAGCATGGCGAGTCCATCGGTGGTGGCGCGGGCACGGCGCTCGCGGCGGTCGGGCGACTGCCAAAGATAGCCCGTCCCACGCGAATCATCGTCGACCCCTCGGCAATCGCGGCGCCGAAATCGTCCGTCATGCCCATGGAAAGCTCCGTCAGCGGCTGATTGGGGAGCTTCGGCCGCAACGCGTCGCGCGCCTCGCGCAGCTCACGAAAGCAGGCGCACAGGGCGGCGAGGTCACCGCCCAGCGGACCGATAGTCATGAGGCCGCGCAGCGTCAAGCCCGTCTCGCGGTCGATAACCTCGCACAGCCGGCCAAGGTCCGCCAGCGCTACGCCCTCCTGGGTGGTCGCGCCGGTGAGGTTCACCTGGGCCAACACGTCCACGGGCCGGGTCTCGCGCACGGCGTCCAGCCGGCGGGCCAGTCGCGGGGAGTCAACACTCTGGATGCAGTCGAAGCGTTGAACCGCCGTCCGCGCTTTGTTGCGCTGCAAATGCCCGATGAGATGCCAGGCGCCGCCGCCGACCTGGGGAATCTTCGCATCGGCCTCTTGGACTCGATTCTCGCCAAACGTCGCAAGCCCGGCGGCCAGCGCCGCACGCACCACGTCGGCCGGCACGGTCTTGGTGACCGCCACCAGCTCGACGGTGTCCGGCGAGCGGCCGACCGCGGCGCAGGCGGCCGCGATCTCCTCGCGCACCGCCGCGATGCGCAGGCGTAATCCTTGTTCGACCGTAGCCGCACCCTGCATCCCGCCATTTTAGGCCCGGACGGACTCCGGCGGCGGTTGGCGGTTGGTCGTTCGCCTACCCCGCGGACTTGCGCCGCAGGAATGCCGGGATCTCGATCTCGGGCAGCGCCTCGGGACCAGGCGAGAAGTCGAGCTCGCGCACCCGCGGCGAGGCCGGCGTTCGAGCGCGCGTCCGCGCGGCGGGGCGCACTTCCTTGCGCTCGTGCTGGAAGCCCGTCGCGATCACCGTCACGTGAATCCGACCTTCGAGCGACTCGTCGACCACGGTGCCGAAGATGATGTTGGCGTTCGGGTCGGCCGTCTTGGCCACGATCTCGGCCGCCTCGTTCACCTCGTACAGCGTCATGTCCGAGCCGCCGGTGAAGTTCAGCAGCACGCCGCGCGCGCCGTCCATGGACGTGTCGAGCAGCGGGCTGTTGAGGGCCTGCGTGATGGCGTCGGTGGCGCGGGTTTCGCCCTGACCCTCGCCCATGGCCATCAGCGCGGTCCCGGCATCGGTCATGACGGCCCGCACGTCGTTGAAGTCCAGGTTGATGAGCCCAGGCATGGTGATGAGGTCCGACACGCCCTGGATGGCCTGCCGCAGCACGTCGTCGGCCAGCGCGAAGGCCTCGCTGATCGTGGACTTGGCGTCGGCCACGTTGAGCAGCCGGTCGTTGGGGATCACCACCAGCGTGTCGACCCGCTCGCCGAGGTCTTGGATTCCGTCGTCGGCCACGCGAGCGCGCGCCGTGCCTTCGAATGCAAAGGGCCGCGTGACCACGCCCACGGTCAGCGCGTCGCTCTCCTGCGCGATGTCGGCCACGACCGGGGCGCCGCCCGTGCCGGTGCCGCCGCCCATGCCGGCGGCGATGAAGATCATGTCGGCGCCTTCGAGCGACTGCCGCAGGTCCTCGGCCGATTCCTCGGCGGCCTTGTGTCCCAGCACCGGGTTTCCGCCCGACCCGAGCCCGCGAGTGGCCTTTTCGCCAATGTGCACGCGCACGGAGGCCTGCGAGCGCATGAGCGCTTGGGCGTCGGTGTTGACGGTGATGAATTCCACCCCGCTGACGTCGACGTCGATCATTCGGTCGACGGCGTTGCTCCCGCCGCCTCCCACACCGACTACCTTGATGGTGGCGGATTGATCGCTAGAGGCCGAGGCCGCCTGGCGCCGCGGCGTCGTGAGCCGTGTAATGCGTCCCGTGCTGCCGGTATCGTCGTTCATGTCAGGGTCCCCTGTCGCCGGAGTCCAGCGCTGGCGGACGTCATGCGGTCAGCTCGCGCGTTCGGCCACTCATTATGCACAACAGTAAAGCGTCTGTGGGACATTTCGTCAGGCTGCGGCGGGCGAGACCAGACCGCGGAGCCAGGAGCCGAGGCTGGTGAGCACGCCGCCGGGCCGCCGCACGGGACGCTGGTCCAGCCAGCCGTGGTCCGAGGGAGGAGCGGCGCCCATGAGCGTCAGCCCAATGGCGGTGCTGAACTGCGGCTCGCGCATGCCCTCGTCAAGTCCCCAGAGCGCCTGTGGCCGGCCGAGCGCCACGGGGAGCTCCAAGATGCCGGACGCCTTGGCCGCGAGTCCCGAGATCAGCGACCCTCCGCCCGTCAATACGACGCCGGCGGTGAGCACGTCGTAGTACCCGCTGCGCACGATTTCATCCTTCACGTGGGTAAAGATCTCCTCCATGCGCGCGTCGATCACCTGGGCCAGGTCGCGGCGCCGAACCGCGACCGGCGCGCCGTAGTCAAAGCCGGGCACCTCGACGGCCGACTCGTCGGCATCGACATAGGGATCGGCGCGGCCGTGCTGGATCTTGAGCGCTTCGGCCACCCGCAACGGCAGCCGCAGGCCGCGCGCGATGTCCGAGGTCACCAGCGCGCCGCCCATGGGCAGCACGGCAATGTGCCAGCAGGCGTCGCCCACGTAGATGGCCACGTCCGTCGTGCCGCCGCCGATGTCCACCACCGCCGCGCCCTCGCGCCGCTGGTCTTCCGTGAGACACGACGCGGCCGACGCCAGCGGCTGCAGAACCCGATCGCGAATCTCGCAGCCGGCCCCCGACACGCAGCGCTCGAGGTTAGTCATGGCGTTGGTGGCGCCTGTCACCACGTGCGCCTCGACCTTCAGACAACGACCGGTGAGGCCGCGCGGATCCAGCACGTCGGTCAGATGGTCGACGCTGAAGGTCTTGGGAATGACGGCGGCAATCTCGCGCTCGGCGGGCAGGGAAATGGCCGCCGCGCTCCGCACGATGGTGTTCATGTGCCGGGGTCGCACCGTCGGATCGTCGGCGCCCAGCCGCAGCTCGGCATGTTGGCTGTGGGACTGCAAATGTCCCCCGGCGATCCCGGCCACTACGCGCCGCACCCGCGTCTGCGACGCCTCCTCGGCGCGCATCACCGCGTCGTCGATCGCCTTGATCGTCTGCACGATGTCAACCACTTGGCCGCCCTTGAGGCCAAGCGACGGCGCCGTGCCGATGCCCAAGACATGCAGCCGCGTGTCCTGGTATTCCTGACCAACGACCACACACGTCTTGGTCGTTCCGACGTCCAACCCGACGACCGTTCGATTGCGTCCCAACGTCTGCTACTCCAGTGCCCCCCGGATGTCTGCTGACTCAGCCCCTGCCGCCTGCGCTATCTCACGGAGAATCCCCGATCGTGCTGATCAGCGGCGGGGCGTTGGAAGTGCGATAGGTCGGGCGGTCCACCGGGCGCAGGTCCACCGACGCGATGCGCTCGCCGCGGCGGGTGGCGCGTTCGAGCACCGCCTGCAGCGCCACGAGCTTGGGCTCGAGCCGGTCAATGCCTCCAAATCGCAGCTCGCGGCCGGAGTGGTCGATGACCGTGAGGTTGCCGGCGGCGTACTGAATCCGGTTGGGAAACACGCGCAGCAACGGCAAGTTGCTCTGCAACTGGTAGGCGGCCAGCAAGGCGGGCTGATTGACGTGCTCGCCGGGAGCCGGCTCACGCACGGCGGTTTCCTCGATCGTCAATTCGAGATCGGGCCGGTAGCGCGCCGCCAGGATCTGGCCGTCGGCGTCAACCAGGTAGCTCTGGCCGCCGATAATCCAGTTGGCCACCGGCGCGTCGTAGGCAATCGTCACCGTGAGATGGCCATCCACGGATACGTCGACCAGCGCATCGGCGACGCCTGGGATTTCCTGCAGCTCTTCTCGGATGGCGGCGGTATCGATGCGAAACACGCTGGCCCCCACGAATTGGCCGACGAAGGATTCGATCTGTTCCGCGCTCACCACCACCGGCGGCGACGACGCCGCCCGATGCACGGTGATGTTGCGCACCTTCATCACGGGTGAGGTGAGCATCCACACCAGCAGGATGGTGGCGAGGCCGGCGATAGCCAGCGACAGCAGGTGAAGGCGCCAGATGCGAGGTTCCGTGGTCATGCCGTCAGCTCCGAGGCCGCGGTCTCCCAGCGGCCCAGCACGCGCACTTCCGGCTCCAGCCGGATCCCGTGCCGATTCTCCACGGTGGTCTGCACGTAACGCGCCAGCGCCAAAATGTCCGCCGCCGTGGCGGTGCCGTCGTTGCTGATGAAGTTGGCGTGCATCGGCGACACGAACGCCCCGCCGCGGGCGCATCCCTTGAGTCCCGCGGACTCAATGAGCCGGCCCGCGTAGTCACCGCTCGGGTTCTTGAAGAACGAGCCGGCGTTCTGTCCGCGCGGCTGGGTATCCAGCCGGCGGCGCGCGAACGTCTGCAACTGCGCGTCCAGCTCATCGGGATCGCCGGGCTGGATGCGGAGCGCCGCGGTGAGCACTACCGGCATTTGGGGATCGTCCTGCAGGGCGCTGTGTCGATAGGCGAACGCCAGGTCGTCCGGGCCCAGCTGTCGCACGCCATCGGGATACCAGACCTGAGCTGATTCCAGCACCGCCGCGATGTCGCTGCCCCAGGCGCCGGCGTTGCCGAAGACGGCGCCGCCAACGGTGCCGGGGACCCCGATCGCGAACCCGAGACCGGCATGCCCGCCGGCGGCGGCCTGCCGGGCGAGCCGCGCCATCGTGTGTCCCGACTCGACCTGGGCCAGACCGGCAGCCGGGTCGAACGTCAATCCGGTGCAGTTGTTGGCCAGAACCAGCCCCTCGATGCCCCCGTCGGCCACCAGCAGGTTCGTGCCGTGTCCCACGACCGTGCGCGGCGTGCCGGCCGCCTCGGCGGCGTCGAGCACCGCGACCAGGTCGTCCACCGCGTGCACTTCGACCCATAGGTCCGCCGGACCGCCCACCCCGAACGTGGAGTGCCGCGCCAGCGGCTCACGCTCACGCAGGGTCACGTGCTCCGGGAGTGACAGCGTGGCGCTCATGCCGCGGCTCGCGCGCAGACCCCGGCGCTGATTCGGTCGGCCAGCGGGGTGACGGAGTCCGGGCCCATCACCAGGATGACGTCACCCTCGGCCGCCTCGGCCGCGACCGCGTCGGCAATGGCGTCGAACGACTCGAGGAAGCTGGCGTCTGGATGTCGCACGCGGGCGGCCAGGAGCGCCGAACTCGCGCTGACGCCGCGTTCGCGACCGGGGGGAGAGTAGATCTCGGCGAAGGTCACGCGGTCGGCGCCCGCAAAGGCGTCGACGAAGTCCTCCAGCAGGTCGAGCGTCCGGCTGCGCAGCAGCGGCTGATAGATCGCCCAGAGTCGCCGATGGGTGAACTCGCGCGCGGCCTCGATGGTGGCGCGCACGGCGGTGGGATGGTGGGCGTAGTCCTCCAGCACCCGCACGCCGCCGCCGCAGGCGCGCAGTTGCAGGCGGCGCTCCACCCCGGCGAACGCCTCGAGGCCGCGCGCGGCGTCCGGCAGGGGCACTCCGGCCAGCGCGCAGGCCATCAGCGCCGCCAGCGCGTTCCAGGCGTTGTGACGCCCGCGCAGTCGCAGGCGGCAGGCCAGCGGCCCGTGCGGCGTGCGGAACTCAACCGCACACCCGTCGGTGACCGCCGTGTACGCCTCCAAGTCCCACGCTTCGTCCCGGCCGAACCACTCCGTGGGCGTGGGCGCGCCGGCCGCGACGTGTCGCAGGTGCGCCACGTCGCCCCGGGCGATCAGCCGGGCGTTTGCGGGCAGCCCGGCCGCGAACGCGGCAAACGTCTCGACCAGGCGCGCCTCGGTCCCAAAGTAGTCCAGGTGATCGCGTTCGAGATTGGTGATGACGGCGATCTCGGGCGTATAGGCCAGAAACGCCGAGTCGAACTCATCAGCCTCCACCACCATCCAGCTGTCACGCCGATACCTGCCGTTGGCGTGATCGAGCGATGGGCTGGCGGCGCCCAGGAGGAAACTGGGATCGCGGCCGGTCGCCCGCAGCACGGCGGCAATCATGGCGCTCGTGGTGGACTTGCCATGCGTGCCGGCGACGGCGATGCCGCGGGACTCGTTGAACAGCTCGGCGATGATCGCCGCGCGCGAGGCCACCCGCACGCCGCGGCTTCGGGCCGCGACGAGCTCCACGTTGTCGGCGGGGACGGCGGCGGAGTGAACCACCAGGTCTACGTCGGTCACGTTGTCGGCGTCGTGCCCGTGCTGGATGTGCGCGCCGCGCGAGGCGAGACGCTCGGTGGCGGAGGTGAGGCGCAAGTCGCTGCCGCTGACCTCCAGATCGAGATCGAGCAGCCCCGCCGCAATGCCCGACATGCCCGCTCCGGCAATTCCGACGATATGCACGCGGCTCACCGCGGCACCCAGCAACCGACAAGTCGCGGCGCTCATGCGGGCGCCGCCTGCCAGGTCGGATCGGCAAGCCCGATCGCGAGTCGGGCCACCGCATCCGCGGCTTGCGGCCGACCCCGCGCGGCGGCCGCCTGGCGCATGCGCGCAAGGCGCGAGCCGTCGGCCAGCAGGTCCAGCATCGCAGCGCCGAGCGTGCCTCGCGTCAGCGCATCTTCGAGCAGCACAACCGCCGCGCCGGTCTCGGCGACGGCATTTGCCGTGGCGATCTGGTGTCCGGCGCCAAAGGCGCCCGGTGCGATCACGGCGGGCGTGCCGACGGCGCCGAGCTCCGCCACCGCCGTCGCGCCGGAGCGCGTCACGATCAGGTCGGCCCCCGCCATGAGGTCGGCGAAGCCGTACCGGATGAACGCGTGGACGTGGTAGCGCTCCCGCAGCTCGCCGGGAAGGCTCTCGCGCGCCGACTCGATCCACTCGATGTCGCGGGGACCTGTGACATGCACGATCACGGCGCGCTCGAGCAGCTCGGTGAGATCCCGCGCGATGGCGGCGTTAATGGCATGCGCCCCTTGGCTGCCGCCCACGACCAGCACCAAGGACTCGCCAGGTCCCACGCCCACCGCGGCCCGGCCGGCGTCGCGATCGGGGCCGGCAAACGCATCGCGCAGGGGATAGCCCGTGAGCTCGACCCGTGTGCCGCGAAGCTGGCTCACCGCCTCGGGAAACGCCACCGTGGCGACGGTGGCCAGCGGGGCGAGCGCCTTGGTGGCCCACCCCAGCTGGGCGTCGCCGGAGAAGATCAGGCGCGGAATCCGACGCAGCCACCCGGCCAACATGACCGGAACGCTGACATAGCCGCCGCTGAGGACTATCGCGTCGGGCGGTCGATTCCCGAGGTCACGCCACACGGCGACCGTCGAAATGAGCAAGCGCCAAAGCCGCGCCGGCAGCTCGCCGAGCCGCACGCCCACGATGCCGCGAACGTGGATCGGAAAGAGATCGAATTCCACGCCGCGATACAGCTCACGATCGAGCTCGCGGGCCCCGGAGACGATGGTCAGATCCACCGTGTCGGCGCCGAGCAACTCGCGCAGGCGGCGCGCCACGGCCAGGGTCGGAAAGATGTGTCCGGCGGTACCGCCGCCGGCCAGCACGAATCTCATTCGCGACGTTGCAGCGCGGACTTCCGCGCCACGTTGAGCAAGATGCCCATCATCAGCAGGGAGGCGAACAGGGACGACCCGCCCAGGCTCACGAACGGCAGCGTGAGGCCGGTGACCGGAATCAGCCCCGTGACGACGCCCATATTCACGAACGCCTGGAATGTGAGCTGCGTCACGATGCCCACCGCCAGCAAGCGGCCGAAGGGATCCTCGGTCGAGCCCGCAATCTGGATCCCGCGCACGAAGAGCGCCAGAAACAGCACCAGCACGAGCCCGGTGCCGACGAGGCCGAACTCCTCGCCGATGACGGCGAAGATCGAGTCGGAGTCGGGCACCGGCAGCAAGAATTTCTGGGTGCCGGCGCCCAGGCCGCGGCCGGTGACGCCGCCGGCGCCAAGCGCGATCTTGGCTTGCGCCGCCTGATAGCCGGTGTTGGTGACTTCCGGGTCGCGCGTGAGAAAGGCGACCACGCGCGCCCGCTGGTATTCGTGGACGGCAATGGAAATCGCCCCGGCCGCCAGCGCGCCGATCGGCAGCACGGCCAGATGCCGGATGCGAACGCCGGCCACGAACAACATGGCCAGGCCCACCGCCGCCATCGTGACCGCCGTTCCCAGGTCGGGCTCGGCGACCACGGGCAGCACCACCGCCGCGAGCAGCCCACCGCCGCCCAGCAAGCCGATGCGCCAATCCCGCACCCGGTGGCCGAAGAGCTTGGCCAGCTTGGCCAGGGCCAGAATCAGCGCAAGCTTGGCGAACTCACTGGGCTGCAGCGTGAATTCACCGATCACGAACCAGCGACGCGCCGCCAGCTGCGGCGGCGCGTTGGAGAAGAAGTAGACCCCAAGCAGCAGCAGCCAGGCGATGCCCAATGCCGGCAGGGCCACCCGTTCGTAGCGCTGGTAGTCCACGGCGCTCAGACCCAACGCCACCACCAGGCCCGCGATGCCGAACACCATTTGCTGAATCGTGTCGGCGTCGAGGGGCGCCCCTTCGCCAAGGACCGCCGGAATGCGCGCGCTGGCCACCATGACCGCGCCGCCCAGCGGCAGCAACACCGTGAGCAGCAGGAGGATCGGGTCCTGCGGCGGCCAGCGGATCCCGCGCGGGGCGGCCTGAGCACGCGTCGCCATAGCTCAGGCCGCCCGCGCCGGGACTCGCAAATACGAAAAGACCCGGGTCATGATGCGTTGAAACGTCGGCGACGCGACGAATGCGCCGAAGTAGCCCTCTTGGGGACGGTTAATCACCACCAGCGTCAACAGTTGGGGGTCCTCCAGCGGACCGAATCCCGCGTAGGACGCGATCGAGAGGTCGGACTGAAAGCGCCCCCCGATCGGGATTTCGGAGGTTCCGGTCTTGCCGGCGGTGCGATATCCATCCACCTTCGCCGGGTTGTTCACAATGCCCGCTTCGGCGCTCTCCATCATCTGCATGAGCTCGCGGGCCGACTCGGAGGAAATGACCCGCCGCACTTCCTGTGGGCGCACGAAGGCTTGCCGCCCATCCGGGTGCTCCACCGACCGCACGATGTGGGGCCGCATGAGCACGCCGTCGTTGGCAATCGCGCCGATGGCGGTGGCGATCTGGAGCGCGGTCACCCCGATCCCGTGCCCGAACGAGTTGGCCGCCAGATCGGCCTGAAACCATCCACGGTCGCCGCGCCGGCGCACAATTCCCGGCACCTCGCCGCTGAGGTCCACACCGCTGACTTCACCGAAGCCGAACTTCTCAATGTAGCTATAGAACCGGTCGGGACCGGTCCGGTCCGCCACAAAGATCGCGCCGGTGTTGCTTGAGTGACGCAAGACGCTGGTCATGTTTTGGTCGGGATAGGTCTGCAAGTCCCAATTCTTGAACTCCTCGCCGAAGTACCGAATGGTTCCGGGAAGATCGTGGGTCGACTCGGGAGTGACGGCCTTGCTGTCCAGCCCGGCGGCCATCGTGACCAGCTTGAACGTGCTGCCGGGCTCGTAGACATGGCTCAGCGCGCGGTTGGCGAACTCCGGGCCGAACGACTGGTATTCGTGGACCCGCGCCGGGTCATAGTCCGGCACGTTCGCCAGCGCCAGGATGGCGCCGGTGCGCGGATCGAGCATGATCACCGAGCCGGACGCCGCGCTGAAGCGTTCGACCGCTACTTCAAGCTCCTCCTCGACGATGTGCTGAATGGTGCGATTGAGCGTGAGCGTCAGGTGCGATCCGTGGCGGGCCGGCAGCAGGTTGTGACGTCCGATCGGGATTTCACGGCCCAGGCGGTCGAGGTCCGACGTGCGCAGGCCGGGGCTGCCGGACAACAGATCGTCATAGTGCGCCTCAACCCCGGCCTGCCCAATTACATCGCCCGGCCGGTCGACGCGCTCGCCCAGAAACCCCAGCACATGGGCGCCGAGCCGGCCGTTGGGGTACATGCGCACGCGGTCCGGCTCGAGCCGAATGCCCGGAAGCTCGCCGGCCGCCACCGCATGTCGCAACTGCCGTTGGGTGTCGTCCAGGATGCCGCGCGCCAGCAACGCGTAGCGCGAGCGTGGATTGCTGATCGCATTGGCGATCGGGATGGGGTCGAGACTCAGGATGTCGCCGAGCCGGTTGGCGACGTCGAAGGGCGCGCTCTCTTCGTGCACCACGCTCGGATCCGCCACTACGCGGGTGGCGCTGCACTCGATGGCCAGCACGTCTCCGGAGATGTCGAAGATGGTGCCTCGGCGTGGGTGGAGCTCGGTCCGCGCCAGCAATTCCCCGGCGCCGCGCGCGGCGAGAACCGCCGCTTGATTCACGTGCCAGTCGTACAGACGCCAGCCGAGGACGCCGGCGCCGAGCGCCGCGCCGCCGAGCATCATCGCCAGCCGCCGGCTCGGGTCGGCGGGTGCGTCGGCGCCGGCGCTGCCCGAGCGCTTATTCGCGGAGGCTGGTGATCTTGGCACTGATCGCTCGAAGAAAGGCTTCCCACCACGGCATCTCATACAGCCGCTGACCCGGCGCCGCCCAGACCGGCAGGTCCAACGACACGCCGGGTGGCAGGGCCTGACTGCTTACGTAGATCGGGTTGGTCGGCTCGCGCATGTCCAGATCCGTGAAGGCCACCCGCTGGACGGTTGGGAGGTCGTTTTCGGTTGCCAGCTGCGCGCGCAGGTCCTGCTGCGTCTGCAGCAGCACTTCGAGTCGGCGTTCCAACGCCTGGACCTCGCCACCCACCCGAACGATCGCTTGCGTCTGCTGCACCCAGACCATGGCGAGCACAAAGGCCGCCACGATGAGCGCCAGCACCAGGCGCGACGGACTGATCGGCCGCAGGACGACCTGCGCCAGCTGCGCCGGCAGCGCCATGCGGCGCTGGATCCGCGCCTCACGGACGGCCATGGCGGTCCTCGGTGGGGGCATCCATCAGTGGGGGCGGCGTCACGCGTGCGGCGCGCAGCTTGGCGCTGCGCGACCGCCGATTCGCGGTCACCTCCGCCGCGTCCGCGCGCAGCGGCGAGCGCGTGAGAATCTCCGCCGTGCCCGCGGAAGCCCAAGCGCGAAATCGGTGCTTGACGATGCGGTCCTCATGGCTGTGGAACGCGATCACGACCACCCGCCCGTCCGGGGCGGCAACGCCGCGCGCCGCCTCCAGGCCGGCCGTCAGGGCCCCAAGCTCGTCGTTGACGGCCATGCGCAACGCCTGAAACGTGCGTGTGGCCGGGTGAATCCGCTGGCGACCGGGGATGGCGCGTTTCACCGTCGCCGCCAGCGTCGCGGTATTGGTGATCGGTCGGCGCTGCACGATGCGGCGCGCAATGCGCCCGGCGCGCCGCTCGTCGCCGAAGCGGCGCAGCAGCTCCGCCAGCTCCGGTTCCGGCAGGTGGTTGACGAGGTCCAGCGCGGGACGGCCGCAGGTCGGGTCGAAACGCATGTCGAGCGGACCGTCGTGCTGAAACGAGAATCCCCGCGACGGATCGTCCAGCTGGTCGCTGGAGAGTCCGAGATCGAAGATCACCCCATCGGCCCGATCGAAGCCGTGGGCCGGGGCGATGCGCGCCAGATCGCGAAAATTCGCCTGCACGGGTGTAACGCGAGGCTCGTCGCTGAATCGCTCACCAAGCCGCGCGACGGCGTTGGGATCGGCGTCGAGCGCCAGGACGCGTGCGGCTCCGGCTGCTACGAGTGCTTGGGTGTGCCCCCCGGCGCCGGCCGTTGCGTCCACGTAGCTCCCCCCCTGTGATACCCCCGAGAGATCAACGACCGCCGCAACGAGCACCGGAGCGTGGACTGGCGACGCTCCCTTCGGAGGTTTGGTGTATGGGGGACGCAGGGGAGGCACTGCGTCCCCCATAGAACACCCGAAAGTTAGTGTGGGCCGCCTCCACCAGCTCGCCGCATGATGGCGACGGCGTCCGCGTCGATACGGTCGCGCTGATCGCGCCAGGTATCGGCGTCCCAGATTTCAATGACATCGCCGGTACCAATCACGGCGACCTTCTTTGCCAGTCCAGCGAAATCGATGAGGTGCGACGGAATGTTGATCCGTCCCTGCCCATCGAAGTCCACGCGCTCGGCCATGCCGAACACACGTCGTTTGGTGTCGCGCACGTCGGGGTCGAGGGGATCCATCTCCGCCAGACGTTCTTCGATCTGGCGCCAGCGCTCGCTCGGATAAAATGTGAGGCACCGCTCGGCGCCCACCGTGAGCACGCCCCCGCCGGGAAGCAAGGCGCGAAACTTGCTGGGGAAGGCCAAACGCCCCTTGGCGTCGAGCTGGTGGACTCGAAGTCCGGTAATGCCGTGCATTGCTCATGACGTTCGCGAGATCGCCTGCGGCTCGCGGTCATCCTCCCCACATTCCCCCACAAATCACCACTCCTGTGGTGATTCAACGGCGGAAGTAAACCACAGGCCCCACCTGGCGTCAAGTGTTTCGCCGAAAATTCGTTGAGATTTTTGGCCGCGACCGCCCGCGCGCCCGCGCCGCCGCTAGCTCGGTGCGGCGTCCGCCGGATCGATGCGGTCCAGCGCCCAGTTCGCCAGCCGGTCCGCCAGGACGTTGGACTCCCGGCCCACATGGGCATATCGCACCTGCGCCCCGGCCGGCTGGGAGGCTCGGACGCGCTCGGCAAGCGCGCGCAAGCCGGCGTGCTTGATGCGCCACTCGCCGCTGAGCTGCCGCACGACCAGCTCGCTGTCCAGCCGGAACTCGATCTCCGTGGCCCCGAGCTGCCCGGCCAGCTGCATGCCGGTCCACACAGCGTGATATTCGGCCTGGTTGTTGGTCATGTCGCCGAGCCGCAGGGCCGAGCGGGCCACGATTTCGAACCGGTCGTCGAGCACCACCACGCCAGCGGCCGCCGGTCCGGGGTTGCCACGGCTGGCGCCGTCGCAGTGAATCGTGAGCTTGATCGTCGCCCTCGCCGATGGTGCGTGGCTCGCCCGCGTGATCGTACCTATCGACGGAGACGGGTTCGACGATGACCGATCGCGCGCCGCTGCACGCCAGGGGGCCGTTCGAGAGATATCGGGCCGAGCTGGCGCTCGGGACGCATTGGTATCTGGCGGCGCTCCGCGCGGCCGCCCTTTGGACGCTTCGCGCCGAGATCGTGCGGCAGCGGCGGCTGGTCTATCTCATCGACGGACAGGCGCTCGACCTGCTGCTGGTCATCGAGCGCCTGGTGACGGCAGGCGGCGGCGCCAAGCGTGACGAGCTCGACCGCCTCCTCTTTGCCGGCGAGCCGCCGATCCATCTCACCGAGGCCGAGTTCCGCGATGCCCTGGGTCCGGAGAGCTATTCGGCGTACCTCACCTACTTCTACGGCGTCACCGTCGAGGAAGCGTTGCATTGCGCGGTTGAGCTCCAGGCGGCCAAGGCCCACGCGCTGGACGCCTCCGCGAGCCTGGGAATCCATGAGCGGATCTATGGACGCTCGCTGGTCGAGCTGCTGGCGGCCTACGCCGAGGAACGCGGCGACAACCCGCCGCGGCGCCTCGCCTGGCCGGCGTACAAGTCATTCATCTACTGGCTCTTTCGCCTCCGGGTACGGACATCTGTCGCTCCGCGCATCGCCAGCGATACGCGCAAGGCGCTCGACTTCTTGCGCCGGCAGCGCGGATCCGAGGCCGGATCTCCGGATCCGCTGCGGCCGAATGCGGACGCATCCCCGGAGGGCATCCCAGCGTCGGCCAACGTCATCGACCTCGAGCGCCCGTCCTGAGGAACGGCGTCTAGTCCCCCGCATCGGCGGTCGAGTCGTCGGCGCCTCCCGGGCCGCGCGCCAGCGAGGCGACCAGCGCCAGCAAGGTGACGGCCGCGGCGGCCGCCCAAGTCGCGCGAAAGGCGTCGAAGGCGGTATCGAGCGGCTGATCGCCTACAGCCGCGACGCCTAGAAGGCCCGCCGCGAGCACGCCCCACAGGGTGCCCCAGAGCGCCTGCCCCACCGACTGCCCGGTATTCCGCGCCAATGACATGGTGGCGCTGGCCTGACCGCGATGACGCGGCGCGGCGGCCCCCATGAGCGAGCTGGCATTGGCGCTGTTGAACAGCGCGAGTCCCACGCCCGTCACCAGCGTCCGCACCACCACGTCGCCCGGACCGGCTGTGTCGCCCAGGGTGGCCATCAGCGCGAGCCCTACCGCGGTTAACGCCACGCCTACCGACGCGACCGGGCGCGGCCCCAGACGATCGGCGAGCACTCCGGACGGCGGGCCGAGCAATCCCATCAGGGCCGGGATCGTCGCCAGCACCATCCCAACCTGCACCGGGGTCAGCCCAAGGCCGCGCTGCAGATAGAACGGCAGCAGCAAGACCAACGACGCCAGCCCGGCAAATGCCAGGAAGGCCGCCATCGTGGCCGCGCTCAACTCGCGCACGCGGAACATGTCGAGGTCGACCGTCGGCGCGGGCGAGCGGCGCTGCCACGCCAAGAATCCGCCGAGCAGCACAATTCCCGTCAGCAACGGCGCCAGCGCCAGCGGCGCGATTAGACCGGCGACCTGAATCCGGTTCAGCCCGAAGAGCACCAACATGACGCCGGCCACCAGCGATGCCGCGCCGGGCACGTCGATGCGCCGGGGTCCAACGGGCGCGCTGTAGGGCAGCGACCGCAGCCCAAACGCCAGGCTCACCAAGCCAACCGGAACGTTGAGAAAGAAGATCCAGCGCCAACCAATCGTGCCCACGAGCACGCCTCCGGCGAGCGGCCCGGTGATGAGGCCCGCCGAAACCGCGCTGAGCACCCACCCCATGGCGCGCCCGCGCTCATTCTGGGGAAACGCGTCGATAACCAGCGCCGCGCCGATGGCCTGCGTGGCGGCGCTTCCGAGGCCCTGCAGGACCCGGCACGCCACGAGCATCCAGACGTCGACCGCCATGCCCGACAGCAGCGACCCGGCCACGAACGTCGCGAGGCCGGCCACGAAGAATCGCCGCCGCCCCAGCACGTCGGCGGCGCGGCCAAACGGCAGCAGCAGGCCGGTGATGACGAGCAGGTAGGCCAGCACCACCCATTGCAGGGCGTCGAAGGTGGCGTCGAACTCGACGGCGAGCGTGGGCAACGTGATGTTGACGGCGCTGGAGTCGAGCGTGGCCATGAACACGCTGGTCATGACCACCGCCAGCGTGGTCCACTTGCGCGAGCGGGGCATCCGGTTCACGCCGACCCGTGCGTCAGCTCAGCGAATGCGCGAATTGCACCAGCGCCCCCGCGAGCCGCTCCGCGTCTTCGGTGGACATCGAGTCGGTGATCGCAATGGCCACCAGTCCGGCCGCCCCTTCGGCCTCGCCGTAGACATCGAGGCGCTCGCGCAGCGCTTCCAGGTCCTCCGGCGGCACGCCGCGCCGGCGCAGCAGATCGAGGGCGACCTCCAGGCGCGGCTCTCGATGCCGGGCGTCCGGCGCGTAGACCCACGCGATGCTCTGCAGCCGCTCCTCCAGCGGGGCCTGCAGGGCGAAGCCCCGCGCGCTCGGTCGCAGCGGCAGCCCCGCGTCCTGCCAGCGCCCCAGCAGGTGCTCGCAGATGGGAAACAGCTCGGAAGGCGTCAGCCGCTGGAACGCCCGCACCTCGTTATCGTCGCTGCGGTAGACGCGGAACTCAGCCTCCACCGGCCGCCTCCAATGCACGGACCCGGGATCGTTGCAGTGTCCGGGTAGGGGCGGTTCGCGAACCGCCCTTCCGGGTGGCCCATGCTGCAAGTCCGGTGGCCCATGCTGCGTGCAGCATGGGAGCCCCACTCTCAATCACCGGGTAACGGCTCCGGTTCGGCGCACCGTCCAGAGTAGCGGCGCGGGCCCTATTTCAGCAGCCGCCCAATCAGGCGCGCGAACAGCGTCGAGAGCCCCAGGGCCACGCCGAAGGCCACCGCCGCCCGCGGGCCAAACAGCGCGCGCACGTTGCCTTGGATATTGGCGCCCACCACGGCCAGCGTCAGCACCCGGTCGGCTTGGACGTTGCCCGCCACGACCCACGACGCGGCCACGTTTTCGAGCTTGGCGTTGGCGGTCACAGCGCCCGCGACGGCGCTGTTGCGCACGGTGGCCTCGCGCGCCGCCACGCCTCCCACCAAGGTTTGTCCGGTGGCAAGCGCATCGGTCCGTGCGACGCCGATGGCCGAGGCGTCACTCTGGAGGACGTCGGTCTGAATGTGGCGCACGGACCCGCCGCGCACGATCGCGTTTTCGGCGCGCACCACGCCCACCGGCTGGCGGTTGAGACGAACGGTCTCGCCGCGCGTCTGTTGCAGCGGCCGGTAGTCGTCACGATCGGTCATCTGGGCCTCCCATTGCCGGCTGAGTCGGGGGCGCGGCCTCCCAGGCGGCGGCCCGAGCCGCATCGTAAACCGTCTGCAAGCGAACGTCCTGCTCGCGCGCGGCGCGGGCGCAATCGTCGGCCTCCGGCGCCACGTCGCGCAGGCGTCCGTCAAGGTACGAGGCCTTGACCGCAATGGGCCCGTAGGGCGTGTCGACGCGCAACACATGCCGCGGCACTTTCACGCGCCGCGCGTCGTGCAGCCGCACGCCAAGCGTCGAAGTCTCGCGCAAGAGCAGGTCCACGGCGGCGTCGGTCGTGTCCGGTTGCGCCAGCACGCGGATCAGCGTTCCGGGGCGTCCCTTCTTCATCACCAGCGGCGTAAGCGTGACGTCCAGCGCGCCGGCCTCGAAGAGCCGCTCGCTGACCGAGGGGTAGTGCTCCGGGTTCATGTCGTCCACGTTCGCCTCGATCACGGTCACCACGTCCGTGCCGAGCGTGCTGGCGGCCTCACCCAGTGAGACCCGCAGCACGTTGGGGATGGCGAGATCCGCCGTACCCGCGCCGTAGCCGGTGGCCGTCACGCGCATGGCGGGCGCCTGTCCGGCATGGGTGGTGAACTCGGTCAGCACCAGGGCCCCGGTGGGCGTGAGCAGCTCCGCGTCAACGTCATTCGCGTAGACCTCAAGCGCCGATCCCTGCAGAAGCTGAACCGTCGCAGGGGCCGGGACCGGCAGCACGCCGTGGGACGTGTCGACCGTTCCACTGCCGGTGTTGATGGCCGACGCGCTCATGGCCGTAATGTCCAGCAGGTCGACGGCCACGCACGCGCCCACGATGTCGAGCACCGCGTCCACCGCGCCGAGCTCGTGGAAGTGCGCGTCATTCGGGTCCACCCCGTGCACCGCCGCCTCGGCCACCGCCAGCCGCCGCACCATGGCCTGCGCCCGGTCCTTGACCGGCGCCCGCAGCCCGCTCGCGGCAATCACCGCCGCCATCGAGGCGGGATCGCCGAGCATTCCATGGCCGGCGGCCTCGATCTCGAAGTCCATGTGCGTGGCCGCGATCGGGCCTTTGCGTACCGCCTGACGCGCCAGACGCCACGGCGGCAAATCGAGCCTGCGCAGCTCGGTTTCCAACGCCACCTGGTCCAGCCCCGCGTCCAGCAGTGCGCCGAGAAACATGTTGCCGCTGGCGCCCGACGGACAATCGACGCGGGCGACGGTCATTCGTTCGTCGCCTCGCTGGCGCGCCGCGCGATCAGCGCCGCCTGATATCCGGCGCCGAAACCGTTGTCGATGTTCACCACCGACACGCCGGGCGCGCACCCGCTGAGCATGGCCAGCAGCGCCGCAATCCCACCCAGCGAGGCGCCATAGCCCACGCTCGTGGGCACCGCGATCACGGGCCGGTCCGTCAGGCCGCCGACAACGCTGGGCAAGGCGCCCTCCATTCCGGCCACCGCCACGATGGCGTCGGCCGCGTCCAGGTGTTCCCGTTGGCCGAGCAGGCGATGCAGCCCGGCCACGCCCACGTCGCCGATGGTGGTCGCGTTGGCGCCGAGCGTCTGGGCCGTGACGTGCGCTTCCGCCGCCACCGGGGCGTCGGACGTGCCGCCGGTCAGTACCAGCACGTTTCCCCGGGGCGCGGGCCGAGGCTCGGGCGCGTGGGTGATCATGCGCGCGTCCTCGTGAAACACGGCGTCCGGCAGCTCGGCGCACACCGCCTCGAACGCCGCGGCGTCGGTCTTGGTCACCAGCACCGGCTGCCCATGACCCGCGATCGACGCCGCGATGGCGGCGATCTGGGCTGGGGTCTTGCCGGCCCCGTAGATGACCTCCGGCATGCCGGTCCGCAGCACGCGATGGGTATCGACGCGGGCGAACCCCAGGTCGTCGATGGGCTGATAGCGCAGCCGCTGCATCGCGGCGTCGGCGGTTATCGCGCCGCCGGCGACCTGCTCCAGCAGGTCCCGCAGATCGTCGGGCGTCACACCAGGACTCGGCGAATGCTCGTGAACGCCTGCGGACCGGCATAGCGCCCCGCCGCGCCCAGGTCCTCCTCGATGCGCAGCAGCGCGTTGTACTTGGCCACGCGATCGGTGCGGCACGGCGCCCCGGCCTTGATCTGCCCGGCGTTTGTGGCCACGGCGAGGTCGGCGATGGTCGTGTCCTCGGTCTCACCGGAGCGGTGCGAAATCACCACGCTGAATCCCGCGCGCTGGGCCATCTCGATCGCGGCCTGGGTCTCGGAGAGCGAGCCGACCTGGTTGACCTTGATGAGGATGCTGTTGGCCGCCTTCTCCTCGACGGCGCGTTCCAAGCGCTCCGTGCTGGTGACGAGCAGGTCGTCGCCCACCAGTTGCACGCGGTCGCCCAGGGCCGCCGTCAATTCGCTCCAGCCCGCCCAGTCGTCCTCGCCCATCCCGTCCTCGATCGACAGCAACGGGAAGCGTTCCGCCCACTCGACCCACAGCTCGACCAGCTCGGCGCGCGTCAGCGTGCGGTCCTCGCGCTCCAGGCGATAGCGGCCGTCGGTCTGGATCAGCTCGGTCGCCGCGGCGTCGATCCCCAGAAAAATGTCCGCTCCGGGCTGATACCCGGCGGACTCGATGGCCTGCACCAGCAGCTCCATCGCCTCCGCGTTGGTGGACAGCGCCGGCGCGAAACCGCCCTCGTCGCCGACGCTGGTCGACAGGCCGCGCCGCGAGAGCTCGTCGTGCAGGGCGTGGTAGACCTCGGTGCCCGCCCGCAACGCTTCGCTGAACGTCGGGCGGCCCACGAGCATGACCATGAACTCCTGGAAATCGGTGCTCCCCGCAGCGTGCTGGCCGCCGTTGAGCAGGTTCATCATCGGCACGGGCAGAGTCGTACCGAACGGCCCGCCGAGGTAGCGATAGAGCGGCAACCCCACCTCATCCGCCGCCGCGTGCGCCACCGCGAGCGAGACGCCCAGGATGGCGTTGGCGCCCAGCGAGGACTTGTTCGGCGTGCTGTCCGCCGCCAGCAACATCTCGTCCACGGCGGTCTGGTTAGTCGCGTCCTCGCCCTCGATCTCGGGTCCGAGCACGCTGAGGATGTGGTGGACGGCCTTCCGCACGCCGCGCCCGTGGTAGCGCTCCGGGTCCTGGTCGCGCAGCTCGAGCGCCTCGTGGGCGCCGGTCGAGGCGCCGGACGGCACCGCGGCGCGGCCAACGGCTCCGCTCTCGAGCGTGACGTCCACCTCGACCGTGGGGTTACCCCGCGAATCGAGGATCTCCCGCGCGCGCACATTCGCGATGGCCGTCACGGCTGGTTCCTTTGGCGGCCCTCAGGAATCGTCAGGGTCAAGATATCCGTCACAGGCGCCGATCCGGCCCTTTCTCCCTTGGGGAGAAGGTTGGGATGAGGGGACGACGCCGAGGCGCTCACCGCCCCCGACGAGGTTGACCTACGCAACCTGCACGTCGATCACGATGCGCCGGATCGACTGTGTGGGCAACTCGTTCGTGCCCAGCTCGCGCGTGAAGTCCGAGTGCGAGTAGGCCACGTGCAGCTTGTTGCCGCGCTGAATCACCGACGTGTACGAGCAACCCGGACCGGTGTGAAAGGCGAACGGGTACTCCCAATGCTCGCCGGTGCCGTCCAGGCTCAGCATTACGTGCGTGATCTGAGGATGCCCATAGGCCCCGCGCCCGGCCACGCAGGCCAGCACGCCGTTGGGCAGCTTTTGCAGGCGCGGCTTCACGCCCTGCCAGCCGACAGACTCGGGGGCGGACCACGTTTCGCCACCGTCCGTCGAGCGTGACTGGAACATGGGCGAGTAGCCGCCGGTGCGCATCATGCAGAGGATGTCGCCGTTGTCGAGCTGGATGACATCGGGCTCGTCGAATCCTTCGTCCACCGCCCGATCCGCCGGGCCGTAGACCGGCTTGTGATCGTCGGGATGGAAGTGCTCGACGAACTTCCAGGTGCGTCCCCGGTCCGACGAGCGGACGACGGAGCTCGAGAAGCTGTACTGCATCATGGGCCGCCCGCTGGGGCTCAACCCGTCGAGCACTTCGGGCGGGCCGACCTGCTGCTCAAACACCGTCATGTAGTCCCCGTTGTCCAGCTCGATCAGGCGGGAGTAGTTCTCGAAAGACGCCTCGTCCCAGGGAAACCCCTCGACATTGAATGGGAGAAGCTCCAGCAGCTCGCCCGCTTTCGTCCACCGGCGCAGCTGAAACGTCGAGTCCGCGCGCTGCTGGACCAGGTGATAGGGGCCCTCGGCGCTCAGATAGGGCTCTTGGTAGTTCTCGAGCGGATAGGTGTCGATCCGGGTGATCGTGCCGTCGCTGGGATAGCCGATGATCCCCGAGCCGAAATCCATGGTGTTGAGGCCGGTTGTGGGATGCCGGTCGATAAACGGCGAGTCGTCCGGCGCCGGCTGCCAGGTCGCGCCCAGGTCGCTCGAGACCACTCCGGCCAGAGGCTCATCGCCCCCGTGCCGCCCGCGGTGATAGGACATGAAGAGGTTGTCGCCCTCGAGCTCCACCAGGCCCGGAAAGTTGACGACGCTGTCGGTGACCTCCAGCCACACGTCCGGTTCCGACGCGCTGATCACCACCTCGCGCGATCCGTTGCTGTACCTCGCCTGCTTGATCATCGCTGCACCCCGCCACCCCTCAGGCCGCGAAACACGCGGCTACCTGCATCGTAGGAGGCGAAGGCACCGGGCGCACGGAGAATCGGGCGGTGCTCGTGGGCCAATCCAGTCCGAGCGCGCACGCGCCAGCAACTGTCACTCAGGCGCGGAGCCTGCCCCTACTCGATCCGGGGTCAGAATCCAGGCACCGGTACGTAGGTCGGCACCGGACTCGAGAGGATTATCGATACGCGGCGTGGACGATGCGAATTAGGCGGCGTTGCCGGGACCTGCGCCGTCAGATTCTTCAAGCAAGGCGCGCAGGAGTGAAGTCAACTCGGGAACGCTCTGGCACACAATGCCCCAAATGAGATCGTCGTCGATGCCGAGATAGCCGTGAATGATCCGATTTCTGGTCCCGATGACATCGCGCCACGGTACGCCCGCATGGGCGTCGCGCACGGCCGCCGGAATTCGCGTCGCGGCTTCACCCACCAACTCGAGATTGCGCAACGTAGCGTCGTAGGTTCGCCGGTCGCTAAGGAAATCGGCCTAATCCATGCCGGCCGTGTAGGCCGTGACTCGCTCGCAAGCCTGCAGCATGTCGCGCACGTACAAGTCCCAGCGGCGTCGCTCACACACGGACAGCCTCAGCTTCAATGTACGGACGCGATTCTCGCCGCAGCGCTCGATCGGTGACCAGATCGACGGGCCGTCCCAGGAGATCTTCGATGTAGAACTGGAGCGCGAAGAAGCGCTCTGGATTGGTAGGGCCGTCGAAGCTGACGAGAATGTCGACATCACTGTCCGGGCCCAACGCATCGCGCGCCGCTGAACCAAAGAGCGCCAGCTCGACGACGCCAAATCGCTCGACCAACTCGGCCTTGTGCCCGCACAGAAGGTCCAGCGTTTCGGCGCTACTACGCGCTTGAATGGTCATCTTCCGCACTCCGCAAGCCACGCTACGCACGGCCACCTGCATCGTAGAGGCCGGAGCCCCCCGCGCACGAAGAATCGAGCGGTGCTAGTGGGCCAACCGAGTCGCGTGAGTCACGCAACGGCATCCATCATTCCCGCGCCGCCGTTTTCATCGCCGCCGATCGGCGATCGCCGGCTAGTCCTTCGACGCGTTGCGCGAGCCCCCGAGGCCGAGGGTCGCCAATCCCAGCGCCAGCCCGATCGGCGCGAGCGAAAGCGCGGCAGGGATCGGCGCATGGCCGACCGCGCCGATCACGACGTCCAAAAGGCTCGGCGGTGGCGATTCCTCTTCCGTGGAGTCGTGGGCGGCGCTAGCCGAACGCTTCTCGTCGTCGGCGTGATGGTGGTCGTCCGCCGCACCCTCGTCGCCATGGGCGTGATGGTCATCCGCCTTCCCCTCGTCGTGGTGATGGCCGTCGCCTTCCGTCTCCTCGTGGTGATCGGAGTCCTGGGCGCTCGTCATGCTTTCCCGGCGATCTTCGTGCTGGTGGTCATGCGAGTCTGGGTTGAGATTCGCGGCGATGTGTTGCCAGGCTCCGAGCAGGGCGCTCACCATCGTCACTACGGCGACCACCCGCGCCAGCCTGACCGTCGCCGCCGTCTGGCGAACGGCGAGGGCTGACGTGGCGACGATGACGATGCCCAGCGTCATCCACGGCGCAAACTGCCAGGGGCTGAGCCAGTGCCGGTCGTAGGCGAGCGCCAGACTGGTACCCACCACGCCCACGACCACAAGCAGGAGCAATCCTGCCCGAAGCCGTGCTGCCGCGCCGTCCCGCCCGACCATGTCAGTCATGGTACTCGCGAGACTTGCAGGCGTGCCGCGCCTGCGGGATCAGACGGCGCGGTTTGTTGGTCGCGCGCCGTCTGGAGTCGAAGAAACGCCGAGCATGCACAAGACTCGCGGTCACGATGTCACGAATGGGTTCTGGATCGTCAGGTGCTCCACCTGCTGACCGTGCTGCAAGTCCTCGCTGTAGAGCCGCGTGCACCCGGCTTCCAGCGCAGCGGCGACGATCAGCGAGTCGTAGTAGCTAAAGCCGAAATGCGCGTGAACGCCCAGACCGCGCGCGTACAGCGTGCGCGTCGGGTTTACCAGCCACAGCGGCGCCAGCACGTCGTCCAGCAGCAGCCGGGCGCTCTGCGGTCTCGCCCCCAACTTGCGGGTGACCACATTCAGGGTTTCCTGGACGACCTGGAAGCTGATGCAGCCGCTGCCGTCTTCCAGGCTGCGGTGCACCAGGGACTCCGCGCGCCGTCGCTTGCGCGGATCGGTCTCGTCAAACAGGTAGATGAAGACGTTCGTGTCGAGGAAATCCTCAACGCTCATTCATCTCATCCCGCGTAAACCTGCGGCCGCCGGTCGCGATATCGCCGCGCAGCACCTGGATAGTTGCGACGGCGTCGTCGGCCTGTTGCCGGCGCCCGGCGTAGTCCTCGAGCCACAGCCGAAACTGCGCGTTGAGAGTGGTTCGCTCGGCTGCGGCGCGACGCCGCGCCGCGGCGATCAGGGTTTCATCGGCGCTGAGGGTGATGTTCTTGATGGGGAGAGCTCGACGTGCGTATCACACGAATTCAGTGTACACGAGAATCGTGCACTACACGGCGAATCAGGCAGTCACGGCACACGGTGAAATTTGCTTCGTACTCGAAGGTAACGCCCAAACATGTATAAAAACCCCGAGCCGCCGGGCGCGAATCGACTGCCCCGCCGGTTCGGCCGGGATTTGGTTCTGTAAACCGCTAAATCGTGTGCACGAACGGCACGTGCTCGGTGCCGTTGATGACGGCCAGCGCCAGGTCGCGGAAGCGGATCGTTTCCGCCGTGTTGTCGACCTGGTTGCAGTTCCAGATCGCCGTCCACACGAACTCGACGCCGAACCAGCCGCCGTAACCGACTTCCTGCATCTTCTCGATGATGCGGCGGTAGTCGATGACGTTCTCGTCGAAGTCCACTTGCATCCGATCCGGCGCGCAGCCGCGACAGTGGAAGTGGCGCGCGTGGGGCAGCAGCGGGTCCACGCTGGTCTGCTCCATGCCCTGGTAGACGAAGTGGCAGTAGTCGAGCGTGAGCTTGAGGCCCGGCACCAGGTCCAGCATCTCGAGGGCCAGCTCGACGGTGTTGGCGTTGGTGCCGACCGCAGGCTCCACCGAGACCGCGATGCCGTACTTGTCGCCCTGATCGACGCGCCACTTCAGCTCCTCGACGGAGTTGCGCAGCGACTCGCTGGGCGTCTCGCCCTCGAACGGCTCACCGCAGGTCGAGGAAATGCCCTTGGCCTCCAGGCGGCGCGAAAGCTCCACCACGTCGTTGAAGTACATGCGCCCGGCTTCGCGCTCGGCCGGATCGGGATTGTTCGGCACCATGCCGCCGGGTTCGGTGCTCGGGATCAGAAACACGTCGGCGGGCTCGAGGCTGTTTTGCTCCAGCCGCTCACGCAGGATGCCGGCCCACATGGGCACGTCGCCATGGATCACTTCGGGGCGGATGTGTGAGCGGTTGCCGAAAATCCCGAGATCGACTCCCTCGAACCCAAGGGTGGAGATTAGGGCCAGGGATTGTTCGTGGCGGAGCAGAGGCCAGGTGAAGTCGGCGCAGGCGAGCCTAATGGACATGGAATCACCTCCCGCGAAAGCGTCGGCCCATGGTCGCAAACTCGGCGCGAGCGCGCGCGGCCATGCCCGGTCGAGCCGACGCGAAAGCCCCGCCGTGGCCTAGACTTCGAATTGCGGTGCCGGAGCAAGGCGATGACCCTTGAGACTGAATCGCAGAGCCTCACGTCGAATCGACATGGACGGCGCCCGCCGGCTAGGCCTCGCGTTGGCAGCCCTGGTCGTCGGCGGCGCGGTCGTCCTTGCGGTCGCCGCCTGTGATCCGGTCGAGCCCGCCGCCGACGCCACGCCCACGCTCGCGCCCGATCCATCGGCCGAGCAGCGCGATCCGATGGTTGCGGTGGAGCGCGGACGTCTCGAGAACCGCCTGCGAATTCCGGGGCTGGTCGAGGCGCGGGGACAAGAGATCCTGACCTTCGAGGTGCCCGGCGTCGTGGGCGCCATTCGCGGCCAGCGTGGGGTGATGGTGCAAGCCGGCAGCGTCCTGGTGTCGCTCGACGCGGAGTCGCTGAATGCCGAGATTGGCGCCGCGCGCGAGGCTCGCGTGGCGGTCCTCGAAGAGCTTGAAGACGTCGAGACCCAGCTTGCCGCCGAACGGATTGCCGCCGAGCGCGCCGTGCTGGCAGCCGCGGCGGAGCTGGCCGAGCGCCAACGTGTGTGGGAATCGCTCACCGCGGCGCCGCCTGCCGCGGAGGTGAACGCTCGCCAAGCCCGTGTGGCTCTGCTTGCGGCGGTGGTGGACGACCGCCACGCCGCATTGACGACCGCCGAGAACTCCATCGAGGCGCTGCTGGCGATCGCGCGCGCCGAGCTTGCGTTGCGCGAAGCCGGCCTGGCCGAAGCTCAGGCCGAGCGCGACGGTTTGCCCGAAGATGCGACGGCGCGCGAGCGCGCCAGAGCCGACGCAAACCTTGCCGCCGCCAAGCTCGCGGTGGCCCAGGCGCGCACCCTCGAGCAGCAGACCGCAGGCCCCAGCGGACCGCCCCACCTGCGCGGGGCGCGGCGCGATCTCGCCGCCGCCGAGGCGGACTTGCTGGCGGCCCAGGCCGAGCTCGAGCGACTTCTGGCAGGCGCTTCAGGCGTCGACGTGGCCGCGGCCGATGCGGCCCTCGCCTCGGCGCAATTCGAATACGACCTGGCCGCCGCGGCGCTGGCCGCCCTCGATTCCGGCACCTCACCGCTGGCCGCGGATGCCGAGCGACTACGCGCGGAGGCGGAGCGCCTGGAGGAGCGAGTCGCCATGCTCGAGAGCCGCTCGACGCAGCTCGACATTGCGGCGCCGTATGACGCCATCATTTCGCGCGTGCTGACCGTGCGCGGGCGCGACATTGCGCCCGGCGACCCGGCCATCGAGCTGGCGCGGGCCACCGACCTGGTCTTCGAGGCCGTGTCCACCCCGGCGCAGGCGGCCAACCTGCGCATCGACCAGAGGGTCCAGGTCACGCTGCGCGAGTTTGCCGAGACGCCCTTCGAGGGAACCGTGGTCACGCTGCCGCTCGACACGGGCGACCCTTCGGACAAGCCCTTCATCCAGCTTGCGGTCGACTGGGGCGACCAGCCGGTAACCATCGGCCTGCAGGGCGTCATCAGCGTCCTGCTCGGGGCGTCGGACGGGGTGCTCAAGGTGCCGGCGTCCGCCGTGTGGACGGTCAACGGCCGCTCGTTCGTCGAGACGCTGATCGACGGCCGCCGCCGGACGCTTCCCGTGACCCTGGGCATGGAGACTGACGACGAGGTCGAGATCGTCCACGGCCTGACCGAGGGCGACATGATCTTCGCCACCGTTCGCTCGTGATCCTCGCGGGCGTCGGCGCGGCCGGGCGCACGGTGCTCGCGTTGCTGGGGTTCGCCGCCCGGCGGCTCCGCAGCAATCCCATTCACGCGTTGACCACGCTGCTGGGACTCTCGCTCACGGTGGGCGTGATCACCGCCGTGCCGCTCTATGCGGAGGGCATGAGCACTCGCCTGCTGCGGGAGCACCTGCGCGCCTCGCCCGGACCGCTCGATTTGGGGGTGGTGATCGAGCACGGTGAAGCGCAGCTGCCGGACGATCCCCCCACGTCGCCTGCCGCGTATCGGCGAGCCGACCGGATCTTTGGCGAGGCCGTCGCCACCCATCTCGGCGTGCCTGCGGAAGCCATCGTGCGGTTGGTGCGATCCGACAATCGGCATCTGCTCTTCACGTCCGACGACCCGGACGCGCCCCTGCGCGAGGGCGTTCCGTGGGGCGGGCTGGCCGCGATCACCGGGCTGGACGAGAACGTCGAGATGCTGGAAGGGCGGGCAGCCGCCGATGAGGTCTACGCGCTGCGAATGCCGTCCGGCGCGCTGGCGCCGCTGGTGGAGGCGGTTGCGGCGACGGACATGCTCGACGCCGCCGGCCTGGTGGTCGGGGACCAGGTGCAACTGCGCTTCGGCGACCCGCGGGCGCTTGACACGCCGCAGGCGGTCGTCGCCGTGGACATCGTGGGTCGCTTCGCTCCTATCGAGACACGTCGGGCGTACTGGCCCGAGGATGTCGACGAGCTGACGAAAAACACGCTGTTCACGCCGCCGGCCGCGTTTGTCGACAGCCTGCTGGCGCGCTATCCCGACGTTTGGCATCCGCGCCTCCTGGATCGCGCGGTGTGGTTCGCGCCGCTGGACGATGCCGCGCTGCAGGCGTCGTCCGCCGGGCGGACGAACGAGGGCATCTTCGCCGTGCGCATCATTGCGGAGCGGGTGCTGCCGTTCATGAGCGTCAGGACTCGCCTGGAGCGCGATCTGGAACAGTTCGAGAGCCGTCTGGCGGTGCTCACCGTGGCCCTGTTGGCGCTCAGCGTGCCGATCGTGGTGATGGTGCTGGGCTTCATGCGGCTCTCGGTGTCGCTGGCCATCGAACGTCAGCGGCAAGAGGTGGCGTTGCTGCGCAGCCGCGGGGTGGGCGTGGCGCAGCTGGTCGGCGTATACCTCGTCGAAGGGCTGCTGATCGGGGCGCCGGCGCTGGCGGTCGGATTGGCGCTGGGCTTGGGCTTCGCGCAGGCCATCGGACAGACGGCGAGCTTTCTAGCCTTCGACGCGCGTGCGCCGCTGGACATTGCGCTGACGGGCGGCCAGGTGGCCGTGGGCGCGGCGGCCATCGCGGTCAGTCTGCTGGCGATGCTGGGTCCGGTCGTTGGCGCCGCCAGGCTGAGCATTGTGGGCGCCAAGCAGCAGGCCTCGCGCAGCCTGGATCGCCCGCTCTACCAGCGGCGGCTGCTGGATGTGCTGCTGCTGGCGGCGGCGGTTGCCGGTTTTTTCCTGCTGCAGAGCGTCGACGCGCTGCCCGGCGAGACCGAGGACGACCTGCTGCTGGCCGACACGCTGCTGGTGCTGGCGCCGATTCTGTTCATCTTCGCCGTCTCGGTCTTCGCCCTCCGCGCCTTTCCCTATGCGGTGCGAATGCTCGCCGCGCTCACCGCGCGGGTGTCCGGCGTGAGCGCGTTCGTGGCGCTGCGGCAGATCGGCCGCAGCCCGGCGCACTACACCAGCCTGGTGTTGCTGCTCTCGCTCACGTTCGCCCTCGGGGCCTTCAGCGCGTCCTTTGCGTCGACGATCGATCGCAACATCATCGACCGCGTGTATTTCGCCACCGGCGCCGACGCTCAGATCTTCGAGAGTGGGCACTTCGACGCCGACGCCCGGTCTTGGTACATCGCGCCGGTGGACCGCCACTTGGACGTGGTGGACGACGATGGCCGGCAGGTGGTCACGGAAGCGGCGCGCCACTGGGTCAAGACCGCGCTCCTGCACATCGACACGCCGTCGGTGAATGCCCTGCGCGAGGTTCGCCTGCACGCGGTCGATCCCATCCCCTTCGCCCGCACCATTGCCTGGCGCGATGACTACGCGACCACATCGCTGAACGCCCTGGCCAATGCGCTGGCGGCGGATGACCGCGGCGTGATCCTCGAGCGCGAGCCCTTTCACGAAGCCATGGGCGTGCAGATTGGCGACCACGTGACGATGGAGATCAATCGAGTGGTCGTGCCGTTCGTGGTGGTGGGCTGGATGGACGCCCTGCCGTCGCAGGAGGTTGGCGCGGGATCGTTCGCGGTCGCCAATCTCACGTATATCAACCGCGTCATCGGCCGCTCGCCGTGGAACACTCTGGTGCGGCTGCTGCCGGACGCACCGGCCCGGGAGCTGATCCAGCCGCTGAAGGACCTCGACATCCAGGCGCTGCGCACCGTCGACGCCAGGTCCGAGATCGTAGACGCGCGCCGCGACGCCGTGCTGGTCGGCACGTTCGGTTTGCTGACGCTAGCGTTCATCGTGGCCGCCGGTCTGACCCTCAGCGGATTCGGCATGCACGCGGTCTTGTCGTTTCGTCGACGCGTCCAGGAGTTTGGGATCCTGCGGGCCATGGGGATCTCGACGCGGCAGATGGGCGCCATCGTGGCGTTGGAGCAGGGGTTCCTGGTGCTGCTCGGCACGGCGGTCGGGACAGTCATCGGCATGGTGACGGCAGCGCTGTTCGTGCCATTCCTCGAGTTGAGCGCCGGCGAACGCGACGCGTTTCCGCCCTTCATCGTCGACACGGCCTGGGACGACATTGGCAAGATCTACGTCGTGTTCGGCGTGCTGATCGCGGCGGCGTTGCCCCTCTCAATCCGCCTGCTGCGGCGCGTCCGGACGCACGAAGCCATCAAATTCGGCGAGGAGACGGGATGAGAACGGCGGTCCACGTGCACTGCCAGGACCTGGTGCGCATCTACAAGATCGCCGACCTCGAGGTCGTGGCGCTGCGCGGGCTGAACCTGGAAGTGGCCGCGGGCGAAATGATGGCCATCGTGGGCAACAGCGGCAGCGGCAAGAGCACGCTGCTCAACATTCTGGGCGGACTCGACCGTCCGTCGGCGGGCGCGTGCACCGTCGGCGGGCTCGACCTGGTCAACGCCTCGGGCGCGGAACTGGCGGAGTACAAGCGCTACGAGGTTGGCTTCGTGTGGCAGCAGAGCGCACGCAATCTGATTCCTTATCTCGGCGCCCTGGACAACGTGCTGGCGCCAATGCTCTTCGCTGGCGGCGCGGGGTCGACGGAGCGGCGGCGGGCGCGCGAGCTGCTGGCGGCATGCGGCCTGTCGGAACGGATGGACCACAAGCCGCCGCAGCTTTCGGGTGGCGAGCAGCAGCGCGTGGCCATCGCCGTGGCACTCGCCAACGAGCCCGACCTGCTGCTGGCGGACGAGCCTACGGGCGAGGTCGACAACCAGACGGCCGGCGACATCTACGAGCTGCTGCGGCGGCTCAACGCGGAGCGCCGGCTGACGGTGATGATCGTGACCCACGATCGGGACGTCACCCGCCATGTGAGCCGCGTCGTCGCCATTCGCGACGGGCAGACCAGCTCGGAGATCGTGCAGCGCGTGGGGCTGCCGGGCGCCGATGAGCCGGCGCACGAGGAGTACGTGATCGTCGACGAGACCGGCCGCCTCCAGATTCCCCGCGAACACCTGGAGGAGCTGGGTATCTCAGGACGCGCCACCGTGGATGTCGACGCCGCCGAGGGACGCTTGGTGGTGAGGCCGGCGGACCCGTCCGGCGCGCGCGGCGGAACTGAGGCAACGCCATGACCCCGGTAGCCCACGCTGCCCCTCCAGTGGCCCACGCTGCGCGTCCGGTGGCCCACGCTGCGCGTCCGGTGGCCCACGCTGCGTGCAGCGTGGGATTCCCAATGCTCTCCAAAGTGATCGTCGAGCCATCATGACCGCGTCTCCGTCGTCGGCAGTCGTGCGCCTGCTCGACGTATCGCGCCGCTACGGGGAGGGCTCCGCCGCGGTGACGGCCGTCGCCGGAGCGACCTGGGATATCGGGCGCGGCGGGCTCTACGCGCTGCGCGGACGGTCCGGCTCGGGCAAGACGACCCTGCTCAACCTGATCGGCGGGCTGGACGTGCCGACCGAGGGGTGCGTGGTCTTCGACGGCGACGACCTCGGAGCGCTGAGCGAGGACGAGCTGGCCGCCGTGCGCCGGCGCAGCCTCGGCTTCGTGTTTCAGACTTTCGCGCTGCTTCCGGTGCTTTCGGCGCGGGAGAACGTGGAGCTGGCCCTGCGCGTGGCCGGCGCTCCGTCGGCAACCTGGCGAGAGCGCACGCTCGACGTGCTGCGGCTGGTGGGCCTGGAGTCGCGTGTCGATCACCGCCCGTTTGAGTTGAGCGGGGGCGAACAGCAGCGCGTGGCCATCGCCCGCGCCATCGCCAATCGACCCGACGTGCTGCTGGCCGACGAGCCCACCGGCGAGCTGGACAGCAACACGGGCCTGGAGATCATGCTGCTGTTTCGCCACATCGTGGCTGAAGAAGGCGTGACCGCCGTGGTGGCCACGCACGACCCCGCCCTGAGCCAGATCGCCGATCAAACGGTGGTCATGCGCGACGGGCATCTTGCCGAAGCCGAGGGGCCGCTGGACTTCGACCTGCCAGACCTGATCCAGCACGTGGAGATCGTGGATCCGGCGACGGTGCGTCCGGCGTCCGATCACTAGATCGCCGTCGCAGTCGAGCAGTACAAGAGGCGGCAGGGGAGTTGAGATACAGTGCACAAACCGGCGCACTACGGAGGTGTCGGAGCTAAAGGTCTCCAGTCATTGGATGCACGACTAAGCGAGGATTCAACAGGTAATGTTCGATAGCACAGGAACTGAGTTTACAGCCGTCGGCATACTGTTGGCAGCTGTCGTCATTATATGTGGTTCTTTTCTTTATCTTTCCCCGTCCATAGTCGCTCACCTCAAAGAGCATGAGCGGACGGCGTTTATTTTCTTTGTAAATCTTGTTGCTGGATGGACTGTTATTGGCTGGATTGTCCTTTGGATATGGATGCTTCGGACGGTGCCGAAGACAACCGAATCCGGGAGACGAAGTCTCCAGCCAGCGGTGCGGACGCTGCCCGGCTCGCCGCCTCCGACCGAGCGGAATTCCGCCCGCGGCGAGAGCCGTGAGGGAGCCGACTCCAAGCGAAGCACCTGATGCCGTCCGACCCCGACCGGATGGCCGGCGCTGGTGCGCGCGTGGGAGGAGAACGATCATGCAACCAGACCTGATCGCACTGCCGCCGGACGTCGAGCGGCCCATGGTGGTTCGTCGCCGCGACGGTCGGCTTGACGGCTTCTTTCTCAAAGACGCGGACATTCCGACTCCGCGCGTCGCGCGCATTGCCTCGCGGGACGACGGGCACTCCTGGGACGAAGCGCCCGACGTGCTGACGCTGCCCGACACGGGCGGGCTGTGGGGCGGACTGGAAGTGCTGGCGGACGCCGACGACGAGGTGCATTGCTTCTTCATGCACGACCGGGGCTCCGGCGTCTTCGGCGCGCCGCTGGCGGGCGAGGGCGTGGCCCACGAGGGCCCCTACCACGGCAAGTTCCTCGACATCTGGCATCTCGGGTCACGCGATGGCGGCACGGCCTGGACCGAGCCCAAGCGGATTTGGGAGGGCTTCACCGGCGCGTTGAACAGCGTGATCCAGCTCCGCAATGGCCGCATCGTGCTGCCCTTCGCCTCGGCGACGGGTCAGACGTGGGCCCACCGTGTCGATACGGGACTCGACGCCTTCAGCTTCGCCGGCGCCTTCTACTCGACGATGGTCTACTCCGACGACGCGGGCGCAACCTGGCGCCAGGGCACGCGCGACATCAAGGCGTGGGCGCCGATTCCGGCCTACGGCGCCGACGAGCCGGTGATCATCCAGAAGCTCGACGGGCGCGTCTGGATGCTGCTGCGCACGCAGACCGGGCGGCTCTACGAGTCGTTCTCCGACGACGGCGCCGAGTGGGCGGTCGCGCGACCGACGCCGCTTGTCTCGTCCGACTCGCCGGTGGGCCTGGTGCGCCTCAGCGACGACCGCCTGGTGCTGATCTGGAACTGCTGCCAGCGGTTCCCCTACGCCTACGGCGGCCGCCACGTGCTGCACGCGGCCATCTCGGAGGACGACGGCCTGACCTGGCGCGGCCGGCGCGAGGTGCTGCGCGATCCGCGACGCCACGATCCGCCGCCCACCAAGGGTGACTTCGGCACGGCCTATCCCTTCCCCGTTGTCACGAGCGACGACGCGGTGATCATCGTGTCCGGGCAGGGCGAGGGTCGCGTGCTGATGGTGCGGCTGGACCCGGCTTGGCTCTACGAGACCCAGCAGGCGAGCGACTTCGCCGACGGACACGAGGACTGGTCGATCTTCGGCACGGCCGGCGTCCAACGGCAGCCGCATCCGGACCGCGCCGTCGCCTTCGCGCTGCGCCTCACCAAGCAGGCGCCCGGCCGCACGGCGGGGGCGGTGTGGAACTTCCCCGCCGGACGACGCGGGCGGGTGCAAGTGCGGCTGCGCCTCGAACCGGGCGCCGGTCCGTTTCGGCTGAGCCTGACGGACCACTTCTCGACGCCCTTCGATCCCCAGGACCAGTTCCACAACACCTTCAACGTTCCGGTCGCGGCGGACGGCGAGATCGGCGGCGAGCCGGCGCTCGAGGCCGGGCGCTGGCAAACAGTCGAGCTCGCCTGGGACACGCACGAGGACCGCGCTTGCCGCGTTTCGGTCGACGGGCGGCAAGTGACCACGGTTCCTCAATTGCACGAGACGCTCGGAGTCAACTACCTGCGCGTCGCCGTCCTGTCAGAGCCCCACGACCACGCCGGTCTGTGGATCGAGTCGGCGACGGCCGACGTGGAGCCCTGATCTAGCGCTCGGCGGGAAAGTCGGGCGGGCGTCGATTCAGACCGGAATAACGCAAAGGGCCAAGGCTAATTCGACATCCAACCGGACGGCTACGGGCAGTCAGCCAATGCTCGTTCGACATCCTCATTGGTGATCGCCTCGGTGTGGTGCGCAACGGCGAACACCGTTGGGTCCCGATCGGCACGATCGGTCGACGCACCCGGGAACGCGCGTCGCACTAACTTGGACTCGCCGCTGCCAAGGCTTTCTCCCAATCGCACGACAAGCGCTCGGGCAGCTGCTAGAACACTGGCAATTGTGGCCGTCATTCGCATAAGCACATCATCGAATCAGGCGGATGCGTCCTTCGGTGATCGCCGCCGCCACGGCAGGTCGCCGACCACCCGCCAGCCGATGATTCCCGCCAGGCCCATCAGCACGGCCATGGCGATGCCCACAAGCTCGTAGCCGCTCACGTCGAGCAGGAAACCCACCGCGGGCGCGACGCCGAGTTGGACGAGTGACCCCATGGTCAGCAGCACGCCCAGCGACCGTCCCACGTAGGCCTTGGGCACCCGATCGCCGATGAGCACCGACGGCAGCACCGCCCCCAGTCCGGTGACCGCCGACAGCGCGCCCGCGGCGATGAACACGCCCAATCCAAGCGGGAGCGTGAACAGCACCGCGGCCCCAAATGCGCCAAACACCATGGCGTAGAACGCGCTGCCGCGGCCGGCGCGGTCCATCAAGTTGCCGCTCAGGAAGGTGAGGACGGCTCGGGCGGCGCTCATGGCGGAAATCGCCATCCCCACGACCGCAGGCGTGAAGTCGAGTCCCTCGCCGGCGTAGAGCGGCAGAATTACGCGGCTCTGCCCGACGACCGGACCGGTGAGCAGCATGGCCACGGCGATGATCGGCCAGACCACGCGGGGCAGGCGCAGGTCGTTGAGGCTGAACATGCGCGGTTCTCGCTCGGGACGCGACGGCGCACCGCCGCGAACGATGGACAGCACGACAACGGCGACGCTCAGACTGAGCACCGCCGGAACGATGAGCGCCGCCCGCCAGTCGAACGCGGCGGCAATGACGCCCGCCAGCGCCGGACCGATGAACGCGCCCACCTGGACGCCGGACATGACCCGGGACGTCGCGCGGCCGCGCTGCTCGGCGTCGGCCTGAGCCACGGTATAGGCAATGCTGCTGGTGATCATGAACGTCGCGCCCACGGTGCCAATGAAACTGCCCGCCAGAAGGACGACGAATCCGGGGGCCAGCGCCATGAGCAACGTGCCGGCGGCGAGTCCCAGACCGCCGGCGGCAATCGGCACGCGGGCGGGCAGGCGGTCGGCGACCAACCCAGCCGGGATGTTGCTGAGCATGCCCGCCAGCGCCTGCGCCGAGAAGATCAGCCCAAGCTGGGCGAAGCTGAGCCCGAACTCGTCGCGGATCACGACGAGCAACGGGCCCGGAGAGGTCGCCACGACAGCCGTCACTGCCAGGACGGCGAAAACCGTGACGAAGTCGGCGCGTGGGCGTGCCATGAGCGCGCGGTTGTAGGGCCGGGCGAGAGCCCAGCCCAGCAATGCTACGCCCACGGCCGAATGTAGAGTGCACGGGCGGGTTTGAAACCCGACCCTACGCCCGCGGCCGGAGGTGTCTGGTAGGGGCAGGTTTCCAACCTGCCCGTGCCACCGAGCACCTGCCGGCGGCAGCCCGAGCGACAGGCGCCGTGGCAACCGCGCTCATGTGTAGTACAAATGGTCCCGCCCGGGGCATTTGCCCCAGCGCGAAGGCCGCACCCCCACCCATGGCTAGGACCAGATCACCCTTGCGTTGTCGGCGGCTGCACCCAGAATTCGCGACAACGCGTGGCGAGTGACGCGCCTGCCCAGCTAGGCGCGGCGCCCCCGGGTCGCACGAGATCGATGCTCCCGCCGTCGCCCGACTACGCGGAGCTCAAGCGCCTAATCAAGGCCGCGGGGCTACTCGAGTCCCAGACGCGCTATTTCGCCTTCAAGTTTGCGAGCACGGCCCTGCTCTACGCGATCACTGTCGCAATCGTGCTCGCGGTCGATCACCCCGCCGTCGTCCTCGCCGCGGCGGTCTTTCTCGGGTTTGTCTTCACGCACGTGGGATTCCTCGGGCACGACTTGGCCCACCGACAGATCACCCACCGTTCGCGCCTGGTTTCATCGCTTGGGCTGATCATCGGCAACCTGCTCATCGGCGTGAGCTATTCCTGGTGGACGGCGAAGCACAACCAGCACCACGCGACGCCGAATCACAGCGAGCAGGATCCAGACTTGGACTATCCGATGCTGGTTTTCGAGTCAGCGAGCATCCGGGACCGCAAGCGCCGCTTCTACCCCGTTATTGCCTACCAGGCGTTTCTCTATCTGTTCCTCGGCGCGTTTCAGGCGATTGGGATGCGGGCGCAGGCCGTGGCGCAGGTGCTGAGCGGCAGGTCCCCGCGGCGAACGGCCGAGGGACTGACCCTGGCGCTGCACGCGCTGCTCTACGTCCTGATGTTGTTTCAGATCGGCCATTGGGGACTGAGCCTGGCGTTCCTATTCGTGCACCAGATGACCTTCGGGCTCTACAACACGCTCGTGTTTGCCCCCAATCACAAGGGCATGCCGATGATCGACGAGTCCAACCGCATGGACTATCTGCGAGAACAGGTGCTCACGGCTCGCAACGTGACGGCGCATCCGGTGATCGATTTCCTGTACGGCGGTCTGAACTATCAGATTGAGCACCATCTGTTTCCGGCGATGGCGCGCAACAAGCTGCGCGCGGCGCAGCCGCTCGTGCGGGCGTTCTGCGCCGAACGCGGGATCGACTATGCCCAGACGGGACCGCTGCAGGGACTCATCGAGCCGCTGCGGCATCTGCACGCCGTCTCGGCGCCGCTGCGTCGGGGTTCGCGAGCCGCATAAGCCGCCCGCCAGTCAGGCCAGGGGCACCACCCTCGAGCGTCGGATGGCTTCGTCGCGGGTCAAGAGCGGAATCCCGTGCACAACGCTCGTCGCCGCGATGAGCTCGTCCGCGGGATCGCCCCGGAAATCGAGCTGTGTGGATACGCGTGCCACCTCCAGATCCAGCGGCCATACGTGCAGGCTGGCCAGCGCCGCTTCGACTGAAGGGCTTGAGAGATCAAGCTCTATACGCCCGAGTTGCGCGAGCTTGGCCATCTCCCACAGCACAATGGCCGAGATGCCCCATCGATGGTCACTGAGAAGCACGCGTTCCCGAGGCTGCGCGTCGCCGCCGAGCGCGTGAACCAGCACATGCGTATCAAGATTCAGCATCAGCATCCCACGGCACTCCCGTGGCCAGGAGGTCACCGTGAATCTTCAGCTCGTGCCGCAGTGCGCCGAGGAGCCCCGCCGGTGGCTGAGGGTGAGGCAGGAGGCGGGCAACCGGTCGCCCGTGCTTCGTGATAACGAGCCCTCGAGGCCCGAGATCGTCCAACAAGGCCAGGCATTGCTCCTTGAACTTGGCGGCGCCAATGGTTGGGACGGGCGGCATGAAGCGAATGACCGAAATTTACGACTAGTCGTAAATTATGACTATATTGGGTATGCGTCAAGGGCGTTTGCCCGGGTCGTCAAGCATGCCGCGTTGCGAACGCCGGCTGCGCCAACTCCGCCAGAGGCGCGCCTAGGCCAATAGGTCCCGCAGTCGCTGCTCGAGATCGGCCTTGGCTTCCGGCTGCGGCTCCATGAGGCGCGCGTCCCGCAGGCTGCCGGCGACCGGCTGATTGTCCGTGACCAGGTGCGGATCGCCGCCTTCCTCGTTGATCAGCTCGATCAGGAGGCGCTCCACCAGCTCCGCTCGCACTCCTGAATGGGCCGGGTCGCCCCAGAGATTGTGCAGGTCCTCCGGGTCGTCCTTGACGTTGTAAAGCTCGCCGTATTCGGTGGTGCCGTAGTGCAAGAGCTTCCAGTCCTCGGTGACGAGCATCTTGACCCGCTGCGTGATGGGCGCCGGATGCGCCTTGCCGGCGCCGACGAGCTCCGGCCGACCGCTGCCGAAGATGGCGATGCGCTCGACGATGACCGCGTCGCGATGCGTCTCGGTCTCGCCGCGAAGCAGCGGGGCGAAACTGCGACCCTCCTGCCCGACCAGCGGATCCGCGCCCGCGAGGTCGAGCCAGGTCGGCACGAGGTCGAGCTGCGTCATCACACCGGCGTGCACGCGGCCCGCCTCGACCGTCCGCGGGTGACGCCACAGCAGCGGCACGCGGTTGACGCACTCGTACGACATCATCGGCTTGGCGGCGATGCCGTGATCGTTGAGACCCTCGCCGTGGTCCGAGCTGAAGATTACGTGGGTGTTCTCGGCGAGCCCCAGCCGGTCCAGCTCGGCCAGCACGCGGGCGATGCCGTCGTCGATGAAAGTGGTCATGCCGTAGTAGTGCGCCACGATCTCGCCGTGGTGGTCGCCGTCCCAGCCGCTGGACGTGTCGTAGCCCTGGTAGGGCAGGCCGTCGCGGGCGTACTGGTATTGCGGCGGTTTGTTGCTCACGTCCTCGCGCGGCACCGGCGGCGGCATGTCCGCGGGGTCGTACATGTCGCAGTACGGACGTGGCGGCGTGAAGGGCTGGTGCGGGTCGTAGAACGACATCCAAAGGAAGAAGGGCCGCTCGCGACCATGATCCCGCAGCCAGTCGGCGGTGCGGTCGGCGGTGCGGTGGGTGTAGTGCCACTCGGCGGGAACGGCGTTCTTCCAACTGTGGAAGGCGCCGGTGCGCGGCTCCAGCGCATTGACCGGCTTCCACAGCTCCAGGCCCTCGGGATGATGCCGCTCCAGCCAGAGGCGCCAGTGGCCCTTGGGATAGGTGTGCGCGCCCAGGAATTCGACATAGTCGAAGCCGAAATACGGTCCGTACCAGAGGCCGTCGTCAGGGTTGACCGGCGCGCCGGGCGGGGGTTGATCCGGCAGCACGTCCTCGTATTCGCCGCTCTTGAAGTGGGCCTTTCCGACCAGCGCCGTGACATAGCCGGCCTGGCGGAGTGAATCGCCGACCACCGGAATGGCCTCGCTGAGATTGACGTTGTTGAAGACGTGATGCCCGCGCTGGCTGCGCCCGGTGATCATGCTGGCGCGGGCCGGGGCGCAGATGGCGTTGGTGGGATAGGCGCGGTCGAAGCGCATGCCGTCGCGCGCCAGGCTGTCCATCGCGGGCGTGCGGATGCGCGGGTTGTGAATGCCCAGCGCGTCCCACCGCTGCTGGTCGGTGGTGATGAAGAGGAAGTTTGGCTGGGAGGTGCTGGGCATTTGGGTCAGGGTTGGTCGATTAGACACTCACCGTAACCGCCCCGCTAGGCGTCGGCCAAGGACGCTCAGGCCTTGACATGTCATTTGTATGTTGGCAGCGGCCTCACCACGTGGCCGGGTGGTGAGGCGGGCG
>JAPPNP010000024.1 GCA_028873795.1 Chloroflexota bacterium
GGTGTTCACCATGTCTCCGAACACCTGTTCACCATGTGTCCGGTCTGGACAAAAGGGGGAGGGCTGGGGAGGGGGTCATCCGGCTGAGGGTGATCCGGCCTCCCCCGCACCCGCCCGCGCCAGCACATAGAACGCCGACGCAAAGTCCTCGGCCGCCGGCCGCTCCGCCACCAAGCGGTCCAGGAACTTCACCGGCGCCGTCAGCCATCCGGCGACGAAGTCGGCCGCTAGCTCCAATCGCCGCCGCCGGCTGAATCCGCTGAGCAACCCCTTCAGGTAGCCCCGCAGAATCCACGTCAGCGCCGAGCTCGGTCCCGCGCACACGCCCACGTCCACGTCGTGATGCGCGCGAAAGGCATGCCGCAGCCCGCTGCTCGTGAACCGGTGATAGTCGTCCGGCGAGGCGTGATAGCCCTGCAGGAACGGCACCTCGATATAGAGCAGGGCGCCGGGTCGGGCTACGCGTCCCATCTCGTCGATCGCGGCTTGCGGCGTCGGCAGGTGCTCCAACACCGCCGTGGACAGGACGCCGTCGAACGAACCGGAGGCAAACGGCAGACGCAGCGCGTCGGCGCGGCAGGTCACCGCGGGATCTCGGGTGATGTCGATGTTGACCACGCCCCGCGGCCCCGCGGCGCGTGTGATCGCGTCCGGCAGGCCGCGACCGCCGCCGCCTACGTTGAGGATCGCCGCCGGTTGGGCCATGGCGGCGGTGAGCTCGCCGAAGCGAACCAGGTTGCGCGCCGAGGCGTGGTTGTAGGTCGAGCTTGGGACCCGATAGAGCAGTCGCCGGAGCGTCCGCAGCGAAGTGCGGGGCATGCCCTTCACGCCGGCGCCTCGGTCGCGTCCAACTCCGCGATGGCCGGAATCAGCTGCCCCAGGTCGTCGATGACCGCGTCGGGCGAAACCGACCCCAGACCGGCGGTGGAGTCGTGTCGCAGCCAGATCGCTCGCAGGCCCAGCGCCTGCGACGCGCGCACGTCGATTTCCAGGTCGTCGCCCACCATCACCGCCTCGGCGGCCGGAACGTCGAGGCGGCGCAGCGCCTCGCGGTAGGCCACCGGATGCGGCTTCATCCAGCCGGACTCGGTGCTCAGCACGAGGGCGTCCAGCAGCCGCAGCAGATCGAACGCGCGCAGGCGTTCGGCCAGCATCTCCTCGCCATAGATCAGGTTCCCCACGACCGCCGTGCGCACGCCGGCCCGGCGCAGCAGCTCCAGCGTGCGCACCGCGTGCGGATCGACGGTCATCTGCGCGTAGAGCGGCCCAAAGTACACCGGCAGCAGCAGGTCGATGAGCTCGGAGGGCGGCTCGATGTCGAAGCGATCGAGCACTTCCAGGAAGGCCCGCCGCGCGTCCGGCACGGCGCATTCGCCCTGGTACGACGCGATCAGCGCCTCCTGCAGCGTCTCGCCCAGCGGGTCGGTCAGCTGCTCCGCGGTCGGCGCGTCCTCCGTCAGCCGCCCGAGCGTCTCCGCAACCTGCGCCGCGCCCTGCCGGTTGCTGGGAGACCCGACCAAAGGCTCCTGCGTCACCAACGTATCGCCCAGATCGAACAACACACCCCGAATCGCCATGCCGCGAGTCTAACGAGCGGCATGGCGTTAGCCTTGGTCCGTTCGCCCCCGTATCAAGTACGGGGCAGGCTCCGAGCCTGTCGAAGGGCCGTTTATGGTTCGACAGAGCCCGCCCTGAGCCCGCCGAAGGGCTCACCACGAACGGCGCGTGAGCGGTGGCCTCCGGCCGCCAGCGTCACCTACGCGTCATTCCGAACGAACGTGAGGAATCTAAGGACGCTGCGCCGTCTCCATGCCCCTTAGACTCCTCGCTGCGCTCGGAGTGACAGGGTGGGCGGTTGGGGCGCGAGCCGCGGGCCTGGAGTCCGGCTTAGGGCCGGAATGACGGGCATTTGGGCGAGGCGCGGCGGGTGCGCGCGGCGCGGTCGCCAACCTGGGGGCCCGGGGTTTTTATACACGTTCGGGGTTTAACTTCGGCGACGAACTAAAAATTCGGGCAGGCACTCTGAAACCTTGCGCGCCCGATGTGTCATTCCGAGCGCAGCGAGGAATCCAGGACGTCAAAGCACCGCCGCAGTGCTGTCGCTAGCCGGAATCCGGGTCATAGCCATGGGCGCTCAGTCGATCCCGCGCCGCCCGCCGCTCCGCATCGCTGAAGAGCGGTTTCCAACGCTCCTGCACCACCAGCGCCTCCATGGAGATGTCCAGCCGATCAAGCTCCCACAGCGTCGTTAACCCCGACTGAGCCATGGGTCCACCCAGCAAGCGCTTCGCCGCCGGCACTCCGCCATACTTGAGGACCATCTGCCGGAAGCGGACTGGCCGATAGCCCAGGTCGGCGGCGTCGTCGTAGATCTTGAGCATCGCCCCGTGAAACTCGCCTTCAAGGCTCGCGGGCATCCTTCGCTCCCTTGTGCCGTTGCCCTGACGGGGCCGCGATATTCGGTGGCCTGCGCCAATCCGATGTAGGGGCGGTTCGCGAACCGCCCTTTCTCACGCGCGGTCTGACTGGATTTCAGGATTGTATTTGTCCAGCTCCCATTTGATCGGGTTATTGACGATGTATTCGCGAACATCCGTCAACTCCCTATCGTTGCGAATAACGTGTTCGTAATAGTTCCGTTGCCAGATTGGCTGTCCTGGGGTGTTGCGGGCGAGGTTGATGCGCTTTGTCGAAACTGTCTTGAACGCGCCAACGAGTCTGCCGAGTGGTTTATGTGGCATTGAGCTATGGGCGGTTCGCGAACCGCCCCTACATTGGTCGGAGATCACGATGATGCCGTGCAAGTGATTTGGCATCACAACCTATTCATCCAACGCGACATAGGGGCGTTGCACGGCCAGCCATTCCCATGAATCTCTCACCCAACGCCCGGTGTCGTTCAGTTGGACTGCCCCGTCCACGACATTTCCGAACAGACATGACCGGTCGCGGACGACAACTGTCACGAAATATGCGCCAGCCTGTGAATAGTCGTAATCCTGTAGCCGAAGCGAACGACGCCGGTGGCCTCTGGAATCGAAGGTCATCGCCAGCCCATTTCATGCAACCCTAGGGTCTCGTGAAGGGTTCGCGACCGCCCCGACCATAGGTGAGAGGTCTTCGGCAAATCGACGTTGTTGCAGCCGAAACGAATCGGTGTAGGGGCGGTTCGCGAACCGCCCGACCCCCACGGGAAACGGCCCTACACCGACATGACGGTTTCGGTGTCCCCGGCGGCCAGGGCATTCATGTAGGCGAGGATGAGGTCTTTGGTGCGGTAGCGGCCGTCGAATTGGGCTTGGTCTTCGCGGCGGACGATGGGGAAGGTGTCGAGGACGTAGGCGGCGTCGGCGCGGTCGAGACCGTAGAGGTGGAAGTAGAGCGCGTCGAGGCGGGCGCGGAGGTGGCGGCGCTCTTCCTCATCCCAGATAAAGGGCGGGCCGCCGTAGCCGCGGTCGCGGGAGAACAGGCCATGGCATCCGGGGCTTGCATGCGACAACGAGCTATTTCCGCGCGACTGCGGCGGCGATTTGCTCGGCGACTGCGATGGCCTTCTCGGCCGCTTCGATGTCCGGCTCTTGGGCGGCTTCCGAGGGGTAGCGGGCTATCGCTACGTATGGGTTGAGGGTGATGGCGGCCGGCCTGAGGCTCGCAAGGGCTGGGTTGACGCCAGCACATAGCCCGATGAGATAGCCGAGATCGTGGACGAATCGGAACGGCACGTCGTGAGCGACGAGGTAGCCCTTGAGGTATTTCTCGGCGCATTGCTGGGCGTGGAAGCAGGCCGCGGCCGGAAACGGCCGGTCGGGCCCGAGTGCACGGCGGGCAATCTCCAAGTCCTCGGCGGCTTTGTCGAACCAGGCCTGCTCAGGCGGGGTGTCGGTCATAGAGGACTTCGGAGTCTTCCAGCATGCGGCTGATCATGGAGTTGGGGTCCTGGCGGTATTTGGCGATCACGTCAGCCGAGCGGATCAGGAGGTCGACTGGCAGCAGGAAGCGCTCGGCGATGGCGAGGCGAATGCCGTAGCCCTGGCGGCCCTGTTCGTCGTTGTCCCGCAAGACGACCAGCAGATCCAAGTCGCTGTTCTCGTCGATGTCACCGCGGGCGCAGCTGCCGAACATGATGACTTGCTCCGGCTCGAAGCGCGCCACGATCAATTGGGTGACGGCCTCGATGGTTTCCCGGTTGAGCGGGTCTTCGACGATGCGCATGGGTCGTTAGGTCGCCATTCGGGCGGCAGTGTTCCCGGCTGCCGGGGCGTTTCACAGTTTCAAGGATAAGGTCTTTGGTGCGGTAGCGGGTGGTGGATTGGGATTGATCGACGCGGCCGGGATCGGGCATCTGAGACTCCTCGCTGCGCTCGGAGTGACATGAGGTGGGCGGGCTGGCGCCAGACGGCGAGGGGCGCGGAGGTAATGGAGGGGTAGATTCCCGCCTTCGCGGGAATGACGGAGAGAGCAGGCGCCCACTAGGGACGCCCCTACGGCGGTGGTGTCTGGGCGCGTGTCGTGGTGGGGGGCGGGGCGAATCGGTAGCATGGGCGACCGAGGCCCGCGTCTGCGGCCTGATCTCTTTCTCGGTGGGCGAACTCGTGCGGCTGCGACGCGATATGGCGGCGATTCACGGATACGTGCCGGGCTTGCAGCCCGGCGACGGCGGGTGGATCAAGCTCAACACCAATGAGAGCCCCGAGGCCTCGCCGGCGGCCGTGGCCGCCCTGCGCGAGGCCGCCGGGGCCTCGATCCGCCTCTACCCCGATCCGATCAGCCGCGAGCTGCGGGATGCCGCCGCCCGGCGCCATGGCGTCGAGCCCGAGCAGGTGGTTTTCGGCAACGGGTCGGACGATCTGCTCAACCTGCTGATCCGCGTGGCGTGCGATCCGGGCGACCGCGTGGTCGCGGCGACGCCCAGCTACTCGCTCTACCCGGTGTTGGCCGCGATCGGCGGCTGCGACATTCGCGAGGTGCCGCTGGGCGACGACTTCGCGCTGCCGGTGCGTCAGCTGGCCGCCGCGCGCGGCAAGATCACCTTCGTCGCCAGTCCCAACAACCCCGCCGGCACGCACTACGGCGCCGACGAGCTGCGCTGGCTGGCCTCGCGGGTGAATCTGCTGGTCATCGACGAGGCGTACGTCGAGTTTGCCGACCGCGACAACGTCGACCTGCTGCGCGAATGCAACAACGTCTGCGTCACGCGCTCGTTCTCCAAGAGCTTCGGCCTGGCGGGATTGCGGCTTGGCTATGCGGTGGCGAGCCCGGTGCTGGCCGACGCGCTGCTGCGGGTGAAGGACTCCTACAACGTCAGCCGCCTGGCGCAGACCGCCGGACTGGCGGCGCTCGGTGACATGGAGTGGGCGGAGCGTCATTGGACGGCGATTCGCAGCCGTCGCGACGCGCTGGCCGCGACCTTGAAAGAGGGATTTGGGCTGAAAGTCCACCCGTCGCAAGCAAACTTCGTATTTGTCGAGCTTGACGGGTACGATGCCGCGGATGTTCAGCGCCAGCTCGAAGATCGCCGCATTGTGGTCCGGCGTTTTGCCGGCGATCCGCGCATCGCGAATGCGCTTCGGATCTCCATCGGCTCGGCGGTAGACATGCAGTCGTTCATGGCCGCGTTCGGCGACGTGCTCGGGCACGAAGCCGGCGCGGCGCAATCTTGTGACACCGATCCAAGGTGACATGGCCCACCGGCGGTGGGCGTCGAGGGGGGTTTAGGTCTTGGAAGGTCTAGTGTGGGTCGTCCCGGCGGCCATCGTGGTTTCCGTCGCCGTGGTCGGGTACCTCGTCCGTGATGTTTTGACGCGGCCTATCGACCGGAGCGGCCGCAGCGCTGAGTTGATTCCGGCGGTCCAAGGGTTGGACGACGCGGAACGAAGCCGGCTGTTCGCGTCCATGCAGCTCAATGGCGACCGCATCTATGAAGGCGCAACGGCCTTCCTGCGGCGGCAATACCGCACCATCGCGTTTCTTGCGTTATTCGCGGCGGCCGGGTTGTCCGTGCTGCTCTTCTTCTTCGGCGCCAACGAGGCCAAGGGCATCGAGGCGGGCGACATCGCCTGGCGCACCGGGGTCTCGTTCCTCGTGGGCGCCGCCGCCTCCGCGCTCTCCGGGATCATCGGCATGATCGTGGCGGTCAAGTCTAACGTGCGCACCGCCAGCGCGGCCACCAAGTCGCTGGGCGACGCCCTGACGGTGGCTCTGCGGGGCGGTGCCGTCTCGGGCATCTTGATCGTCGGTCTGAGCCTGCTGGGCGTGTTCGTGCTGTTCGCCCTGTTCGACGGCTTCGGCAACCCGACGCGCGCGCCTGAGTTGATCGTGGGCTTCGGGTTCGGCGCCAGCTTCGTGGCGCTGTTCGCGCAGTTGGGCGGCGGCATCTACACCAAGGCCGCCGACGTGGGCGCGGACCTGGTGGGCAAGGTCGAGGCCGGCCTCCCCGAGGACGACCCGCGAAACCCCGCAGTGGTGGCCGACCTGGTCGGCGACAACGTGGGCGACTGCGCCGGTCGTGGCGCGGACCTGTTCGAATCCACCGCCGCCGAGAGCATCGGCGCGATGATCCTTGGTGTGGCCGTGTTCAAGGCCATCGAGGCCGCGGCCCCGGGAACGGCGGGCGTCGAGTGGATCCTGTTCCCGCTGGTGGTGCGCTCGTTCGGCACCATCGCCTCGGTGATCGGTCTGCTCGTGATCCGGCCCGAGAAAGTGCGCGACGCGCAGAAAGCGCTCGACATCGGCTACTGGACCACCGCGCTGTTTTCGGTTGTTGGAATGGCGATTGCGGTGTTCGTGATGCTGGATTCCGCCTGGTTCTTCCTGTCGGGAGTCATCGGCATTCTGACGAGCGTGGCATTCGTCTACATCACGCAGTACTACACCGCGGGCACGTGGCGTCCGGTCCGTGAGATTGCCGAGGCGTCGCGCACCGGTCCCGCCACCAACATCATTTCGGGCATGGCGCTCGGCCTGGAGAACACGGCCGCGCCGATCATCGTCATTTCGATTGCCCTGTGGACCTCGTTCCACACCGGCGTCGAGGGCTTCGCGGCGCTTGGAATCCCGATCGGCACCTTCGAGGCCGGCGTATTCGGCACCGCCGTCGCCACGATGGGCATGCTGATGAGCGCCGCCTACATCCTGGCCATGGACACCTTCGGACCGATCTCCGACAACGCCGGCGGCATCACCGAGATGGCCGAGGCGCCCGAGGACGTGCGCGACATCACCGACGGTCTGGACGCGGTCGGCAACACGACCAAGGCGCTCACCAAGGGCTACGCCATCGCCTCGGCGGCGCTGGCGGCGTTCCTGCTGTTCAGCGCCTACTTGGAAACGGCCGATCTCCACAGCGTCGACCTGGCTAAGGTCGAGGTCTTCATCGGCGCCATGCTGGGCGCCATGCTGGTGTTCCTGTTCAGCTCGTTGGCGATTCGCGCCGTCGGTCGTGCCGCGAGCACGATGATTCAGGAAGTCCGGCGGCAATGGCGCGAGAATCCAGGGATTCTCGAAGGCACCGTCGAGCCGAGCTACAGCCAGGCGGTCGACATCAGCACGCGTTCGGCGCTGCGGGAAATGATCCTGCCGGGCCTGCTCGCCGTGCTGATGCCCGTGGTGGTTGGCCTGGTGCTTCGCGCCGAGGCGGAGGCTGCCTTTCTGATGGTGGGCACCATCGCCGGTGTGCTGCTGGCTACCGTGATGAACAACGGTGGCGGCGCCTGGGACAACGCGAAGAAGTTCATCGAGGCCGGCAACCTCAAGGACGAGGACGGCAACCCGATCGGCAAGGGCACCGAGGAGCACGCGGCTTCGGTGGTCGGCGACACCGTCGGCGATCCGTTCAAGGACACGGCGGGTCCTTCGCTGCACGTGCTCGTGAAGCTGCTCAGCACGATTACCTTGGTTCTCGCGCCGGTCTTCGTTGTGACCGCGTAGACCCGGCTCGTGCTCGTCGAGGCGGCTCTGTTGGGCGCCGTGCAGGCGCTCACGGAGTTCCTGCCCGTGAGCAGTTCGGCGCACCTGTTGCTGGTGCCCGAGTTCGCCGGGTGGTCCGACCCGTTTCTGTCGGGCCTGATGCTCAGCGTGGCGTTGCACTTGGGCACCGCGCTGGCACTGGCCGTGGCGCTGTGGCGCGACTGGTGGCGGCTGGCGCGCGGCGTCCTGGGTCGGGGCGCGGACGCAGCCGTGTCGCGCCGCGTGGCGGCATCCATCGTGGGATCGACGGTGCTGGTCGGGGCGGTGGCCTTTCCGCTGCGTGATGCGCTCACGGAGACCCGAACGGTGCTGGTGGCGTCGATCATGCTCATCGTGTTCGGCGTGGTGCTGGCGGCGGTCGACCGCTGGGCGCCCGCGCGCACTGGTTTCGATCGCACGCGCCTTCCCGTGTGGCTGCTGGTCGGTGTGAGCCAGCTCATTGCGCTGGTCCCAGGCGTCTCTCGCTCCGGCATCACCATGACCGTCGCGCGCCTGTTGGGCGTGGAGCGGCACGCCGGCGCGCGGTTCTCGCTGCTGCTGCTGACGCCAATCGTGCTCGCCATTGGCATCGTCGAACTCTCCTCGGTCGCCGGCACGGAGGCCTTCGAGTCGGTCGCGGGCGCGCTGGTGATCGGCGCGCTGACGGCGGGAGTGGTCGGCGTGGTCGTGATCCGGGCCTTGCTGTGGTTTGTCGCCACCCGCAGCCTGCTCGTGTTTGGCGTCTACCGGGTGGCGCTGGGCGCGGCGGCGCTCGCCGTTCTTGCCCTTCAGGCGTGATCACGCCCGTATAATTGCGTTTAGCCACCTGAGGCACCGCTGAATGCGCCTGGGCCTGCTCAATGCCACCGGCTACACCGGCGGCGAGATGATCCGCTATCTGGCCGGCCACCCCGACCTCGAGCTGACGAGCCTGACGGCACGCAGTCAGGCCGGCTCCACGGTCGGCGAGGTGCTGCCGTGGGTTCGGGCCACGGCGCGGCCGGACTACGCCGACCTGCGGCTCACGCCTGAGCTGGATGGATCGGTTGACGCGGTGGTCTCGTGCCTGCCCCACAACGCGTCGGCCGTGCAGTTGGCGCCGCTGCTCGACGACGGCGTGCCCGTGGTGGACGTCAGCGCCGACTTCCGACTGCATGACCTGGAGGTCTATCGCCAGTGGTACGGCGAGCACCCCGCGTCGGAGTGGATCGCCGACGCGGTCTACGGCCTCACCGAGTACCGGCGCGACGACCTGCGGCAAACCAGGCTGGTGGCGAATCCTGGTTGTCACGCCATCGCCGCGGAGCTAGCCATCGGTCCGGCCCTGACGGCTGGGCTCGTCGAGCCGTCGGTGATCGTGGACTCCAAGACCGGCGTCTCGGGCGCCGGCCGCAGCGCCGAGCCCAAGTTCACCTACTCCGAAATCAACGAAAGCACGGCGCCCTACAACGTCGCCGCCCACCGCCACGGTCCGGAGATTGCGCAGGAATTGACCGTCCTGGCGGGGACGCCGGTGCAGGTCACGTTCGTGCCCCACCTGGTGCCCATGACGCGCGGGATTCTCTCGACGGCCTACGCGCGGCTTCGGGACGGGGCGAGCGGCGCGGATGTGGCGGACGCCTATCAGGATCGATACGCCGACGAGCCGTTCGTCCACCTGGCCGACGAACCGCCCCGCACCAAGTGGACTACGGGCACCAACCACTGCTTCGTGCAGGCAGTAACCGACGAGGCCACCGGTACGCTCATCGCCATGAGCGCCATCGACAATCTGGGCAAGGGCGCGGCCGGCGCCGCGCTGCAAAATGCCAACCTGATGCTCGGTCTGGACGAACAAGCCGGACTCGGCATCCCGGCGGGATATCCCTAAATGAACACCACTCCTGAATCGCTTGACGGATTCGCGGTGATCTCTGGCGGCGTCGTGGCGCCGCGCGGGTTCGAGGCCGGATCCATTGCCGCCGGAATCAAAGCCAGCGGCGCTTTGGATCTCGGCGGCATCTTCAGCACCGTCGCCCCTTGCACGGTTGCCGCCACGTTTACCACCAATCGCGTGAAGGCCTCCAACGTGGAGATCAATCGCGCCCGTGTCGCCAGCGGACAGGCGCGCGGCGTGGTCTTCAACAGCGGCAACGCCAACACCTACACGGGACCGGAAGGGCGCGCCGACGCGCGGCGCATGGCGGAGCTATTTGCTGAGAGGCAAGGCGTCCAGCCTGAGGAAATCCTGATGGCGTCCACCGGCGTCATCGGGTTTCGGCTGCCCATGGACCGCGTGGCCGACGGCATCCGGCGGCTCGAGCTCAACTCGGTCGACGGGATCGACGTCGCCACGGCCATGATGACCACCGACGCCTATCCCAAGACGATCGCGGTCGAGGTGCCGCTCTCGACAGGGACGGTGCGAATCGGCGGCGCCGCCAAGGGCGCCGGCATGATCCACCCAAACATGGCCACCATGCACTCGTTCGTCACCACCGACGCCGCCGTGGACGCGGACGTTGCCCTCAGCGCCCTGCGCGCGGCGGTTAACGACTCTTACAACGTGATTTCCATCGACGGCGATCAGTCCACCAGCGATACTGTGCTGATGTTTGCCAACGGCGCGAGCGAGACGCCTCCGTTGGACGGCGCGGACGCCGAGCAGTTCGGCCGCGCGCTCAAGGCTGTGTGCCAGCATCTCGCGCGGGAAATCGTGCGAAACGGCGAGGGCGTCACCAAGCTGGTCACGATCGAAGTTCGCGGCGCGGTGGACGCCGCCGATGCTAGGCGCGCCGGTCGCGGCATTTCCACCTCGCTGCTGGTCAAGACGGCGGTGTTCGGCGGCGACCCCAATTGGGGGCGCGTCGTCGCCGCGCTTGGCAACAGCGGCGCCGAGTTCGATCCCGAAGCCTTGGACATTTGGATCGGCGACACCTGCACCGTCGCTGACGGCCGCATCCAGGACTACCACGAGCCGGACGTCGCCGCGCATCTGCGCCAAACCGAGTGCCGCATCGCGGTCGATCTGCACGCGGGGCCGGCCAGCGCCACGGCCTGGACCGGCGACCTCTCGCACGACTACGTCACCATCAACGCGGAGTACATGACCTAGCTCGTGGCCGCATCGCCGGATACAGGTTTCGACGGCTTCCGGGGCCGCTACGTGGTGCTCAAGGTCGGCGGCACGGCGGACGTCGAGCGCGGGCGGATCGGCGCCGACGTGCGGGACCTGGTCGCGGCCGGCGCCCGCGTCGTCATTGCCCATGGCGGCGGCGACGCGCTCAGCGATTTCCTGGCGGAACGGGGCGAGACGCCCACCTGGATCGACGGGCTGCGGGTTACCTCGGCGGCCACTCGCGACGCCGCGGTGATGGTCTTTCGCGGTGTCGTCGCCCCGGCGCTGATCGGCGAGCTCGTCGACAACGGAGTCTCGGCCGTCGGGATTGCCGGCAATGACGGCGATGTCATTCGGGTCGAGCAGCAGTCAGCGGCGCTGGGCTACGTGGGCCAAGTGTGCGAAGTCCGGCGCGGCTTGCTGGACGACCTCACCGAGCGCGGGCATGTGCCGACCATCGCCCCGCTGGGCCTGGGGCCGGACGGCCAGATCTACAACGTGAACGGCGATGAAATCGCCGGGGCCGTGGCGCACGCGCTGCGGGCGGAGGCCTTGCTCTTTCTCACCGACGTGCCGGCGGTTCTCGATGCTGACGGGGAACCGATCCGCGATCTGCCCGCCGGACGCGCCAATGCCCTCATCGCCCAGGGCGTGATCCGCGACGGCATGGTGCCCAAGGTCCGCGCGGCGCTTGACTTGCTGGACGCGGTCGATGCCGTGTGGATCACCGACGGCCGGGAACCCCACGCCATCCGGCAGACGCTCGTCGAAGGCGCCGTGGGCACGCGCATCGTTGCCTGACGCGCGCGGTTCGGATCGCCATATAATCCCAGCCAACCGGCACGGCTAGAGTTCATCCATGACCCAAACAGCGACGGACTGGCAAGCGCGCGAGGCCCAGGTCTACCACCAGACGTTTTCTCGCGCCCCGGTCACCCTGGTTCGGGGCAGCGGCATGCGGGTGTGGGATGACGCGGGCAATGAATACCTGGACTTCGCCGCCGGCATTGCGGTCAACGCCCTCGGCCACGCCAACCCCGATATCGCGGACGCGGTGGCGGAGCAGGCGCGCACCTTGGTTCAGGTGTCGAACCTGTTCTACACCACGCCGCAGGTCGAGTTGGGCGAGCGGCTGGTCAGTCACTCGGCGCTAGACCGCGTGTTCTTCGTCAACAGTGGCGGCGAGGCCACCGAGACCTGCGTCAAGATCGCGCGCAAATGGGGCCGGCAGAATCGAGACGGCGCGACGGGCGTCATCACCACGCTGCGCGGCTTCCACGGCCGCTCGCTCGCCATGACGGCGGCCACGGGAACGCCGGCCTATCACGAGCCGTTCGAGCCGATGCCGGCCGGATTCACGCACGTCCCCTACAACGACCTGGACGCCGTACGCGACGCCATCGACGACTCCACGGCCGCCGTCATGCTGGAGCTCATCCAGGCCGAAGGCGGCGTCTGGGTGGCGGACGCGGACTACGTGAGGGGGCTCCGCGACCTCTGCGACGCTCACGGCATCTTGCTGATTCTCGATGAGGTGCAGACGGGCATCGGGCGCACCGGCAAGCTCTTCGCCTACGAGCACTTCGGCATCACGCCCGACCTGATGGCGCTGGCCAAGGGGCTGGGCGGCGGGCTGCCCATCGGCGCGGCGCTGAGCACCGAGCGGTGCAGCGTGCTGCGGCCCGGCGACCACGGCTCGACCTTCAGCGGCAACCCGCTCGTCTGCGCCGGCGCCCGGGTGGTGTTCGATCACGTCACCGCGCCGGGATTCCTCGCGGACGTGGTGCGAAAGGGCGACCACGCCGCCACCGAGCTGCGGCGCCTGGGCGCTGAGACCGGTGAGATCACGGACGTGCGGGGGCTTGGGCTGCTGGTGGGGTTCGACCTCACGAGCCCCGAGCGCGCCGATCACGTGATCGCCTACGCGCGCGATCACGGGGTGTTGCTGATCAAGGCCGCCGCGGCGACGATTCGCCTGGTGCCGGCCCTGACCATCAGCGACGCGGAGTTGGATACGGGCCTTGAGGTCATTGGCGCGGCCCTGCGCGCCTAGCCGCGGGCGCCTTCGGCTCCCGCGCACGGGCTGAGACAACGGCCATGTGGGGCGGGCGATTCGAGTCGGAGCCCGCCGACGCGGCGCGCGCGTTCACGCGCTCGTTTCCCTGGGATCGGCGGCTGTATCGGGAAGACATCGTCGCCAGTCGCGCTCACGCCGCCATGCTCGGCGCGCGGGACATCATCGGCGCCTCCGACGCCGACGCGCTAACCGCCGGGCTGGACCGGCTGCTGCAGGAGCTCGATGAGGCCGGCGGTCCTGTTGACGCCGGCGACGAGGATATTCACAGCTACGTAGAGCGCGTCCTGATCGAGCGGCTCGGCGACGCCGGTCGCCGTCTGCACACCGCCCGCAGTCGCAACGACCAGGTCGCCACCGACATGCGGCTCTACGTCAAGGGCTTGACGCTGCGGATCGGACGCGCGCTGGTGGACCTCATGGCGGTGCTCGTCGACCGGGCCGAGCCGGATACGGTCGCGCCCGGATTCACTCACCTTCAGTCGGGGCAACCGGTCACCCTGGGTCACTACCTGCTGGCGATTCACGAAATGCTCAGCCGGGATGTCGATGCCTGCTATCAGGTTTTCGCCCTGGCCGACGTCTGCCCGCTCGGGAGCGGGGCGCTGGCCGGGGTGCCCTATGACATCGACCGCGAGCACGCGGCGCACGCCCTGCATTTCAGCCAGATCACGCGCAACAGCATGGACGCGGTGGCCGATCGCGACTATCTGCTGGCGGTGCTCAATCTCGGAGTCGGCATCCTGCTCCACCTGTCGCGCTGGGCCGAGGACCTGGTGGTGTGGGCTTCGCCCGGCTTCGCGATGGTCGAGTTCGCCGATGCCTACGCCACGGGCAGCAGCATCATGCCGCAGAAGAAGAACCCGGACATCGCCGAGCTTGTCCGAGGGCGCGCGGGCACGGCCCTCGGGATCGCCTCGGGTATGGCCGCCACCGTCAAGGGCGTGCCGCTCACCTATGGCCTCGACTTGCAGGAAGACAAACAGGCGCTGTTCCGCATGGAAGACCTGGTGCTTCCCAGCCTCGGGATCATGCGCGAGGCGTTCAAGACGCTGCGTTTCGATCGGGCGCGGATGGCGCAAATGGCCGAGTCCGGCTACGCCACGGCGACCGAAATCGCCGACTACCTCGTCGAGCGCGACGCGCCGTTTCGCGAGGCCCACGAGATCGCCGGACGCGTAGTCGCGGCGGCCATCGAAGCGGGCGTCGAGCTGACCGCACTCACCGACGATCAGCTACAGGCCCTAGATGCGCGACTCGGCGCGGACCTCCGGGAGCGCCTGACGGCGGAGCGCGCGGTCGCGCGACGTGATGTGCCGGGCGGCACGGCGCCGCGACAGGTCAGACTGGCAATCGCCGACGCGCGGGGACGAATTGATCTCGAACGCGGCCGCTTGCGCGAGCTGGCCGCCAGCGGACTTCCCGCCGCCTTGGCGCCCTGGAGACCATTGAACGATTGAGGTAGGGGCTTCGCGGGAAAGACGGAGGGTTACTCAAGGATCTCCCCTCGGGATAGGCGGGGCGGCGGCGCACGACTCGCTGCTACGCTTGCGTCCCTGTCGTGAATAGGAGCCGGTACGTGGAAACCCTGGTCTGTAAGTTCGGCGGCACCTCCGTGGCGACGCGTGAGCGCATCGCCGCCGTGGCCGAACGCATCGCCGACGCCGCTGCGGGCGGCGATCGCCTGGCCGTCGTCGTCTCCGCGCGGGGTGACGCCACCGATCGACTCATCGAAGAGGCGGAGCACACGGCTTCGCGGCCCAACCCCCGCGAGCTGGACATGCTGATGTCCACCGGCGAAACGGCCTCCGCCGCCCTGGTGGCCATGGCCGTCAGCGCCCACGGTCCCGAGGCCGTGGCGCTCAGTGGGATCCAGGCGGGGGTCGCCACCGACGGCGTCTATGGCCGCGGCCGCATCGAGCGGCTGGATCCCACCCGGGTGCGGCAGGAGCTGGACGCGGGCCGGATTCCGATCGTCGCCGGGTTTCAGGGGCTTGGGCCGGACGGACACATGGTCACCTTGGGCCGCGGCGCTTCCGACACCACCGCCGTTGCGCTGGCCGCGGCCCTGCGCGCCGACCGCTGCGAGATATACACCGACGTCGAGGGTGTCTACACCGCCGACCCGCGGTGCGTGCCGCTCGCGCACAAGCTCGACGCCATCGGCTATGGCGAGATGCTGGAGATGGCGCAACTCGGCGCAAAGGTCATGCAGCATCGCTCCGTAGGTATCGCCCAACGCTTCCGTCTCCCGGTCGTGGTACGTTCCAGTTTCACGGATACACCGGGGACGTCCATGATGTCGGCCGAAGCGGTTGAGATTGAGAGCGTGGCGCTTGTGCGCGGCGTGGCCCACGACTCCGACGTAGCGCGTATCACGGTTCGGGGGGTGCGCGACCGACCGGGCCTGGCGCACAGCATCTTCCAGCCCCTGGCCGATCAGGGCATCAACATTGACGTCATTGTCCAGAACGTCTCCGACGCCGGGACGACGGATATCTCATTCACGGTCAGCAAGGCGGATATGGCCACGGCCGTCGACCTGGTGCGGCCGATCGCCGCGGAGATCGGGGCGGGCGAGGTATCGGCCGACGGCAGCCTGGGGAAGGTCGGGATCGTGGGCGTGGGAATTCAAAGCACGCCCGGCATCGCCGCCCGCGCATTTGGCGCGCTGGCCGATGGCGGCATCAACATCCTGGGCATCACAACCAGCGAAATTCGCATCACCTGCCTCGTCGACGAAGCCGAGGTCGAGAACGCCGCGCGCACGCTCCACACGGCGTTTGGGCTGGACGCGGACGCGGCGCAGTGAGGCGTGGCCTACACAGCCGCTCAAGGGGTCGTTGGTAAACTCGGGCCGACTCGCACCAGAGACGGCGCGGACGCTTACGGGACAGGCTCGATATGGTTGAAATGATGGTTGACAGCGTGCGCGTCAACCTGGTCAGCCCGAGCCGGGTAGTGGTGCTCAAGGAGTGCGACGGGGCACGATATCTGGCCATCATGATCGGCACCGCCGAGGCCGATGCCATCGCCGTCAAACTGCAAGACCGGAAGGTCCAGCGGCCGCTCACGCACGATCTGCTGCGCTCGGTGGTCGACACCGTCGGCGCCGGCGTCCAGCACGTGTCCATCACCAAGATGGTCGACCAGATCTACTACGCCAACATTGCCATGACGTTCAACGGCCGCCAGCTCGAGGTTGACTGCCGGCCCAGCGATGCCATTGCGCTCGCGGTGCGCGTCAGCGTGCCAATCCTTGTCGACGAGGACGTTCTTGGGCAGGCCGGGTTCGAGCCCGACCAAGAGCAGGATGACGCCGAGCCCTCGGACGGCGACGCGGAACCCGTGTCGGAGGAGAAGCTTGAGGTCTTCCGCAAATTCATCGATCAACTCGACCTCGACGACTTCGGCCGGTCGTAGCCGCCGCATCCAGCTAGCGTCCGGTCGGCGCGCCACCGAGCGCGTGTAGCGGATTCGCCTTCGTGCCACGGCCTTCGGTTCGGTGCCTCTCGCGCCCGGGAAAGATTGTGGCGGGCCTCGTGGTTGGCTTGCTCCTCGCGGCAGCGGACGGGACGCATCCCCCCGACGTCTTGGTGGACCTTGACGGAGTGCCCGCCGGCCCGGTCTCCGAGGTCGATTTCGAGTTCGGCACCAACGAACTGCATGACCTCTTCGTGGCCGGCGGCATCGATCGGGCCCGCGAGCTTGGTCTGGACAGCGTGCGGGTGTGGCTCGGCCACCGTTTCCTCTCGATTGCCGTGCGCGGAATCAGCGCCTCCGATATGGACTGGGAGTTCCTCTACGACTACGTCGCGCGCGTGCTGGCGGCCGGCGCGGAGCCGTTCGTGAGCTTCGTGGCGCCTCCGGCCTGGATACCCGCCGCGAGCGGCCGCCCGAGCTCGCAGCATGAGAGCGAGACGCTGGGGGCGGAGGGCGCCCAGGCCTACGGCGAGTACGTGGCGGAGGCTATTGCCAGGCTTCACGCGCGCTTTGGTGATCAGGCGCTGGACTGGCGCTACGTCATCTGGAACGAGCCGAACAATCATCAAAACGCCGGAAGCACCTACGCCTGCGGGACAGGTGAGGCGTACGCGGTCCTATTCAACCAAGCGCGCGCGGCGACGGACGGTCGTTTCGGCTCGGGGCGGATCGCCCTCGGAGGGCCGTCGCTCGACGCCATCGACTCCGGCGCCACGCCCGGCGCGGACGGTCAGCCGATCTGTGGCGCCCAGCCCGACCTCGATTGGCAGAACTATCTGACAAGTGTCGATGCGCGCGTCCCGTTCGATTTCATCACCTGGCACTGGTACGGGATGTTCGAGATTGGTCAGGCCAGTCCCCACGACACCCTCGTGAATCGGCTGGGGTGGTTCGAGCGTCGCGTTCGACTGATCACCGAGCTTGCCGCCGGCCGCCCCCACATCGTCGAGGAGATCAACTACAACGGCGATCTTGACGCCGATCCGCTCATCAACGCACAGGTCAACGCCGCCTTCCTCGCCTCGGCGACGCTGCGGGCCGTGCGACAGGGCGCGAGCGGGACCATGGTCTACAAGGGAACCCGTGGAACCGGCGGACTCACGCCGCGCGGTGAGCCGGACTTCGGGCTCTGGGAAAGCGACCCGGAGGTTCCGACGACGCCGGCCTACCGCGCATTGCAACTCTTGCGTCGCGTGGTCGTGAACGGCGCCAGACTCGCGCACGTCGAGGTGCGGCCGGGCGATGTCGATGCCCTGGCGCTCACGCGTGGCGAGGATGCCGCGCTCATTCTGGTGAATCTGTCCGACCAGCAGCGCCAGGTCCGGGTTTCCGGACTTCCGGCCGGGCCGTCGGTACACGTCGACGACGTGGCGCCGTGGCGCACGGCATGGTTTGACGGCGCCTCGCTCACCCTCGAGCCGCATGCCGTCGCCGTCGTCACCCCCGCAGCCTCAACGCTCGCGACCCTGCCGCTCGTCGCCACGGGTGCATCCGCGTATGGCGGGACCGCCGGAGCGCCGAGTTGCGCCGGGTGCCATGGAGTGGCCGGCGACGGTGGACCTGCCCCGGCCATTCGCGATGTCGTTCGCGCGACCTTCGACGCCTCCCACGCAGCCTCCGCGCCAAGCGCCGGGTCGATTGCCGCATTTCTCGCCGGACTTGCCGATGCCACCCATGCGTTCGCCGGTGAGGTGATGGACGAGGACGGCATGCCGATCGAGGGCGCCATGGTCCTGGCCGACTTCGGCGCCCATGGTCAGGTGGCGTTCACCGACCGTGACGGGCGATTTCACCTGTCGGCGGCCCGAGGCGACGATGGGCCGTTTGCCGTCGCGCCTCAGCTCTTCGCGATTCATCCGGACTTCCGTGCGGCCGGCGTTCCGACGGCGCGAATGGCCTCCTCGCTGAGCCAGACGGATGTCGACTTCGAGTTGACGGGCAACGCAGATGAGGACGGTCGCCCGCTGCTTGCCAGCGCCCATGTCGTGCCCCACACCGGGCCGGGGGTGCCATCGGGCGCGTGGACGGTCGGCGTGGCCACCGCCGGCGAGGGACTGAGCGTGTGGGCGGTCCACCGGGCGAGCGGACGTGCGGTGCGCCTGCACGGGGTGGACGGGCATCCCTACGGCCTCTTCCACACGCGAATCGGCGTGCTGAATCCTCCCGCGAATGAGCGCCATTGGACATTCGTTGCCGTGGCGCCGGACGGCGCAGCCTCGAGATTCAACGACTTCAGGCCCGAAATCCCGCCGGTCGGCGAGCTCGGATCCGCCGCCGGCCTACGCCTCCCGGTGTAGGGGACCGCCCGGCGCGAACTGCCCGCCCTCGGGCAACGGCAGGCGCTGCACGCGCTGCCGGAAGGTGCCCTCGCCCTTGGTCAGCTCGTGGGGGTCCCATCCCTGCTTTTCCAATTCGGCCAGCACGTAGGCGCGGTCGAACTGCTCGCCGGTGGCTGGATCGCGCAACTCCTGGGACCAATGCAGCATGTGCTTCGGAAACTCGAAGTACCCGTCGCTCTCGCGCCGCGGCACGCGCAGCCGCAACTCGGAGACACGGATGTGGTGACGGGCGGAGTCAGACATGGGCGGTAGTTCTCGCGGAGACCCTCACGGCCTGTGGCAATTCTGGTGACCCGTGCCCGCGTCTGTCAACGAGCGGGCCGGCGCGCGCAGACGAGGAGGTTCGGCGAGTCCGGGCACCAGGACCCGCGCCGGTAGTCGCCGTAGGTCGCCAGGTCGACGAATCCCGCGTCGCGCACTTCACCCATCAGCTGATCACGGCTCATGAGGGCCAGGCTGTAGCCCAGCCGCAACTCCTCGGGCGGTTCGCCGGCGTCCGCATGGAGGCGGTAGATGAGCAGGCTTTGGCCCCGATCAGTCTCCGGGTCGTAGGTATAGAACCGCTCGCGCGTGACGAGTCGATCCGATTCCGGGTCGCGCTCGAGAAACTGCACCGTCTCGTGGTCCGGCGTGCGATCGATGGCATTGGCCGCGAACACGTCGATCACCAGCGTCCCGCCCGGCCGCAAATGCTCGAACGATGCGGTCAGGCACGACGCGCGGGCTTGGGCGTCCGGCAGCAGCAGGAGGGCGTTGAAGGCGGCGACGACGACGTCGAATGGCGTGTCGAGGTGAAACCGCGCCATGTCGTCGCGCGTGAAGGTCAGGCGGGACGCGATCTCCGGGTCGAGCCGTGCGCGCTTGGCTTGCGCCCGACCCAGCATGTCCTCCGAAATGTCCAGGCCCGTGACCCTGTGACCCAGCCGCGCCAGCGCCACCGCCACCCGGCCCGTGCCCGTGGCCAACTCGAGGATCCACGACGTTTCAGCTCCGGCGCAGGCCGCCAGAAACTCCAACTCGTCGCCGGCGCAGTCGGGATACTCCAGGTCGTAGACCCGCGCGGCTTGGTCGTAGCCGGTATCAATGAACGGCGGCTGCGTGGTCATGCGCGGGATAGCGCGCGCGCCGCCAGATGCGCCTGTCGCAGCGGCTCGGGCTGGCGGAAGCGACCCGTGCACCGCAGCGCCAGGGCCGTCGCCGCCCGCAACGAGAGCCGGTGGCCCACCGACACGAACACCGGCGACACGTCGGCCCGCGTGCGCAGCACCGCGCCCACCACCTCGCCGCGGATCGTCAGCGCGGTATGCGATCCGCGCGGACCGTCGGGCATCGAGTAGTCGCCCACCAGGCGCGTCTTGGCGCAACCCGCCGTGGGCAGGTCGAGCTCCAGGCCGAGGTGGCAGGCCAGGCCAAAGCGCCGCGGGTGCGCCAACCCGTGCCCGTCCACGAGCACCGCCTGCGGCGTCGTGGTCAGGCGCTCCAGGGCGGCAAGCGCCGCCGGCAGCTCGCGAAACGCCAGGAGGCCGGTGAGGTAGGGAAAGCGGACCGGCTCCTCCGCCGTGGCGGTCTCGCGCAACTCCATGGTCGGAACGTGGACCAGCGACGCCACGGCAATGGCCGTCTCGTCGCGCACGTGAACGTCGACGCCGGCGACGAGGTTGGCGTGCCCCGCCGACCCCGCTGTGACGACGCGCGACGCCAGGCGTGTCTGCAAGGCGCGGGCGCCGGCGGGGTCCGACGGCCAGTCCTGATCCTGAAGCGGCAGTATCTGGCTAGCCCGCGCCGGTCGACCCCGGCTGCTGCTCGCCAAGCTCCTGCTCCAGGCGCGCGTGGTCCTTGACGCTTTCCATGGAGCGCCACCAGGCGCGGGTGGTAAACGCGCCCAGCTTCCCTTGCGCGGCAAGGTCGGGAAACGTCGAGTCCTCGTGGTCGCCGACGACGGGCAGCTGGTGCTCGATTTCGCGGCTCATGACGTAGACGCCGCCGTTTATCCAGTGCGGCAGCACCGGATTGGTGGCGAATTGGCGCACGTGTCGACCGTCCACTTCGACGATGCCGAACTGGCTCACGTACGGCGTCAGCAGGAGCGTGGCCGTGTTCCCGTCCTCGCGATGCTGCGCAATCATCGGCGCCAGCGACTGCGCCGAAAGGACGTCGGCATTCGTGGCGATGAACAGCTCTTCGGTCGCGGGAATCCGGCCACAGCCGAGCCGCAGGCCCCCGCCGCGTCCCATGGGTGTGTCTTCAACCTCGTAGACGATCTCGACGCCAAGCGAGCCTCCGTCGCCGAAGTAGTCCTGGATGATCTCGTGCATGGCGCCGCAGGACACCACAAAGCGATCGACGCCCTGGCCGATCAGCCAGTCGATCTGGCGCGCCATGATGGGGCGACCCGCCACCTCGACCATGGGCTTCGGCCGATTCGCCGTCAGCGGCCGCAAGCGCTCGCCCTTGCCTCCGGCAATTAGCACCGCGTACATGGCTGGCTCTTGCTCCCGTGTCCTTTCGGGGATTTGGGCCGTCACGGCTGATCCCTTGTAGGGGCGCCCTTGTGGGCGCCCGTTCCGTCGGTGTCCAGAGCAGCCACAAGGGCTGCCCCTACGGCGAGTGATGGCTGCTAGCCCCGCATTCTAGGCCGCGCGCGCCGGTCGCAGGCTAGGGCTGTGATCTCGGCGCTGCGGCGTCCCCGGCGGGTCGCTCCGGCGGAGCGCGCAGCTCGATGATGATGCCGTCCGGGTCGCCCAGGTAGAGTCCCCGGCCATCGGCATCCGCCACCGGGCCATCGGCGTGAATGCCGTGCTGCGCGAGCCGGTCTTTGATCGACTCCAGATCCCCGCCGGGCGCGCTGAACGCCACGTGCTGCAATCCGAGTTGCCCCCAGTTTCGCGGCGGCGCGGCGATTGACGGTTCGGGCGCTTGGAAGAGGTGCACGGACACCTCGCCGCGGGTCAGCACCTGGCGAAAGCCCGTGCGTCGCACCGGCTGCAATCCGAACACCGTGGAATAGAACGCCGTGCTGCGATCCAGATCGCGCACGTTGATCGCGACGTGGTTTACAGCGCCGACATCGAGAAGCGGCAACTGGTCTGGAGCAACGTCGGGCATCGGCATGTGCGACATGGTGACCGGAGACGTCCGGTCGCCGCGCAGCGTACGCCGCCGGCGGGGATCCGACGAGCCTTGCAGGGGCGAAGGTGTTGGGCGTCCGGCGAGATCGATACGGGCGGCCACAAGGGCCGCCCCTACGCGAAAAGCGAGTTCTTGTAGGGGCGCCCCTAGTGGGCGCCCTGACGCGCGGGGGCGTGAGACTCGACGCGGATGCGGTGAAACGCGGCCGGCATCTTTGCTAGGTTCGGGCGCCGTTGGGGCGCTGGGAGACTCACGCTGCGCTGCCCGGAATGTGGAACGGATCGCCTGCAGGTGGTGGATTCGCGCGAGGCGCCGGATGCCGTGCGCCGGCGTCGTGAGTGCAGCAACGGCCATCGCTTTACCACCTATGAACGGTGCGAAGTCTTCAGGTGCCCGCGCTGCTCGTCCACGGAGACGCGGGTCGAACGCACCGATGTCAACGCGCGCGGCGTGGCGCGAACCCGCCGCTGCGGTCCCTGCGGCCTCATGTTCGGCACCGTTGAAGGATTGGATCGCCTCGACATCTCCGTAATCAAGGCGGACGGGCGACGCGAACCGTTCAGCGGCGGCAAGCTATTCGGCGCGGTGCGCGCGGCGTGTTCCAAGCGGCCCGTGGCGAGCGAGCGCCTGCTGGCGCTGGCCGACGGCATCGAGACCGAGCTGCGGGACACGGGGCAAACCGAGGTGCGGTCGGCCGTGCTCGCGGAGATGGTGCTCGAGCGGCTCCAACCGCTCGACGAGGTCGCCTCGGTGCGCTACGCCTCCAGCTACGTTGAGCCCGGCGGGGTCGAAGAGATGCTTGCGGTCATTCGCCAGACCCTGGACCGGCGCGAGCTGCAATCGATTCGCGAAACGAACCTGCCGCTCGTTGCCGAAGAGACGGAGTCGTCCGACTGACTCCGGGACCGGCGGCGGCGCGGCCGGTGCTTCCCGTCGGCGGGTTCGTGGCGCTCGGCGTCGCGCTGGCGCTGATCGGCCTGGTCGTTGGGCTGCGCCATGAGCTGCGACTGGCGGTGGACGTCGGCGCCGCGCTGGCATCGCTGATCCCCGGCGAGGACCAGTCGGAGACCGCCGAACCGAACGCGCGCGGCGTCCGCTACACCAGCAGCGGGGGCGATGAGATCCCCGCCGATCTCTATGCGCCGGCGGCGGGTGGCGCCGGCCCGGCGCTGATCTTGGTCAACGGCGTGGAGGTCACCGGACGGCGGCACCCGGTGCTGGCGGCGTTTGCGGAGTCGCTGGCACGTGCCGGATTCGTGGTGCTGGCGCCCGAGCAGCTGGGCAATGCGGCCTACCGGCTGGTCGATCGCGACCCGGACGCCCTGGTGGCGGGTTTCGAGTTTCTGCGGCGGCAGCCGGAGGTCAATCCCAAGCGCATCGCCTTCGTGGGCGTGTCAACCGGAGGGTCGCTGTCGCTGGTCGCGGCCGCCGACCCACGCATCGCCGACGACGTCGCGTTCGTCGCCACCATCGGCTCGTACTACAGCCTGGCGACCCTGCTGCAGGCTGCCACGACCGGAACCATCCTCGAAGACGGCGGCCTTCGACCATTCACCCCGCACCGCTACGTCTGGGGCGTGGCGCGTAACACGTTGGTCAGCCATCTGCCCAACCCTGACGATCAGCGGCTGCTCTACGACCTCTTTCCCGGCAGGTCGCCCGAACCGGACCCCGACGCGCTGGCGCGCATCGACCTTGACGACCTCAGCGCGTCGGGTCGGGCCGTCTTCGAGCTCTTCGTCAACCGCGATCCGCGGCAGGCCTCCTATCGCATACGGCGGATGGAGGCGCACCTGCCGCTGAGTCTCGACGCGCTGTCGCCGGTGGGCGTGGCCGACGGGATCCAAACGCAGGTCCGCATGCTCCACGACCTGGGCGACACCTACATTCCGAGCAGCGAGTCCGAGCGCTTGCTGCGTCGGCTGGGCCCACGGCAGGCGCAGCTCACGCAAACCGACGTGCTCGAACACGCGCTCCTGGACGAGGTGCAGCTCTCGCCGGATTTTCTGCTGGGCACATTCGCGCCCGGCATGCTGAGCATGTTTGGGTTCACCTTCGCCGCGCTGCACGGTCTTTAGGCCGATCGCCAGCGCGTGACGGTGCGCCCCGGTTTCCGACTGCCAATGCCGCGCCTACGGTGAGGGTTGCTTGTCCTCCGCCGTCTCGCCGTTGGTGTCCGCGCTATCGGCGGCCGAGCTGGCTCCCGTCTGCGGCGCTCGCAGCAACAGTACGGCCGCGCCCACCGCGATCAGGACAACCGGCCAAAGGTTCAATAGCGTGCTACCGAAGCCCCACGGCGGAAGGCCAACCGCGAAGGCGTTCGAACCATGCCATGCCCACGGGATGACGGTGAACGGGCTCCAGAACGGATCGAGTGTGACGCCCATCGTGCCGAGCAGCGCCAGCACGCCGACCGCGAGCACGACCGCGCCCGCGATCGCCCGCCAGTTGCCCGGCCGCGCCGGCCGGGCGGGAGGAATGCCTGCCTGTGCCGACTCATGGACCCGCGAGTAGGTCGGCGTGATGAGCCACAGCGCGAGATATACCGGCACCACGATCCCGCTTGCCAGCAACGTCGCGACCACCCACCCGATCCTGACCAAGGTCGGATCCCAACCAAAGCGTTCGGCCCATCCGGCGGCAACGCCGCCCAGCATGCGGTCCGACTCGCTGCGGTATAGCCGCTGTTGCATCGGTGCTTCTCCTCCCGCAATTGATCGCTACCGATTCTCGACCATGATAACGCCGCGCGGCTGGCCTTTATGAATCAAAGGCCCTACCTTCTGTGCACGTGACCAGGTCGCTGGTACTCGGCAGATCGATGCTGCGGGGACTTCGCACGGCATGAGCAACGACTTGCGAAACGTCGACGTCGCCATCGTCGGCGGTGGCATCGTGGGCTGCGCCGTGGCGCTGGCCGCGCGTCAGGCCGGGCTTTCGGCAGCCATCCTGGAGCGCGGACGCATCTGCGGCGAGGCGTCGTCCGTGGCGGCGGGGCTCATCTGCGGGCAGTACGACGCCGACGGAGGCACGCCGCTGGTGCGGCTGCGATTGGCGGGACGCGACGGATTTCCTGAATTCGCCGAGCTCCTGGAATCGCTTGGCGGCGCTTCGGTCGGCTATCTCCCGGGCCCGACCATGGGCGTCGCTCTGACGGACGACGAGCGCGAGCGACTTCTGACCCGCGTCGCCGCGCAGCGGGAGGCTGGCTTCGATGTCGAGTTCCTGGAACCGGACGAAGCACGCCGTCGCGAACCTGTGCTGGCGCCCGACGTCACCGGCGCCGCTCTCTACCCCGACGGGCAGGTCGACACGCACCGCTGGGCGCCCATCGTGCATCGCGCCCTCCTGGCCGCGGGCGTGGACGTGCACCAGGGCGCAGAGGTGGTTGCCCTTTCGGGTGGCGCCGACGCGGCGGTGCGGACCGTGCGCGGCACTGTCAGCGCGGACCACGTCGTGCTGGCCACGGGTCCCTGGGCGCGTGAGCTGCTCCCCTGGGTTCCGGTCGTCCCGTCCAAGGGACACATCATCACCTTCGAAGCGCCCAATATCCGCACGCGCCACGTCATCCACAGGCCCGCCGGCACGCTGAGCCAGCGGTCGGACGGACGCCTCATCTTCGGCGCCACCAAGGAGCGCGTGGGATTCGACCGGCGGGTGCGGGCCGGCGCCATCGAGTCGCTGCTCCGCGCCGCCGCGGCGGGAGTCCCCGGGCTGGCGGACGGAACGCTCACGGGAATCCTGACGGGATTCCGTCCGGATTCCGAGGACGGTCTGCCCTTGATCGGGCGCGACTCCCGCACCGGCGTGATGCTGGCTACCGGGCACCACACCCACGGCGTCACCATGAGCTGGCTCACCGGGCAGATCATCGCCCGGTTGCTCGTCGGCAAGGATCCCGGCTACCCGATCGAGCCGTTCAGCCCCGATCGGTTCCGCGCCGACTAGCTGACGCGGTCCGTCCTAGCGATGCGGTGACCAGCGCCGCGGCTTCGGTTGGCCTAGCCACGCCGTCAAGGTCTCCGACGTCATGGTGTTGAGCACATCGCCGGCGGTGAGCCACGCGCGGCGGGCGGTGGCGACGCCGTAGCGTATGTAGGCCATGCTCTCGGGGCGGTGGGCGTCGGAATTGATGGTGATCGGCACTCCCAGCTCCTTGGCGCGGCGCGCCATCACGTCGTCAAGGTCGAGGCGCTCCGGCGACGCGTTGATCTCCATGGCCGTCCCGGTCTCGGCGGCGGCGGTGAGCACCGCGTCCAGGTCGAACTCGTAGCCGTCGCGATAGCCGAGCATGCGCCCCGTGGGATGGCCGATCACATCCACGTGCGGGTTGTGAATCGCCGTGATCAGCCGCGCGGTCATGGTCTCGCGCGGTTGATTGAAGTTGCTGTGGATCGATGCCACCACGACGTCCAGATCGGCCAACAACGGGTCGTCGTAGTCCAGGCCGCCGTCGCTCAGAATCTCGACCTCGCTCCCGTGCAGCACCCGGATCTCCGGAGCGTCGGTCCGCGCCTGCTCGATTTCCGCCCGCTGCGCCCGAATACGCTCCGGCGACAACCCATTCGCGACCTGCAGGCTGCCCGAATGGTCGGTGATGCCGATGTAGTCGTATCCCGCGGCTTGCGCCGCCGCGGCCATGTCGGCGACGGACGCCGCGCCATCGCTCCAGAGCGAATGTCCGTGGAATTCGCCGCGAATGTCCGATAGCTCGATCAGGTCGGGCAGTGCGCCGTCGGCGGCGGCGGCAATCTCGCCGCGGCTCTCACGCAGCTCGGGGGGAATCACGGGCAGCCCGAGGGCCGCATAGACATCGGCCTCGCCGGGCGCGGGCCGGCGAACCTGCGTCTCGACCTCGTCCAGCCCCCACTCGTTCAGCGACAGGCCCAGGGCCAGCGCCCGATGCCGCAGCTCGATGTTGTGCTCCTTGGATCCGGTGAAGTACACGAGGGCCGCGCCGTAGCTGGCGGGCGGCACCACGAGCAGATCGACCTGGAGATTGTTCGCCACCAGCACGCGGGACTTCGACGATCCCGATGCCAGCACCTCGACGATCGCCTCGTGGTCGAGGAAGTGCCGCATCACCGGGTCCGGGTCGTCGGCGGCAGCCAGGATGTCGACGTCGCCGATGGTCTCGCGCATCCGGCGCAGGCTGCCGGCGTAGGTCGCCGCGCCGACTCCGGGCGCCCGGCGCACGTGGGCGGCCAGGTGCTCCGCGAGCGGCAACACGTCGCCCAGCAGGTGACGCGCGGTTCGCTCGCGGAACCGCTGCAGCTCGCGCAGGAGACGTTCCTGGCGCTTGGCGCCGATGCTGCGCACCTTCGCCAGCTCGTTGGCTTGCGCCGCCGCTTCCAGCTCGTCGATGCTCGTGATCTGCTGCTTGGTATAGAGCGTGGCCACCGTCTTCGGGCCGAGGCCGGGCACGCGCAGCATGTCGAAGACGCCGGGCGGAATCTCCGCGCGCATCTCGTCGTACTCCGCGACTCGTCCCGTGGTGACGAGTTCGCGCAGAAAGCCCGCGATGCCCTTCCCGATGCCTGGCACCGACTCCAGCGTGTCGCTCGCGACCAGCTCGCCAAGATCGACGGTCAGCCCGTCCACCCGGCGAGATGCGGTGCGAAACGCCCGCACGCGGAACTGATTGGCGCCGCGGATCTCCAGCACGTCCGCGAAGGCCTCCAGCAGGTCCGCCGCATCTTTGTTCGTCATGCTCGGTCGCGCCTCTCGAACGCCCAAACGCGGGCGGTTCCGGCAACTGCGGTGGCCACGCATTCTCACCGAAATTTCGCCAAGGCGCGCATTTGCGCGCGACGCCGAGACGCTCGACATTGGCGGACTGCCGCGCCATGCTGGGCGGCGACTTCGCGGGGTCTGAGGAACGGCGCTATTCCACGTCCGATCGACGCGTCGCGGGCGGTCGCGCTAATGCCTCTGGCGCGAGTTCTCGCATTGGCCATGCTGGCCGTCGTCTGGGCCGCGCCGTCGCCGGCGTTCGCGGCTGAATCCGGATTCGCGACCGCACAGGTTTCCGCCGTCGCGTACTTCCCGGAGCTCGAGCACAACGTGGCCGACGTTGCCGGAACGTTTGCCGACGGCGTGCCTTTCCGGGCGCGCTTTCTGCGGCACTTCGAGCGAACCGGCGGCGTGGAACGCTGGGGCTTCCCGACGTCGACCGTCTTCGAGGAAATGCCCGGCACGCTGACGCAGTACTACCAGCGCGGCGTGGTGGACTGGCGGCCGCCGGAGGAAGGCGGCGCCCACATATTCCTCCGTCGTCTCGCGTGGGACTACGTCGGCGGCGGGATGAGCGGTTCGGAGGATCAGGGCGTGGAGCCGGACCTCACCAATCCCAACGCCGGCGCGGCGCTCGGTCCCTGGGGCCACAAGGTCTCGAACCTGTCGGTGGAAGGCGAGAGCATCGGATTCGCCGATTTCTTCAGCCGCTTCGGCGGCGTTGATTCGTTTGGCTATCCGAAGACCGATGCGCGACGGGACAACCACCCACGGGCCGTGCTGCACGACCCGACCCGGCCCGTCGACGACCGCATTCGCCAGTACTTCCAGGCGGCAGTGCTCGAATACCACCCGGAATCTCCCGGCTCGCCGGTAAAGCTGCGCCTGCTTGGGGACACCGTCCGCGATAGCACATATCCCCATGGCAGTTGGCGGCAGTACCTGGCGTTCGCTCCTGAATCGCCATTGGCGCCAGGCGATCGCCTGGAACTGGGTCTGGAATCTCGCCGCGGCCCGCGCGGCCCGACCGTGGCCGATGCGGCGGAGTTTCTTCAGCTGTCCCTGCTGCGCGTGCAGACCGATCAGGGCTGCGGGTCGGCCTTTTTCGTCACCGCCGACGGCTATGCCGTCTCGAACTGGCACGTAGTTCGAGACGCCCGCGTCATCGTCGTGTCGAGCCCGACGGGCTACGTAGCGGAAGCGGAGATCGTCGCGGGTGACGCAGATCGCGACATGGCGTTGCTGAAGGTCCCGGACGAGGGTCATGTCCCGGTAACCTGGGGCGACTCCGACAGCCTGCAGTCGGGCGACGAGCTGGTGGCGCTGGGCTACGGCGTGACCCTGGTCCACGACGGCGCCAACTGTCCGCTGTTGCCGACGGTGACGACAGGCGTCCTGTCCAATCGCGTCATGAACGAAGGGATCAGCTACCTCCAGACCGATGCCGCTCTCAACCCAGGAAGCAGCGGCGGGCCCGTCGCGACGACGGCTGCGCACGTCATCGGCATGACCGTGGCCGGGTTCACCGAACTTCAAAACACGAACTTCGTCATTCCCGGTTCCGAAGTGCGCGCATTGGTCGATGCCTGGCTCGACGACATCCGCGTTGGCGAAGCGCCGCCGGAGATTCCGCCGCCGGGTGAACCGGAGATGCTGCTCAGGAGCCGACGGGTCCGCTGCGACGGATTCGGCGGATCCGATCTGGAGACCGAGAGCTACAACTTCGCCGTGCGCACGACGATCGAGAAGTTTGGCGACGCCGTGGCCGTGATCACCTTCAACGACCGCTTTGACGAGAGTTTCCGCAGCCGAGACACGCTGTACCTTGGGCCCCACATTTGGAATGGTGAACGCTCGCTGTTCACGTGGGCTCGGGTGACCGACGGCGAGCTTCAGGTCGTCGCGGACGACGAAAACCTGGCGATTCCCGCAGATTCAGCGCCGTACACGGTGATTCTGGTATATGACGCCGGATCGGTTCAGCTCTTTATCGACGAGGAGGAACGCTACGTCGAGGACGGCTTGGAATACGAATACCCGAAGCTCTCGCTGGGTTGCACGGGATTGGTTGATCCGGGTCGCGACTACGTCGTGTTCTCGAGAGTCCGGGTCGTGGGCGTGCCACTTCCGGCATGAGCAGACGGCTTTCACGCCCGCCGGACGGCGCGGTGCGGGCAACGTTCGAACAAGGGAGGCGATGACCCGATGATGAAACTCTGCTTGCTATCGCTCTCGTTCAAGCGCTCGTTTGCCGCGGGCGCGATGGACGTCTGGTCGTTCCTCGACGTGGCCAGGGACTTTGGCTTCGACGGCGTCGATCTCTACGCCGGTGCATTGCCGTCGGACGACCACCGCGCGCTCGACGACGTGGCGCGCGCCTGCCTCCGCCGTGGGCTCTCGATCCCATGCGTCTCGATTGGCAACACCTACGCCGGACCGGAAAAGCACCTGCACGAGCAGGTCGCCATGACCCACCGCTGGATCCGCGCCGCGGCTCGCCTGAAGGCGCCGCAGGTTCGGGTCTTCGCCGGCACTCCCGAGCCGGGCGACGAGGCGGCCGCCTGGACACGCTGTGTCGCGGCGTTGCGGCAATCGGCGGCGTTCGGCGCCGAGTTGGGCGTGCGGGTGAGTCTGCAAAACCACAACCACCGGCAGATTGCACGCACCGGAGCAGACGTCGAGCGCATGCTGCGGGACGTCGCTCATCAAAACATGGGGCACGTGCTGGACTGCGGACAATACGCCGGATCGCCCGGCGCCAGCGGCTACGCCGATGACCCCGATCGCGCCGCCTACGACTATCTCGCCAGCATCGAGCGGACGGCTCCCTCGGCCACCCATGTACGCGCCAAGATCTACGAGATGCGCGACGGCCGCGAAACCAGCCTGGACTACGAGCGCATCTTCCGCGCGCTGCGGGAGGTGGCTTACAACGGCTGGGTGAGCCTGGTGTACGAGGGCCAGGGCGACGAGCGCGCCGACATCGCCGCCGCCATTCCGATGCTGCGCCGGTTCATCGGCGAGTACTCGACGCCCGCCGCGCCGCCGGCGTGAGCCCCGAGCGGCTGCCGCTCTAGTAGCATGGCGCGCGCAATCGCAGGGAGCGGGAATCTCGAATGAGCGCGGAAACCATTGGCGTCCTGGGCGCCGGCCTCATGGGACACGGCATCGCCCAGATATTTGCCGCCGCCGGCCACCCGGTCGTCATGGTCGATGCCGACCCCACCGCGTTCGACCGCGCCCGCGCCAAGATTCGTCAAAACCTCGATCTGCTCGTGGAGTACGAGTGGCTGGACGCTGACGCGGCCGACGCCGTGCTCCCGCGCATCGGCACCTCCACAAATCTCGCCGCGCTGCGGCCCGCCGACCTCATCATCGAAGCCGTCGCCGAGGACGCCGAGGTCAAACGCGAGGTCTACGGCAAGCTGGCGCCGCACCTGCGGCCCGAGACGATCCTGGCGACCAACACCTCAAGCATCCCGATCCGCGTCCTCGCCGACGCCACCGGTCGCCCGGACCGCTTCACCACCACCCACTTCTTCCGCCCGGCCTACATCATTCCCATGGTGGAGGTGACCAAGGGCGAGCACACCTCCGAGGCCACCGTCACCCGGGTGCTCGAGCTTCTTCGCGGCGCCGGCCTGCGTCCCGTCCGCATCAACGTGGATCTGCCGGGACAAGTGGCAAACCGCTTGCGCCAGGCGCTGTTCCGCGAGGCGCTCGATCTGGTGGAGCGCGGCGTGATCTCTGCCGAGGACATCGACGAGCTGGCCGGCCTCTCCTTCGGGCCGCGCATGCCGCTCATGGGCGTGATCCGCGACCGAGACCTCGTTGGGCTTGACATAACAACCAAGGGCGCGGAGCGCGTCTGGCCCGACCTTTCCAACGCCGCCGAACCGCACGCCTCGCTCCGCGATCTGGCGGCCGACGGGCACCTGGGACTCAAGACCGGGCGAGGCTTCTGCGATTGGTCGGATGTCGACTTCGCGGCCTATTGGACGAAGCTGGAACGCCAGCAGCTCGAAATCTTCGGCGCTCTGCGCCGCGCGGACGCCCTGCCGCGCGACTGACCCGACGACACAGCCGGGCGGCGAGCGCGTATCCTGCCCGGGACGCAACGCAATCTGCGAAAGGCGCGGCTCATGGACCTCGTTCGCTACGAATACCAGGGTGAGATTCGACATGGCATCCGCGAGGGCGACAACGTCGCCGAGATCGACGGCGACTTCTTCGGCGACCTCCAGCGCACCGGCGCCATAGCCGCGCTCAGCGACGTGAAGCTGAAGTCGCCAACGATGCCGAGCAAGATCCTGAATATCGCCGGAAACTACTACAGCCACCTGGGCGACAGCCCGCCTTTCACCCGGCCGCAGCCTTTCCTTGCTCCGCCGTCGTCGGTGATCGACCCGGGGGCGGACATCGTGATTCCGGCCGGCAGCGTCAACGTCGACTATGAGGGCGAGATAGCCGTCATCATCGGCAAGCGAGCGCGCAAGGTTTCGGTGGACGACGCTCCGAGCCACATCCTGGGCATCTGCCCCGCCAACGACGTCAGCGAGCGCGATTGGCAAAACGGCGACGACAAGGATGTCCAGTGGTGGCGCGCCAAAGGCGGCGACACCTTCTCACCGTTCGGGCCGTGGATCACCACCGGGCTGAACTATCGCGACATCGGTCTCAAGACCCTCGTCAACGGCGAGGTGGTGCAGGAGACCAACACCAAGGACGACATGGTCCACGACATCGACACGACCTTGAGCTTCATCTCACAGCACATGACGCTCGAGCCGGGCGACGTCATCTTCTCCGGCACGCCGCAGACCACCGTCGCGCTCAAGCCGGGCGACGTGGTCGAGGTGCACGTGGACGGCTGCGGCGTCCTGTCCAATCCGGTGGCGGCGGAGGAATAGCCGCACTTCGAGACCTTGGCGTCGAGAGGTAGGGGCGACGCATGCGTCGCCCCTACTCGTGGGCCAATAGGCCTAGGGTCGCTAGATTCCCGCCTTCGGAGACCTTGGCAAAACCCGGCCAAACTCGAGGATGACCTGGCGAACCTCATCCGCGCCCAGGTTCATTGAAGGGTGGATTCCCGCCCCGTATCAAGTACGGGGCAGGCTCTTCGCGGGAATGACGGAGGGGTTGCGCACGGGTGTCCGCTCCCTAGAAGCCGTTTACCCCATAAAGGGTCGGGCGAGCAGGGCGCTGTACTTGAACTTCTCGGTCCTGACGTCGAGTTCACGCTCGTCCTCGGGATTGAGCGTGACGTCCACGGCGCCGGCATTCGTGCGGGCCTGCTCCGCGTATTTGGCGCCGGGGATGACCACGACTCCGGGGTGCCGCAGCAGCCAGGCCAGCGCCACCTGCGCCGGGTGGCAGTCCTGCCGGTCGGCCACTTTGATCAGCGTCTCGACGACAGGGCCCGCGGCCTCATAGCCCTTATCGCGAAACCGGGGCGACCAGCGCCGGCCGTCGCCCGGACGGCTGTTGAAGTTGTAGTTGCCCGCGAGCATGCCCTGAGCCAGCGGGCTGTAGGCCAGCAGCGTGACGTTGAGCTCCTGGCATGCCCGGAGCACGCCGTTGGTCTCGGGCGCGCGCCGCAGCAGGCTGTACTCGACCTGGTTCGAGGCCAGCGGCACGCCGAGATCGGCCAGGCGCGCGTGCATCCGCCGCATGGCGCGGGCGGTGAAGTTGCTCACGCCCACCGCGCGGATGCGACGGTCGCGCACGGCGCGCGCCAGCGCCTCGGCGAGGCGCCGGTGCGAAATAAGCCCAATCGGCCAGTGGATTTGGTAGAGGTCGATCGTGTCGACGCCGAGGCGCGTCAGGCTGCGATCGATCGCCTCGTCGACCGAGGTGGACCGCAACCGCCACGGCAATGGCCCATATTTGGTCGCCACCAGCGTTCCGCGCGACGCGCGGGCAAGCGGACCGAGGATTCGCTCCGACTCACCGCGTCCATAGATTTCTGCGGTATCGAAAAGGTTGCATTCGGCCTCGCGCGCGGCGGCAAAGGCACCCTCCACGTCCTCGCGTCCGTGCACCCGCCCATATTTCCAGTACTTGGTGTCGCCCCATTGCCAGGTGCCGACGCCAACCCGCCCGACGGTGATGCCGGTGGCCCCCAGGCGGCAGGTTTCACTCACAAGAGATCCCTGGAGCGCCGTACGAGCGGCAGTGACTCAGCCATTTTGTGAAGTCCTCTGTCCAGACGAGTCTGATGCGCCCATGGTAGTGAGTTGAGTCTTGGTCAGTGCCTCAAAGGGTCGCATTGACCGCCAGGGCCATCACATCTATGGCGTGATAGCAAGCGGATGCGTAACGAGCTGACGATCGACGGTAAGCAGCTTGAGTCCTTCCTCTTGCGCCTGAACGAGCAGAAGCTCGTCGAACGGATCCTTGTGGGCGATGGGGACTTCGAGGTCTTGCGCGGCGTGACTTACCGTCATCGGCACGAAAATCACGTTCTGTTGATCTAATGCTGCGACCACGTCATTCGGATCGAACGGACTCGCTCGCCCGCCGGACCGATTCCGAGCCTTGAACTTCAGACGCATTTCCCAGACGGATACGGCGCTCACATAGACCGGCACTGCGTGATTTGTCAGGATCATGCGCTCAGCGTCGGAGAGGTGATCCGGTGCGGCCATCAGCTTGTAGAGGTAGCTGGTGTCGAGCAGCAGGCGCACAGGCCTTGGTCGCCTATTCGAGGCCAAGTACCCGGCGACTGAATGCCGGATCATCGAATTCGTCCGGCCATTCCTCCGCAGCCCCTTCGATGCCTAGTCGCCGTCGTGCCGCATTTAGCTTGTCAAAATCGATCCCACCGGTTTGCCGGAAGCGCACAAGCTCGACAGCAGGCTCGCCGTGCTTGGTGATGACCACCCGCTCGCCATTTTGAGCGGCGACTATCAACTCCGACAGCCGTGCTTTCGCTTCACGTAGTGCAAGTTCCACGGGACTGGTCCCCTCCAGCTAGAAAGTGGCTGCTACCAATATGCCAGATTGTAGTCACGATCGTGACCACATTGTAACTACCGGAGCGGATCTTGTCAGCAGAATGGCGACCCCGAGAGGACTCGAACCTCCGACCTTGTGGTCCGCAACCACACGCTCTATCCAACTGAGCTACGGGGTCGGTGCGGCAAGTCTATCAACAGGGGATTGCGGGACCCCGTGTGGAAGGTCATTGGCCCAGGTCCGCCGGGCCATCAGCCCCGCCATCACGAATATGGCCAGGTCGGCGGCCGCGTGCATGACGATGGCCGGAATGATGGAGTGAAAGTGCGCCGTCGCGATCCCGAACATCGCCCCGCCCAGGGTTCCGAGAACCAGAAAAGAGACCGGAAACCGCGCCAGTGCGTGGTGCACGCCGAACACGACGGAGGTGATGGCGATCGCCCAGGGCATCCCCACCAGGTTGGCCAGCCCATACAGGGCGGCGCCCCGGAAGAACACCTCCTCGGCGACGGGATTCAGCACCGCGAAGAAGGGCAACTCCAGCGCCAGGGCCGACCGGTCGGGGGCGGCTCGGGGCCGCCATAGCCAGCGGCGGTAGGCGAGCGACACGAGCCCGGCGGCAATGGCCAGGAGCGCGGTCAGCAGCCAATCGCGCAGGTCCAGGTCCAGATGCAACCCGATCCGCCACGGCTCGATGCCCGCCACGGTGATCCAGACCAGCGGCGCGCCGATCAGCAGCACGATGCGCGTCGGCACATCCCATCGCATCCAGGCCCACGCGTCGCGCCAGCCCCGTCGCGCGATGAGGGAGTCGCCGGTGGCGGTTGTCATGGGCCGTTCAACTCCATCACGACGCACTTGAGACTCGACCCGTACATCTTGCCAGCGACACATCGCATGAGTTCCGTGCCGCCGCGCCGGTCCGGCACGCCGGACCCCTAGGGCCGATAGGCCTCGGATGTAGACAGCCGCCGGCCGTATTGTCGGTCGTAGTAGTCCTGAAACTCACCGGATACGATCGGCTCCCACCAGTCGCGGTGCTCGACGTACCAGTCAATGGTGTGGTTGAGCGCCGACGCAAAGTCGTACTCAGGCTGCCAGCCCAGGTCGGCGAGCCGCGAGGCGTCCATGATGTAGTCCCAGTCGTGGCCGGGGCGGTCTTCCACGAACCGGATCAGGGACTCCGGGCGGTCCAGCCGCTCCAAGATCGCCCGCGCCACGGTGAGGTTGTCGCGATTGTTGCCGGCGGCGACGTTGTAAACGCCGCCAGGATCGCCACGTTCCAGGACCGTGAGGACGGCGCGCGAGTGGTCGTCGACGTGCAGCCGATCCCGGCGCTGCTCGCCCCGACCGTAGACGGGCAGCGGCTCATTCAGCAGGGCGTTGATGGTGAACAGCGGCACGGCCTTTTCGGGGTGCTGCCAGCCGCCGATGGTGTTGGCCCCGCGCGTGATGCACACGGGCAGGCCGTAGGTGGCGTGGAGCGCCAGCACCTGCAGGTCGCCGCCGGCCTTGCTGGCGGAATAGGGACTCCGTGGCCGCAGCAGATCGCCTTCGCGAAACGCCTGGCCGTGGCTCTCGCCGTAGACCTCGTCGGTGCTCACGTGCACGATGCGCTCGACGCCGGCGTCGCCGGCCGCGCTCATGAGCACGAAGGTTCCGGTCACGTTTGTGCGCAGAAAGGCCTGGGCGTCCTGCAGCGAACGGTCGACGTGGGTCTCGGCCGCGAAGTTCACCAGCCAGCGCGCCCCGGCCAGGACCGATGCCGCGGCCTGCGGATCGGCGATGTCGCCTTCGACAAACTCGGCATCGACGCCGTCCAGCCGGGTGCGGTCGCCCGCGTAGGTGAGCTTGTCCAGGATGCGCAGCCGCCACTCCGGGCGGGCGGCGGCGACAAAGCGCGCGAAGTTCGCGCCGATGAACCCCGCGCCCCCGGCGATGACGAGGATTGGACCGTCAGGCATGCGGCATTCTAGCGGCGGCGGGCGGCAAGCCTGGTGGGGTGTGCCTCATGGCGGCTGCCGTTGACTGCTAGGCTCGCTCTTCGCCTTTAGCACCCCACCGACGCCCACATGCCATCAGCCTCGCCATTCGACTGGCTCGACGCGTTCGGCGACGACGAGCCGGTCATCGATCCTGTACGCCACGTGCGCGAGGTGGCCGAGCGCAGGGGAGCGAGCGAGCATTTCGCCATACCGCCGCTGGTCCTCGCCTCGTTCATGCCGCCGACGGTTGACGCCCTGGCGGACGCGCTTGCGGCACGGCGAACCTGGGGCGGCGTGCACGTCGGCGAGCTTGAAGGGTCGCCGGTGGCGCTGAGCAAGCTGGTTGCGGGGGCGCCGCAGACCGTGATGACGCTCGAAGAGCTGATCGCGCGCGGGGCGCGCACAATCCTCGTCGGCGGCGCGGTTGGCAGCTTGCAGCCGCACATCCGCATCGGTCACCTCGTGGTGCCCAGCGGTGCGCGGCGCCAGGAGGGCACGTCCTTTCACTACGCCGGGCCGGAGCATGCGGCCACGGCGTCCGGCCCCGCCACGCACGCGCTGCTGGAGGCCGCGCGCGCCGGCTCGCGGCCGGTGCACGAGGGCCGCGTCTGGAGCACCGATGCGCCCTACCGCGAGTTTCGCGGCAAGGTGGTGCGCTATGCCGCCGAGGGCGACCTGGGCGTCGAGATGGAGACTTCCGCGCTGATGATCCTTGCCGACGTGCGCGGCGTCGACATCGGGCTCATCCTCACCGTCAGCGACCACATGTTCGATCCCGCCTGGGGCAACATCTTCGGCACCGACGAGTTCGACGCCAACTGCGCGGACCTCGCGCGGGTCATGCTGGCGGCCGCCTGCAAGCTCGTCTCCGCCGATGCGTAGGATTGCGGCTGACAGACCGCTTGGCTGAAGGAAGAACGCATGGCTCGCATCAACCGCTGCATTGAGTTGCTCGAATCCGGCCAACCGATTTACATGGACGGCGTGCCCGAGCTGAGCTACGACGCCGGCCGCGAGCAGGCGGGCACCTGGGCGGACTACCTCACCGTCGAGTTCGAGCACTTTCCGCTCAATGTCGTCGGGCTGACCGCCTTCATGCGTGGCCTGCACGATGCGGGGCCGACGCGCAGCGGTCACCCCACGCCCACGGTCATCTGCACGCTGCCGGCCCACGGCTCGTCCGCGGCTGAGATTCACGCCAACGCCTGGCAGATTCGGCACATCCTCACTGCGGGCGTTCACGGTCTCTTGCTCTGCCACGCGCGGGAACCCGCCGCCGTGCGCGCATTCGTCGAGGCCTGCCGCTATCCGTTTCAGACCATCGGCGTCGGGTCGGGTTTGGGTGAGGGCACCCGCGGGGCGGGTGGGCAGTCGGCCGCGGCCGAGATTTGGGGACTCGACCCCGAGGACTACCTGCGCGCCGCCGATCCGTGGCCGCTCAACCCGGACGGGGAGCTGATGCTGGGTCTCAAGATCGAGGATCGGCACGCGGTGCAGCGCGCCCGAGAGACCACCGCGGTGCCGGGAATTGGCTTTGCCGAGTGGGGCCCGGGTGACATGGCCATGTCGTTCGGCCATGCCTCGCGCCACGACCCGCCCTATCCGCCGGAGATGATCGGCGCCCACAATGCCGTTCGCGCGGCCTGTGCCAGGGCTGGGCTTCCGTTCCTGTGCAGTTGGGCGGACCCGGCCATGACCATGGAGGAGCAGGTGCGGCATCTGATCGACGAAGTCGGCGCTCGGATCATCGGCGGTGGAGAGGCCCACGCGGAGTTCGGGCGGGGTTACACCAAGCGCGACATGCCGGTGTGAATGGGTGCTTATCGGGGGATGATTCGTTGGCGTGCGGGCGGACTGTGGGACGCCTGCTGAACTGTCATTCCGAGCGCAGCGAGGAATCTAAGGGGCGGGGAGAAGGCACAACGTCCTTAGATTCCTCACGATGTTCGGAATGACAAAGGGGGCGACTCTCAATCCCGCCTGCTAACCGAGATTCGTCAGGTTTCTGCCGCCGCCACCATGAGCTTTCCTTCTCAACGCCGCGAGAATCTCTTGGCCGCGCCAAGCCGTCCGCCGATCATGGTGACGGGAGACCAATCGCCGGCGCTGCGGCGCGCGGAGGCAGGTTGAATCGATGGCCGAAGAGGTAGTGCTGGCGGGAATCGCCGGAAGCCTGCGCCGCGACTCGTTTAACGCGGCGCTGCTGCGAGAAGCGCAGGCCCTCGCGCCGGCCGATGTGCGCCTCGACATCGTGGACCTTGCCGAACTCCCGCTGTACAACCGCGACCTCGAGAACGACGGCATCCCCGCGCCGGTCGAGGACTTTCGCCGCGCCCTTGCCGCCGCCGACGGCCTGGTGGTCGCGACGCCGGAGTACAACTACTCCATCCCCGGCGTGCTCAAGAACGCCATCGACTGGGCGTCGCGTCCGCCCGACTCGCCGTTGGATAGCAAGCCCATGGCCATCATGGGCGCGGGCGGTCGCTTCGGCACGGTGCGGGCGCAGATGCACCTGCGCGAGATCGCGCTGCACAACAGCATGCGCGTGATGATCGACCCCGAGGTGTTTGTGGCCGGCGCCTGGGGCGCGTTCGACGACCAGGGCCGGCTCACCGACGAGCGCCTGCGCGAGCGGGTGCGACAGCTCATGACGGCCTTTGGCGAGTTCGTTCGCTACGTGCCAGGCGACCCCACGCTGCGTTGGGCGTGAGCGCCGCGACCCGAGCCGGAGACGCGCAGTGACGGCGGCGATATGCTAGGCGCCGTTGCCTCGCGCAGGAGTCCTGAATGACGGATAAGACCCCGATCACCGTGGCCTATGGCGACGGCATCGGCCCCGAGATCATGCCGGCGGTCATGCACGTGCTCGAAACCGCCGGAGCGCGCATCGAGCCTGAAGTCATCGAGATCGGCGAGAAGGTCTATCGCCGCGGCATCACTACCGGCATCGATGACGCCGCGTGGGAGTCCATCCGACGCACCCGCGTGTTTCTCAAGGCGCCCATCACCACGCCGCAGGGCGGCGGCTTCAAGAGCCTCAACGTCACCACGCGCGTCGCGCTCGGCCTCTTCGCCAACGTGCGCCCCGCCGCCACGTTCCATCCCTACATCCAGACCAAGCACCACCCCGACATGAACGTGGTGTTGATCCGGGAGAACGAAGAAGACCTCTACGCCGGGATCGAATACCGCCAATCCGCCGACGTCATGCAGTCCCTCAAGCTCATCTCCCGCCCGGGCAGCGAGCGCATCATTCGCTACGCCTTCGAGTACGCGCGCCACCACGGTCGGTCCAAGGTGACCGCCTTCGCGAAAGACAACATCATGAAGCTGTCGGACGGCCTCTTTCATGAGGTCTTCGACGAGCTTGCGGCGGAGTACCCGGACATCGAGGCCGAGTATTGGATCGTCGATATCGGCGCGGCCAAGCTGGCGGATACGCCGGAGATGTTCGACGTCGTGGTGCTGCCAAACCTCTACGGCGACATCCTGTCCGACGTGGCGGCGCAGATCGCCGGATCGGTCGGCCTCGCGGGCGCCGCCAACATCGGCGAGAACGCCGCGATGTTCGAGGCCATCCATGGGTCGGCGCCGCGCCGCGCGGGCCAGAACCTGGCCAATCCGTCGGGTCTGCTCAACGCCGCCGTGCTGATGCTGGACCACATCGGCCAGGCCGATGTGGCCGGTCGGGTGCAGAACGCCTGGCTGCGGACCCTGGAAGACGGCATCCACACCTACGACATCCACACGCCGGAGTACAGCAAGGCCAAGGTCGGCACGCGTGAGTTTGGCCAAGCCGTGGTCGACCGAATCGGTCAATTGCCCCAAACCCTGCCGGTCGCCGTCTACGGCGTCGGCGGCCGAACCCCGGTGCACCCCGCCTCGGTCCCGAGCACGACAGCAGCCAAGCTGACCGTCGGCGTCGATGTCTTCCTGGATTGGAGCGGTGGACAGCCCGAGGACCTCGCGCGGCAGCTTCACGAAGCTGACGGCGCCGACCTGTCCCTGCAGATGATTAGCAACCGCGGCGCCCAGGTCTGGCCCGTCAACGTGGCCGACGGCCTATTGGTCGACCAGTGGCGGGCCCGATTCACGGGCGGCGACGGCGCGGCCGTGGATCACGCCCAAATCGTCGCCCTTCTGGGGCGCATTGCCGCGACGGGGCTGGATTTCACCAAAACCGAGCACTTGTGTACGTTTGACGGCGAGCGCGCGTATTCCCTGGCACAAGGCGAGTGACGAATCCATGAGCAACGATTCCGCCGGCCCGAAAGTCGGCATCTTGATGGGCAGTTCCTCCGATTGGGGCACCATGAAGTCCACCGCCGACACCCTCGCAGAGCTGGGCATCGCGCACGAGGCACGGGTGCTTTCGGCGCATCGCACGCCGGCCGAAACAATGGAGTACGCGAGCTCGGCGGAGTCGCGCGGACTGGGTGTAATCGTTGCCGCCGCCGGTGGCGCGGCGCATCTGGCCGGCGTCGTGGCCGCGCACACCATGCTGCCGGTGATCGGCGTGCCTATGCAGGCGTGGTCGCTGGACGGCCTCGATTCGCTGCTCTCGACGGTGCAGATGCCGCGCGGCATCCCCGTCGCCACGGTCGCCATCGGCAAGGCCGGCGCGGTGAACGCCGGGATCCTGGCCGCGCAGATTCTCGCCACGGCCGATCCCGCGCTGCGCGAGACGCTGCGCCAGCGGCGTAAAGCGCAGGCGGCGGAAATCCTTGAGGAAACGCTAGAGTAGGGAAGCTTCGACCGACGCGGAGGTTGCCCGCATGCCCCTGACCGACGCCCAAGTCGCCCAATTCCGCGCCGATGGCTATTTGGTCGTGGAAGATGTCGTGCCTGCGACCCACGTGGAGGAAATGCGCCGGCGCATCGACGCCGTGACGTCCCCTGCGGGCAGCGACGTGGCCGAGCGCATGGGGGTGCAGCTCGAGCCCGACGCGCCCACCGACGGCGCGTTGCCCCGCAAGCTGAACGAGCTGGCGCCGCACGACGCCGCGTTCCAGCGGCACGCCGAGTCGCCGGAGCTGCTCGAGATGGTGTGCCAGCTCATCGGCGAACCGCTGCGCCTGTACTCCGATCAGGCGTTCCTGAAGCCACCGCGGCAAGGCAGCGCAAAGCCCCCGCACCAGGACAACGCCCACTTCGGCGTGGACCCGGCCGACTGGGGCGTGACCGTGTGGTGCGCGCTGGACGACGCCACGGTTGCCAACGGCTGCATGCAGTACTTCGCGGGCTCGCATCTGGAGGGCGCCGTGCCGCACGTGTGGGAAGGCGGAACGACGCATCTGATTCCCGAGCGACTCGAATTGCCCGAGCCCGTGCACGCGCCAGTGCGCGCGGGCGGCGTGATCTTCCACCACCTGCTGACGTTTCACATGTCTGCGCCCAACACCAGCGACGCCTGGCGGCGGGCCTACGCCTGCCACTACATCCGCACCGACGCCAGCCACATCGACGAGGAACCGATCCAGGCCCTGCTCGACGAGGACCACCCGCTCAGGGTTTAAAAGAGCCGGCGACATTCGGTGGCCCGCGCTGCGTGTCCGGTGGGCGCGGGGGGGGGGGGGGGGGGGGGGGGGGGGGGGGGGGGGGGGGGGGGCGGG
>JAPPNP010000069.1 GCA_028873795.1 Chloroflexota bacterium
AGGAGGACGCGGAGGTGATCAGGATGAGTCAGTGGGCCGAGATCCGCCACCTGCATCTGGTGGAGGGGGTACCGAAGAAGGAGATTGCGCGGCGGCTGCAGTTGGACGTCAAGACGGTGCGCCGCGCCGTAGACCAGCCGACGGCGCCGGAGCGGGTGTCGCCGCCGCGGGTGTGCAGTCTGGACCCGTGGCGGGAGCAGATCGCGCAGTGGTTGCGCGATGACTCCAAGTTGACCGCAAAGCGGATCCGGCGGTTGCTGCTGCCGCTGGCCGGCCCGTTCTCCTTGCGTACGGTGCGCCACTACGTCGCGCCGCTGCGCAGGAAGGTCCTGTCGAAGGAGGCCTTCGTGCACCGTAGCGTGGCTCCCGGGACGACGATGGAAGTCGACTTCGGCGAGTCGTGGGTCGACATCGCCGGGACGCCGCGCAAGATCAAGTACCTGGTGGCGACGCTGCCGTACTCGAATGCGTATTTCGCCAAGGCGTACCCGGTCGAGCGGCTCGAGTCGCTGCTCGACGGCATCGAGTCGGCGTTCGCTTATTTTGGCGGCGTGGTGGATCGCGTGGTGCTGGATAACACCTCGCTGGCGGTCAAGGACATCCTGGCCGGTCGGGACCGCGTGCAGACCGAGGCGTTCCAGGCGTTCCGGGGCGCGTATCCGTTCCGCGCCGAGTTCTGCGCGCCGGCGAAGGGCTGGGAGAAGTTTCAGGCTTCATACTACGCACCTTCCTGTACATGCGATACAAGCTTTGGGTGCTGCCGCCGGTCGCGTAGCCGTTTTCCCGGATGGGCGACGGGCAGCGGTCCGGTGGGCGGTTCGAAGAGTAACGTGCCTCTGTCGTCGGCGCGCACGGCGCGCAGCACGCCCTCGTGCGCGTAGCGCTTGGCGGTGGCCGGATGCACGTCGAGCAGCTCGGCCATCTGCGGAGCGGTCAGCCAGCGCGCCCCGATCAGGTGCTCGGCGTAACTGTTGATGTCGTACGCCTCGCGCAGCATGCGGACGCGCAGGCGGCTGAATGGCAATCCGGTCCCGGTGCGCAGCCACCGTCCGTTGAGGGTGTCGGCGATCTGCGCGTCGGTCTGTTCGGTGGCCAGCGCGCGGACCTGCTCGACGACCGCGGCGGGAGTACGTCGCAGATCCGGCGCCGCCAGCGGCAGTGGGTACTCGATCTGGTGGGTGGCGCCGCCCCGCCAGCGAATGGACACTCGGACCATGTCGTCGCGCAGCAGGGTGACATCCTCGATCAGCAGCCGCAGCATCCGCTTGCGGTCGCGCGCCGGGGTGCGCGGGTCATTCCAGACGCGCGGCAGGTCGGCGACCAATGCCGCCACCCGCTCCTGCATCTCGGGAGTGACCGGCGGCGTGCGGGTCTTGTCCGCACCGGCGTACGCCTCTTCGGCCGCGGCCACCCGCTGCAGCGCCTTGTTCCAGTGCCGTTCGAGGTTGTCGGCGACGAGCCGGTTCTCGGGGCGCACGAGCAGAAACTGCCGCTGCGCCAGCTCGGCGTCCTCTCGCAGCCGGGCAATCTGCGCCCGCTTGGCGCGGTCGACCTCGGCGGCCCGGGACCGCAGCTCCTCGAACACCTCGACCGCGACGTCGATCGACGCGGGGGTGACGGTCTCGAGCACAAGGTCGCTGACCGCACGGTCGATCGCCGCGCCCGGCAGGCTCTGGCACTCTGGCTCCGCGCGTTCAATCCCCCGGCGTTGACAGCGATAGAGCGGTTCCGGATGACCGTGAGACACGACGTAGCGGACCGTCATGCGGCGGCCGCACCGGCCGCAGATGACGAGCCCCTGCAGCAGGGCCACGCCCTCGCGCGGCGCGCTGCGCCGATTTGCGCCGCAGCTCTGGGCGCAGGCGCGCAACGCCTCCTGGTTCGCTTCGAATTGCGTCCAGGTGATGTAGCCGGGGTGCGCGTCAGGCAGGAAGACTTTCCACTCCTCGCGGGGAAGCCGCCGATACCCCGCCTGCCCGGCGAGGCGGAGCTTGCGCTGACGGGTCCGGCCATAGACGTAGGCTCCGGCGTAGCGCGGATTGTGCAGGATGTCGAGCACACGGTGACGCTCCAACTCGCCGAAGACCAGCGCGCCGAGACGGGGTCCCTTGGGAACCCGCCGCGGCCACGCGATCTGCTGCTCCTGGAAGTAGCGCACCACCGCGCCGGCCGAGCCGGCGCGAGCGAAGGTGTCGAAGACGAGCCGGACGGCGCCCTGCACCTGCTCGTCGGGGTCGAGCATGAGCCTTCCGCCGGCGTCGAAGACCATGCCCAGCGGGGCCCGCATCCACAGCTCGCCGCGGCGCGCCTTGTTCAGTTGTCCGCCGACCAGGCGCGCGCGCAGCACATGCAGCTCCGCCTCCGACACGGTGCCTTTGAGTCCGAGGAGTAACCGATCGTTGAAGTGGGCCGGGTCGTAGAGCCCGTCTTCGTCGAGAATGAGCGTCTCGCTCAGCGCGCAGATCTCCAGCAGGCGATGCCAGTCGCTGGAGTTGCGGGCGAGCCGCGAAACCTCCAGCCCCATGACCATGCCGACGCGACCGAGGCCGACGTCGGCGACGACGCGTTGGAACCCGGTCCGCTCGGCCGCCGACGCGGCCGACAGGCCGAGGTCGTCATCGATGACCACGATCCGCTCGACGGGCCAGCCCAGCGCCAAGGCCCGCCGCTTCAGGGCGTACTGCCGGGCAGTGCTCTCCTGATGCTCCTGCACCTGCTGCAAGGAGGACTGCCGCACGTAGAGAAAGGCGAGGCGACGCAGATGGTCCGCCGTGACCGCGGTCGATTGACTCATGGGGATATGCCCTCCACAATGCGGCCGAGTACCAAGCTCGCCAACACACGCGCCATCTCGGAACGGACGGGCGGCGCCAGGTCGAGGCCGTCGCTGTCGGCCGGCGGCGGCTCGACCGGCGGCAGACAGAGGGTCGCGACGGCCTTCAGCCACGCCGGCATGCCGCGGCTCATCAACAGCGCCACCCCGTAGCCGTGGCGAGAGAAGGCGACATCGGTGGCGGCCTCCTGCCGCGCGACCTCGTACTGCTGCCGCACCTGCTCGAGGTCGAGGCGTGACGGGGTCATGGGGTTTTCTGCGGGCGCGGTTTTTTTTTGCGCCGCGCCACCGCCCGGTCGAGCGAGCGGGCGTGAACCGAGATGCCGAAGCGCCGCGCCACGGCCGCCGTCAGCGGCTCGTCCGGCCGCACGTCTTCGCCCGCGCGCCAGCGCTCGACGTAGTCGACAACCGCGTCGGTGCACTTGTGGGCCCCCTTCGGTCCGGGACGCCTGGGCACCAGCCCCGGGATCCCGTGCGCCTCGAACGCGGCCGCGGTCAGGTAGAACGTCTGGCGGCTGACCCCGAAGCGGGCGGCGACCTCGGTCACCGGCCGTCCATCGACCTGGTGGCGGCGCAGCATCTCGTACTTGACCTGTACGCGGTCGCGCGGGTCGAAGAACGGATGGCTCACAAAGGCGTCGTCGCGCACGGCCTCGGGGTGCGGATGCAGGGCTCCTGCCTCGCGGAGGGCCTGGGTCTTGGCGTCGGGCGGCAGCTTGGGAGGACGTCGCATCGCGTATGTCACAGTAATTATGACAACTCGCCTCGGCGGCGTCAAGGAGAATCTGATCTTTGGCCCAGACACAGCGCCGCTTTATTTGGCTACTTTTACCACACCCTCGCGCCGATGGCGTCGTACTGCTCACTCCTGGTGGATGAAATCCGCGTGACGTTATGGACGGAATCTCCGTGACGCCCCCGCCGCTCATGTCCGGACCTTCTCGCGCACCATCTCGGCGAGCCGCAGCAGGTCATCGAGTCGAAATGGCGCACGCCCGCGCCCCGCCACCACCGCAGGGTCCGGTGGCGCAAAGTCCGTCCAGCCAACCGGAATCGACCAGACCGTGCCGTCCGGCCGTTGCACCGTGACCCGGTCTTCTCCCCACAGCGACTTGTTCACCACGAAGGGGAAGCGGGTGCCCCGCAGCGGATGGAACGGGTGGGTGATCCGAATCTGTGGTGCTTCAACAGCACCAGGAGCATTCTGCAGCTTTGAAGAAGGG
>JAPPNP010000035.1 GCA_028873795.1 Chloroflexota bacterium
GCTGGACCATCCACTTCCTGACCGACGAACTCGACGTCGTGGACCTGCGGAAGCCAGCCTAAATGTGTAAACCATGTCTCCGAACACCCGTAAACCATCTACCCGGTCTGAACAGAAGGGGGAAGGTCGGGATGGGGGTCAACGGCTAGCGTTCAAGACCAAGGTTGTTCGGCCACCCAGTCCCCCTCCATTGGAAACGACTCTTCAGACCCTCCCGCAAGCGCCTTATCCGGGCGTCTGGTAGCTCAGATCCCAGTCGCCCAGGAGATTGAGCTTGTGGATCGGCGTGACCAGCCCCGCCTCGCCGGCCGCTCGCCAGGCGGCTATCTCCTCGCGATGCCCCAGCCGCCTCAGCGACGACCACATGTCCTGATAGTTCGCTCGGCCCGCGGGGCCGGCGCAGTCCCAGAAGAACAGGTGCGGCGTGCCGGTCTTGTAGAGGCCGTCGGCGCGGCGGCGAAACTCCTCCGGCGACAGATGGCGCGGCATGATGTTGGGCGCAACCCTGCACGGCGTTCCCTCAGTCAGGTCCAGCAGCCACCTGGCGGCCTCAGGATCCGTCCACGCCTCCAGCGAGCTGTCCATTCCCAGCTCCGACGAGTAGGGAATCAGCGTGTCGACCAGGCCCTCGTCCACCCAGGCGCGCAGGTCCATGGCAATCTGCAGGTTCTCCTGCTCGGTGGCGCCGACCACGGCAGAGACGTGGATCCGGCTCCGGCCCTGCTTCTCCGCCTCCTCGTCCATCGCCTCCCGGACCTCGCGCATGAATTGCGTCAGCGTTTGCGCCCGGTAGCGCAGCCAGGTGGGATCGTCCGGCGGCAGAAGTCGCGGGAAGCCCCCGTGCGTTCGCGTGAATCCCTCGACGATCGGGCGCTCATACTCCACCAGCGGCGGCCGGCGGTTGTACAGCAAACAGACGCCGTCGATCGGGTGTTGCGCCACCTCCCGCAGCAAATCCACGGCATGGGCGCGCACTTCGGGAAAGCTATAGGCCATGCGCGGCGTGCGCACGCCGTTCCGGTCCTCGCCGCGCCACTCCGGATGTTGCTTGTAGATGCCGTTGCCGTGGTCGAAATGGTCATGCGGCGGCGGAAAGTGGAATCCGGCCACCCGCCAGCTAGCGTGGAACTCCATGCCGAGCTCATGGCAGTAGTCCAGCGCAACGCGAAGCGGGTCGATGCCCTGGGCCGCGAAGGCCCGCCAGCTCTCCGCGTGCAGGCGGTCGCCCACGCGGTCGAAGTCGTCCAGCCCGTCGAACGTGCAGCGGCGCCCGATGTTGGTGAGGTTGTACATCAGGTCGCCCTGGCCGCATTCCCAATACATGCGCGAGAAGTCTGTGTCGCGGTAGGGCTCCAGCTCGCGCCGAACCTCATCCGCCGTCGTCATGCGCCACAGCCAGTGCGGCCCGTGCGCGTCTTGGTGCGCGAAGAGCGTGCGATGTGAAGCCTCGCCTCGATCGGCGCGAACGACCTCGACCTCGGCGTCGGTCAGCGGTACGAGCTTGATATAGGCGATCCGCGCGTGCATGCAGCGCATCGACCCAATGCCGTCGCCCGGAGCTTCCTGCCAGGCCACCTGGCCGATATGGAGATCCTGATCCGAAAGGTCCGCAACCTTCCAGAACATCTCCACGATCGCCCGATCATGGACGCCGTGTGATGCCTCGCCCCCGCTCTTGAGCATCGTTTCGACCGAGTCGCCACTGAGCCGCACGCGCAGCGCGTGACCGTCGCTCTCGCCGGCTCGCGACGGCAGGACGCCGATCGACACCGCGTGCCAGCCCTGGGCCTCCAGCGGATAGCGCACGTTCGGCGCGGCGGTGTTCGGTCCGGCCAAGAGCATCGTGCCGGAGAGGTCGTCGGTCGCGTAGGCCATGGCGCGCCAATGGCGATGCCGCGGATTCGTCCCTAACGCCTCCGCCGGCTCACAGCGATCCAGATCGGTGCGAAGAACCGCCTGGTTGGTGAAGCCCCGATCCGCAAAGTAGTCAACGGTTGTCTGCGCCACTGGTCCCTCGCCTCTCCCGGACTCGATGGTCCGAGGACTCGCCGCCGTGGCCGGCAATGTACAGAACCGCCCGTCAACCCGGCACGGACTCGGGAGCCGGGACGCCGACGCTCACGCAGCCCGGATGCCGCTATCGGTGGCAACGACCGGGATGGGGTCGCAGATGCACCGCGTGCCGTCGACGGTGGCCGTGCCGAGCATGACGCATTCCCCCTGCCACTGGATGAGGCGGCTGGCGTAGGGCTGCACCGGCGCGTCGGGCGGCAGCACCTCGCCGGTGCCATGGATATGAAACGGCCCCAGCGGTGACTCGCCGACCATCGAGAAGTCGGCGCTCCGAAAGGGATGCCCGGGAAACCGGCGCTTGAACCACGGGACGATGCGGTCGGCCGAGGTGCAGAACAACAGGTAGTACCGCCCGTCGATGCGATACACCTGCGGGACCTCAATCTCGGTGGCGATGGGGTCGACGTCCAACGGCGGCTCCACCCGCCACGCGCGCATGTCCCGGCTGGTCGCCAACCCAACCGCGCCCCGGCGGCTGCGGTCCGGATGCTTGCTTCGGGCGCACACGATCTGATGCAGGCGGCCTTCGACCTCAAGGAGAAATGGGTCTCGCCATTGGCCGAAGGCCTTGTGCACGGGCCCGAGCCGCTCGTAGAGACCGGGATCGCGCTCGTTGACCGGATTGCTCTCGCACTTGGTCCAGCCATACAGATCGTCCGAAGCGGCCAGGCCCACGCGATGCACCTTGCGCGTCGGCGGGTTCTCATTCCGGCGCAGGGCGCTGTACGCCATCCAGTATCGCCCCTGCCAAAACAGGACGGAACCGGTGGACAGGGTCTGGCTGTCCCAGGATTCACCGGCGCCTCGCTCCAGGGCGAAACCGAGGTATTCCCAATGCACCAGATCTCGGCTGACGGCGTGGCCGATATCCCAGTGCCAGGAAGGACGCGGCTCCGGCGAGGTGCAGAAGAAGCAATGGGCCACGCCGTCGCCAACGACAAACCAGGAGTCGCCAATGGTGAAGCCGGGGAGACGAAACATGCGCTGGACCGTCAGGTTAGCCGGTCCACTGGCGCACGCGTTGATGCGTTTCCACGCGGCATCTTGAACGCCACGACGGCCCACTATCGATTGCTAGACTCCTACTGCGCGCGGCAAAGCGGCCCGCGCCATCTTCCGTCCCGCAATCCGTCCACAGGATCGAGTGGGTGGAGGTACGGCCCAGAGGCGAGGTCGATGCGCAAACGGCTCTCCCGGCTGGCGCCGACGATCATCGTGGGCGTCACGGCATTGCTGGTCGGCGCATGCGGCGACGTTGAATCCGCGCCTGGGCCAGTCGCCGCAGCCACGCCAACGCCGCGAATCATCGTCATCACCGTCACTCCCACGCCGCCGCCCACCCCGGCCCCAACGCCCGAGCTCCGGCAAACGCCCACCGGCCAAACACCCTCCACGTCGCTGCAGAATCGCAGCGCCACGCCGCTGCCAACCGAAAGAGTCACGCCGACGGCCGCGCCGCCGTCGACGCCCGCTCCGATCGCCACTCCGGCGCCCACCGAGCCGCCCCGGTCCGTCAACCGAACACCGACCGCCATCGTCCCCCCACCCAACGCGCGAGCTTCCGTGGGCCGGGTGGCGACGGCTGAAGGCGTGGACGGACTCCAGCGACCCGTGAATGAGACCACCACGTTCGATCCCATGCAGCGGGTCTACATCACGGTCGAGTTCATCAATGTCCGGACCGGCGCCGAGCTTGGCTTTTCCTGGCGGGCCGACGAAGGCTGCGCCGGCAGCTTCACCCTGGCGCCCCAGACGGCCGTGCGGCGCGGCTTCTTCGCCTTCTATATCGACGAGACGGAGTGCCTCGGGCGCTACGTCGTGCAGATCATGGTGGACGGCGCGGCGCACGCCGAAACCACCTTCGCCATCGGAGCCGCCCAGCCCATCGGTTGACCCCCGCCGCCGCCGGTGGTTTGCTGCGTACATCCCCGCTCCACAACCGCCCGAGGTGCCCCGTGAAGGTGACGCGCGTTTCCGCCGAGGTCTACGCCAAGCCGCATGACCCGCCGATCACCAACGGCAAGTACACCTACACCCACTCCAAGAACGTCGTCGTCCGGATTCAGACCGACGAGGGCATCGAGGGCGTCGGCATCTGCGGCGGGCTCGGCCTTCCGTCGGGGCGCGACGTGCTGGTGACCGTCATCGAGAACATGTCCGAAGCCGTGATCGGCGAGGACCCCTTCAACGTCGAGCGCATCTGGGACCGGCTCTACCAGCCCAAGATCTTCGGGCGCAAGGGCCTCACCACGCGCGCGCTCTCGGCCATCGACATTGCGCTGTGGGACGTCGTGGCCCGCGCCGTGGGTCAGCCGCTCTACCGGCTGCTGGGCGGCTACACCGACGAGGTGCGCGCCTACATCGCGGGCGGCTACTACGAAGAAGGCAAGGGCATCCCCGAGCTGCAGGACGAGATGCTCGGATACGTCGAGCAAGGCGCCACTGCCGTCAAGATGAAGATCGGCGCCGTCTCCCTGCGCGAGGATGAGCGCCGCGTGGCCGCGGTGCGCGACGCGATCGGCGACGACGTGGACCTGCTGGTCGATGCCAACAACGCCTACGTCACGGCCGACGCCGTGCGCATGGCGCGCATCCTCGAAAGCTACGACGCCTTCTGGTTCGAAGAGCCGGTCTCGCCCGACAACATGGCCGGCAGCGCCGCCGTCGCCAACTCCTCGAGCGTGCCCGTCGCCGCCGGCGAAAACGAGTACACCCGCTGGGGCTTTCGCGAGCTGTTCGAGTCCGACGCCGTGCGCATCGCCAATCCCGACGCCATGGTGTTGGGCGGAATCACTGAGTACCGCCGCGTCGCGGCCCTGGCCTCGGCCTACGAGATCCCCATCGCCCCGCACGGCCTGCAGGAGATCCACATTCACCTGCTGGCCGCGTTCCCGTTCCCGCTGATCCTCGAGTACTACAACCCCAACGTCGCCGGTCTCAACGAGGTCATGTTTCACGAGAAGCTGGAGCTCACGCAGCGCGGCACTGTGATGCTGCCCCAGGGACCCGGCCTCGGCGTCGAGTTCAACTGGGACGCGCTGCGGCAATACCGCGAGGAGTGACGCCCGACCGGCCCGACGGCATCGAGTTGCGTCCCGCCCGCGCGAGCGATATCACTCAGTTCGACCGGCTGTGGGCGGAGGCCGAGCGGGAAGAGCCGTCGCCCGGCGACGACTCCCTGTCGCTCTACGCGCACGAGGTGGCCACCGGCACGGTCTGGGTCGCCGCGCGCGGCGACCGCATCGTTGGCATGGCGGCCTCGCTGATACGCGGCGACGTGGCCGTCCTGGCGGAGCTCGCCGTCGCGGCGGACGTGCAGAACCGCGGCATCGGGCGTCGCTTGCTCGCGGCCGTGATGCCGGCCGACGTCCCCGAGCGCTTCACCCTCAGCTCGCGGGACCGGCGGGCCGTCGGTCTCTACGTCCGTGCCGGCATGACGCCGCGCTGGCCGGTCTATGAGCTGCGCGGAGAGCGATTCGATGTACGCGACCTCGATGGCGGCGTCCAGGTCGCGGTGGCCGCCGTGGACGACCCAGCGTTCGTTGCCTGGGACGCCCGCGTCGGCCTGCGGCATCGACCGCACGACCTTGCCTTCGTGGCCGACGAGGTGGCGGCCCAGCCGCTCTGGTTCCGGCGCGGCGGCGCGACCGTGGGCTATGGCTTCGTCGTGCAGCGGATGGCCGATGAACCGAAGCAGTCCGGGACGTATGGCGTCGGCCCGCTGGGCGTCGCCGACCCGGGCGACGCTCGCGCCTGCGTGGCCGCGGCGTTGGCGTGGGCCCGGCCGCGGGCGCGAGCGGTGCGGTTGGACGTGCCCGCCCCGCACCCGGCCCTCGCCCCGTTGCTGGAGGCGGGATTCCGGATCGTCGACGACGACCACGTCTTCTGCTCCAGCAGCGCGGCGGCGGCGGACGCCCTGGCCTCGTACCTCCCCACCTTCGCCGAGATCTACTAGACGGTTCGCGCAGGGGAGGCGCAACTGCCGCCGGCGCCGGTCCGGTCCCCTCTCCCTCGATAATACTCTTGGAGAGTCCGGTAGGGGCGGGTCTCAGACCCGCCCGGCACCAAGCGTCGGGCGCAACTCCAGATTCGACCGGACTGGATTCCGGCTTCCGCCGGAATGACGGAGGGGTTTCTCAAGGGTCTGTCGATGGGAAGGGGTCTGGATAAGGCCATCCTGCGCCGCCGGATCCACGCCGTCGGTTCGACCACCCGCGGTGCGTGTGGAACTATCGCCCGGTCCGACTCCTCCCTGAGTGCGATGCGACCAAACACACTGCGTGAACTGCTCAACACCGGCCAGCCATCGGTCGGCACCCACATCCTGGTCTCGTGGCCGGGCGTCGTGGAGCTGGTCGGCCAGACCGGCGTCATCGACTACGTCGAGTTCGTCGGCGAATACGCGCCCTACGACCTCTATGCGCTGGAGAACATCGGACGCGCCATCGAGCTGTTCGACCACCTCAGCGGCATGATGAAAGTCGAGCAAGAGCCCCGCACCCACCTGGCGATTCGCTCCATCGGGTCGGGCATCCAGAACATCCTCTTCGCCGACGTGCACTCGGCGGAGGAGGCGGCGGACTGCGTGGCGGCGGTGCGCGCCGAGACCCCGTCCACCGGCGGACACCACGGCGCAGGGTCCCGCCGCGATGTCGGCTACGGCTGGTCGAATGCCGGCGGCGGCAAGGCCTTCGTCCAGGCGCTCGAAGACTCGGTCGTCGCGCTGATGATCGAGAAGGACGGCGCCGTCAAGGACATCGAGAACATCCTCGCGCTCAAGGGCGTCGACATGGTGCAGTTCGGCCCCGCCGACTACGCCATGAGCATTGATCTCCCCGGCGACTATTGGCATCCCCGCTGCCGCGCGGCGGAGGAGCACGTCATCAAGACCGCGCTTGCCATGGGCAAGCATCCGCGCGCCGAGATCAGCTCGCCCGACCAGGCCAAGTACTACCTGGACCAGGGCGTGCGCCACTTCTCGATCGGCACCGACGTCCAGATTCTGCGCGACTGGTGGGCGCAGAACGCGGAGGGCGTGCGCGACGCCATCGCCGGGCACTGAGGATTGGGTGCCTTCCCCCTGCCAGGGGAAAGGTTAGGTAAGGGTCGGGCGCCTTCCCCCTGAAAGGGGAAGGTTAGGATGGGGGTCAACGGCCGCCGTCCCGAGTAGGAAGCTTCGACCACCGCCCACGAGACGCCGCGGTCGCAGGAAACCCGCAGTGACACTTAGAGGTTCACCAACGCCTCGACGCACCCCATGCACGCCGTCGTAGCGTTCGGTGGTGAAGCCGATCCAGACCACGTGCGCGGCGTGCTCGCGCGTGCGGAGTTGGTCGTCGCCGCGGACGGTGGCGCCGCCCACGTCGAGGCCGGCAGCGGCGTGTGCGACGTGATCGTCGGGGATCAGGATTCGGCAGGTTCCGAGACCCTCGACCGAGCGCGCGCCGCCGGCGCGGAAATCCTCGAGTTTCCCACCGCCAAGGACGCCACCGACGGCGAGTTGGCCCTTCGCGAGGCGGTACGTCGTGGCGCCACGTCCATCACCATCGTGGGCGCGCTCGGAGGACCACGGATCGATCACCTGCTGGCCAACGTCGCGCTGCTGGCGCACCCGAGTCTGCGGGGCGTGGACACCGCGATCGAAGACTCCGCGCATCGGATTTGGCTCGTGCGCGGATCGTCGTCTTGGCGAGGGGCTGTCGGCGACTGCGTGACTCTGATTGCCGTCGGCGGCGATGCGCACGGCGTGACCACGCAGGGCCTGCGCTATGTCCTCAACGACGGCGCGCTCGCGTTCGGCTCCAGCCTCGGCGTGAGCAACGAAATGACGAATACGCACGCCGCCCTCTCCGTCGCCGGCGGCTCCGTGCTCGTCATCCACGAGCGGCAGTCCGGGTAGGGGCGATTCGCGAACCGCCCTGGCCGGGTTCGCCTGTACTCACCACCTGGCTTTCCTTCCTGTCATTCGATCGCCCCTTCCGTCATTCCGAACACCCCTCCTGTCATTCCGAACGCCCCTCCCGTCATTCCGAACGCAGAGAGGAATCCAAGGACGCTGCGCCTTTTCCCGGCCCCTTGGATTTCTCGCTCCGCTCGAAATGACAACCATGCCCGGTGGCCCACGCTGCGTGCAGCGTGGGAGTTCGCACCCGTCGTGCGACCTGATTTACTCAAGGGTCGTTCCAAACACCGTGAGGAATCCAAGGACGCTGCGCCCTTACCCGGCCCCTTGGATTTCTCGCTCCGCTCGAAATGACAACCATGCCCGGTGGCCCGCGCTGCGTGCAGCGTGGGATTTCGGCGTGGAAAAAGCCCACCTCCGCAAAGTGCGGTGTAGAATCTTGGGCCGGGGGGCAATGGCGCCCGCTCTGGTGAATCTGGAGGCCGAATATGGGATCCAGGAAGAAGGTCCTCGTTGGGACCGCAGTGCTCACTGCCGCCGTCGTCGCGACGCTCTTCGGAATCTGGTTATGGCTGTTCGCGTCGCCCATCCCGCCATCGACCGAGACCGTGTCGATTCCCAACGGAACCGCGACGATCCATAGTTCCGGGTACTCTGCGGGCGGCTTCGCCGCGGGGGTTGCCGCCATGCTGGTGGGCGTGATCTACGTCAGCGCGGTCGCGGCAATCCTCTGGTTCCTGCTCGCGTTGGCCTGGCGAGCCTTCCAGTATCTCGGGCATCGGAACCGGGAATACGAACGGCGGCATACGGGCGTCTGACGCGGGGCTAGGCCCGGTGGCCCCGTGGCCCGCGCTGCGCGCAGCGTGGGACCGGCCGCTAACCTCATCCGCGGTCTGAATCGCCCGCTGCTACGCCCAGAGTCACCCACTCTGTCATTCCGAACGCAGTGAGGAATCTAAGCACGCTGCGACTTCTCCCAGTCCCTTAGATTTCTCGCTTCGCTCGAAATGACATGCCCGGTGGCCCACGCTGCGTGCAGCGTGGGAGTTCGCACCCGTCTTGCGACCTGACTCCCCAATGAGTCGTTCCGACCCTGGCGAGGAATTCAAGGACGCAGTGCCTCCTCCCGGCCCCTTGGAACTCTCGCTTCGCTCGAAGTGACGTGGGAAGAACTCGAAATCACATGGGAGCGGATTCAGATGTGTCACTTCGAACGGTGTGAGGAATCCCAGCACCGCCGCGCGGGAATCGGCGGCGGCCGCCCCCAATCAGCGCCTCAGGTTTCCGACGCGAGCCCCGCCACCATGGTTTCGACCAGGTCGGACGGATTCGACGGATACACCATATCGCTGTGGAAACTCCGCTCCCGATAGTCATTCGACGTTCGCGACAGCCAAGCCAATCGCGCGCGCCACTGTCCGCCGCCACCCCCGTTCTTGAGCAGCCGCAGCACTTCGAGACGGGCCTCCGCCCGTGCGCGAAGGAACTCGCACGCGAAGTCGTCGTCGCCGTGAATCCAGTTGTCCAGAGTCTTTCGCGTCACGCCCGCCAACGCCGCGCAATCTCGCAGTGTCAGGCCGTCGCCGGCCGCAGCCACCAATCGGCGGCGCGCTTTCGGAGTGAGCTTTGTTGGTCGTGCCATTTCGCTACCATTGTAAGCAGAATGTATCCACCGTTCCAAAAGCATTTTCGCGGTTGGGAATATATTTCGTGGTCGAAGTTAAAGCCCGAACGTGTATAGAAACCCCGCACCACACCTCGCGGGATTCGGGTCCAGCAGCCCATAGACTTGAGCGCCGGCACAGAGTTGCGTGAGCCGGGGGGCGCGATTGGTGGAACTGGAGCGATTTGGCGAGTTGGCGGTGATCGGCGTCTTGGCCGTCGCCACCGCCATCGGGCTGCACCGATTCGGCCTGCCCTCCACCGTCGGCTTCCTCGTCACGGGCGCCATCGCCGGACCGCACGGTCTGCGACTGGTCGGCGACCCGGAGCACATCGAGCAAATCGCCGAACTCGGCGTCATCCTGCTGTTGTTCGCGGTTGGGCTCGAGTTCTCGCTCACGCGCCTGCGCTACATCTGGAAGGCGGTCGCGTTCGGCGGCTCCCTGCAGGTCGGCGTCACGACGCTGGCCACGCTCGCCATCCTGGTGATCGCGGGAGACTCGGTGGCGCGCGGCCTCGTGTTCGGCCTGGTGGTGGCGCTCTCGAGCACCGTGGTCGTGCTGCGCGTGCTCACGGTTCGGGGCGAGCTGGACGCGCCGCACGGACGCTTCATCGTCGGGGCGCTGATCTTTCAGGACCTCCTGGTCATTCCCCTCACCCTGCTCGTGCCGGCGCTGGCCGGCGGTGAGGGCGCCGGCGCCGCCCTGGAGATCGCGTGGGAGCTGATTCGCGCGGCCTTGGCCGTCGTCGCCCTGCTCGTCGTCGCCAGGTTCCTGATCCCGCGGGTATTCCGCGCCGTGGACGCCACCCGCACGCGCGAGGTGTTCCTGCTCACCGTAATCTCGATCGCCCTGGGCTCGGCCTGGCTGATGAGCCAGCTCGGGCTGTCGGTGGCCCTGGGAGCGTTTCTCGCCGGCATGCTCCTGGCCGACACCGACTACGGCCACCGCGCGACCAGCGACATCATCCCGCTCCGCGACGCGTTCACCAGCTTCTTCTTCATCTCACTGGGCATGATTTTCGACTGGCGGGTGTTCGCGGACACCCCGCTGCTGGCGGTGCTGATCGTGCTCGGCCTGGTTTTCGGCAAGGCCCTGGTGGCATCGCTGGCGGCGCTGGCCATGCGCAACCCGGCGAGCGTGGCCTGGCGGTCGGGCATCTCGCTGGCCCAATTCGGCGAGTTCGGCTACGTGGTGCTGCTGATCGGCGCCGGCGTGGGATTGGTCACCGACGCGGAGCTGCGTCTGGTCGTCACGACGGGGGTTGTCAGCATCGTGGTTTCGCGGATCCTCATGCATTGGACCGGCGGCCTGCATGCGGGCGAGACCCTACTGCGCCCGCTGGAGCGGCTGCTGCGCGCCCGCGGCATGGACGAGCCGACGGCGCAGGACGCCCAGGTCAGCGACCACGTCGTCATCGCGGGCTACGGCGTCGCCGGCCAGCTCCTCGCGCGCACGCTGGCGCAGGCCGAGGTGCCGTATGTCGTGCTGGAAGTCGACGCCGATCGGGTGCGTGAGGGTCAGCGCGAGCACGCGCACGTCTACTACGGCGACGTCACCAGCCACGAGGCCCTGGAGCACGCGCGCCTCGGCCACGCGCGCGTCCTGGTCATGCTCGTCAACGACCGCGTCGCGATGCGCCGCGGCATCCGCCTCGCGCGGGCCGATTGCCCCGACGTGCTCATTCTGGCCCGCACCCGGTACCTGTCGGACCGCGATGATCTGGTGGCCCTGGGCGCCGACCACGTCGTGTGCGAGGAGGTGGAGGGTGGCACGGAAATGACCGCGCGCGTGCTCAAGTCCCTGGGCCTCGCCACGCCCGACATCTACGACGAGATCAACTCCGCGCTCGGCTCCGACTCCGACGAGTTCCTCGCCGGCGCAATGGACGATTGGACCGATCCCGCCGAGCAAAAGCCGTGACGGCCTGTCAGTTCGAGATTGAAATGGCGAATCTCATCACTTTGCCTTTGCGCCGCAGCATGAGGCCCCGCCGTTGGCAGGCGCTTTGGACTCGCAGGGCGACGTGCGGACCTGGATTCCGGCCTTCGCCGGAATGACGGAATCAAACCGACCCACAACCTGAAATGGCGATCCCGTGCGGTGCCGCGGGCGGAGGCATAGAATGAGGCGAGTGAACGTGCCGCGATCGCCGTGATCGCCACACGCAGCGAGTAGCGCCTCAAATGGAAAAGAACACCCTCACCGTCAAGCGCGGGCTGGCCCAGATGCTCAAGGGCGGCGTCATCATGGACGTCGTCACCGCCGAGCAGGCGAAGATTGCCGAGGACGCCGGCGCGGCGGCCGTGATGGCCCTGGAGCGCGTGCCGGCCGACATTCGCGCGCACGGCGGCGTGGCGCGCATGGCCGATCCCGAGAAGATCATCGAAATCCAGGCGGCGGTGACCATCCCGGTCATGGCCAAGTGCCGCATCGGCCACTTCGTCGAGGCCGAGCTGCTCCAAGCCCTGGGCGTGGACTACATCGACGAGTCCGAGGTCCTCACGCCGGCGGATGAGGCGCATCACGTGGACAAGCACGGGTTCGACGTGCCGTTCGTTTGCGGCTGCCGCAACATCGGCGAGGCGCTGCGCCGCATCGGCGAGGGCGCGGCCATGATCCGCACCAAGGGCGAGGCCGGCACGGGGGACGTGGTCGAAGCCGTGCGCCACATGCGCGCGGTGATGGGCGACCTGCGCCGGCTCACCACTATGCGCGAGGACGAAATGGCGACCTTTGCCAAGGATGTGCAGGCGCCGCTCGATCTGGTCGCGTCGGTGGCCCGCGAGGGTCGTCTGCCGGTGGTGAACTTCGCCGCCGGCGGCGTGGCCACGCCGGCCGACGCCGCGTTGATGATGCGGCTCGGCGCCGACGGCGTCTTCGTCGGCAGCGGCATCTTCAAGTCCAGCGACCCCGCCATTCGCGCCAAGGCCGTCGTCGAAGCCACCACTCACTATCAGGACGCCAGCATCATTGCCTCCGCCTCCCGCGGCCTGGGCGAGCCGATGACGGGCATTGCCCGCGACACCCTCGCGCCGGAGGAACTCCTCGCTACCCGTGGGTGGTAGACCGCCGCGCGCGTGACCGCCGTCATCGGTGTGCTGGCCCTGCAAGGCGACTTCGCCGAGCACGCCGCCATGCTGCGCCGGCTCGGGGTCGAGTCGCGCGAGGTGCGCGTGCCCCGTGACCTGGAGGGGCTGGACGGACTGGTGATTCCAGGCGGCGAGAGCACCACGATCGGCAAACTGCTCGAGACCTATGCGCTGCTGGAACCGGTGCGCGATCTCGGAGCGTCCGGCTTTCCCATCTGGGGAACCTGCGCCGGGCTTATCCTGCTCGCCACCGACGTGGGTGCGCCGCAGCCGCTGCTCGGCCTGATGGACATGACGGTGGAGCGCAATGCGTTTGGTCGCCAGACCGATAGCTTCGAAACCGACCTGGACATCGACGGTCTACCGGGCGGCGCATTCCACGCCGTATTTATCCGCGCGCCGATCGTGAGCGGCGTGGGCGACGACGTGGAGGTGCTGGCCAAGCTCGACGACGGCCGCATCGTCGCGGTGCGGCAGGGCAACCTGCTGGGCACCGCCTTCCATCCCGAGCTGACGACCGACGCGCGCCTGCACAGCCTCTTCGTGGAAATGGCGCGAGCCGCATGAGCGACGCCGGCTCCCCCCTCATCCTGTCCTTCTCCCCTCAGGGGAGAAGGGACCGAACCCCCAAGCCCTGCAGCGCCCGCGTCCGTGTAGGGGCGCCCCTTGTGGGCGCCCGTCCGGTTCGATCCGGGCAGCCACAAGGGCTGCCCCTACACCGACCCGGCATTTCCCGGTGGCCCAGGCTGCGTGCAGCCTGGGAATCTCAGGCGGCAACCTGATGACCGTCACCAGCTCGAAGCTCGGTCTCTGGCATGTGCCCACAATTGTCGGCACCTTCGTGCTGGCCAATCTGCCGCGCGTGGACGTGGTCACCTACCAGGGTCGCCACGTGCCCGCGCTGATGGCCGCCGGCGCCGCGCTGCCGGCCGTGGCTCCCGACCTGCAAGCGGTCGGGGCCTGGACCGGCGCGCGCCTGCGCGGCTTCGGCCTGCTGCGCTGCGCCCCGGCGGCGCGCCGCGCCAGCGTGGAGGCCCTCACCTTGCTGGCGCCGCATGCGGCCACCGCGCTCGGCGACCCGGTTGGCCCACGGCAGGTGGAAACCGCCGAGGCCATGCTGCAGCGCCTCGCCGGATGCGCCGCCGCCCAGGGGCGCCCGATCCTGGTGGCGCGTCTGCGCGAGGACAGCCCCTACGCTCCGGCATTCGCCGCCAACGGCTTCTCAACGGCGGCCATCGAATACGAGTACGCGCGATCGCCTCGACCGTTGAGCGAGGCGCCGGACATCGAGGGACTGCGACCGCAGGAAGCCCCCGATGCCTGGGACGTGATGCAGCTCTACCGCGCCACCACGCCGGCCGCGGTGCAACGCGCCGAAGCGCGGACCATGGAGGAAATGGAACAAACGCCGCCGCGCTCCGCGAGCCTCTGGCCGTGGCTGGGCGACGTGGCCATCGAACGCCACGTGGTCGCCGACGAGCACGGACTGGCCGCCTGGCTGGAGCTGCGGGTAGACGCAGGGGAGAGCCATCGGCTGACGCTGATGCTCCACCCGCGTAGACACCACATGGCCCGGACGCTGATCAACTGGGCGCTCTGGCGATTGGGCGCCGCGGCGCCGCGTGCGGTGCGCATCCGCGTCCGCGAGCCCCACTCGCCCATCGGCTCGGCCCTCGAGACTTTGGGATTCACGCCCGGAAATAGCCATGCGCTCATGGTCAAGGACGTGGCCGTACGCGCGGCGGAACAGGTTCGCGGCGTCGTGCTGGACGGAGCGCCCGGGTAACCCATGGAAACACCCGCCACCGCCAACGGACCCGTGCCGCACCCGGCGGCGTCGGACGGCGAAGAGCTTGAACGGCTTCTCGCCGCCCTGCCGCCGCAAATCCGGGATGCGCTTCAGGCGTTGCCCGACTGGAACACGCTCGTCGAGATCGTGCTCGATATCGGCCGCTTCCCCGAGGCCCGGTTGGACGGGCGGTCGGCAGCGCTGTTGGAACGCGAGGTCACCGGAGACGACTTGGACCAGGTGGTCGCGGCCGTCGGCGCCTTCACCGCTGACAATCGCGCCGGAATCGCCCGCACGCTGCACCGGTTCTCCGCGCTTCGCAACCGCTCGGGACGCATCGTGGGACTCACCATCCGCCGGGGGCGCGCGCTGCACGGCACCACGCACGTCGTGGCCGACATCGTGACATCGCGGCGCAATCTGCTGCTGCTTGGACCGCCGGGCGTGGGCAAGACCACGATGCTGCGCGAGATCGCGCGGGTGCTCGCCAATGACGAGGACCGCCGCGTCGTCGTGGTGGACACGTCCAACGAGATTGCGGGCGACGGCGACATTCCCCACGCCGGCATCGGTCGGGCGCGTCGCATGCAGGTGGCGCAGCCGGACCTGCAGCACCGCGTCATGATCGAGGCGGTCGAGAACCACATGCCGGAAGTGGTGGTGGTCGACGAAATCGGCACCGAGGCCGAGGCGCGCGCCGCCCGCACCATTGCCGAGCGCGGCGTGCAACTCGTGGCCACGGCCCACGGCCAGACGCTGGAAAACGTGCTGCTCAATCCGCTGCTGGCCGACCTTGTGGGCGGCGTCGAGGCCGTGACGCTGGGGGACGAGGAGGCGCGCCGTCGCGGCACGCAGAAGACCGTGCTGGAGCGCCGCGCGCCGCCGAGCTTCCACACGCTGATCGAGCTGCACAGCCGCGACTCGTTCGTGATCTATACCGACGTGGACGAGACGGTTGACGCCGTGCTGCGCGGATTGCCGGCTCCAGGCGAGCGCCGCGTGCGCCTAGCCGACGGGCGCACCGAGCGCGAGGCGTTCAACGAGCCGCCGCGCGAGCCCGAGCGTCCCGCCGTCGCGCGGGAGACCGCCGCGGCGCCAGGTCGCCGATCGGCGTCGGGGAGCCTGCAGATCCTCCCATTCGGCGTGGGCCGCAATCGGCTGGAGCAGGCCATCGTCAACACCGGGATCGATGCGCGCCTGGCGCGCGAACTTGGCGGCGCCGACATCGTGATGACGCTGCGCAGCTTCTATCGACGCCGCCCGCGCCTGCTGCGCGACGCCGAGGCGCGGGGCACTCCGGTCTACGTGCTGCGCAGCAACACCGTATTGCAGATGGAGTCGTGCTTGATGGAGCTGGTCGAGGACGGCGCGGCGACGGGCGGTGACACGCCATCGCGTTCGGACTCGGGCGGGCCGGTCCAGCGCTTGCGCCTGGCGCTGACCAAGCCCCGCAAGTGACCGTCGACGGCCGGCGGCGCGGGCTGTTCATCGCCTTCGAAGGGCCCGAGGGCAGCGGCAAGTCCACCCAGGCGCAGCTGCTGGCCGATCGGCTGCAGCAGGCCGGCCTGGACGTGCTGGCGACTCGTGAGCCCGGCGGCACCGAGCTTGGCGAGCGCCTGCGGGACGTGATGTTCCGGGAGCGCTCGCTGCCGGATTTGGAACCCCGGGTGCAGGCGCTGCTGATGCTCGCGGCGCGCGCCCAGCACGTCGCGGAACGGCTCCGCCCCTGGCTGAAGAGCGGCGGCGTCGTCGTGTGCGACCGATTTGCCGGGTCGACGCTGGCGTATCAGGGCGCTGGATTCGGTTTGGACCTTCCGGCGCTGGAGCAGATGAACGCGTTCGCCACGGCCGGGGTCCTGCCGGACGTGACGCTGCTGCTCGACTTGGACGTGCAGATCGGCCTGCTGCGCAGCCTTGGGCAACGCGGCGGCGACTGGGAGAAGGCCGGCGGCATGAACGCGCAGCAACTCGAGTTTCACGCCCGCGTGCGGGGCGGGTATCTGGAGCTGGCCGACGCCCCGGGTTGGACGGTGCTCGACGCCACCCAGCCACCGGGTCAACTGGGCGAGGAGATTTGGCGACGCGTGGAACCCGAGGTCACGGCGCGCGCCCTGCGCGCCGCCGAGGCCGTCCAGCCGCCGCTGCCGCTGGCGGCCGGCACCCGCCAAGGCCCGCCAACCGACGAATCCGGTGGCCCGTGAAGCTCTTCATCATCATCGTGCAGCAGCAGGACGCCGACGGGCTGGCGGGTCTGATGCGCGACGCCGACATTCGCTTCACCCGCATCGATTCGGCGGGCGGCTTCTTGCAGCAGGGCAACGTGACGTTCCTGACCGGCGTCGACGACGAGCGCATCGGCGAGCTGATGGCGCTGATCAAGCGCGGGGCCACCACCCGCGTGCAGATGGTGAGCCCCATTCCGGCCATGCTGGAACCCGGCGAGCTGGCGGTGCCCTATCCGGCCGAAGTCCAGGTGGGCGGGGCGACGATCTTCGGCTTCGACGTGGAGCGGTTCGAACCGCTGTAGGGAGAGTTCGGAGAAGCCATCGCGATGCCGGTGCCTTCCGCGATCGGGTAGGGGCGGATCTCAGACCCGCCCGGCGCCAGGCGTCCCGCACGCCTCCAGAGTCGACCGATCTGGATTCCGGCTTTCGCCGGAATGACGCAACGGTGGCGAAGAAGTTTCCTGCCAAGGCAAAGGGACCGGAGGAGACTTGGTGAAGGGTCTCCTGGCCGCGGTTCAGGCTCGGGCGCCGGCCAGCCAGTCCGCCATGCGCCTGACTCCCTCTCGCAAGTTCTCCCGCGAGTTGGCGTAGGAGAGCCGCAGGGAATCGCGCCCCACGTCGCCGAAGGCGCTGCCGGCCAGCACCGCTACTCCGGCTTCGTCCAGGAGCCGCGCGGCGATCTCGTCCGCGTCGCGATCGAAGCCTTCGAGCTGCGGAAACACGTAAAAGGCTCCCGCGGGCCGCTGACACGACACGCCGGGGATGGCGTTGAGGCCGTCCACAACCTGGTCGCGGCGCGCCTTGAACTCGGCCACCATTTCCGCGGCGGCGTCCTGCGGTCCCTGCAAGGCCTCGATGCCGGCGATCTGAATGAAGCTGGCCGTGCAGCTGGTGATGTTCGTCTGCAGTTGCGAGAACGCGGAGGCGAGATCGGCCGGCATGACGCCGTAGCCCATGCGCCAGCCGGTCATGGCATAGGTCTTGGAGAAGCCGTCCAGGATGATCGTGCGATCGCGCAAGCCCGACTCGGCGGCGATCGACGCGTGCTCGATCTCGCCGTACATGATGCGGCAGTAGATCTCGTCGGAGAGCACGTAGGCGTCGTGGTCGGCAAGCAGCTCGCCGATGGCCCGGATGTCAGCGGGCTCGAGCACGCCGCCCGTTGGGTTTTGCGGCGAGTTGAGAATCAGTAGCTTGGTCCGCGGCGAGAGCTTGTCGCGCAGCTCGTCGAGGTCGAGCCGGAACTCGCGCTCGGGTCGCAGCGCCAGCGGCACCGGGGTTGCGCCGACGAAATCGACCACGGACTGGTAGATGGGAAAGCCGGGATCGGGATACAGCACCTCGTCGCCGGGGCCGCAAAGCGCCGTGATGGCGAAGTACATGATCGGCTTGGCGCCAGGGGTGACGACGACCTCGTCGGGGTCGATGACGATTCCCCGAGTCTCACCGACGTGCGACGCAACGGCCGCGCGAAGCTCCGGCAGCCCCGCCGAGGGGCCGTAGTGGGTGAATCCGTCGTCCAGCGCCCGCTTGGCGGCTTCGATAATGTTGGCGGGCGTGTCGAAGTCCGGCTCACCGATTTCGAGGTGAATGACGTCGCGTCCTTGCGCTTCGAGCTGTCGGGCGCGGGCGAGCACGGCAAAGGCCGTCTCGGTGCCCAGCCGCCCCATGGCGGGCGCCAGGCCGGGATGCGTGAGCAACGCCACACTTGCCTCCTGCACGGATGAACCAGACGGGCGGCCGGCGGGGCCGCGACAACGGGGGCGATTCTAGCGTGCCGAACACTGCGCACACGGGCTCCGGGGCGGGCGCGCCGGCAGTGCGGCGCATGCAACCGGACGACGCTGACGCGGTGGCGCAGGTGCTCACGCGGGCGTTCGCGCCGCCGCCCGGCGCGAAGCCGGCGGGCCTGCGCGTGCTCATCTCGAACCGAATGGCCGCCCGCTGGCAGGCGCAATGCGCCGGGGCCTGGGTGGTGGACGCGCCCGGATTCGGACCCGTGGGCGCGGCCTTCGCCGTGGTTGAGCCGGATGTCGGATGGATCGGGGGGCTGGGGGTACACCCGGCCTATCGCGGTCTGGGGGTGGGACGCGCGCTGACGACGGCGGCGCTCGAGTTCCTGGACGACGCGGGGTGCGCCGTCATCGGACTCGAGGCGTCGCCGAGCGATGGCGTGGCGCTGAGTGCCTATGCCCGCCGCGGCCTGCGGCCGGTGGACGTCACGCTGCGACTGCGAGCGGACGCCGCCGCGTTGGCGACGTCGGGCGTCGCAGCGGAGTTTCAGATTCGGCCCTTGCCCACGGCGGCGGCGCGGGATGGACCCGAGCCGGTCAGGCCGGGCGGTTCGCGAATCGCCCCTACAGCCGCGCCGGACGCGCGTGAAGCGCGCGTGGCGCTGCAGGCGCTGGCCGTTCCGCTGTCGGATGCCGCCTTCACCGCAGTGGGGCCGGGCGCATACCTCGTCTGCGATCCCCAGTCGGTGCCCGTCGGTGAAGTCCTAGAGGCGCGGCTCGGATTCCTTGGCCGTGACGGCCACCCGGTCGCGGCCGCTTGCCATGCGCTGGGCCGCATGGCCGTGGCCAGGAAGTCGCGTTATGTCGAGTTGGATCTTCCCGTGGGATCGGGCGCGGCACTGCCCGCGTTGTCGCGACTCGGTTTGCAAACAGTGCTTAGCACGGTCCGGCTGGCGCGGCCCGCGGCTGCCTATGGCCGTCGGACGGAGGACGGCGTGGACGTGGGGCGCTGGTCGCTCTAGCGTTGGCCGTCGCTACGTCTTGGTCGCCACGACGATGAGGCGGTCGCCTTCGCCGTCGTAGGGGTCGAGCGCCCAGCTGCCGTAGGTCTCGATCCGCTCGAAGCCCGCGCAGCGCAGGGCCAGCTCCAGCTCGAATCGGTGCACATACCGCAGCGGCATGCGCGCGATGCGACGCGTCACCTGGCCGTCGCCACGGAGCACATCGTAGATATGCCGCGCGTCGATGCGCTGCGCACCGGGGTCGACTTCCCACGAGACGAAATGAGTCACCGAGATTCCGTCGGCGTCGCGAAAGCCGCCCTGGGTCCGCAGCACGCCGTCCCACGCCGCCAGGCGGTCGAGCGTGGGATTGAAGACATCCACGGCCAGGACGCCTCCCGACCGGAGCAAGCCGCGCGCGCCTTCGAGCGTCAGGAGCTGATCGTGCGTCGATTCCAGGTGCAGGAATGAATCGAGGGCGCAGATTACCGCGCCGAACTCGGCGGTCGGCCGCAAATGCCGCATGTCGCCTTGCTGCAACTCGATTCCGACGCCGCGCGCATCCGCGCGACGCCGCGCGATGGCCAGGAGCGCCGCAGACGCGTCGACGCCATGCACCTCGAATCCAGCCGCGGCCAGCGCGGTGCCCACGCGCGCGGTGCCGCAGGCCAGGTCCATGATCGGCCCACCGGCGCGCTCGGCCAGGTGGACATACATCGGGAGATCGTCGTCCCAATCGTCATGCTCGGCGGCGTACAGCTCGGCGATGGCCGCATAGGGATCGCCCTGGGGATCGGACGTACTCACCGGCCGAGAGGCATCCGCCGAATGAGCAACTCGGCGCTGATGATCACCAGCACGATCAGGATGGCGGCCGCGGGACTGGCGACCCGATTGACGGCCGCCGTGGCCAACGCCACCGCCCCCGCGGCGATGAAAACCGCTTGTCGCGTGACGATCATCGCCGGCACACGCGGCCCCGAAGCGTCATCGCTGGTTCGCAGCCATGCGCCGATGGCCCAGGCGAAGAAGAACGCGCCGAATCCCGCCAGGCCAACGAAGGCCAAGACGTTTTCCGTCCGGTCCGGCGAGGTGAAGACGAGCACATAGCCGAGCAAGGCCAGCGTGACCAGCCCACCCAACCACATGAGACCGCCAGTCGCACGGGTTAAATCACGCGCGGTGCGCGGGCGCGTCGCACGCGGCCGATAGCCGCGAGGGGCCGGCGCCGCGAGGTCCAGAGCAGGGGGCGAAGCGTCTTTGCCCTTTGCGTCTGGTGGCGCTTCGGCGGCCTTGGCTGCCGGCCGGCCGGCGCTGGGCTTCGGCTCGGGCTTGGCGGCCTTCGTCGCCGGCCGAGCCTTGCCACTCTTCGCAGCCGGCGGCGTCTCCCGCCGGATGACGAGCGAATCCTCAGCCAACGGCCTTGAGCCAGCGAGCAGGCGCCGCCTGGGCCGACGATGGCTCCGACGCTCCCTCGACGATGTTTGCGACATGATCGAAACCGGCGTGCCTCAAGCCGCCCGGAGCGGCGGTGGCGATGATTTGGGGAAAGTGTCGCTGAATGTCGGCTTGCATCAGCGCATCGAGCAGGGCTTCGATCGCGCCGGCGTCAACGCCCTCGCCGGCGGCGTCGAGCCACAGGAATGCGGGGGCGTTGGGAGCATCGTGCGGTCGGACGGCGCTGAGAAAGGCGACGCCGACCGCAAGCATCAGCCGACCGCGGGCGTCGTCGGCGACCTCCCGCAGGGGCGTCCAGGCTTGGCGCTCCTCGTCCCACAGGTGCACGGTCTGGTCCGACGCGATGCGCACGTCCCAATGCCGACCGCCCGTGATGGGCCCCACGACCTGCCGCAGGGCGGCCTCAGCGGCCGGACGCACACCGCTTGCCAAGGCGTCGAGCGCCTGGCCCATGAGACGCGCCGCGGCCGCTCGGACGCGGCGCCGGTCGACGATGTCGTCGAGCGCCGCGCGCGACGCTTCGAGATCGACCTCGTGCCGTACGGCGCCCGTACGGAGCTCCAACTCTCGGATCTGCGCGTCGAATTCGCGCCCTTCGACTCGGGCGCGCTGCATCCTTCGGCGGGCGCCGCCGGGATCCTCCAGGCGGTCGTCGTCCAGGTCGGGAAAGATGGCCCGAACCTCCGAGACGGTCGGGGCCGCGTCGACGTGGGCGCCCGTCGCCCGCACGGCGCCGGCTAACTCGGCCGTGGACCGGGCGACGCCGTCGTGCGCGGCGCGGGCCGTCGCAGTCGTTCGGTTTACTTCGGCCGCCGCCCGCGACTCGCCGACGGCGGCAATTGCATCCGCCAGGGCCGCGAGTGCTTCGAGACGTCCGATGGCGGCGGCGGACGGCTGGCCTCGCGGGAGCCCGGGATCGGTGGCCGCGAGCGAGTCGATGGCTTGCACGATGCCCGGCAGGGCGCTCTCGGCCGCGCGGAGCTTCCACTGCTCACGCTGACGCGACGCTTCTAGGTCCGATTGCCGGTCCACACGTTCCTGCACCGCATTCAGGTCGCGCTGCAGGATGTTGCGAGCTTCGGTCAATGCCCGCTGGTCGTCGGAAAGACCGAGGGATCGGGCCAGCTCGGCCGCGTGACCGTGCGCGCGGCCACTCGCCTCGATCTGGCTGCGCAGCTCCGCTTCGGCCGCAGCCGCAAGCTCCTCGGCTCCCGAGTCCTCGAGCTCGCGCATCCGGGCCTGCAGTCGCTGCACCTCGCGTTCCGCGCCGGCAAGCTCCCGCTCGGTGCGCGCGCACTCGGCGTCCAGGTCGCCGGTCGAGACGGCGCTGTCACCGTCGGCAAGACGGCGCATTCTGGCAGTGGCGCTGTCGCGGAGGATGCGCGCGCGCTCGGCGGACGCGGGGATTTCAAGGCCACGGCGCTCGAGCTCGCGCTCGATCTTGATTTGCTGTCGGTGATTGACGGCCAGGCGGGCGGCGCGCTGCTCGCCGGTCTGGAGGTCGTGATCGAGCTCCGCCAACTGATCGAGCAGTTCGTCTTCCCGAGCGAGATCGGCGCGCTGGCTCCATAGCGACCAGGCGCCCGCAGCCGCTCCGGCGAAGACGGTCGCCACGCCCAGCGCCGCCAGCGGCGCGGTGCCGTTGAGTCCGATCGTGGCGACGACTATTCCAATGGCGATGCCGATGGCCGCCACGATCAGCCGGCTCTTGCGGCGCTGCGCCTCGATGGCCAGCGACCGCAGACGTTGCTTGACTCGCGTAGTCTCAAGCAAGCGAGCCTCGGCGTCGATCTCTTCGTCGTCGTGGCCGGATTCGGCGCTGAGGATGTCGCTGAGCCGGCCCCACAGCCGGTGCGCGGTGGGGAGATGCTCGTCTTCGTGCGCGCGTTTGCGCAGGGTCCGGGCCCGCTCGGCGGCAGCCTGCGCCTTCGACTTCACCACTTCGGCTTCGACCAGGTCCGAGCGGGCCCGCCGGAATTCGTGCGCGGCCTGTTGATGACGGTCGCGCTTCACCCGGACGCGGTCGGCCGCCCGTGACGCCGCGACGCCCTCGGTGGCGGCGTTGCAGGCCCGATCGAGCGCCGCAAGACGCTCGGCGCCGGTTCGCGCCCGCTGCGCCAGAGACGCGAGCTCGCCGAGCCGCGCATCCAATCGCTCGACGCCTTCCCGAGCGTGCGCGGCTTGCTCGGCGTGATGCGCGTGATCGGCCCACAGCACGGCAAACTCGCGGTAGGCGACCAGGCGATCGCGTTCGTCGAGGAACTGCCCGCGCAGCACGCGGTATCGGCGCTCGGTCGCATCGGCATCCGCGGCGCGCTCTGATGCCGCAGTGAGGGCGTGCAACGCCTGGCGTACGCGCCAGCGTTGCAGCGAGCGTTCGAGCCGGTCGACTTCCGTCTCCGTGGCGGCTGCGCGCATCACGGCTTCGGCCAACTCGACCCGGGCTCTCGCCACGGTTTCTTCTTCCCGGTGAGCGGGGCTGTCGGCGAACTCGGCTTCAAGCTCCTGGATTCGCCGCTCGCCCAGCAGCCGGCGCAGCAGCACCCGAATCTCGGCGGCCGGGGGCAATTCGGCGCGGGGTTGCGGCAGCACCAGCGCCTGCAGGGTCTCCTGATCGAGTCCCACCATCGCGTCGAGCGCCGCACCTACCTGAGCCCCGCCGCGGACTGGCGCCGATCGGGGTCCGCGGTTCACGACAAGCTCCGACTCATCGCCGCCGCTGGCGCGCAGCGTGCGCCGCACGGTGACGGGTCGTCCGCCAACCGCGAGCTCGCATTCCACCAACGCGCCGTCTGACCTTGCGCGCAGGCCGTCAGCCGGACCGAACAGGCACGTCATCAGCGCCTCGCGCACGACCTGCGCTTGACCTTCCGAAACGGTAATCAGGTGATGGCCCTGCGGCTGGAAGGCCAACTCAACCCGGTGCAAGGCCCCAAGCTCGCGGATCGTCAGCCGCTCCAGGAGAATCACGCGGCGTGGCTCCCGGCGCGTCTTCGAAATCCATCAACCACCGCCCGGCGCGCGCGTGCCATCGTGTCGGCGTCGCAGTCCGGCGAGCCGCTCAACTGCTCGGCCGCGCGTCGCACTTCCACCATGAACGAGCGCGTCGGCTGCGCCTCGGCCGGCCCGGACGACACGCGCAATTGCGCCAGGTCGACATGCACCAGCGTTCCCGCGGCGGACGCGCGGCGGCTGAGGTCGCCAACCCGACAGCGATGCCAGAGCTCGCGCGAGAACTCGCCCTCGAATTCAAGGGTCACCAGTGGCGCCTCGCCAATGAGCGTCGCCAGGCGCTCGCGGATGGCCGCGGCGGGGTCGCGGTCGACGAGATCCGCCGCGCTGAAACTGACGACGACCGGCGCAACGCCCGCAAGCTCCCGAAACTCGGCGCCGATGACGCCCTCGTGGTCGAGGTCGATGACGGCGAATCCCGACTCGGTGCGCCGCTCGGTCACCGAGGGCGCGGACCAACCAGGGCAGATCACAAATGCGTCGCCGAGCCGGCGCTGGCCGGGCTCCGGCCGATTGCCGAGGACGATGACGTCCGCCGCAGTCTCCCGAGACTCCAGCGCTTCGGCGTCGATCGATAGGGCGATGCGAAGGAAACTGCGGTCAGCGGCAGGTTCGACGTGGTTCATTGCCGAGGCCGACCCAATTTCCAGCGTCAGTCCCGCGACCTGAACTGTCCGGGTGTGCGCGAGACCACCCGGGCGCACGGCGGCCAAAAGGCCCAACTCTTCGAGGAAGGCGATGCCGGTGCCGTCGGTCGCCGCCTCGTCCGCCTCGTCGAGGGCGATGCTGACGATCCCAGCCTCGCGCGCGCGCTTCAGACATTGCGACGCAAAGCGGATGTCGTCGAGCCCCGGTTCCGACCGCGCGAAGAGGCCGCCCGCGATGAGAATGAGGTCAGCGTCGTCGGCGAGTGCCTGATCGACGACGGCGGCGAAGCTGCGCCGGGTGTGGGCCTGGAAGAGAACGAGCTGCTCGGGGTTTAGCGACGATGGCGCATCCCCGATATGACTGCCCGCGGTGAGCACGGCACGGATAGATTCGGCCGATCCCCGCAGGAACCGCATACGCAGCTACGCCATCCCCTGCCTCCCAGGTGCGGCGGCAAAATGCGCCTGACTTGACAGAATATCACCGCCCGAAGGCGCCGACCAGATTGAACGACCCGTGCTCCCGCGGCCGGGCGCCAGCTTCAGGCTGATGCCGCATCCGTCCTGCACATAGGTGCGCTGGCCGTCCCGGATCACGAGCGTGTGGCCGCGCCAGCGGCGTCGAAAGTGCCGCAGCACCAGGTCGACAACCGGGAATTGGAAGTGCCACTCGGCCACGAGCTGCCGCGGACCCGTCCCGCGCCTGAATCGCAAATCCCGGCGCGCGACGTGGACCTCGCGATAGACCTGATGCCCCCAACTCAGGGCCAACTGCGCCTCACGCGAACTGCGACCGAGCACGTAGGCGGCCCCATGCTCCAGCACCTGTCCGGCCACTTCACGCAACACGCGATCGCGGTCGGGCGCGGGGTGACGCAACGCGTAGCCGTAAAGGCGCTCGAGCCGGGCCATGCGCCGGCGGTCGCGCCGCACCGCCGTCAGGCGAGACCGCACCACGTCCGGCCCGCCACCTCGTTCCTGGGCCACCTGCTCCACGAGAGCGACGAATGCATCGGGCAATCGGTTCATGTTGGCCTCCAATCGAATCCGGCGTCGACGCTCGGGAGTGCGTCGAGCGCCGCTGCCGCAACTGCGTATGTGGTCGGCGAACGAGAGGCTTGCCGGCGGTTCCCCGCACCCCGACCCTCGCCCCAAGGGAGAGGGAGCCGGACACGGTCTGACTGAGCGGTTGCGCGAGCGTCACGACGTCCGACCGGCCGACATCCGCTCATCCGAGCACCGCATCGCGCCAGGCGTAGCGACTCGCGCTCATTCGGGCTTCGCTCACGAGCAGCGTGGCGGGCGCGAGCACGGCGTCCCCAAATCGCCGCCGAATCTGATCCTGCGCCTCATCGAGCCGCCGTCGCTCGCGCGTCTCCGGCGGCCGCAACGGCAACTGGCAGTAGTCAAAACCTTCGAGCGCCGAGGCGTGAACCCCGACGAGCCGATAGACGTCGCCGATTCGCGCCACGCGCAGGAACAGATCGCGGGCCAGGGCGAAGATGGCAGCGCCGATATCCACGGCCGCCGGGACCGTGGTCTGGCGCGTGATGGTGCGAAAGTCGGCGTAGCGCACCTTGACGCTGATGGTGCGGGCGCGAAGCTGCTTGGCGCGCAGCCGTTGGCCCACGTGTTCCGCCAGTTGCTGCAGGTAGTCCACCACGATCGCCCCGTCGTCCACATCGCGAGCGAAGGTGACCTCGTTGCCCACCGAGCGCCGTCGCGGCGAGGGAATGACCGCCCGCGGGTCGATCCCGCGCGAGCGCGCGGCGGCCTGTGCGACGGCGCCGCCGAATCCGGCGTGGACCCGCTCAGGGGCGATGCGCGCTAGGTCGCCGACGGTGGTGACGCCGTGCCGCCCGAGCCTGGCCGCGGTCTTGGGCCCGATGCCCCAGACCATGCGTACGGGAAGAGGGTCGAGAAACGCCGTTTCCGTGCCGGGAGCAATGACGCGGGACCCGTCGGGCTTGGCGACCTGGGAGGCGATCTTGGCGACGGACTTGGAGGTGGCCACGCCGACGGAGATCGGGAGGTCTTCCTGTTCGCGCACGGTCGCGCGCAGGTGGTCCGCGATCTCGGCGGGCGCGCCGTAGCGGCGCTCGCAGCCGGTGACGTCGAGAAACGCTTCATCCAGCGACAACGGCTCGACGAGCGGCGTGTAGACGCGAAACAGGTCCATCACCCGGCTCGACACCTCGGCATAGAGCGACATGCGCCCGGGGAGGAACTCGGCCTGGGGGCAGAGGCGAGCGGCCTGGCGCGAGGGCATCGCTGACCGCACGCCGAACGCCCGCGCTTCATATGAGGCTGCCGTGACGACGCCGCGTCCGTCGCGCGACCCGCCGACGACTACCGGCTTGCCGCGCAGTTCCGGCCGCTCACGCTGCTCGACGGCGGCGTAGAAGGCGTCCGTGTCGGCGTGAATGACCACCCGGTGTCCGTACCAGGCGGCTGAGCCGAGATTCTGCATGTGCGCGGCGACTGCGGTCGGTGTGAGGTCACAATACCAAACAATTACCGAACGAACAAATAGCGAACGGTTGCGGCCGATCCCGTCACCCCGGCCCGCTTCCCGTGTAGACCTTTGCAGAGTCCAGCCGGGCTTGGGGATGACCGGGGCGCATCCCTTTCGCCTACAGATTCAATGAGGGGTGGATTCCCGCCTTCGCGGGAATGACGAAGGGTTACGCACAGGTCTACCTCTGCCGGAATGACGGGCTCAAAGCGACCCACTGCCCCGGTCTGGGCTGGCCGAGCGGCCGTGCGCGGGCATCTGAGATTCCTCGCGTGCGCGCGGAATGACAGACAGCGCGAATGCCGCCCGAAGTCCTGTTGGCCTACAGGCTCCGCAGGATGGCGACGGCGTGTCCGCGTACGCGGACGTCGCGGGCGTAGATGGGCTCGAAGTCGGCGTTGGCGGGTTGCAGGCGCACCTGCCCGTTCTCGCGGAAGAGGCGCTTGAGCGTGGCGCTGCCGTCTTCCAGCATCGCGACGGCAATCTGCCCGTCCCGCACGGTCTCCGCGGGCGCGACGATGACCAGGTCGCCGTCGCAGATGTGGTCGTCGATCATGCTGTCGCCGCGCACGCGCAGCGCATAGGTGTCGCTGGCGGGCACGAGGCCGGAGGCGACCGGCACGGTGTCGATGCGCTCTTCGTAGGCGTCGATCGGCAGGCCGGCGGCGATCTCGCCGATGATCGGCACGTGGACCACGCCGGCGTCGGCGCCGTTATCAAGGATCTCGATGCCGTGCGACTGGCCGGTGCGCCGGATGTAGCCCTTGCGCTCCAGGGCGTCCAGGTGCTGTTGCACGGTGGCCGGCGCGAGCCCGACGATGCCGCCGACCTCGCGGACACTCGGCGTGTAGCCCTCGTCGCGCACGAAATGCTCGATGGTGACCAGCACGCGATGCTGGCGTTGGGTCAGCGGGTCGCCCATGGGCGACATCCTCCGCGGCGCGCGACACGGCATGACCAACAGTCACGCGCCTGATGATTCCACGCACGGCCAAGCTACCAGACAGAATGCGAACGCGTCAACACCGCTTCAAGAAATCGGGCGCGCCGCCCGCGTTACGCCTGTAGCTCGTCCACCGCCTCGATGGTGAGCGTGGCGCCCGAGCGCACCCGGCGCAGGGCCGAAGCGTCCGGATTCTCAATCTGGCCGACCGGGGCGATGGGGCTTGCGGCGCGCGGCTCGGCCCCGTGGCTGGCGGGCGTGGGACCGAAGAAGATGCAGAGCGCGCGCCCCGGCGGCCAGATAGCCAGGTCTCCCACGGCAGCGACATCCGTGGCGCCGGGCGGAGGGCTCACGTCCAGACCGATGTTGCCGTAGATTTCGTCGCCCCAGATGCTCACGGTCGTGCGCAGCGGCAGGGCCTCCCACACCGCGTCCGCCGCCGGGGTGTCGAGCAGCCGCGCGTCGGCGATGTGGTCGTCGACTCGCAGCCGCACCCGGCGGTCAGGCATGCCTTACCCGCCCTGGTTGCGGATCTCGCCGGCGCGGGTCACGTAGGTCTGAACGGTGGCGGCGAACTCGGCGTGGCTCCACGTGAGCGGACTGACGCTGAGGGGCTGCCCCGTGAGCGGATGCACCTGCTCCGCCAGCGTGCCGCTGGGCAGGGCGCGATTGACGACCCAGCGCATCAGCTCGTGGGCCCGCTCCAGATCGGCCATGGACTGCGCCGCCGCCGCTTCCCACTGCGCCAGCCAGAGCGTGCAGATGAACCACGGATTGCCGGGAATGCGCTCGATGTCGTCCGAGACGCGATGGTAGTAGTCGTTTTCGTACCGGGCCACGCCGCCGATATCCGTCTTGACCCAGAGTCGATCGCGCAGGGAATGCATGGTGGCGACGCAGCGCTCGTCGGTGGGCTCGCAGAGCCCGAAGCGCCACATGCCGCTGACGCTGGCGTCGATGGTCAGGTCAGGGATGAGCTCGCCGTCGTCGGTCACCTCCAGCCGCCGAATGAAACGCTGCTCGCCGGGGTGATACAGGTGCTCGAACGCCGCTTCACGGATCTCGGCCGCGGCGTCCGCGTATTGATCGGCGGCGGCTTGCTCGCCGAACCCGCGGGCGAACGCCGCGGCCGCCTGCAGCCCGCCGTAGACGCTCGCCACCGTGAACGCGTGGATGCCATAGCGCTCTTCCCACAGGTCCCACGACGGCGCGGGCAACCCGGTCGCCTGGTGCCTGAAGCGAACCATGAAGTCGGCGGCGCGCTTGATGAGGGGCGCGTAGAGCGGCTTGACGACCTCGGTGTCCTTGAACCGCTCGTCATAGGCGCCGAGGGCCCAGAGCACCAGGGCGGTCTCGTCTTCCTGGATTGGAAGGATGCGGTTGCCGTCCTTGTCCGCCCACGGATGCCAGCTGCTGCCCGGCGTGCCGTCGGGGTTGTATTTGTGCAGCATGAACCCGCCCGGCTGAATGGTGCGGAGGCAGAAGTCGAAGAATCGACGCGCCAGCTCCCGGTGGTCGGCCTGGATGAGCACCTCGACCACCAGCGCCCCATCGCGCGGCCACATGTAGGTGTAGGTGTCGCGGCCGAACTGCAGAATGTCGCTGTCGTTGGCGGCGATGATGGCGCCCTCGTCATCAGTCTGAGTGCGGACGATGAGCAGGCTGCGCCGGTAGAGGTCGCGAATATCCGGCTCGAGGCCGCTGACGTCGAGCGACTCGCGGGTGACCCAGTGGCGCCAGTAGTGCGTGGTGCGTTCGATCAGGGTGTCGGGGCCGCGCCGCACGACCATGTCGTTGTCGTCCTTGACGCCAAAGAATTCCTCGCCGACCGCGAGCCAGTAGTGCGCTACGGCTTCGCCGCCCGCGGGCACGCGCACCTCCACGCCGCCGGTGCTGTCGACCAGGCCCTGGGCGATGGCGTTGCCGGAGAGGTTGCCGTCCTCGGCGTCGCGCCAGGTGCCCTCCAGGCCATGCAAATGCTTGGTGCCGGTGCTGACCGCGTCGAAGCCGGGCTGCTCGCCCGCCCACGCGTTCGCCATGAACAGCACGTCCCGCTTGTGATGCACCAACCCGCGCGTCAGCGGATCGAAATAGGTGGTGTCGCCCACGCCGTCGCGAAACAGGTAGAAGTCGTGGTGGAAGAAGAGCTTGACGTGCCGCGGGGCGCCGCGCAGGTCGCGAATCACCATGCGGCGGACGTAAATGGGGCGATGGAAGTCAACGGCGTCGGCGCAGGTCAGCTCGAGGCCGAGGGCGTCGCTTCGCAGGCGCACGTCGGTGACGAGCGTGTCCGGGCGATAGTGCAGCGACCCGTTCCACTCGCGCGCGGCCACCCAGGAAAACTCGCCGTCGACCCAGACTCCGAACCGAAACGGGTCGTGGCCGGCATGGTTGGACTGCCCGACGTGGGGAAAATAGATGTCGCGGACTCGATAGTCGCCGTCGAAGGCGACGAGCAGGTGTCCATTGCCAATGGCCAGGTCCCGCGGCATTGCGTGCCCCTTCCGCACCGGAGCGAATCGCCAGCGGACGCATTATGGCAGCGGGTCTCGACACGTTTGGTAGCGAACCGCCCCCTACGGCACGCGGGGATTTGCGCAGTGGCTCGGGTGACGGGCCGCGTGGGACCCTTGAGGGCATCCCATGCTGCACGCAGCATGGGCCACCGGACACTGCGGGCCACCGAAATGAGTCAGCAAGGGACCAGGCTGATGTCAGCAGGCATTCCCGTCGTCATCGATTCGGATCCGGGCGTGGACGACGCGCTGGCCCTGGCGCTGGCGCTGGTATCGCCCGAGCTTTCGGTGCGCGCGGTGACGACCGTGGCCGGAAACGTGGACCTGGCCACGGGCACGGCCAACGCCGGCTATCTGCTCCGCGTCCTGGCGGCGGGTCGCGGGATTCGGCTGGCCCAGGGCTGCGCCCGGCCGCTGGCGCGCGAGCTGGTGACGGCGGAGGAGGTTCATGGCTCCGACGGCCTGGCCGGAATCACCGGTCACGAACGTTGGCGGCGTCGATCCAGCGATTCGACGAATGTCCCGTCTGACACCGTGGACGCGATCATCGACGAGGTCGCCAATTCTCCCGAACCGCTGACGGTGATCGCCCTGGGACCGCTGACGAACGTCGCCGCCGCGCTTCGGCGCGACCCGGCGGCGATGCGCCGCGCGGCGGCCATTGTGGTCATGGGCGGCTCGCTGCACGCCGGCGGCAACGTGACGCCGCAGGCGGAGTTCAACTTTTACGTGGACCCCGAGGCGGCCGACGCGGTGATGGCTTCAGGGTTGCCCGTAGTCGTGACGCCGCTGGACGTGACGCATCAGCTGGCCGTGAGCGACGCAACGGTCGAGTCGCGGCTGCAATCACGCTCCGAGCCCCGGGCGGCGTTCCTGGGCGAGCTCATCCAGCGTGCCCGCGCGGAGGAGTTCACCGGACGCGGCGGCAAGCTGCTGCTGCACGACCCGGCGGCCGTGGCCACGCTGCTGTGGCCGGAGCTCTTCACCATGCAGGCGCACGCGCTCGCGGTCGACGGCGGCGACGGCGACCAACGCGGCGCGATGCGGTCCACCGGGGACGAGGGCGGGACGGAGCGGACGCGGGCCGAGGTGGCCGTGGACGTTGAGGCAAACGAGGTGGTGAGCCGGATCGTGGAGCGACTGGTGGCCGGCGGCGCGTAGGCTGAGAACTGGATTCGACGCGCCCTGACGACGCGCGACCAATTGCGGGCGCTTTCGTCAGATTCGCATGACGGGGATGCCTGGCGATCGGACGTAGGGGCGGTTCGCGAACCGCCCATTCCGGTGAGTTCACAGGTTGAACCGACGCTGGATTCCCGCCTCCGGAGACCATTGCAAAATCCAACCGGACTTGGGGATGACCGGGCGCACTCCTTCCGCCCCCAGGTTCAATGAGGGGTGGATTCCCGCCTCCGCGGGAATGACGGACTCACGACGAGCTACCACCCACGCATGCGCGCAGAATTCCGACCTCCGTGGCAATCGAGCGCCGGGCGCGGCAGAATAGGACGTGGGCTGGTGACGACGCTTGGGGGACAACATGATGCGGCGAATGATCGTCGTTGCACTGGCGCTGGCAATCGCCATGGTCGTGGTCGCCTGCGGCGAATCCGAGCCCGAAGGGCCTCCCACGTTCGCGGCCTATCCGGAGATGGGGATCGACCCCAAGCGGCCCTATAGCGTCATCGTCACCACCGACGTCGGACGCATGACGTTCATCCTGCTGCCGGCGGAAGCGCCGCTGGCAGTCAACAGCTTCACGTTCCTACTCAATGAAGGCTTCTACACCGGCATGGAGTTCTATCGCGTGCTTCCGGGCGTGCTCGCCGAAACCGGCGATCCGACGGGCACCGGCACGGGCGGCCCTGGCTACACCTACGAGCTCGAGCCGCCCCAGCGACCCTACGCGCGCGGCCTCCTGGCGATGGCGCCCAACGGGGCCGACAACTCCAACGGCTCGCGGTTCTACATACTCCTGGGCGACCTGGACGCGAGCGATGCGGTCTCGGGGGATCACACGATCTTTGGCCACCTGAAGGAGGACCACGCACCCTCCGCGACCACGCTGACCAAGATCGAGAACTCGCAGGAGCCGGTCGCGATCCGGGAAGTGAAGGCCATCGAGGGCTGTCTGCCCAACGTGAGCATGTGGACGCAGGGCTGCTAAAGGGCCGGCCGACCGGCTGGGCGCCAGCGAGCAGGAACACTTGAGCGGGCGGGAACGCCAGCAGGGATAGGTCCGTGGAAGCAGAGGAGACCAAGGTGGGGAATTCGAACGGCGCGGCGCGTCACGCAACCATCGCTGAGCTGGAAGCCGGCCTGGACCACGTTCGAGCGTCTCCGGCGGACAACGGCTCGCTGCGCATGATCGTACGGCGACCCGAGGTCGATGCGCGCGAGGTGATCGCGGAGGGCACGCTCGACACCGAAACCGGCCTGGTCGGCGACGGCTGGAAGGATCGCGGCAGCACGCGTACTCCCGACGGCGGACCGAACCCGGCAGCCCAGATCACGATCGTCAACTCCCGCCTGCTCGACCTGCTCGCGCTGTCCGAAGATCGCTGGCCGCTGGCGGGCGATCAGCTGGTGATCGATCTCGACATGAGCGAAGACAACCTGCCGCCAGGAGCGCAACTCGCCATCGGGTCGGCGGTAATCCAGATCTCCAAGGAACCCCACACGGGGTGCGCCAAGTTCGCGGCGCGCTTCGGCCACGACGCGCTGCGCTTCATCAGCACCCCAATGGGACGTCAGATGCGAATGCGCGGCATCAACACGCGGGTGGTCCGGTCGGGGTCAATCCGGGTGGGGGACGTGGCGACGAAGTTTGGAGCCTAGTCCGACGTTCCCAAGCCGCCGGCTGTAACTAACCCGGCATGGCGGCTTGGGCCGGAATCACCGCTGTGGTCGACTGCGCCGTAAAGCCTGGTTGGCGGGTTGGAGCCATCGGCGGGTGACGCTCACCGCCGGCAAGTCCAGACCTCGTCCCCGTCGTCGGTCCGTTCGCCGGTGCGACGCATGCCGACTTTCGCAGCGACTCGCTGGGACGCGGTGTTGTCGGGGTGGATTTCCGCCCGGACCTCGCCCACCTTGAAGAACTTCATCAGCCAGGCCGCAATGCACCGCGCGGCCTCGGTCGCATAGCCCTGGTTCCGAAAGCGCGGCCCGATTACCCAGGCCATGTCGGCCCTGGTTTCGGTCACGGTCGCTTGCATGCGTCCCACCGCGGTTTGGCCGTGCTTCAGCCGGAGCGTCCAGTTCAGCCAGATTTCGGCGCCGTCGGGTGATCGGCGGGGCGCCCAGCGGCGGATGCGCGCTTGGATGTCCTGAACGCTGGCGGCGGGGCCGTCGTCTGTGCCCGCGTCGGCATTGGGGCACCAAAGCAGCGCGTGTAGCTCCGCGGCGTCTTTCACGGTCATCGGCACAAGTGCCAGGCGCTTGCTCTCGAGAGTCCATTCCTTGTCGCTGGGGACGTCAGGCGCCGGTTGGCCGTCCTGGACTCCGCTCGCGTTGTTTCTCAGTGGCATCGCTGGGGCGCATCTTTCGAGCACCCCGCACTCTACGCCCGCCGGCGTTGACACTGGGAAAGCGTCGTCTCTAAAGTCGCGGTGCTTGCGAACTGCGCGTGGGGCGTCATGGCTGAGGAAACTAGCGGCCACAAGATTCTGATCACGGACATCGCCTGGCCGAGCACGGCGCCGGAGCGCGAGGTGCTGGCGGAGCTCGACGCCGAGGTGATCGAGTCGGACAGCCCCGACGAGGACCGGCTGGTCGAGCTGGCGCAGGACGTGACCGGCATCCTCACGTGCTTCGCCAAGGTCACCGAGCGCGTGATCGCCGCGTCGCCCCGCCTGGGGGTGGTCGGGCGCACCGGCGTGGGCACCGACAATATCGACGTGGACGCCTGCACCCGGCGCGGCATTCCCGTGACCTACGTGCCCGACTACGCCATCGAGGAGGTGGCCGACCACGCAATGGCGCTGCTGATGGCGCTTTCCCGCAAGATCGTGGCGCTGGACCGGCTCACCAAGGCGGACCGCTGGGAGACCAAGCCGGCGCGACCGATCCACCGCATGCGCGGGCGCACGCTGGGCATCCTGGGCTACGGCCGCATCGGTCACGCGCTGGCGCTGCGCGCGATTCCGCACGGGCTCAAGATCCTGGTGTTCGATCCCTACATCACCGCCGACCGCGTGGCCGACATCGGGGCCGAGCTGGTGAGCAAGGAGCGGCTGCTGGCCGAGTCGGACGCGATCTCGGTGCACGCCCCGCTAACGCCGGAAACCCACCACGTGATCGGCGAGTCCGAGCTGCAAGCCATGAAGCCGGAAGCCTTTCTGATCAATACCGCCCGCGGCCCGCTGATCGACGAATACGCGCTCGCCCGCGCGCTATCCGAAGGCTGGATCGCGGGCGCGGGCATTGACGTCCTGGAGGCCGAGCCGCCGCCCGACGGCCACCCGCTCCTCGCCGAACCCAACGCCATCGTCACGCCCCACGCGGCGTTCATGTCCGAGGAGTCGGTGCTGGAGCTCGAGCGCCGCGCCGCCCTGGCCGTGGTGCGCGTCCTCCAAGGCCGCATGCCCGAGTTCATCTGGAACCGCGAGGTGCTGGAGCAGGTGAGGCTGGCGGATGAGTAACAAGAGCAACGACCGTCGCCAGCAGCGGCGGCGACTGGAGCAGCCTGCGAAATCGGGCCTCAAGCAGCTACTGCTCGCACCGGAAGCGAGAACAATTGACCTTGCCCACCCCCGGCCTTCTTCATCAATCACTGTTTCCGCAATATTCTGACCGATCACACAATGTCGCTAGACAAGCAGTACCTTCTCAATGCTCTCCTTAGACATAATTACTTCCCAAGTCATCAAAAGCACCGCGATGAACTTCCACCGCTTCTAGACTCGACATCACTATCGCCGACGATCGCACGCCAACTTCGCGATCTTCCAAAAGTCCGACGAAAACCGCATTCCGGATATGACGCAGTTGAATATCGTCTTACTCGCTTCAACAACGTACCACGGGTGTGTTCCATCCCACACCCCAAAGCCTATTCCACGCTCGCACTCCGCCTTGCCACCGACTGGGACAAAATTGCATATATCACGGATAACCCACGAAGCCAAATAATCCCACGCCAACATGACGACGGGCGCGTCATGATAATGAACTACCAAGACTCCGCCGAGCAAATCGCGCGATCGGTCCGCAATTCATTCGGTCGCCAATATATTGTAAAGACCGATATTTCAAACTGCTACCCGAGCATTTATTCACATGCCGTGCCGTGGGCGGCTGTGGGAATAGCCGAAGCGAAAAAGCACATCGGGAAACGATCCAAATGGTATAACAAGCTCGATCACGCGATCACTTTGACACGTCGAAATGAAACTATGGGAATAGCTATCGGTCCGGCCACTTCCGCAATAGTGGCAGAAATCATATTGGCTCGGGTGGATTTGACTCTTGACGACAAGTTTAAGTATACAAGATTCATGGATGACTATACAGCATTCTGCCTCAATCGAGAGGAAGCTGAGGAATTCCTCTTCAGTCTTAGCCGCGAATTGTCGAAGTTCCAACTTCTATTGAATGTCGGCAAGACGGCGACTGTCGACACCCCTTCCAACTCTAGCGAATTCTGGGTCAGCGACCTTCGAAAGGCGCTACCGCAGCAAGACTCGGTCACCCTTCACAGTGCAGTCGACTACCTGGATTTCGCGCTGGACCTGTCAAAGCGGCGTCCTGATGGAAGCGTACTCAAATATGCCCTTAGATCCCTCGTGCCAAGACTTGTGGATTCGGGGGCCACGGTCGATGAACGTGCCATCGATCTAATCTTAGACTACAGTCTCAATCTTTGTTTCCATTTCTCAGCTTTGGTCACTATGCTCGAGCAGTTATTTGATATATCAGCGATAGTCTATAATTCATTTGTCCACGGAGATCGCCTGCAGCAGATATTACTGAGGTTCACGCGTATGCGCCAGTCAGATGCCATTTCGTGGTGCCTCTATTTCTGCCTGAAGTATCGTGTCGCAATACCAGAGGAGTGTGCTTCTGGAATTATCAAGTCGGGCGACTGTATTCCGATGGTCATACTATACTGGTCAGGCAATCTCAAGTATCGACAAATGGTTATTGATTTTGCAAACACAATTGACAGGTCTGATTTGTACAAGCTTGATCAGTATTGGCTGCTACTCTATGAAGTCTATCGGGATGACGAAATCACGAACCCGTATGGTCAAGAAGATCGAGTCTTCGAAGTCATGAAGTCCGCGGGCATCAGCTTCACGAGGCCGGTTGCTGACCAATTGCCGCCGTGATGTCACGTCCACTCTGGCGAGCCTTCGCTTCCGTAGGTTGGAATGCTGAGCATTGGCTAGTTGGCCTCCGAGCAACAGAATGTTGCTCCGATCCAAGAGTAACGATCGCGGGATCACGTTCGGACAAATGCGCAGCAATGAGCTGAAATCGGAAACTGCTTGGCGCAGCCGGTGGCGATGGCTAGGGCGCGGCAGACCTGGCGCATTTTGGTTGGGCTGAGGGAGCCGATGTAGCGGTGGAGTTGGCGTTGCTCGACGGTCTGGACGTGGTCGAGGTTGATGGCGGAGTCGTGGCGCAGGCCCTCATCCGGGCCTACGACGACCTCGCTTGGGAGGCCGCGGATGGTGGACGTGATGGGGGCGACCATCGCGGTGTGCCCAATACGAAGCTCCCCCTAGCCGAGCGAGTCCGGCCCCTTCTCCCCCTTGTGGGAGAAGGTTGGGATGAGGCGGGATTCGGGATGGCGCCGCGTTACGGCCCGGCGTCTAGTCGTGAGTCCATGCGCACTCGCCGGGCCAGCCATCGAGGTCGGCGTCAATCCCGGCGGCATCGCTGTAGCCCACGCGGTAGCGGTGGGCAATGTCCTCGGCGTCCTTGCGGGCGAGGTATGCGGCAGCGGCTTCACCCAGCACCGCGGCGCGGAGGCCCCGCTGTCGCACCTCGGGATGCGCGTCGAGACGCTTCAGGAGCGCCTCGTCGAAGGTGACGTGAACGGATTTCAGAGGCAATTGCACACTAAAGTACCCGAACCCGAGCCTACCCCTTGAACTTCCTCGACACTCGCTCCGTCTTGTCATCTTCTGGCTGGCTCTCAACCTCTGTTCCAGTCACTGTCGATTGATCGCCCTGGACCTGATTGACGATGATCGTCGGCTGCTCAACCTGCCGCGTTGGCGCGCTCAACGACCAAACCAACGCAACAATCCAACCAATAACCGTCCAACCAAGCAGGACATTTAGCGCGGCAATCGCCCATTTGTTCGGTTGACCACGAATAAACCCGATGATCGTCGGGCACATATACACAACTATGCTCACAATGGTAATCAAGAATGCTCCCGAACCGTCCATAATCGGACCCTCCAACAAAGATAGCGGCCCTAACTCGCCGCTCGACTGCTTCCCATTGCTACACAGGCGGAAGTCCAGCGAACCTGCTAGGGCCGCTGGGAAGCAAACCCGCCGCGCTTGACGCGCAACGTGCCCGCCTGTGTAGCGGGAGCAGCCTACCAGAAGGGGGACCGTGCGGGCATGAGGAATCCCCACGCTGCACGCAGCGCGGGCCACCGAGCTTGGGGCCGCCGGACTGGATTCCGGCCTTCGCCGGAATGACGGACGGGACAGCGGGACGCGGTCTTTGTAGGGGCGCCCCTAGTGGGCGCCCGGGACCAGCAGCCGCGGATCCCGGCGCCGGGCCGCCCCAAAGGCTGGCAATAAGCGGTCGGGGTGAAACAGTAGCGGCGTCAGGCGCCGCCCGGGGCGGTTGCCAGGGCGCGGCCGCCCAGGCGCATTTTTTTTGGGCTGAGCGAGCCGACGTAGCGGTGGAGTTGGCGTTGCTCGACGGTCTGGACGTGGTCGAGGTTGATGGCGGAGTCGTGGCGCAGGCCTTCGTCCGGGCCTACGACGACCTCGCTCGGCAGGCCGCGGATGGTGGACGTGATGGGGGCGACCATCGCGGTGTGCAGCAGCGGGAGCACTTCCTGGCGGGTGAGAACCACGACCGGCCGGCGCTTGTCGGGCGACTTGAATCCGTAGTGCCAGATCTCGCCGCGACGCGGTCCGGCGTCTAGTCCTCCGGCCATGCGCCCTCGCCGGGCCAGCCCTCGAGGTCGGCGTCGAGCCCGGCGGCGTTGCCGTAGCCCGTGCGGTAGCGGTGGGCGATGTCCTCGGCGTCCTTGCGGGCCAGGTAGGCGGCCGCGGCTTCTCGCAGCACGGCCGAGCGACCGCGCTCTCGCACGGCGGGATGCGCGTCGAGCCGCTCCAGGAGCGCCTCGTCGAATGTGATTTGTATAGGTTTCATAGCTATAGGTATACCATATTGCGAATGGGCGTCGCCATTTGGGAGTCGTCCACTCCAGTCGAGGCCCTGACGGCCGCGGCGCCTTGTTTCCACGCCCTAGATTCCTCGCTGCGCTCGGAATGACAATGTGGGTGGCGCAAGTGTGCGCGGCGGGATTCTCACGCTGCGCGCAGCGTGAGCCACCGGACAGCCCCTCACCCTGACCCTCTCCCCAAGGAGAGGGAATCGGACTGGATTTCCGCCACCGCGGGAATGACGGAGGCGACCAGCGAGCGAGGCCTTTAGTTCGATATCGAAGTTAAACGCCGAACGTGTATAAAAACTCGAGGTCTCCAGGTTTGGGGCTCCGCTGGGCGCGACCGTCAGGCGCGCCTACATGGGTCGTCATTCGGGCATTCAGCGGGAGTCCAGGCCATCCAAGGCGCCGTGCCTCCTCCTTGCCCCTTAGATTCCTCGCTGCGCTCGGAATGACAATGTGGGTGGCGCAAGTGTGCGCGGCGGGATTCCCACGCCGCGCAGCGTGGGCCACCGGGCGCGGTCTTTGTAGGGGCGTCCCTGGTGGGCGCCCGCGGCTAGCAGCCGCCGGGTCGGGCATCGGGCAGCCACAAGACACCCCAGGTGCGTAAGGTGTCAAGCCGCGAGCGGTGTGT
>JAPPNP010000040.1 GCA_028873795.1 Chloroflexota bacterium
CATCGACGGTGCGCTTGGCGATCTTGAGAGTGCTTCGCTTGGGCATCTCGCTTTTCCCGTGATCAAACCGCACATGCGCGGCATGGAACCGGGGCGTATTCAAGCGTATCTTCCGCGGGAGGGCAAGAGGGTCGGAACGACCAGGGACAAAGAAAATACTAGCAAATATAATGCCCTATAGGACACCAGCGTAGCTGAACGCATGCTCCGAGTAGAAGTCGAAAGATAGCCCTGTCTTTCTGTCGCGAAGACGCAGCTCCTGCGCGTCCAGGCGCACGTCCTCCCAGCGCAGCGTCAGGATCTCGTTGCGGCGGCAGCCGGTGAGCATGAGCAGCCGGAGCGCCGCCGCCGCGTAGGGCGAGAGGCGCCCGGTCGTCTCCATCTCGTCCAGCACGCGGCCCAGCCGCTGGAACTCCGCGTCCGTGAGGAAGCGCTCGCGCCGGCGCGCCCGGTATTTCGGGACCGACCGGCAGGGATTGCTGATCTCCCCCGCCACGCCCCACGCCATCGCATGCTCGATCATGCGCGAAAGCATCGCGACCACCAGGTTGGCCATGGCGGGCCGGTCGCTCAGCGCATGCTGCAGCTCGGCGACCTGCGCACGGCCCAACGAGGAGACCGGAAGGGTGCCGAGGGCGGGCACGATGTAGCGCTCGATGGCAAGCCGGTACTGGGCTGCGGTCGTCGGCTTGCAGCGCACCGCCACGTGCTCGCGCAGGTAACGGGCGGCGAGGGCCGCGACGGTGACGCTCTTGGGCTCGGGTGCCTCCGAAACAGGGGCTTCGCCCGCCCTGATCCGGGCGAGAATGAGGGTGGCGCGCCGGCGCGCCTCACTCGCGCCGATCACCCCATGGCGGCCCACGGTGATGCGCTTCGTGCCTTCCGGCCCACGCGCCTGCACCACGTAGACCTTGGCGCCCGAGGGGTAGACGCGGACGCCGAAGCCGGTCAGCGCCTGGTCCCAGACCACCGTATCCCGGCGCACAGAGAGCGCCGCCACGATGCGGTCCGTGATCGTGCCCTGCGCGGGAAGTGCCGAAGGCACTGCCATGTTCATGAGGACGGGCCGTCCTCACCCGCGCCGATGTCGGAAGGTCCCTCGGCACCGATGTCGGCGCCGATGCTGCCGCCGACCCTGGCGGCGGAGATGCGCTCGGTCTCGCGCGCGAGATGGGCGTAGCGGGCGGTGCTCTGGATGTCGGCATGGCCCAGCAGCTTGCCGATCATGCTGAGGCTCTCGCCGGCCGCGAGTGCGCGGCTGGCGTAGGAGTGCCGCAGGTCGTGGATGCGCACGTCGTCGAGGCCCGCCCGCGACCGCAGCCGGTACCAGTCTGCGGTGATGGTGGCGAGGTGGGTGCCGGGCCGCTTGCCGACGATAACCCAGGGGTTGCCGGGCACACGGGCGATCCCCGCCAACACGGTCTCTGCGGTGGGTGTCAGCGGCACCATGCGGGCGCCGGTCTTGCCGTCGCGCAGCCGGAACTCGCCGGCGGTGCGGTCGATATCGTCCCAGCGCAGCGTCAGGATCTCGTTCAGCCGGCAGCCGGTGAGCATGAGCAGCCGCAGCGCCGCGACGGCGTAGGGGGAGACCGCGCCCTCGATCCCCGCCTCGGCCTCCGCTTCCGCCTCAACCAGGGCCATGCCCAGCCTGCGGTACTCGTCCCGGGTGAGGAAGCGCTCGCGCTTCTTCTCGCTGTACTTGCGCACGCCCCGGCAGGGGTTGGTGCCGTCCGCCACCAGGCCCCAGGCCGCCGCCAGCGAGAACATCTTGGAGAGCACCGAGAGCGCCCGGTTGGCGGCACGGGGCGTGGAGCGCAGCCGGTAGTGCAGCGCCGCCACCTGCGCCGTCTCGACCATGGCGAGCGGCGTCATGCCGAGCGCGGGCAGGATGTGGTTCTCCAGCGAGCCCCGGTAGATGCCGGCGGTATGGGCGTTGCAGTTCTGAGCGACATGGGCGCTCAGGTAGCGCTCCGCAAGGTCGGCAACGGTGGCGCCGGCCTCGGCCGGGGGCGCTATGGGCTCCTCGCCCCGCTTGATGCGGTCGATGACCTGGGCGGCGCGCAGCCTGGCCTGCGTCGCGGTCAGTTCGCCGTGGGTGCCCAGCGTCACACGCTTTGGCCCGCCGCGTGCCCGGCTCTGGACGACGTAGACCTTCCGCCCCGAGGGGTGGACGCGGACCCCGAAGCCCGCGAGCTCCCGGTCCCAGAAGATCCGGTCCCCGCCCTCAACCGCGAGCCGGTCCACGGTCCGGCCGCACAGCGTGAGCCCGCTACGGCGCGGCACGGCCGTCACGTCCCGGGGATTTGATGCGGAAAATGCACACGATTCTTGTCATCAGCGCGTGTCGGCTTGGATTCAATGCGTAAGCGGCCGGCATCACCGGTCCGGTTCCGTGAGCACCCCACAAATGGGCGGCCGAGCCCGGGCGGCACGTGCGCGCTCCCAAAAACTCTCACGAATAGAAGCAGTTATGGTCGGATTGTGCGGTTCTTTACCCGGCTCCGGGCGGCGTAGACCTCGCGAATTCCGCGAGTCGAGGCTTGCCCACGAGGCCTCTTCAGAACGAGGAGAGCCTCAGAGCCATGAAGAAGACGAAGCTGACTCGCAGTTTGATGGCGGCGTGCTCGATCGTCGCCCTCACCGCCGTCATGTACGGCTGCGCCCATGACGGCGGGGACGACCCGGCGCCCATGGTAGAGCCGCCGATGCCGGAGCCCGATCCGGGCCCGACCGATCTTGAGCAGACGCAGATGAACGCCAAGGACGCGGCTGACGCGGCGAAGATGTCGTCGGATGCCGCGGGTGTTTCGGCCGACGAAGCCGAGGCTTCAGCGGCCAACATCGCGGACATACAGACGGGCGCCGATTTGAACGACGTCGCGATGGGAGCCCGTGAATCCGCTATGGCGGCGCGTGCTGCTGCCAACAACGCGATGGCGCATTACATGCATGCCAAGGCCGGTTACGAGGCCGCGAAGGCGGCGACCACCGGCGATGCGGCGGAAGCAGGTTGGCGCATGGCAGCGGATGGCCAGGAAGATGCGGCCGGAGAAGCGATGATGGCTGCCGCTCATGCCACGGCGGCGGCCGCAGCTGCACCGATGGAAGTCAAGGTAATCGGCAAGATGAAGTCCGTCGGCGAAACCACCATCACGGTTGATGGAGTCATGAGGTCGTCTGGTACTGGTGCTGCGATGAAGCACTTTGGGCTGCTCGGCACAGGGATCACTCAGAATATGCCTGCGGTCACAGGGCGGGCGTACGAGGCAGATGAAGCTGCTACAGAAGACTCCGATACCCTTCCAGAGCACACGTATGTGCAAGCCGCGGCCGAACGCGATGTCTCCCTCGGCGTCCTGTATGACTCGGCCGACGATTCGGCCCGCCTGACGTTGGTCACCGATTATGCCCGCATGAAGAGTGTCAAGGTGTATGCGGACGATGATGATGCGGCCAGGAATTTCCTCTCCGCTACCGACGGAGAATTTACGACCACGATGGCGGGGAAAGTCCGAACGGTTGGTGACGCTGATGATGCCGATGACGCAGAATTCGTCGATTTGGAGCGCGTGGGTACGTACTACAAGGCCACCCCACCAGCTCCACCAGCTACCGACGCTACTGCAAACCAGCTCGACGCCCTTGATGTTGTCGGCGACATGGCCACGGGCGAGACGGTATACACGTACATGGCGGCCGATGATGGTAATGATGCCACCGACGAGACCAGATACGTGGTCCTTCAGAGCTCAGAAGTGCAGACAGCCGGCGGTGATACCATCTGAGGTGGCCCCGGAAAATCGGACAGGTCGCTAAGGTGTATTCCACCGTCTGA
>JAPPNP010000051.1:0-60639 GCA_028873795.1 Chloroflexota bacterium
CGGTGTTCACCATGTCTCCGAACACCTGTTCACCATGTGTCCGGTCTGGACAGAAGTAGCCCTCACGGTCCCGCTCGCGTTCGCGGGCTTTCAATTCGATGAGCAGACGGATCCCGTCGAGGTCATGCAGGCGCTGCGAGCGATGAGCGGCCGCATGGACATCTTCTGCCAGGCCGGAGCCATCCACGCCGGGAAGTGGCCGTCTGACTTGGTGGCCCTGCTTGAGAGCGGCATCCACGCGGCGGCGCCCCCGCAGCCAGGCCACATCTTTCATCCAAAAACCTGGGTGCTGCGATTCCGCGGTCCGTCCCCAGAGCATTCGTACCGGCTCCTGGTGCTCTCCCGCAACCTCACTGATAGCCGCAGTTGGGACACCATCCTCCGGCTTGACGGGCAGCCGCGGCACCGAACCAGCGCTGGCAGCGAGCCCCTTGCGGAGTTCGTACGCGCGCTGCCCGATTTGGCCGTCGCGCCGCTGCCGCCGAGCCGTCACTCGACAATCGCCGCACTTGCCGACGAGTTGCGCAGCGTCGAGTGGGAGCTGCCTGCCGGCGTTCGCGAGGCTAAGTTCCACCCCATCGGACTCCGAAACGCGGCCCCGTTTGCGGTTGAGGAGCACTTCCAGGGCTACCGAAAGCTCGCGATCTCACCATTTCTCGGGCCCGGTGCGATTCGGCGTTTCTTCCGGCCCAAGGCCGGACGGACGGCCGTCCTCGTCTCAAGCGGCGCGGAGCTTAGCGCCCTCCCTCGGGCTGCGCTCGAACACCTGGATGTTTACGAAATCGATCCGACGGCGAGTCTTTCCGGGGATGATGTCGAGGAAGGCGCGTTCCAGACCTTTTCGACAGATCTGCACGCCAAGCTCTTTGTCGTGGAGCGCGCCCGGCTGGCGCATCTCTTTGTCGGCTCCGCCAACCTGACCCACGCTGGCCTCAGCCACAACGTCGAGTTCCTCTGTGAACTCGTCGGCCCGGTCGCGAAGTTCGGGGTCAAAGCGATGGTCGGCGAAGACGCGCCGTTTCGCGCCATGCTCATGCCCTACGTTGCCTCCGATCCGGCGGAAGTCGACGAATCCAGCACGGCGGAACGGGCGCTCACCGATCTGCTGTTTGGCCTTGCGTCTCGCGTTTGCTTTCGCACCACCGTCACAGAGAGTGATGACGCTTGGGTTGTCCGCATTTCGACCGATGACGCGCTCCCGCGCATTTCCGAAGACATTGATCTCGTCATCGCTCCCCACAATCGCGATGGCGAGACCTATCCACTCAGTCCGGCAGAGCCGGTCGACGTCGAGCTGCCGCCCCGCGAGCTCGCGGATATCACGGCCTTTCTTCGGCTCACGGCGACCCGGACGGTCGACGGCGAGCCGTTGCAATGCTCGGCCGTGGTCTGTTCGCAGCTCCAAGGCGCGCCGGACGAGCGCTTCCAGACAATCCTGGCCCGGCAGATCGACACGCCGGAAAAGTTCATGCGGCTGCTCGCCCTGCTCATCGGCTTCGCTGCCGGCAGTGGCTTGGCTGAGGCCGCGGCGGGCGATGGGCAGGGGAGCTGGTCGGCCGGGGCCGGGCAGGGCGTCCTGGAACTGCTCGCGCGCGCCTTGGCCGAGAGACCTGAATCCATCGATCACTTGGAGGACATTGTCGAGCACCTCCGCCGGTCACTGAATAGTCCAGCCGTCCTGCCGCCAGGCTGGGACGACCTATGGGTGCCGGCCCTCGAGGCGCGACGTGCCATGCGCGCAGTGGAAGCATGACGCTCATGACCCGTGAGGGCCCGGCAGGCGCGCTGAGCGACTTTCAGCAGGCCACCGCCGCGCACGCGTTCCGGCAACTCTATCTCGATCAGGATTCGTCGCGTCGCTTTCTCGTGGCCGACGAGACCGGGCTGGGCAAGACGCACGTTGCGCGGGAAGTCATCAACCTGACCCTCGACCACCTCCAGCAGGTCGACCGCGTGCGTCGCAGCGACATCGTCTACGTGTGCTCCAACGCAGACATTGCCGCTCAGAACATTCGCAAGCTCAACGTGGCCGGTTCGGAGACTCCGAGCTTTGCCACGCGGTTGAGTCTGCTGATCACACAGCCGGACGTGCTGAAACCGACGGGCGGCAAGGGAAAGCCGGCCACGTTCGTCGCCTTCACCCCGGCCACGTCGTTTCAGTTCGGCTGGCAGTTAGGGACGGCCGCTGAGCGCGCCGTGCTCTATGTGCTCCTCCGCGGCCACCTGGGCCTGCGACGCGCACGAGCGACGGCGGCAGAGCGGATCTTTTAGGGATTCGTGGCCAGCCGGAGGCGATTCGTCAAGTCGTACGTCGCTCACGCCGGTGCCAAGCGCTTCGAATCCAGTATTCGTCAAGAGTTTCTGGAGGAGTTCGACCGGAGCGGCGAGCGGGAATCGCTCCTCGCGCTGATCGATGAAGTCGTGGGACGGCGGGCGCTGACCGCCGGCCAGCACAAATCCGCTCGCAGGATCGTCGGCAGCTTGCGCCAGATGCTCGCGCGAGCCGCGGTCCAGGCACTGGAGCCGGATCTAGTGATCCTGGACGAGTTTCAGCGCTTTCGGGATCTGCTCGATGTAAAGACCGGCGGCGAAGCGGCCGAATTGGCAAATGCCTTGTTCACCCAATCCGACGCGCGCGTGCTCTTGCTCTCGGCAACGCCCTACAAGCCATTCACGTATGCGGAGGAGACAGCGGAAGGCGGCGGGCACTACGAAGACTTCCTAAAGACCCTGGAGTTTCTCGCTGATTCGGACAAGCCGGTGGACAGCCTTCGCTCCGATCTCGAGGCGCTGCGGCACGCGGCGCTCTCGGGCGAGCCGACGGCCACGATCCGTGATCGCGTGCAGACCCAGCTTCGGGGATGGATCGCTCGCACGGAACGGCCCACCGACGCCCGCCACGTCACCACGCTCGCGCCGACTACGGGCCGGTTCGGTGTCAGGACGGACGACTTCTTGGGCTATGTCGCGTTGCGGCGGGTCGCCGAAGCCGTCAAGGCTCCGCTGAGCGTCGAGTACTGGAAGTCAGCGCCCTACTTTCTGAACTTCCTGACCGGGTATCGCGTTGGGGAGCACCTCCGCAATGCGATGAAGGTTCCGGATCGGCGGGCCGGGCTGATGCCAATGTTTCGTGGCGCACAGCGGATTGCACGACCCAAGGTGCAGCGATTCCGGCCGGTCGAGTGGGCCAATGCTCGTCTGCGAGCGCTGGCCGAGGAGACGCTAGAGCCGGGCTGGTGGCGATTGCTCTGGATGCCGCCGTCCCTGCCCTACCACCGACTCGGCGGTCCGTACGAGTCGATCGATTCGACCGCGACTACCAAGAAGCTCATTTTCTCCAGCTGGGTGGCCGCTCCTTCGGCCATCGCCTCGCTCTTGAGCTACGAGGTCCAGCGGCGGATTTTCACGGGCGCGCGGAGATTTGAGAATTCGCCCGCGGCCCGCGCGGCCATTTCGAGACGGCTCGACTATCGGATGGATGAGGGGCGTCCCGCCTCGATGTCGGCACTGGCGTTGTTTTGGCCGCAACCGGCGCTGGCGTCCCGCACCGACCCGCTGGACGCTGCCCGTGACCACGCTGACTCGCCGAGCGTGGAGCGTCTCCTCGAGTGGGCCCAGGAGCGCGCGAAAACCGTCGTCGGTCCGGCTGGCACCACCGCTTCCACGGCGAGCGCGGTCTGGCACTGGTATGCGCCGATACACGCCGATCGGGACGGCTCGCTCTCCTCCGCGCTCCTTGCCACCCACCGGAGTACGTTGACCGAGGCATTGGCGGGGGCCTCGCCTGACCACCCGGCGGACGACGTTCCGCGCGCGCTTGACGCGCATGTGGAGCACGCACTCACCGCCCTCGGCGGCGCGAACCCGGAGTCGGAACGACCATCAGACCTGCTGGCAACCAGCGCGCTTCTTGCCTTAGGAGCACCAGGAAACATCGCTTGGCGAGCGCTCCGCCGGCTGAAGCGAGCGGGCGACCGAGTGACCGAGTTAGGGCGGTGGCGGGCAGCGGCCATCCTCGCGTCCGGCATGCGGAGCGTGTTCGCTCGGCCTGTCTCGATTCTGCTTCTCGACGGCCTGTACGCAGGTTCCGGCGGCACGCGCGACGACGACGGCATCTATTGGCGCAGGGTCGCTCGCTACTGCATCGACGGGGGCCTCCAAGCAGTCCTCGATGTGTACATCCACCACCTCGCCGGGGAAGCAGGCGTTGACACGACCACGGATGAGGGACTGATCTCCCTTGCCGCAATGGCACGGCGCGCAATTGCCGTCCGAGAGTCGGTCTACCGCGCGACCGACATCGACAACTTCGACGGCGAGGGAATCGCGTTTCCAAGCAGATACTCCATGCGCTACGGCAGTACGGGCCACGGTCAAGATGAAGCGAGGCTCCCCGAGGTCCGGGCAGCGTTCAACTCGCCGTTCTGGCCATTCGTTCTCGCGACGACATCCGTCGGTCAAGAGGGCATCGACTTCCATTGGTGGTGCCACTCGGTCGTCCATTGGGACATTCCCGGCAACCCGGTCGACTTCGAGCAGCGTGAGGGTCGGGTGGACCGCTACAAAGGACACGCGATCCGCAAGAATGTCGCGGCCGCTCACCGATTGGCCGCGCTTGCAACAGAGGCGCATGACCCCTGGGCGGCGGCTTTTGAAGCGGCCGTTGCGGACGGCGACCCGGATCTCGGCGGACTCTCCCCCTTCTGGATATACCCGGGTGATGCCCAGCTCCACCGACGAATCATGGCGCTTCCCTTGAGTCGCGATGAGGATCACTGGGCACGGCTGCAAGAGTCGCTGGCGCTCTATCGCCTGGCGTTCGGTCAGCCGAGGCAGGAGGACATGGTGGCCGCACTCCAGCGTCGCGGCATCGCTGGGAATCCGGAACGGATGGCGGAGTTGCGGATCGACCTGCGCCCGCCGGCTCTCGGCCCAATGCGCTAGACCCGCTCGACAATTTCACCGAAGTGGTCGTCGCTCGAGAATCTTTGGGAGTCGGCGCTGTCCGCGACGAATCCTGCGGTCGGAAATACCGGGCGATGCCTTTGGTGGCGTCGAGTGTCAGGTCTCAGGCGAAATCGATGATTATGCGGCAGTGGTCGCTGGGGCCCCAGTCGTCGGGACTGTTGAGGGCACGGGCGGAGACGCGGTCGGCGATGTTGTCGGTGGCGAAGACGTAGTCGAGTCGTCCCCACGCCTCCGCGGGTGACTTGCCGATCGGCTTGAAGGTCACGACGTCGCCGCGGTATCCGCGCCGTCCGTCGGGCATGAGGTGGCGAAATCCTAGTGCCCGCATCCGGTCGAATGCCGTCTGAAAGTGCAGCGCCTCGCGTTCCTTCCAAATCTTGGTTGGGTGGTCGCTCCATCCTTGGAAGATCGACCAGTCGCCGGCGGCAATGACGCGGCTGCGACGGCCGACCAAACGCGCCAGGTCCGAGATCAGGCGATGCACCGAGCCGGTAGCCTCGCGACGACTCGGCGAGCCTGACTCACGAGTGAAATCGTCGCCGCCGGCAGCCATCGAGATCACGATGACCGCCTCGTCACCGTCGGCCGGCGTAACCACGGCGGCGCCGAGCGTGCCCCACTCGCTCGTATAGAAGTCGTGGCTGTAGCGACCGCCGATTGGCCGGGTCGCGATGAAGCTGGCGGAGACTTGGTCGGAGAGCCGCGTGACCACGGATGGATACCCCAGCCAGGCGTCGTGGCGCTCAGGCCAGAGCCTGTAGTCGACGTCGATGCGGTGACGCAGGTCTTCGGGTACGCGTGACGCTTCCTGCAGGAGCGCGATGTCGACATCGGGCATCTCGACCAATGCGTCCCAGGACCTCCGAGAGTGCGCCATGTTCCAGCAGACGATCTTCATTGGACCCGGCCGCCAGTCAGTTCAATTCTTCCGTCCAAGCTGCATGGCAGCATTCCACACCTGCGGAGACCACAAGGACGGCCCGCGATGTCGAGTGGCGCCGAGGGCGGGACCCAAACTCGCACGGCCCGACGGCCACGAGATCCTCAAAACTGCAGCGGGAGACATTGAACTGTTGACATGCAAGCGCGCTCTTGCATATCGTGGACCATTGACATGCAAGCGAACACTTGCCTTAGACTAGTCGTGTGGACGTATATCGCGCGATCGCTGACCCAACCCGGCGAGCCATCCTGGATGAACTCGTCGAACGGTCAGGTCAGTCGCTCTTCGAGATTTGCGCACGCCTGACCATGAAGCACGGCATCAACTCTTCACGCCAGGCGATCACGCAACACCTGGATGTCTTGCAGGCCGCCGGGTTGATTCGCACGCGGCGCGAGGGCAGGTCGAAGCTTCATTGGTTTGTGGGCAGCCCGCTGAAGGCCATCGCGGAGCGTTGGCCGATCTCGGCCGACGAAGGGGGAGTTGAAGGATGAGGATTAACCTGGCCGGCGTCTTCGTGGACGACCAAGAGAAGGCGCTTCGGTTTTACACGGAAACGCTTGGCTTCCAGGTCAAGCACAACATTCCCTTGGGCGAGTACTCCTGGATCACGGTGGTATCCGCGGAAGACCCGGAGGGGACGGAGTTTCTGCTCGAGCCTGATGCCCATCCCGCGGTCCGTCCGTACTTGAAGGCGATTGTGGCGGACGGTATCCCCAGCACCTCCTTCGCGGTCGACGACGTGCAAGCCGAATACGATCGTCTCGTGGAAAAAGGTGTGCGCTTCGTACAGCCGCCAACCGACCTCGGGACAGTCGTCACGGCGATATTCGACGACACGTGCGGCAACTTGATCCAGATCATGGAGGAGAAACCTCAACCGTAACGGTCGTGAGCCGTCGCACCAGCCCCATGGGACGTGGCCGGTCGCCGACCGCAACGGGGCGCCCCCGAGCATGAAACACACGACTTGACGGATGCCGGGAGGTCGAGCGCCTGTCTCGCTGATCTGACCGGCGAGTGAGGGTGCCGAGGGCGGGACTCGAACCCGCACAGCCCGGAGGCCACTAGCCCCTCAAGCTAGCGCGTCTACCAATTCCGCCACCTCGGCCGGGCGCTCGATTATAGGCGCGGCGATGCGGCCCTGTGCGCGGTCGGCCTTCTCACGTCCTAGCGCCGCATGGTGATCCGGCACCGGCAGGCATCCTCGACTCGTCGGTTGAGTTTTGGGAGTGGATTCCGGCGTCCGGAGCGCCCCGCAAAACCCGGCCAAGCTTGAGGATCACCGGGGGGGACCCTGGCCGCCCCGAGGTCAACTGAAGGGTGGATTCCCGCCTCCGCGGGAATGACGGCCTCAGACCAGCCCAGGACCGCCTCGTGCGGACGCAGGTTCGGTGCGGGCGGATGGCGTACGCTGAACGCAATCAGACTACCCTCGGGTGGATTTATGTCAAGCTCACCGCACGTTGCCTGGCTGCGCCTCTCGCCCCGCCCCGGGGAAAACGTGGACGTCAGCAGCCTCAGCTTCGTGGCCGACATGGGCATCGAAGGCGACCGCCACGCCAATCCGGAATCGCGCAACCAGGTGCTGCTGATGGACACCGAGACCCTGGACGTGCTGGAGCTTGGGCCCGGCGACATCCGCGAGAACGTCGCCACGACCGGCATGGATCTGGCCGCGTTGAACGAGGGTGACCGGCTGCGCATCGGCGGCGAGGTCGAGGTGGTGATCTCCCACCCATGCGAGCCGTGCTACAAGATGGACATCCTGCGTCCGGGGCTTCAGGAGGACATCAGGGGGCGCCGGGGCATGCTGGCCGTCGTCAGCGCCGGCGGCGTGGTCGTTGCCGGCGACCCGATCAGCCTTGCATCCGCCACGGAGGCCTGACAGCCGCCGCGCAGCCTGACGCCGGAGTCCCGCGCATCCCGGAGGTCGCATGAATCTCTACATCCTGCGGCACGGCAAGGCCGAGGCCTTTGGGCCGTCCTATCCGCGTGACGACCTCCGCCCGCTCAGTCCGCGGGGATTGCGGCGGACCGAAGAGTCCACCAGGGGCATGGCGGCGGCCAACGTGGTGGTGGACGTCATCATCTCCAGCCCCCTGCTGCGCGCGCGGCAGACGGCGGAAATCGTGCACGCAGGCCTAAACGTCGCCGCCGACATCGAGTATTCCGACGCTCTCGCCAGGGGCGATCTGAGCGGCATCGTCACTTCGGTTCGGTCGCACGCGCGCAGCAAGGGCGTGATGCTGGTCGGACACGAGCCGACGCTGAGTCAGCTCATCTCGATATTGGCCTGCGGCGCGCCGGGCGGGACACTTGGCCTGAAGCCCGGCGGCCTCTGCAAACTCCAGACGTATGACATCGGTCTCTGGCAATGCGCCGTGCTCCGCTGGTTCCTCACGCCCAAGCAGCTCGTTGGCCTGGGACGGCGTTCGCGCACGAGCGATCGAGACGCGGCGGCTTAGGCCGCCGCACTGGTCGCGCCGCATGAGTCGCTGGCTGCGTCGGGCGATGTCGCGCGCCCTCTCCCGCAATCGCTCCTGGGGATTCGCAGCGGCCCTGGCCGGGTCCGCGCTCGTGATTTCAATGGCCTGCAACGGCGGCTCGTCGAGGGTGATCCGGGTGCCCATCGAGCGTGTCACCGTGGCCGCCTCGACGCCGGCGCCGGTCCCGGCTGAGTTTCCCGTTGGCCGACCGCGACCGACCCCCACTGCCCCGGTGAGCTTGCCGCCCCCCACACCCACCGCGACGCCAACCGCCACGCCCAGCCCGACGCCCGCCCCCACGTCCACGCCGAGCCCCACGCCCACCGCGACGCCCACGCCAACCCCAACCCCCAGACCGACCGCCACGCCGACGCCGACACCCGCACCGACGCCCACTCCAACCCCGACGCCGCCGCCTCCGGATACGTCGTTCCCGCTGCACTGGGTCGCCTACCAGGCGGATATCGGCCGCAATCTCGAGATCTACGTCATCGCCACGGACGGCACCGGTCAACGGCGGCTGACCGTCAATCCCGCCGACGACGCGCAGCCCGCCTGGTCGCCCGACGGCTCGACCATTGCCTTCGCCAGCAACCGGGACGGCGAATTCCGCATCTGGCTGATGAGCTCGCTTGGCCGCAACATCCGCCCGCTCACGCAGGGTCCCGGCGACTCGCGGCCCTCCTGGTCGCCCGACAGCTCGACCATCGCCTTCCAGTCACAGCGCGGCGGCAGCCCCGACATTTGGATCGTTGACGTGGAGACGGGCGACGAGACGCTGTTGGTGGGCAGCGGCCGCGCCGAGAACTCGCCGTCGTTCTCGCCCGACGGCGCGCGCCTCGTCTACAGCGCCGATCGTTTCGGCCAGTTCGACCTGTTCACCGTGGCCCTGGACGGAAGCGACGAGCAGCGCCTGACCGATGCCGCCGGCGCCGACCTGGAGCCGCGCTGGTCGCCCGACGGCGCGCGTGTTGCCTACGCCACCATCCGCGAGCGCCAGCCGCGCGTCGCCATCATGAACGCCGACGGCACGGGCACGATCGTGCTCCCGCTGTCCGGGTTCCGGTATACCCTTGGCGATCGCGCGCCCGTATGGACGCCGGACGGGAACGCGCTGGTCTACGTGACGGCTGATGGCGACTCGTCTAATCTGGCGGTGATGTGGGTGGATGGTTCGGGGCGGACATTGTTTGTATTCCGCTTTGGTGACGACTCGTCACCCTCGCTCGGTCCTGCGGTAGCGCCATGAGCCGCGGCGCGGAGATCGCCCGCCGCTCCGCGTTCTTTCTCGTCCGCATCAGCCTCTTCTGGTTCGGCCTGTCGTTCCTATGGGGCGGCATGAACATCCAGCTGCTGCCGACCCGCGTGCCGGAGCTGGTGGACGACGAGATCAAGGGCACCGCCATCGGCGCCATCGTGGTGGTGGGCCTCATCGTGGCCATCCTCGTGCAGCCGATGGCCGGCGCGTTCAGCGACCGGGTGCGGCTGCGCTGGGGCCGGCGGCGGCCGATCATGGCGGCGGGCATCGCCGCGGCCATGCCCTGCCTGCTGTTCGTGGCCTACGCGCCGAACTACGGCCTGCTGTTCGTGGCGATGGTGCTGCTGCAAATCGCCGCCAACATCGCCCACGGCCCCTACCAGGGCGTGATTCCCGACCAGGTTCCGACCGATTCCCGCGGGCGCGCGTCCGGGTTCTTCGGACTGGCCAACCTCATGGGCACGCTCGTCGGCGCGGGCGTCGCCGGCGCGTGGCTCAGCATGGCCGCCGAGGGGCAGGACCCCAACCCCTTCTTCGCCCCCGCGCTCCTTACGATCATGGTGGTCCTGGGCGTGTTCTCCATTGCCGCGTGGTTCTCCGTGCGCGAGCAACGGCCGCCCGAGCAGGCGCCGTTCGAGGGCGTCTTGCGCGAGGTCCGCACGCGGCTGCGCGAGCTGAGCCAGCGTTCCGCCTTCGCGTGGCTCATGCTCTCGCGGCTGCTCTATTTCATGGGCCTACAGGCCATGGACAACTTCATCCAGCTTTTCCTGAAGGGCGACCAGGTGGACGGCGGCCTGGCCGAGAGCGACGCCGAGTTCAAGACCACCATAGTCCTGGCGGCGGTGCTGTTGACGGCGCTCATTACCACCGTTCCCGCCGGATGGCTGGCCGACCGCTACGGCAAGCTGCGGCTGGTGGCGACGGCCGCCGCGCTGGGGCTCATTGCCGCCGCGGTGCTCATGACCTCGCAGTCGTTCGTACAGGTCGTGATCTTCGCCGCGGTGCTCGGCGTTGGGGTGGGCCTGTTCACCGCCGCCGACTGGGCCGTGGCCATTGACCTGATTCCCGACCAGCGCGCGCCCGGCCTCTACATGGGCCTGTCGAACGTCGCCACCGCCGGCGGCGACGGCCTGGCCACGCTGTCGGCCGGCATCGCGCTGGACCTGTTCGGCTATCGCGCCGTGTTCGCCATGATGGCCATCTTTTTCGGGCTGAGCCTGGTGGTGCTGCCCGTCGTCCGTGCCCGACTGGCCGCCGCGCAGGCGCCGCCGCCTACGTGATGTAGGGACGCCCTTCATTGGGGCGCCCGCCGTCACTGGACCGGGGGTAAGGTGGCTCGATGACCGACGCCCCGCCCGTCTACAAGCTAAATCTGCCGCCGGAGCGATACGTTTCGGTTCCGGCGGAGCGGTTGCGGGAATTCGTGCAGGATGCCGCACTGGCCTTGGGCCTGCCGGAAACGCAGGCCGGTCAACTGGCCGAGTTGCTGACGGGCAACGACTTGCGCGGGGTGCACTCGCATGGGACGCGGATGTTCACCCACTATGCGGACGAGCTTCGCGGGGGTCGGCTCAATCCGGCGCCCAAGCCGCGCGTCACGCGGGAGACGCCGGTGGGCCTGGTGGTGGACGGGGACGGGGGGCTTGGCTATTTCGCCGCGCACCTGGCGACCGAGCGGGCCATCGCGAAGGCGCGCGAGATCGGCGTCGCCGTGGCGGTGACGCGGAACCACGGACACATCGGCGCCGCCGGAATCTACGCCCGCATGACGCTGCCGCACGATTTGCTGTGCCTCGTCACCGGCGGAGCGCGCCTGGAGATGGATCCGGGCATGCCGGTCTACAGCTCGGCGGTCGGCTCGCCGATGTGCTTCAGCGCTCCGGCGGGCGATGCCGACCCGCTGGTGGTCGACTTCTCGCCGGTGTACGACCTGCGCTCGTCGCCGCACCGCGAGGAGCTCGAGGACTGGATTCCCGGCACGATCTTCCGCTGCATCGGCCTGGGCAACATCGCCCAGGCGTGGGGCGGCATCCTTGCTGGCGTGCCGCAGGAACGCGACGGGCCACCGCCACGGTTCGCCTCGGCGCACCAGGCCGCCGCGTTCATGATGTTTCGCATCGATCTGTTTCTCGAGCCGGCGGAGTTCCGGCGGCAGATGGACGTGCTGGCGGAGCGCATCACGGAGCTGGCGCCCCTGCCGGGCTTCCCGAAGGCCCAGTTCGCCGGGGCGCCGGAGGCCGAGCGGGCGCGGCGGTACGCGGTTGAGGGGATTCCGGTTGGCGATGAGCACCGGCGGGAGTTGGAGGCATTGGCGGACGACCTGGGCATCGAGGTGCCGTGGGAGCGCGGCGGCTGACACAGGCGCGCCCCTCGTGTGGGAAGAACGCGGCCGGCAGGCTGGCCAGCGATCGCCGGAGGGCAACCACAAGGGTTGCCCCTACAAGGACTCCAATTGCCGGGCCGGCGACCCCTTAAGGGCAGGTTTGAGACCTGCCCCTACCGAACCCAGTCGGCCGCCCTAATTCGGGTACGCCACAAACCCCGATCCGGCGCAGAACGACCGCGAGAATCCCGTGCGCCGCCGGATCAGATGAAAGGTGGATTCCCGCCTCCGCGGGAATGACGGATGGGGTGTGCAGGATTCCCAAACGGGCAGGTTAGAAACCTGCCCCTACCGATCGCGGCTTCGGCAACTCACCAGTTCAGCCGTAGGGGCGGTCTGAGACCCGCCCGACGCCAAGCGTCCGGCGTGCCCCCAGATCTAACCGGACTGGATTCCGGCCTCCGCCGGAATGACGGAGGGGTTACGTCAGCGTTTCGAGCAGGGGAGGTTTGAAACCTGCCGCTACCGGTTCGGTCGTAGGGGCGGGTGTCAGACCCGCCGGTCTCCAATCTCGTCCGCCCGGCCAGGCGGCCTTGGGCGGCCTAGTCCGTGCACCCCAGCAATGCGCGCCGCACCGGGTCGGTCTGGCGGGCGATGAACTCCGGCGAGTGATGCCATTCGGGGCGCACGTCGTAGACCTGGGTAGACCACTTGTAGACCACCCACACCAGGCGGCGCGGGCGAGACGAGCGGTTGGGCATGGCCGTGTGCCAGATGTTGGTGTCGTTGATGAGGCAGGTGCCGGCCGGCGCGGTGAGCGGCACCATGCCCGGCAGCGCCCGTGGCTGGTTGTCGTGATTGGCCCAGGGCGGCGGACGATTCGGGTCCTTGTGGCTGCCGGGCATCACCGCCGTCGGCCCCTCCTCCTCGGTCACGTCGTCCAGATAGATCGTCAGCCGCATGTACGGTCCGCCATCGCGGTGCCAGAGCGTCGCGGCCGGCGAGTTGGGGGCCCGGTAGTTGCCCATCCCGCTCGACAAGAGGACCACGTCGTGATTGCGCGCCGCCTGCACGATCGGCAGCACTGTGGGCAGGTCCATGAAGTCTTCGAATAGCGGATCGAGCTCGAAGAATCGGTGCAGGTCAATCGACCCGACGCCCTTGACCGACGTCGACGCGCCGTCCACCACCGCCGACGGCACGTTCTCGTAGTCGGCGATCAGCGCGTCGAACCGCTCGCGAATCGGGTCCAGGCGCTCGGGGCCGACGGCGTTGGGCACCGCCGTATAGCCGACGTGCTCGAGGCGCCATACGTGCATGAACAGCTCGTGCACGCTGGGAATCGGTCGCATCGCCGCTCCGTCTGCCGACCACAACGCGGTCGTCGAGAGCGGCCCCAGCATACGCCGCTCGGATGCACACCGTTCCCGCAAGTTGAGCACGGGCAGGTTTGAAACCTGCCCCTACGCCACGCGCTCCAATTCGACCGCGCGTCCCAGACGCATCGACTCGTACAGCCCATCGGCCAGCTGCACCGCGCGGACGCCGTCGGCAATGTCGGCCAGGGGCCGACCGCCATCACGTACAACGTCGACAAACGCACCCAGCAGCCCGGCGCAAGCGTCGGGCCCGGTGGCCGGCCGGGGAGTCTCGGCCACCACCCGCTCGCCTTCGAATACCCGAGCTTCGGTGAGGTCGTTCCAAAGCTCGGCGCGGCGCACGCCATCGTTCACGCTGCCCCAGTAGACTCCACGGCCCTCTGGCGCGCCAAACTCGCCCACCACAATCTGCGCCACGGCGCCGCTCGCAAACTTGATGGTCGCGGTGAGCGTGTCCGGCAGCCCGGAGCGACGCACAAAGCGACCACCGGCCCCATACACCCGCAGCGGACGAGAGCCCGCCAGATGGACGGCCAAGTCCAGCGCGTGGCTGCCGAACGTGCCGAGCACACCGCCGTGCTCGGCCTCGCCTTCCCACCGCCCGGCCAGCGAATCGACCGTGGCGCGCACCTCGATCGCCCGCGGTCCCGGCGCCGCCGAGCGAACCAGCCGGACGCCGGGCGCCGCACGCAAGGCAAAGTCGACGCCGGCCACCACGCCGGCCTCGCGCACCGCCGCATGCGCGCGCAGCGCGTCGGGCAGCTTGGTCGCCAGCGGCGCCTCGACGAACACGTGCTTGCCGGCGCGGGCCGCCGCCGCCACCAATTGCGCATGCGAGTCGGGTCGGGTCGCGATCAGCACCGACTCGACCTGGGACCGGAACAGCAGCGATTCGACGTCGTCATCGGCCTGTGATCCCTCGAATTGGCCCGCGAATCGCCTCGCCGCCTCGAGATCGCGATCGACGCACCACAGCAGGCGACTGTCGGCTCGCCGCGCCACCGCTCGCGCCAGGAGGCCGCCCATTCGACCACACCCGATCAGTGCCATGGGTAACGGATCCGCGGCGGGGCTCACCACGCTCGTCACCGACTTCGGTGAGCCGGGCGTAACGTCATGCGCGCGCAGGGCGATCTACCGCGCGAGGTAGTCCATGCTGCAAAACTCTCACGTCGTGCGCACCCACCGCGGCCCTTGCCTGTCGTATAGTGACGCCACAATTCGACATAATGCCTGAACTGCGCATGCCCGACGGTTCTGAGCGCCTCGCCAGGCGTCTGCACCGCGCCGAAGTCATAAGTCTCGGCGCGTCGCTGGCGGTCTTTGTCATCGTGGGCGCCATTGGGCTCTTCGTCTGGCGCAGCAACAGCGTCGAGCCTGCAGCGCCGGCGCCCGAATCAACCCCAACCGTCGTGCCGCGGCCGGTCGCGCCGGAATCACCGCCCACGGTCACCGCGGTCGCAGCCCCTGTCACGACTCCCGCGGTCACGCCGGACGTTGAGCCGCCCACGATCACCCAGGCCGAGGTCCCGAGCCCGTTGGACTTGATCGAGGACTGGCCCGGCGACCGGCCCTTCTCCCTGCTGCTGTTGGGCTTGGACCAACGGCCGGGCGAGTCCAGCGGTCGCACCGACGCCATGGTGCTCACCCGCATCGATCCCGCGAACAACTCCGCCGCTTTGATCTCAATTCCGCGCGATCTGTGCATCGCCGATTGCCGCACGGATCCCTATCGCATCAATTCCGTCTACCAAGGCGAGGGCCCCGACGTCCTCCGACGGCGCGTTGGGGAGATCATGGGAATCAAGGTGGATTACGTGATGGTGCTTGATTTCTATGGCTTTCGGCGGCTGATCGACTTCTTCGGCGGCGTCGAAGTCGATGTGACCACCACGATCTACGACGAGAGCTATCCGAATGCCACGGACACCGGCTTCGAACCCCTGTACATACCGGCTGGGATCAACCACTTCGACGGCGACTTGGCGCTGCGATATGCGCGCTCGCGCCATCAGGACGGGGCAATTGCCCGCGACCAGCGGCAACAGCAGCTGCTCCTCGCCCTTCGCGACCAGCTATTGACGCCGCGCACGATCCTGCAGTGGCCCAACTTTCTGGAGCGCCTCCGCGACGCCTTCAAGACGGACGTGCCGTTGGAGCTCGTTCCCCGAATGTTGAAACTCGCCCTTTCCATCGACTCGTCGCGCGTGGTCCAGGGCGCCGTGGGATTTGATCGCGGGCTTTCGCACACGGTCATCGCCGAAAACGGCGCCTACGTGCTCGAACCCAACGTGCCGCTCATCCAGGCCTACGCGGCCGAATTGATCCGTCAAGGCGAGTCCTTGCCGGCGATGGAGGGCGGCGCCGCCGGTCCCGAATTCGCCGACCGGCAGCACCTCGAGCCTTAGCGCGTCACTCCGCGGGTCTGCGGGCCACGACGAAAACTTCGGAAGGCTCGTAGGCAACCTCGAGCACCCGGCGGACGATTGCGGCCAGTTGGGTCAGTTCGTCCCGCGTGTGGCGCAGCTGGGCGCTCACTTGGTGCAGCGCCGCTTCGAGGTCCGCCGCGTAGCGGGTCCGCGCCACGCGGCCGCCCATCCAGCGCGTCACCCGGTCTTCGTCCGGCGGCGCGCGGCCTTTTGGTGATGGATCGTCGGTTATGTCAAGATCATCCAGCGTCACCGGCAGTCCGCGCGCCGACGTCGGGTTGACCCCCGAGGCTTGCACGTCGAGACCCGCGTCCCGACACAGGAACTCAAGCAACTCCACGTCATACGGACGCGCGTGCGTCGGATCCTTCCAGAATTCGTGGGCAATCGTCGGCAAGCTGCCGGGATTGGGCGTGGCGACGATCAGGGCCCCCCCGGGGACCAGGCGGCCTCCGCCGAGCCGCACCAGCGCCGCGCCCTGGTCCACCGGCAAGTGCTCAATCACGTGCAGCGCGCTCACCACGTCGAATGTCTCGGGCGTCGACTGCAGATAGTCCAGCGCTTCGGCCTCGACAATCTGGTGAGCGCCGGCGTGCGCCAGCATGGCCGCGTCCAGGTCGACGCCGTGCGTTTCCAGCCCCGCATCAGCCGCCACGTCCAAGAACTCACCGCGCCCGCAGCCGACGTCGAGGATCCGTCCGGCGGACGGGAGAAACCGCGCATACCAGGCGCGCGCGTCGCGGACCACTTGCGCGTCGAATTCGCGAAACGCGTACCAGTCGGCTGCCATCAGCGCACGCTACAACGGCGACGAGTGACGAAAGTTGCGGCCACAGGCGAGGCGAAATGGCGACCCAACCTGAACTGCTTCACCCGGTTTCCGCTCCTCGCAGACGATTCGATGCGCTCCCGCGGCGCGGCCCATCCGGTTCCCTCTCCCTTGACGGGAGAGGGTTAGGGTGAGGGGGACGGCCGCTGCCTCCAACCACCCATCCCAAGCGCGACCGTACAATACCGAGCCGCTTCTCAGGTCACCGCGCGTGCGTAACGACGACGTCGAGATCTTTGCCATCGGCACGGAGCTAGTGACCGGCCTGATCCTCGACACCAACTCGCATTGGCTCGCCGGCGAGGTGGCGGTGGCCGGCGGCGACGTGCGGCGCATCACCGCGCTTGCCGACGACTTTGACGCGCTGACCGCCGAATTGCGGGCGGCCGTCGGCCGACGCGCGCGCGTCATCATCACCACCGGCGGCCTGGGCCCGACGCCCGACGACCTCACTGTCGAAGCCGTGGCCGAGCTTGCGGGATGCGGGATCCACACGCCCCGGGACGTGCTCGAGGACTACGCGCGCCGGCGCGGCATCAGCTTGGAGGAAGCCTCCAGCCCGCCACGGCTCAAGATGGGCACGGTGCCCGCCGCCGCCCGCGTGCATCTAAATCCGGTGGGCTGGGCGCCGTGCTTCATGGTCCAAGTCGAAGATTCCAGTGTCTGGTGCATGCCGGGGCCGCCGCGCGAAGTCCAGGGCTGCTTCCGCGCGCATATCCAACCTGTCATCGAGCGAATGTTCGCCGGGCAGTCGGCCCGGCTGCGAGTGTTCATCGACGCGCACGAGTCGGAAACCTCGCCGCTCATGCAGTCGGTCATGCGCCGCATTCCCGCCGCCTATCTCAAGGCCTATGTCGGCATGTCGAGCCCCGAGGGTCTTCCCGTCGACATCGTCGTGCGCAGCGAGGACGGCGTGGCTCCCAAGGAGCTGCTGCAGCAGGCCTACGACGAGTTCTGCGCTGTCGCCGCCGAGTCCGGCAAGACGGTGACTATGGAGGCTCCGGCCGGGTCGTAATCCGCTCGCAGTAGACTGCCCGCGCCGATTCACCGTCTCCGTTTGCCTTTCGCATGCAATCTCGCTGGTCCGACAACGATGCCCGCGGACTCGACCCGCTCGACCTCCGGGTCTATACCTCGCGGCTCATCGGTGCGGAACCGGCGTTGGTGCTGCACGGCGGCGGCAACACCTCCGTCAAGCTCGACGACCGCGACCACCGCGGACGCCCCTGCCGCGCGCTGGCGATCAAGGGCAGCGGGTCCGATCTGCGCACCATCGAGCCGAGCGACTTTGCGCGATTGCATCTAGACGACCTCGAGGCCCTGCGCCCGCGGCCGGAGATGTCCGACGACGAGATGCTGGCCTACCTCGCGCGCAGCTCGCTGGATCCGGCCGCGCCGCGTCCGTCGATCGAGACGCTGCTTCATGCGTTTCTGCCCGATGCGTGGGTCGACCACTCGCACGCCGACGCCGTCCTGGCGCTGACCAACCAGCCGGACGGTCACCAACTCGTGCACGAGGTCTACGGCGACCGCGTGGCGGTGGTGCCCTACATCCTCCCGGGCTTCAAGCTGGCGCAGCTCACCGCCGACGTGTACGCCGCCAATCCGGGCGTCGAGGGCCTGGTGCTGGACATGCACGGGCTGGTGACCTTCGGCGCGACGGCGCGCGAGTCCTACGAGCGACACATCGAGCTGGTGACCCTGGCAGAGGAGCGGGTGCGACCGCACCTGCCGACGAACGGAAGCACGCGCGGCGACGAGGCGGAGGCCGCAGCGCTGGCGCCGGTGCTGCGCGGCGCGCTCTCAGCCGCGCGGCGAGTGATCGTGCGCTGCGACGCCTCGCCCCGCGTGCGCGCGTTTGTGGACCGGCCGGACCTCGAGCAAATCTCGCAGCAGGGCCCGGTCACTCCCGACCATGTGTTGCGCACCAAGCGGCTGCCGCTGGTCTTGCCGGCAACCGATCCCGACGGCGTGCGCGACGCGGTGGCGGCCTACCGCGCCGACTACGAGCGCTACGCACGCGAGCACGGCGGCGCCAACTCGTTTCGGCATGACTCCGCGCCGCGCGTCGTGCTGGCTCCCGGCGTCGGCATGTTCACCACCGGCGCCACCTGGGACGAGGCCGGCATGGTGGCGGACATGTACCGCCACAGCATGGACGTCATCGAGGCCGCGACTGCCATTGGCGCCTACCGCGCCCTGCCGGCGAACGATCTCTACGACATGGAGTACTGGCCGCTCGAGCTGTACAAGCTCACACGGGCGCCGCCGGAGCGCGAGCTGGCGCGCCGCGTGGCCCTGGTCACGGGCGCGGGTCGGGGCATCGGACGCGCCATCGCCCAGGCGCTGGCGTCGGACGGGGCCTTCGTCTTTGTCACCGACATTGATTCGGAGGCTGCAACCACTGTCGCCGAGGCGATCACCGGCGATGGCGACCGAGCCCAGGCGCTCCCGCTCGACGTCACCAGCGAGCGCCAGACGGCGGAGGCCTTCGAGGCCGTGGCGCGTCACGTGGGCGGCGTGGATATCGTGGTGTCCAACGCCGGCGTCGCGGCCGCCGCGCCCCTTGACGACCTGGAGCTCGACGCGTGGCAGCGCAGCCTCGACATCAACGCCACCGGGCATTTCCTCGTCTGTCGCGCGGCGCTGCGCCAGATGCGCTCCCAGGGTCTGGGCGGCAGCATCGTGCTGATCTGCACCAAGAACGCCCTCGACCCGGGCGCCGGATTCGGCGCCTACAGCGCCGCCAAGGCGGCGCAGCTTCAGCTGGGCCGCGTGCTCGCGATCGAGGGCGGTCCCGATGGCATCCGCGTCAACATGGTCAACCCCGACGCGGTGTTCGAAGGCTCCGGGCTATGGGACGCCGACCTGCGGGCGGGACGCGCCGCCGCGCACGGCGTGGAGGTCGAGGACCTGGAATCGTTCTACGCGCAGCGCAACCTGCTGGGCCGGCGCGTCACGGGCGCGGACGTGGCCGAGGCCGTGTCGTTCCTCGCGTCGGACCGAGCGGCCAAAACGACGGGAGCGGTCATCCCGGTCGATGGCGGCCTGCGCGGGGCGTTTCCGCGGTAGGGCGTTCTAGTCCGGGACGGCGGCATCACCAGCCAAGAATCAATTGTTGCGTCGTTCGGTCCCCTCTCCCTTGAGGGAGAGGGCTAGGGTGAGGGGAAGATTGACTCGCCGACGACTCCTACCGGCCCGCCGCTACTTCCCGCAGGCCCCCGCCGTGACTCCAGACCCGTCGGTGTTGAACGAGCTGCCGCAACCGCAGGTCGTCTGCGCGTTGGGATTTCGCACCGAGAACCCACGCCCCATCATGCTGTCGATGAAGTCGATCTCGGCGCCGGCGATCAGGTGCGCCGTGTGCCCGTCGATGTAGACCTGGATGCCGTTCGACTGCGCCGTGATGTCGGTCGGCTCCGGCTCGTGAGCCAGCGCCATGGCGTATTCGTAGCCCGCGCAGCCACCGCCGGTCACCGCGACCTTCAGCGCGCCCTGCATGTGTCCGCGCTCGCTGAGGATCTCGCCGAACGCGCGCGCCGCGCGATCCGTGACCGTCACCGGCGAGGGCGGCGGCGGGGCAGCCATCGGCAGCCCGATCGGTTCGTCAGCCGGGCCATCCATCGGCAGCGAGATGCGGCCGTCGGTCTGCACTGCGCTCATCGGCGTCGTTCCTCAATGAATCGGACGTTCTCGGCCTCACCCGAAGCTAGCACGAGAGACGCCCCACGGCGAGCGGCGGCGGTGTCGCGGACCGTTCGGTCGCAAGCCGACCTGCGCGCGAATCGCCGCGATACGAAGCCTGGGCGCGGGTCTTCTAGGATCAACGGATGGGCACGAAGCGTCAGGCGGCGGTCTTTTCTCGCGTGGACAACCTCCCTCAATGACGTACGCCGAGGCCCTGCGCTGGATCTACGGCTTCGCGGACCTGGAGCGCGGCGTCGGCCACGCCGGCCGCGACGCCTATGCGGCGGGGCCGGCGCGCACGCGCCGGCTGCTGCGCGCGCTCGGCGATCCGCACCACGGCCTGACCTTCGTGCACGTCGCCGGCAGCAAGGGGAAGGGCAGCGTCTGCGCGCTGGTGGCGAGCGCGGCCGAGGCCGCCGGCCTGCGCACCGGCGCCTACACGCAGCCGCACCTGCACTCGTTCCGCGAGCGCATCGCGATCGACGGGCGCCCCATCGACGCAGAGGCATTCGCCGATCTGTGTGAGCGGCTCGCGCCGCAGGTGGAGCGTCTGTCAGCGGCTCACGCCGAGGACGGTCCGTACTCGACATTCGAACTGGCAACCGTGCTCGCGCTGGCGTGGTTCGCCGAGCAGCAGGTTGGCCTCGCGGTGATCGAGGTCGGGCTCGGGGGTCGGCTGGACGCGACGCGCGTGATCGATCCGGCCGTGGTCGGCCTGACGACGATCGTGCTGGAGCACACGCGCGTGCTGGGAGAGACGCTGGAGGCCATCGCGCGGGAAAAAGCCGGCATCATCAAGCCGGGAGTGCCGGTCGTCGCCGCCGCGCAGTCCGGCGAGGCGCTAGCGGTATTCCGGGCGGCCTGCCGGTCCCAGGAAGCGCCGCTGACCGTTGCCGAACCGCTGGACTGGGCCGGCGACATTGCCGCGCGTGACGGGCGTCCTCTGATGCTTGCGGGCGCGCCTGATGACGGCGGCAGTCTCCCGGTGGGACTTGCGGGACCCCATCAACGTCAGAACGCCGCCGTCGCCTGGCACATCTGCCGCGCGCTGGCGGACTACGGACTGCCGATCGATCGCGGCGCCATCCGCGCCGGATTCGGCGCTGCGTCGTGGCCCGGGCGGCTCGAGGTCGTGGCCGGCGACCCGCTAACCATCGTGGACGGCGCGCACACGCCGGAGGCCGTGGCGGCCGTCGTCGAGGGGCTGGGCGAGGCCTTCCACGTCCAACGCGGCCCGGTCATATTCGGCTCGCTGCGCGACAAGCGCGTGCCGTTGATGCTCGACGCGCTGCGCGGCTACGCCACCCGATTGCTGGTGGTGCGGCCGGACCATCCGCGCGGCTGGTTGCCCGAGCGAATGGTGCGCCGCTATGGCCTGACCGGGCAGGTCGAGATCGCGTCGTCGACCGAGGCGGCCTTGCGGCAAGCGCGCGCGGCATGCCGGCCCGGCGAGGCGGTGCTGGCCACCGGCAGCCTGGCCGTCGCGGCCGACGTGCGCGCGGCGGCGGGCGTGCCGCATGAGGTCGATCCTGAGCCGTGGGCGGGGACGTAGGGTGGGGTTTGGATCTGCCTTGCGCGTTGGTGACTATAGGGTAGATTCTCGCCTCCGCGGGAATGACGGACCCGAACCGGTCGCGACGCGACGGTTTGTCCATGTCGTTTCTGATTCGCCTGCGTAATGCCGAGCCACCGCCTTCGGTCATTCCGAGCCGCAGGCGAGGAATCTCAGAGGCGGGGAGAATGCATAACGTCCTTAGATTCCTCACTTCGTTCGGAATGACATTTTGGGGTTCGGAGTGACATCGGGGTTCGGAGTGACATTTACGGGGCAACTACAAGTGACCCTGAGGCGCTTGCTCCATGATGAGTGACGAGGTGCGCCCGATCCGGCGGCGCGTTGATCAGGCCATCGAGCAGGCCGCCGCCGAAGGCGCATTCGACGATCTGGCGGGAACGGGGCGTCCGCTCAAGTCGGACCCAGGCATCGTTCCAAACGAGCTGCGGGTGCCGTTCAAGGTGTTGGAAAACGCCGGCATGGCTCCCGCCTGGGTGGAGATGGCCGCCGAAATCGAGCGCCAAATCGACGAGTTTCGCGCAGCCCGGCGCGAGCACGAGCAGCGGATGCGCCGGGCGCGCGCGTACGCGGTGGCGGGCACGGCGGGAGACTTCGCCGCGCGCTTTCGAGCCGCGCAGCATGCCCATGCGGAGCAGCGCGCCAGGCTGACCACCGACGTCCGGCGAATCGTGCGCCTGATCGATCGGTTCAACACCATGGCCCCGGCGAGCGCGCCGCGATTTGGATTTCTCGCGCGCGCCGAGCTCGAAGCGGTGGAGGCGATCTGGTCCTGGACCGCGCCGGGCGACGACCCGGAATGAAACGGCAAACGCGGGCACTGCTCGGTCGGCTCGTCGCCGCAGCCCTGACACCGCTGCTCGGAGTGGTTGCGCTTTGGCGACGGGTCGTGGGCACGGCCAACGCACACGGCGAGCCCCGGTCGGTGTTGCTGGTTCGGCTCGACCTGATGGGCGACATCGTCAACGGGCTCTCGTCCGCCCACGCGGCGCGGCGGCGGTGGCCGCGGGCGCACATCGCCTTCATGGCGCCGCCCCAGTGGCGCGCCATCGTGGATCGCTGCTCGGCCGTGGACGAGACCATTGCGCTCGACCCGGCGGCGGTCACGCACTGGCCGGCCGGCCTGGACCCGCGACGCTGGGGGCAGCTCCTGCGAGCGCTCGTGAGCTTGCGCGCGCGGCGGTTCGACCTCGCGGTGAGCATCTACGGTCAAATTGCCGGAACGGTCGTGGCGCTCAGCGGCGCCCGCGAGCGCCGCGGCTACCGTGGCGAGGCGCCGCGGTTCAGCTTCGACCGGTCCTTCGACGGAAAACGCCGCAACGGCGGCCCGCACGAAACCGAGCTGGCGACGCGCCTGGTCGACGGCGACCGTTCACCCTGGCGCACCATCGACCGCACCGACGACCTTGCCACGCCTGAGGTGTTGGCCGGCATCGGCCGGCCGCTGGTGGTTGCGCATGCGGGCGCGGCGCACGGCGACGCCAAACGCTGGCGAGAGGAACACTGGGAGCGCGCGCTGGCCGAGCTGGCGGCCGGCGGCGCGACGGTGGCGCTAGTCGGCCTGGCCGGCGACCGCGCGCTGGCTCGGCGGCTGCAGGGCTCGGTCCATAATCTGATCGACCTCACGGGCGAAACGTCGCTCGAAACACTCATGGGCACGCTCCAGGCGGCCGACCTCGTGATCTCCACCGACAGCGGCCCGGCGCACTTGGCGCGCGCGCTCGGCACCCGGGTTGTCGCCTTGCACGGGCCCACGGACGCCGCCCTGCACGGGCCCGGCGATCCGGCGTGCGCGGCTCTGCGGGTGGATATGCCGTGCGGGCCTTGCTACGACTTTCGCCGTGTGGCGACCTGTCAATTCGGCGACACGCTCTGCATGGAATGGCTCGATCCCAGTCGCGTCGTTGGCGCCGCCCGGTCGATGCTGGCCATATGAGCGCCGCAACCGGCACCAAGACCGCGGCGCTGCGGGCCGTCGAGTTTCGCGTGCTCGGCACGCGCATCCACGGCGTCGACCTGGGCCAGGCCGCCGCGTGGATCGACGCCTGGGCGCAGGCCGGCGTACGCGCGCACATCGCCACCGTGAACCCCGAGTTTGTGATGCGCGCACGCCGGGATGCCGACTTTCACGACCTGCTGGAGCGCACCCGCCTGAACGTGCCGGACGGGGTCGGCGTCGTAGTGGCAGGCCGCCTGGGCGGCAGGCGCGTTCCAGGCCGCGTGACCGGCGTGGCCCTGATGCACGAGGCCATGCGGCTGGCCGCCGTCCGGGAGTGGTCCGTGGCGCTGGTCGGCGGTGCGCCGGGCGTGGCCGAGGCCGCGGCCAAGCGTCTGGTCCGCGACGTGCCGGGCCTCCGGCCGCCGCGCACCTACGGCGGCGCGCGTGGTCCCGAGGGCGACGACGCCGCGCGAGAGTTTCTGCGAGACGCGCAACCGCGCATCCTCTGCGTCGGCTACGGCGCGCCGCACCAGGAATTCTGGATCGACCGCAACCTCGACGCGGACGCGGCGTGCGTGGCCATCGGAATAGGCGGGACGCTGGACTATCTCAGCGGCCGGGTGCCGCGGGCGCCCGAGGCCCTGCGATCGGCCGGCCTCGAATGGGCCTACCGGCTGTGGCGACAGCCCTCCCGCTGGCGCCGCATGCAGGTGCTGCCGATTTTCGCCGCGCTCGCGGTCCGCGAAATCATTGACCTTAAGACCAAGGACGCCGCCAAATGAGCCGCGTGGTCGTGGTCGGCAGCCTCAATCTGGACATCGTCATGCGCCTGCCGCGCATTCCGCGCCCCGGCGAGACCGTGCACGGCGGGCGCATCGGCCGCTATCCCGGCGGCAAGGGTGCGAATCAGGCCGTCGCAGCCGCGCGTGCAGGGGCGGCGGTGGCCATGGTTGGCGTCGTGGGTCAGGACGATGCCGGCGACGCGTTACTCGAGTCGCTCGCCGCAGCCGGCGTGGACCGGGCCGATGTGCGCCAGGACACCGACGCCGCCACCGGTACCGCGATGATCGTCGTCGACAACTCCGGCGCCAATGCCATCGCCTTGGCGGAGGGGGCCAACTTGGCCGTGCGGCCGGAAGACGCGGCGCGCGCTGTGACCGCACACGATCCCGCCGTCGTCGCGGTCCAGCGGGAAGTGCCGGAAGCGGCTGTTCGGGCCGCCCTGAGCCATGCGCCCGAGGGGGCAATCCGCGTGATGAATGCCGCGCCTCTGGAGCCGGACGCCGACCTGCCGCTCGACGTGATCGACCTGCTGGTCGTGAACGAGATCGAGGCGTCAGACCTGTTGGGGGCTCTAGTCACGACCAACAACGCGCCCGATGCGGCGAAGCGCCTGGCCGCCGACGTGACTCGGGGATGCGTGATTACGCTAGGCGGCCACGGACTGGCGGCGCACGTGGACGGTCAGGCCCTGCGCCTGAATGCCCATCCCGTCAACGTCATCGACACCACCGGCGCCGGTGACGCATTCTGCGGCGCCATGGCCGCCGCGCTGGCGCTGGGCGAAGCGATGCCGAACGCGCTCGCCTGGGGCAACGCCGCCGGAGCGCTGGCGGCCAGTCGTCCGGGAGCGCAGCCGTCGATGCCGACCGGCGCGGAGATTGCCGCGCAGCTCGCGACGGCGTTGGCATAGCCTGCGGCCGCGGTCGTACCAGGGATGATCGGAAGGACTCCTCGCGATGGCGGTAACCGCAGCCATTGGGTGGGGTCGTCAAGGGCCCCGACCTGGAACCCTAGCCGTTGAGCCCCGTCCCCACATTCCCCTTCCAGGAGTCCCCGGCAGAATCAAGCCGGGCTTGAGGATGACCGGGCGCATACTGTCCGCTCCCAGGTTCAATGAAGGGTGGATTCCCGCCTTCGCGGGAATGACAGCAGGGTTACGAAAGGGTCTCCTTCCAGAAGGAAAGGATTCAAGCAGAGGTTTCCTGGAGTTCAGGCCGACGCCGGCGACGGCACAACCTGACCACGCCGCGGCATCCAGGGCAGCACTGCCAGCACCACGAGCTGCGCCAGCGCCATGCCGCCGAAGGCTACGTTCAGCCCCGCGGCGTCGCCGATGATGCCGGTCACGTAGTTCCCCACCGCGCCGGCGCCGAACGACAATCCGAGGACCACGCCGCTGGCGGCCCCCATGCGTCCGGGCAGCAGCCGCTGCACCATCACAACCGTGGGCGTGAAGCCGGCGCCCAGGGCCGCCCCCATCACGGCGCCCAGGGGGATGTGCCACGGGCCGAATGGAAAGAGGCCAAAGCCCAGCATGGCCGGAATCATCACCAGTGATGAGAAGCCGAGAATCCGGCGCACGCCGAATCGGTCGGTGGACACGCCGCCAGCGAAGGCGCCGACCGCATGGCCGATCAGATACCCCGATAGCACGATGCCCGCGCGAATCGGATCGGGCCGATCCGGCGATACGAAGACCGGGATGAATGTCGCCAGCGCGGCGTAGGCCCAGCCGCGTACCACGGCCACCAGCAGCAGTCCCACAAGCGCCGCCGAGACGCCGGCGAAGATTCGCCGCCCGGCGTTCTCGGTGACACTCGGCCTTGGCGGAACCGGAAAGTTGCGCAGCGACCAGGCCATGAAGAGCGACACGAGCAGCACGGGCGCGAGCACCACGGGCATCCAGTCGGTGCCCCCGACTTCGAGCACCCCGCCCAGGACCAGGGGCGCGACGGCGAACGCGGCGTGTCCGCCCAGAAAGAACAAGGCGACGTTTGTGCCGGTATTGCGGCCCTGGGCCTCATTTGCGATCGCCGCGCCCTGCGGGTGAAACGCGGCGACGCCAACAGCGGCCACCACCAGGTAGACCACCAGCAGGGGATAGCTCGGCGCGGACGCGGCCACTGCCACCCACACGGCGATCCAGGCCGGGCTCACCGAGGCGAGCCAGCGCCGTCCCATACGGTCGCCGATGTAGCCGAAGAGCGGCTGAATCACCGAGGTCGTGATGGCCCAGGCAAGCGCCGCCAGACCGATCATGCCGTAGGACATATCCAGCCGCACCGCCAGGATGGGGTAGAGCATGCTCGGCCCCAGCGCGGCGAAGTCCGAGGCGAAATGCCCCAGCGCGACGGTGATCACGGCCTGCCGGCCGGCAAGAATTCGCGAGGCGGTTCGACCCTCGAGGCGTCGGCGCTACAGCCGGGACGGCCCCGTGACGGTGGTACATTCGCAGGCCAAGCGTACGCACCGCCGGCGCACCCTGCATGCCACCCCCAGCCGCCGTCATGACCAAGTGGGTCTACCCCTTCCGCGAGGGCGGCGAGTCCATGCGCAATCTGCTCGGGGGCAAAGGCGCCGGCTCGGCCGAAATGACCAAGGCCGGCATGCCGGTGCCGCCGGGACTCACCATCACCACGGCCGCTTGCCTGGAGTACTACGCCAACGGCAAGGAGCTGCCCGAGGGCCTTGACGCCCAGGTCGACGTGGCGCTGGCCGAGGTCGAATCGGCCGTCGGACGGCGCTTCGGCGATCCCGAAAACCCGCTGCTGGTGTCGGTGCGATCCGGGGCGCGCGTCTCCATGCCCGGCATGATGGACACGGTGCTCAATCTTGGCCTGAACGCGGCCACCCTCGAGGGCCTGATCGCCGCCACCGGCGACGCGCGCTTCGGCTGGGACGCCTACCGCCGGTTCATCCAGGGCTTCGGCTCGATCGTGCTGGGCGTGGAAAGCCATGCATTCGAGGACCGCATCGACGCCCACAAATCCCGCCTCGGCGTGGATCAGGACACCGAGCTCGGCGCGTCGGACTGGCAGGCAGTGGCCGACGACTTTCGCCAGATCATCCGCGACGCCACCAACGCCGAGTTTCCCGACGACCCCCGCCGGCAGCTCGATCACGCCATCCGCGCGGTGTTCGACTCCTGGTTCGGGCGTCGCGCCGTGGACTATCGCCGCGTGCACGGATTGCCGGACGACTGGGGCACGGCGGTCAACGTCCAGACCATGGTCTTCGGCAACATGGGCGAAACGTCCGGCACGGGCGTGGCCTTTACGCGCAACCCCAACACCGGCGAGCGCGAGCTATTCGGCGAGTACCTGCTGAACGCCCAGGGCGAAGATGTCGTGGCCGGCGTGCGCACGCCGACGCCGATCGCCACGCTCGAAACCTCGATGCCCGAGGTCTTTACTCAATTCGAGACTTACGCCACGCGGCTGGAGCAGCACTACCGCGAGATGCAGGACCTCGAGTTCACCATCGAGTCCGGCAAGCTCTACATGCTGCAAACGCGCGCGGGCAAGCGCAGCCCGGCGGCGGCCGTGAAGATCGCCGTTGACCTGGTGCGCGAGGGCGTCATCGATACGACCACCGCCGTGCAGCGGGTGGAACCGGAGCAGGTGGGCGCGGTGCTGCACCCGCGCGTCGATCCGGCGCACTGGGACCATCCCATCGCCACCGGGCTCAACGCGTCGCCGGGCGCGGCGCACGGCCAGGTGGTGTTCACGGCGGACGAGGCGGCGGAGTTGGCCGGTGCCGACAATCCCGTAATCCTGGTGCGGCCCGAGACTTCACCGGACGACTTTCACGGCATGGCGGTCTCGGCGGCCATTCTCACGGCGCGCGGCGGCGCGACCAGCCACGCGGCCATCGTGGCCCGCCAGTTGGGCATTCCGGCCGTCGTGGGCTGCGCCGACCTTGTGCTCGATCTCGAAGCCGGGCAGTTCACGGCCCATGGCGTCACGGTGAAAGCCGGCGACGTGATTACCGTCGACGGCACGGACGGCGAGGTGCTCAACGGCGCGCTCCCGCTCATCCCCGGCTCGATGACGCCCGAGCTGGAAGTGCTGCTGGGCTGGGCCGACGAGATCCGGCGGCTGAGCACCTGGGGCAACGCCGACACGCCCGAAGAGGCGGAGCTGGCCCGCGAGCACGGCGCCGAGGGCATTGGGCTGTGCCGCACCGAGCACATGTTCCGCGAGGGCGACCGCCTGCCCATCGTGCAGGAGATGATCCTGGCCGAGACCGTCGAGGAGCGGCAGAAAGCCCTGGATCGTCTGCTGCCGATTCAGCGGGAGGACTTCGTCGGGATTCTGCGCGCCATGGACGGCTTTCCGGTCGTGATTCGGCTGCTCGACCCGCCGCTGCACGAGTTCCTGCCGGACCACGAGCCGCTCGCGGCCGAGTTGGCAGCCCTGACCGCTGCCGGCTCCAATCCGGAGCGCCGGGCGCATCTCGAACGCATGCTGCGCCGGGTGGAAGAGATCCAGGAAGTCAACCCCATGCTCGGCCTGCGGGGCTGCCGCCTGGGTATCCAGCAGCCCGAGGTCTACGAGATGCAGGTGCGCGCGATCATCGAAGCGGCGCTGGAGTTGAGCGCCGCGGGCCTGCAGCCGCGGCCCAAGATCATGATTCCGCTGATAAGCCACGTGAACGAGCTGCGGAAGGTGGAGGGGCGGCTGCACGCGGTCGCGGACGAGGTGGTGCGCGCCAAGGGCTCCGAGGTGTCCTACGAGTTCGGCACGATGATCGAGGTGCCGCGCGCCTGCTTGACGGCCGGGGCGCTCGCCGAGGTGGCGGACTTCTTCAGCTTCGGCACCAACGACCTCACGCAGACGACCTACGGCATCTCGCGCGACGACGCGGAGGGCAAGTTCCTCATTGATTATGTCGAGTCGGAGATCCTGCCCTCGAATCCGTTCCAGGTCATGGACCCCGACGGCGTCGGCGCTCTGGTGCGCTTTGCGGTCGAGCAAGGGCGGGCAGCCGATCCCGACATCGAAATGGGCATCTGCGGCGAGCACGGCGGCGACCCGGACTCCATCGGGATCTGCGAGCAGCTCGGCCTGGACTACGTCAGCGCCTCGCCGTTCCGCATCCCCGTCTCGCGCATGGCCGCCGCCCACGCCAGGCTGGCTGAGATCGAGCGGGATCGCTAGCTTCGACGGCCTGCAGGGTCCCAGACACCATTGGCGCGCGATTGAGTCCAACTTCTGGCGCCTGGAGCAGAAAACTTCCGGGCCTGATCTTCGATGTCGCGAGAAGCTGACATGGTGACCCGGAGAGTCAATTCCGACGAGGCTCAGGGTGCCTAATCCATGCCGAAGGTGCGTGACGCGATTCGGATGGTGGAGCGCGACGGCTGGCTCCATGTGGCCACGCGGGGGAGCCACCGGCAGTTCCGCCACCCGGTCAAGCCGGGCAAGGTTACGATTCCCGGCAAGCCGAGCGACGACGTGGGGCAGAAGGTCTGGGCCAGTATCATGAAACAGGCGGGCATCGCGAGAGAACGTCGATGAAGCTCACGTACGCTGTCGTATTCGAGCAGACGCCCAACAACTACGCCGCCTACGTGCCGGACGTCCCGGGCTGCGTCAGCACCGGTGAATCGTGGGACGAGATGCTCGCGATGATCCGCGAGGCGCTGGTATTTCACATCGAGGCGATCCTGGAGGATGGGGAGCTGCTCCCCGAGCCGAAGATGTCCATCGACCAGGCCATCGCGAACCACAGCGAACCCATCGCCGAGGATGTGCTCGACTCCTACCGGGAGTTCGGCGAGCCCGCCCCCACGATCTCGACCCGGTTCGAGCTGGTTGAGATTGAGGTTGCTGCCCCGCAAGTTGTTCAGGCGGGCTGACGGACGCCCGGCGTCGAGCGTCGAGGCGGCCAGGGACTAGAATCTACGCAGCCTGAGACGCGCGTGAGGAGGCCGCGTGGCCTCGCCTGTTGAGGACATTAAATCCCGGCTGAATGCCGCCGAGGTCATTGGCCGCGACGTGCGTCTGCAGCGGGCGGGGCGGTACCTCAAGGGGCTGTGCCCGTTCCACCAAGAGAAGACGCCGTCGTTCTTCGTTTTTGGCGAGCGCGGCACGTTTCGATGCTTTGGGTGCGGCGAGGGCGGCGATCTCTTCACCTACGTCATGCGGCGGGACGGCAGCAGCTTTCCCGACGCGCTGCGGCTGCTGGCCGGCGAGGCCGGGGTGGAGCTGCGGGCGCAGGAGCGCGATCCCGAGGCCGACCGGCAGCGGCGCCTCACGCGATCCGCGCTCGAAGAGGCAGCCAACCTCATGCACCGGTTGCTGCGCGAGGCGCCCGAGGCTACCGGCACGCGCGACTACCTGGATGAGCGCGGGGTGTCCGAGGAGATGCTCACCGCGTTTCGGCTGGGTTATGCGCCCGCGCGCGGCTCGCCGGTCACCAAACACCTGCGCCAGCTCGACACCGATCCGGAGGCGCTGAGCGCGACGGGCCTCGTCCGCGACGACGACGGGCCTCCGCGCGATTACTTCTTCAACCGCCTGATCTTCCCCATCAGCGAGCGGCGCGGGGCCGTGATCGGGTTCGGCGCGCGCGCGCTGGGCGACGCGACGCCGAAGTACCTGAACTCGCGGGAGAGTGACACGTTCCGCAAGGGCCAGCATCTCTACGCGTTCAACCTGGCGGCGGACGCCATCCGGCGCGAGCGCGCGGCGGTGCTGGTCGAGGGCTACATGGACGCGATTGCGGCCCACCAGTTCGGCTTCAAGAACACCGTGGCGTCGATGGGCACGGCGCTGACGGCCGAGCAGGGACGCCTACTTGCCGGCTCGGGCGCGCAGCGAATCATCCTGGCGTTGGACGCCGACACCGCCGGCGCCGCCGCCACGCGCCGCGGCGTTGACGTGCTGCGAGAGGCCGGCCGGGACGAGGACGATCCCGTGCTGGACATTCGCGGCTTGATCCGGCACGAGACGCGGCTCTCGATCGACATCGCGGTAGTCGAGTTGCCGGCGGGCGAGGACCCGGACTCGGTGATTCGCGCCGATCGGGCCCGCTGGCGCGCGCTGCTGGACGACGCGGTGCCGCTGGCGGACTACTACTTTCGCTGGGCGCTCGAAGAGCATGATGTGTCGTCGATCGTCGGGCGGCGTCGGGCCGTCGCCGACCTGACGCCGGTCATCACGGAGATCACCGATCCGGCCGTGCGCGCGCACTATTACGAGCGCCTGTCGCACGTCTCCGGCGTAACAGTTGATGAGCTGCGCCGCGCGGCGCCGCAGCGTCAGCGACGCATGGGGACCGCTCCGGCGACGAGCACGCAGCCCATCGACCGGGTCGAGGAAGGGCTGCTGGAGCTTGTGCTCCAGGCACCGCCCGAGGCATCCGGCGTCGTGACCCGCCTGGACGCATCAAAGGTGTCCGATCCGTCGCTGCGCTACGTCATCGAAGCCCTGGCGAAAAACGCCGGCGATCCCGCCAGCGAATCCTGGGAGTCGGTGCTCGACGGTCTTGACGAACAGTCGCGCGAGCAGGTCGAGGCCGTGCACACCCGCATCGCCGGCCTGCCGGCACTCGAGGGGGACGCCTTCCGCAGCGCGCTGGAGGTTACGCTGCTGCGGCTGCGCGAGCGACGCATCCTGGAGGAGCTGCGCGAAGTTGCCGCCATGGATGACGGCGACGCAGCGGCCGCGCGCTCACGGGAGCTTGGCGCGCAGAAGCGAAGCGTCGAAATGGCGATGCGGGAACTGTCCGTGCTGACCCACGGACCGACGGCTTAGCGCCGTCCGCAGCTGCTACGCGGCGAGCGCCTGGTCGATCTGGCTCTTGATGTCCGCCTTGGGGCGGAAACCGACGATGCGGCCCACTTCGGCGCCACCGTTGAAGATGATCAGCGTGGGAATGCCGCGAATGCCGAGTTCCATGGGCGTGTCGGGATTCTCGTCCACGTCCATCTTGGCGAACGTCACCTGGCCGTCGTAGTCCTGCGCCAGTTCCTCGACCACCGGCGCCACCATCTTGCACGGCCCGCACCACTCCGCCCAGAAGTCCACCAGGACGGGCGTGTCGGCGTCGAGCACCGTCGATTGAAATTCAGCATCCGTCACCGCAACGGGAGCCGCCATGTGATCCTGTCACCCTTCGCCTGCGCCACGATATAGCGCGCTTGAGACTAGGAACGGCAGCCTAGCCATGTCAACGAACGATGGCGCGCCCGCAGCCGCGGCGGCATCGGCCGTGGTGCTTGCCGGAGGCGCCAGCCGCCGCATGGGACGCGACAAGCGGATGTTGCCTTGGGGAACGGACGCCGACGGACGCCCCCGCACGCTGCTGCAATCGGTCGTCGATACCCTCGCCGCTGTTGCCGACGACGTGATGGTGGTGGCGAACGACCAGCCCGGCGTCGCGCGCGCCCGCGTGGAACCGGACGCGATTCCCGGTTCGGGCAGCCTGGGCGGCATCCTGTCGGGCATCGAAGCGGCGCGGCATGAGCGGGTGTTCGTGGCGGCGGCCGACATGCCGTTTCTGAACGTGGCGCTGATGCGCGATCTCTTGGGTCGTCTCGAAGGTCACGACGCCGTGGTGCCGATCGTCGGCGGCCGGCCCGAGCCGCTGCACGCCGTTTACGGCCCTGCGGTCGCGATCGCGGCCCGGCGGCAGATTGGGCGCGGGCAACTCAAGATTGCGCTGGCCTTCGAAGGTCTCGACGTCGTGCGGGTGCCGGAGGCGGAGCTGCGGGCGTTGGATCCCGACCTGCTCTCGTTTCGCAACGTCAACACGCCGGAGGACTATGCGGGGGCTCGGAGGGATGCCGGAGCGAAGGGTTAGCCACAAGTCGCTGGCCCGGGGTGCTTACGGCTCGGCAGTCGACTGAATTCCCAGGCTGCACGCAGCCTGGGCCACCGGGCCAGGAAAGATGGCCTAGTGCGCGATCCCCAATTGGTGCATGCGGCGGTGGATGGCGTCGCGGGCGGCTTGCAGTGGGCGCTCTAGGTAGGCGGTGTGGTCCGGCTCGCCGTGGTGGTGGGTGACCGAGTCGTCGGTTGGCTCACTGCCGGCGCGGCGGCGGACGTAGCTGAGGTTGCCCTCGATCATGGTGAGCATGTATTCGGCGGTGGCGTCGTTCCACATGCGCCAATCGCCGCCGGTCGAGACGTACACCGGCGACGTGTGGGCGAAGCGCTGCCGCTTCCAGCCGTCGAGGTAGTAGGGCGCGTCGTAGTAGTCCGCTCCGCCGGTGCGGGCCGCGAACCACGTGTGCCCGTCCGCGCGTAGCCGCTCGCTCAGCTCCAGCCGCCGGGCGCCGCCGGACGCCTGGGTTTCGGCCACGACCCGGCCTTCCTGCACGATCTGCAGGTTGTGGATCGGCAGACTGCCCTCGGCCCACGCCTCGACGTGCACCGTGCCGCCGTTGCTGGGCAGATGCACCGTGTCGCCGATGGCGTGGCCCTCCACGCTGAGCCCGATGAGCGGACCGCTGGACATGAAGGTGCGCCCGGCGCTCATCTGCGCGCGCCAGGCGTCGTAGGTGAAGGGCATGTCTTCGGCAAGCTGGACGTAGGTGCGGTAGATGCCCACCGGCGTATCGGTGGCCATCTTGTCGGTGCCACCGACCAGCGGCAGGCGGTAGCCCGCGTTGAGATATCGGTAGTACTCATCGTGGTCGAACGGCACTTGCCGGCACATTTCCACGGCGTCGGCCAGGCCGAGGGCGATCAGCGCCACCGGATCGCCGTTAGGCCAGGGGAAGTGCGGCAGCACCACGGTCCCGCCCTGCTCGCGGCAGGCCTCGGCCCAGTGGGACATGGTGGTCTGCAGCGGGCCGCCCAGCTCGGCCTCGCCGGGACCGTCGCTGCACCAGGGCATGATCGGCTCGGTGTGGCCGAGCAGCGTGAGATGCCCCAGGAAGTGCTGCCGGTTCTCCTGGCCGAACGAAACGATGGTCTTGCCGTCGTCGGACACCTGGGGCCGCCCGGTAAAGTCATCGGTGTTGCTGAAGTAGTGGCCCCACTGCGACTGGAGCACGTTGGCGACGTTGAGATCCTCGCCCGCAGACTCGAGCACCGCGCCGTTGCCGGCCAGGAAGTGCACGTGCGTGTCACCGCTGTACCAACCCTGGGCGTTCATGTCGGTCCAGCGGCCGATGCGCAGCTCCAGCTCGCGCTGTCCCGGCTTGATCTCGACTTCCGTCCGCAACGGCTCGTATTCGAAGCCGCGCGCGACGTCCACGATCACGCGCCCGCGCGGCAACCAGCCCTGGCAGGCGCCGTCGACGTAGGCATAGGTGACCTGGTCCATGCGCACGTCGCCGAAAGCGTCGCGGCCCCAAGTGGAGAAGCCAGAAAACAGGTGCGGATGGTGGCCGTAAGGCTGGTAGGGCACGCCTTCCGGCGAGCGGAAGTGAATGCGGCACGGCACCGGCCGACCGGTGTCGGCGTCGAGCACGCGCGTGTGCACCCAGTTGCGGCCGGTTTCCGGCAGGCTAAGCCGGAGCCGCGGCGAGGCTTGCAACGCGCCCTGGGCCTGCAGATCACCGAAGCGCGCCGTGCCGAGCACCTCATCGCCCTGCGTCACGCTGACAGCGGCTGAGGGCGCGGCGCTGATTTCCGTATACGCGGGACTCGACGTGAGGTTGTCCGGCTCGCCCCAGCCCTTGTCGACGGCGTCCACGAACGCCTCGGGGTCCTGCGGCAGCGGCTGGGCATAGGTTGCCGAGCCGCGCGTGACCTGCACGTCGAGATCGAATGGCTTCCCGGCGTCCTCGGGGCGGGTCAGCTCGATCCGCACGGGACGGCGCGCCGCGCGCTCCAGCGGGTCTTCGTCGACGAAGCCGGCCGAAATGCCACCCAGCACCCACGGAAGCGGACCGCCGCTGATCTCGATGCTTGCGACCGCGTGCTCGGGATGCGGGTTGCGCCACGACCAGAGGAAGAATGACCGCACCCGTCCCGCGGCCACCTCGGTGATCCGCCGCTGCTGCTCGTCGTACGGCCCCTCGTAGCGGGGCTGCATCCCGTCCTCACCGTTCGGCGTGGCCAGATACGGCTGGCCGGGCCGCAGCAGGTAACGGCGCGAAATCCAGCCGATCTCGAACCGGTCGCGCAGAGGAACTTCCGCCCGCTCGCCGTTCTCGAACACGAACCTGTAGCGACCCACCTCGCCGCCGGGCGCTCCGCCGTGGGCGATGGCCGTGTCGAGCAGCGCGTGCGCAAACGTGAGCGAGTGGACGGCGCGTCCCACCGGCAGCGTCTGTGGCTCCGGGTGTCCGCCGGGACCAAATTGCGCAATGGTGCCGTGCGCCGGGTCGCCGACGTCGAATGCCAGCCCGCGAAAGTCCTGCGCACCGAGCAAATCGGGCGTTTCGGGTCCGGCCACCTCGGCGGAGACATTGCAGAGGTCAGTGATGGGAACGGGTTCGTAGGGATTCACGCGGCTTACCCCGGCGGACCGGCCGTTGGCATAGTGGCGACCTGCCTGCCGCACGGCAAACCGCGCCCCGGCGGATACACTGCCCGCGCTGACAGTCCGTCAGTCGCCTGCCCCTGGTCCGGGAGGCGCGCGGCATCCCACGAGGGTCGGCCATGCACCCCACATTCGGCGTTCGCTACGCGCTGGACACCAAGATGCCGATGCGCGACGGCGTGCAGCTTTCGGGCGACATCTACCTCCCCGACGCTCCCGGCCCGTTTCCGACGGTGCTGATTCGCACGCCCTACGACAACAACACGCCGGAAACGATCGCCTCGGCCCGCGCCTTCGCCCAGGATGGCTATGCCTGCGTGGTGCAGGACGTGCGCGGGCGCTGGGATTCCGACGGCGTCTACTACCCGTTCCGCAACGAGGCGGCCGACGGCTTCGACACACACGAATGGATCGGTCGGCAACCGTGGAGCAATGGCCGCATCGGCATGAGCGGCCCGTCCTACCTCGGACTGGTGCAGTGGCTCAGCGCGCCTCGGGGCAGCGACTACCTCACCTGCCTCGCACCGCGGGTGGTGTGCCCGGAGTTCCTCGGCGGACTGGTGCGGCCGGGCGGCGCATTGCAGCTCACCACGGCGCTCACCTGGGGCATGCGCACCAACTCACGCACCGCACAGAGCATCGCCTTTCACAACTGGACCGAGGCGTTCCACACGCTGCCCGTCAAAGACCTGGACCTCCGCGCCGGCCGGCGCCTGGACTTTTGGCGCGACTGGCTGGAGCACGACCGCTACGACGACTACTGGGAGGAGATCAGCGTCTCCCACCGCTGGCACGAGATCCGCGTGCCGGCGCTCACCATGGGCGGCTGGTACGACCTGTACGCGGCCGACACCTTGGAAAACGTCAGCAACCTGCGGCGCTTCGGGGCCACCCCGGAGGCGCGCCAGAGCCGCGCGATCGTCGGACCCTGGCCGCACCGCCTGGCCGGATCCACGCGGCTCGGCGACGTCGACTTTGGCGTCGATTCGCTGGTGAGCCTCACGCAGCTCGAACGGCGCTGGTTCAACCTCTGGCTCAAGGGCGAAGACGACGGCTTGAGCGAGGAGCCGCCGCTGCGCCTGTTCACCATGGGCGTCAACGAGTGGCGCGACGAGCACGAGTGGCCCCTGGCGCGCACCGACTGGCAGACGTGGTACCTGCACTCGGACGGCAACGCCAACACCGCGCGCGGCGACGGCACGCTCACGACCGCCGCGCCGGCCGAGGAGTCGCCCGACCGTTACGTCTACGACCCCGGATTCCCCGTGCAATCGCTGGGCGGCACCACCTGCTGCACGCCGGAAATCGTCGCCTGGGGACCGTACGACCAGCGGCCCGTCGAGGCCCGGTCGGACGTGCTCTGCTACACCTCGGAGCCGCTTCAGACCGATCTGGACGTCACCGGACCCATCACCGTGGTGCTGTTTGCCGCTAGCGACAGCCGCGACACTGACTGGACGGCGAAGCTGGTGGACGTGTCGCCCAGCGGCTACGCGATGAACCTGTGCGACGGCATCGTGCGTGCCCGTTACCGGAACGGCATGGCCGAGCCGAGCCTCTTGGCGCCGGGCAAGGTCTACCGCTACGAGATCGACGTGGGCGTGACCAGCAACGTCTTTCGCGCCGGGCACCGCATCCGGCTGGAGATCTCGTCGTCGAACTTCCCGTGCTATGACCGCAATCTGAATACGGGCAACGACCTCGCGAGCGACACCGATATGCGCGCCGCCTCGCAGACGGTGCTGCACGCGCACCTGCATCCGTCGCACCTGCGGCTGCCGGTGATTCCCAGGTAGCGCGCTCGCAGGTTCACCGTCCGTTGAATTCCCGCCTTCGGAGACCCTTGCAGAATGCAGCCGGGCTTGGGGGTGACCGGGCGCATCCCTTCTGCCGCCAGGTTCAATGAGGGGTGGATTCCCGCCTTCGCGGGAATGACGGAGGGGCGACGCATGGCCCCCGAGGGTGGGTGGGCGGTGAGAGTCCGCCAGCACCATCGCAGGATTCGGAATCCGCGTAGGGGCGCCCCTTGTGGGCGCCCGGGGATGAAGCGACCGTCCGATGCGGGCGGCCACAAGGGCCGCCCCTACGGCGGATTGACCGGCTCGAAGATTGGGCCGCGCTCGGGGTCGACGCATTGCAGTCGAACCCGGGCGCCCAGCTCGCGCCCGGCTTCGCCGATCAGGCGCCCCATGATGCGCACGCCACCTTCGAGCTCGACCATGGCCACCGTGTAGGGCGCTTCGTCGGCGTAGCGCGCGGGAGGAATATGGATGGTCGTCCAAACGACGATCCGACCATCACCCGGGATCTCGTGCGGCTCGAGGTCGGGACGCCCACACATCGGGCAGGCATCACCGCGCACCGTGACCGGTTGCCCGTCGAGACGACTGCGATAGACCGTCAGCCGAGGCGGATTAGTCATGGGCCAGGATGTGCACCGCGGCCGCCGCGCCGCAGCCGCCCATGCTGTGGGCCAGGCCGATCCGGGCGCCGTCGACCTGATTGGCGGCCTCACCGCGCAACTGCAGCGCGAGATCGTAGATCTGCCCGACGCCGCTGGCGCCCACCGGGTGTCCCTTGGCGATCAGTCCGCCGCTGGGGTTGACCGGCAACCGGCCGTTCACGGCCGTTTCGCCGGATTCCGCGGCGTGACCGCCGTCGCCGCGCGGTAGCAGTCCCAGGTCCTCGGTCGCCACCAGCTCGGCAATCGTGAAGCAGTCGTGCACCTCGGCCACGTCCACGTCACCGGGGGCGATTCGCGCCTGCCCAAACGCCTCGGAGGCCGCACGCACCGTGGCGGGAAACGACGTCAGATCGTCCATGCCGCTCAGCGCCACCGGACCGGATCCCTGGCCCGAGGCGAGGATGCGCACGCCGCGATTGGTGTGTTGACTCGCGATTTCCGCCGTGCAGACGACCGCCGCCGCCGCGCCGTCGGTGATGGGCGGGCAGTCGAAGAGCCGCAGTGGCTCGGCCACGAACCGCGAGCTCACGACCTCCTCGATCGTTGTCGGCTTGCGGAATTGGGCCTTGGGATTCGCCGCCCCGTTGTCGTGGTTCTTGACCGAAACGGCGGCGATCTGCTCCCGCGACGTGCCATAGCGCGCCATGTGCGCCTGCATGACCATGGCAAAGGCGCCCGGAAACGTGAGCCCGGTGCGCATCTCCAGCCCCTCGTCGCCGGCGGTGGCGAGGGCGGCGGTGACGTCGCCCGTGGGAATATCGGTCATCTTCTCGACGCCAGCCACCAGCACGACGTCATGGATGCCGGCAGTGACCGTGAGGTAGCCGTGGCGCAGGGCGATGCCCCCGGACGCGCAGGCGGCCTCGACCTTGGTCGCCGGTATCCCGTCGAGCCCCAGGCGACGCGCGACGATGGGCGCCAACGCTCCCTGATCGGCCAAACGTTCGCCGACGAAGTTGCCGAGATACAGCGCCTGCACCCGTTCATGCGGTATGCCGCTATCCGCCAGCGCCTCGCGGCAGGCGTCGGTCGCCAGCTCGACGATCCCGCGATCCGGCAGCTTGCCGAACGACGTGGAACCGACGCCGGCAATGCTTACGTCACGCACCGTGACCTCACTACCGCACCTCGCTCGCTGGCGCTCCCTATCATGCGACCATACGCCCCCGAGATGGGAGTGACCACCGTCGAAGTCTCGCGTCTATGAGTGAGCTATCGCCGGATTCCCCGTTCGACGTGCTGGTGATCGGGTGCGGGCCCGCCGGCGCCCAGGCCGCCGTGAGCGCCGCCCACCAGATGCGGCACGTGGCGCTGATCGACGGCGGGGCCGTGAGCCTGCGGCGGGGCCGTCACTTCTGGTCGAAGTCGGTCGAGTTCGTGGACGCGCCGGTGTTCCCGGGCATCACCGGACCGGCATTCAACCGGGCGTTGAAGGGGTGGACCGACGCGCAGCCGGAGCAAGAGGTCACCATCGACGGCGAGTCGCGGCACATCGGCATTCGCCGTATCGCAGGCTACGTCACGGACGTGGAAAGGATGTCCGACGGCGCGCTGGCGGTGACCATGTCGACGGCGATGCTGCCGCGTGACGGCGGGACGCCGCCCACGGAGACGGTCCGGGCGCGGACGGTCGTCGTGGCCTCTGGATTCGAGGACGCTTGGCCGGACATCGAGATCGAGCCCTCGGCGGAGCGGGCCTACGCGCGCTACGGCCTGGTCTTCCGCTATGCCGGAAATCACCGCGGGTGGCATGTCTGCGTGCGCTGCGACGGGCACCTGCACACCGACCAGGAACTCGCCATCGTCGGCGTTGGCGACTACATCTTCGACGTGGTCCACGGCGCCCAGGACTTCACCCACCGGATGACCGTGCTGACCAACGGGCGCCCGCACGGGATGTCCGCGGCGGTGCTGGCGGAAATGGATCGGCGGGGCGTGCGGCTCGAAACCGAACGAATCGAGGCCCATATCGGCAGCGGTCGCGATCTGCTCGGTCTACGCTTGGCGGACGGTCGCGAGCTCTTCTACGACGGCTTCTTCGTCGACGAGGGCCTGGTGGCCAACGACGAGTTTCTGGCCAGATTCTCGCCCCAGCATGATGTTGAGGGGTTCCTGGTCTGCGACGAGGACCACCGAGTGTTGGACGTCAACGGCGAGCCCATTGCCGGGATCTGGGCCTGCGGCGACATCGTGGCCGGCGAGCGCAATCTGATTGCCGCCGCCTTCGCCAGCGGGCAGGACGCGAGCCTGGAGGCCAGCGACAGCCTGCGCCGCTGGCCGCCGGTGAAATGACGGAGGGCGCGGATACAGCCATGCAGCACTTTGCCGTCACCACCGAGCAGCTCGATCTGCCCAGCGCGGCCACGCCCCAGGCCCGGCGGGTCGCCGTCGCCTGGCGCGGCCGGCCGATCTGCGCCTTCACCCAGGGCGTGCACCGCTGCTATCTGTACCCGTTGTATTCGCCGGCCGGCGTTCCGCTGACCGCCGAGAGTCCCGTCGATCACCCACACCACGACTCGATCACGGTCGGCGCAGACATGGTCATCGCCAAGTTTCCGCCGCTGACGCCGGCGATATCGCCGCTGACGGAGTCCGGCACTTACAACCTCTATGCCAACAACGTGTTTCAAGGCCGGTGCCCGGGACGCACCTGGACCGTGGACGTCGGCGCGACCGAGTTGGCCCCGGATCACCTGCGCGTGGTGCAAACGGTCGAGTGGCAGGGACCGGAGGAGTGGGGGGCCGCGGACGGCCGGCGCGCTCTCGCCCAGGAAACCCGGACCACGGACATACGTCCCGGCGACGTCGTCAACACGATCGACATCCGGTCGCAGCTCACGCCGACGGACTGGGACCTAACGATCGGGCCGACTCGCCACGCCTATTTCACCGTGCGCCTGGCCTACGGCCTGCGCGTGGCCGACGGCGGAACCCTGATCGACGCCGACGGTCGCAGCGGCGGGGCGGCGATTACCAACCACGCGTCGGCGTGGGTCGATGCATCCGGGGCGGCGCCGCACGGCGCCAGGGCGGGCCTGACGATCCTGGGACACGAATCGACGGCGCACGTCCCCTGGGTGGCCTATGACTGGGGTACCGTCAACGTGAACCCGTTCGCCCGCGAGGCCGCCACTCTGCCGCGAGGCGACACGCTGGAGCTTGGCATTCGGCTGCTCGCGCACGACGGCGACGCCGTCGAGGCCGACGTCGCGGCGCACGCCGCTCGTCTTGCGGCCGAGTTCGACGCCGGTGCTAGCATTTCGCGCGTGGCCAACCGCCCTTAGGACGCCCCATGCTGGAAACCACGACCCGCGATGCGCTGGCGTCGGCGGACATCGAGCACCTGATCCACCAACTCACGCGCGCCGGTCACCACGCGCGCACCGGTCCGGTGATCGTCGAGTCCGCCAGTGGCGCCACGCTGCGACTGGCCGATGGGCGGGAGATTCTGGACGGCACGTCGGGCCTGTGGTGCGTCAACGCCGGTCACGGCCGCGCCGAGCTGGCCGATGCCGCGTCCGACCAGATGCGGCGCCTGGCCTTCGCCCACACGGCGAGCGGGTTTTCGCATCAGCCGGCCATCGAGCTGGCCACGCGGCTGGCCGAGCTGACGCCCGGCGACCTCACCGCTGCGTACTTCACCTCCGGCGGAGCCGAGGCCACTGAGACCTCCTTCAAGTTCGCGCGCTACTACTGGCGCTTGCAGGGACAGCCAAGCAAGTCGCTCGTCATCTCCCATGTGCGCGGCTATCACGGCCTGACGCATGGCGCGCAGTCGGCCACGGGGCTCACCGAATACCACGGCACGTTTGGCGACCTGGCCGAAGGCTTCGACAAAGTGCCGCCGCCATATCCGTTCCGCTGGGACGAGTACGGTCCGACCGACATCGACGCGGATGGCATCGCCAGTGCCGAAGCCGTGGCGCGCCGCATTGAGGAATTGGGACCGGAGAACGTGGCCGCCGTGATCATGGAGCCGGTGTTGGGCACCGGCGGCGTGATCGTGCCGCCCGACGGCTACTTCAGCGCCGTGCGCGAGGTGTGCAACCGGTACGACGTGCTCATGATCGCCGACGAGGTGATTACCGGCTTCGGCCGCACCGGCCACTGGTTCGGCTCGCAGCGCGACGGCGTGGTGCCCGACATGATGACGTTTGCCAAGGGCGTGACCAGCGGCTATCTGCCCCTGGGTGGCGTGATGCTGCGGGAGCACCTACGAGACGCGATGCGCGAGGCGCCCGGCGACCCGCCGCTGATGCACGTCTTCACCTATTCGGGGCATCCCGTGCCGTGCGCCGTGGCGCTGGCGAACCTGGCAATCCTGGAGAACGAGGGCATCGTGGACGGAGTGGCCGCCAAGGGCCGCCGCTTGCGCCGGCGCCTGGACGAGCTGCACGACCTCCCGGAGGTCGGCGACATCCGGTCGGCGGGCCTCATGTCCGGCGTGGAGCTGGTGCGCGACGAGGACTCCAGGGAGCCCTATCACGTGAGCGAGCGACCGACCGCCGTGGCCGCCGCGGCGCTGGAGCGCGGGCTGGCCACACGCGCCCTGCTGGGCGGAACCATGCAGTTGGCCCCGCCCCTGATCATCAGCGACGAGCAGATCGACCGTGCGGTCGAGATTCTGGCGGAGTCCATCATCGCCACGCGCTGACCGGGGGCAGCGCCTACTATTCGAGCCATGGATCCGAGCTGCCTGGCGCATGCGCTGACCGACGACGAGCGAGCCCATTTCGACGCCGAGGGCTACCTGGTGGTCGAAGGCGCCCTGAGCGACCCGGAGGTGACGGCGCTCAACGCCGTGCTCGATCGGTTGCGCGACGCCGACCGGCTGGCGTCACCCGAACGCTACGCCGGCATCGATCAGCGCGTGCTGCATCTCGGCTTCATTACCCTCGATCGGGCCTTCATGGACCTGATCGACCATCCCCGGCTCTTTCCGAAGGTGTGGGGAATCCTCGGCCCAAACATCTATCTCTACAGCACGCACTTAATCATCACCCCGCCGCAGGCCGATGAATTCGACCCCACGCGGGACACCCTCAACTGGCACCAGGATTCGAGCTGGATGGGCCGGGACATGCCGGAGCTGGCCGTGCCGGCGCGACTCTCGGTGAAGGTCGCGTATCTCCTCACCGATCATTTGCAGCCCGGCAGCGCCAACCTGTGGGTGCTGCCCGGCGCTCACACGCGGTCTGCCATCGACGTGCCGCGGGACGGTAAGGGCCAGCCATCCGGCGCCATCCCCGTCTGCGCGCCCGCCGGCAGCGCGGTCATCTTCGACCGGCGGCTTTGGCACGACGGCAGCCCCAACGCCGCGCCGTGGTCGCGGCGGGCGCTGTTCTACGGCTACGGCTATCGCTGGATTCGACGGCGCGACAAGGATGCGATGCCCGTTCCGCCCAACCTGCTGGCGGACGCCGGACCGATCCGCCGGCAACTGCTCGACTACCCGACCGAAGGCGACGAGCCCCTGCAGTACATCGGCGGCGAGTCGCCGCTGCGCGACTGGTTGCAGCGGCACGGTCAGCTTGCCTAGGGTTGAGGCGAGCCCATGGGGCGCTCGAACGTCTGCGCCGAATCTGCACACCGCCTGCATGGCTGACGCACGCGGCCGGCATAGGCTGGAGCACCTGAGGTCGCGCCGACGAGGCCCGTTTCGACCGGTCCAATAGGAGAGTGTTGATGCGCGGAGGACTTGTGCGGTGGCTGGTCGTCGCCGCCCTGCTTGGCGTTGTAATCGCCGGCGTGGCCTACCTGGTGGTGTTTATCACCGGCGGCACCGGCGAAGCCAGTGAGCCCATCAGCGCACCGCGATTGGCGTTGCCGACGGCGACCGCGGCGCCCCCCACTCCGACGCCGATACGGGTGTCTGAGGTCCGGTTGTCAACCCCCACGGCGCAGGCCGCGACACCAGCCGCAACCCCGCCGCCAACTGCCGCGGCGACAAGGGCGCCTGCCGCCACGCCCGCAGCGACCCCTACGCCCGTTGCCACGGCCACGCCCGCGGCCACCCCAACGCCCGTGGCCACAGCCGCGCCGGTGGCCACTGAAGCGCCCGCAGGTGACGTCCCGACGTCGGCTGTCCTCTATCGCATCGTGCCGGAGGAGTCGGAGGTCCGATTCGAGATCGACGAGATTCTGCGCGGGGCGCCGACGCTGGTCGTGGGGACTACCAACCAAGTGGCCGGCGACTTCATCATCGACTTCGCCGATCTCGCGGCCTCGCAACTGGGCACGATGCGCATCAACGTGCGCACCCTGCGCACGGATGAGGAGCGGCGCGACCGCGCCATTCGCTCGCGGATTCTCGAGTCGGCGAGCGACCAGTACGAGTTCACCACGTTCGAGCCCGTGCGACTGAACGGACTTCCCGGTTCGATTGAACTGGGACAGATCGTGGTGTTCCAAATCGTGGGAAATCTGGCCATTCGCGACATCACGCGCGAGGTCACCTTCCTCGCCGAGCTGACCGTGGTGTCCCCGGACCGTGTCGAGGGCACGGCGGTGACGACCATCCTGCGCGAGGACTACAGCCTGACCATTCCCAACGTGCCGTTCGTCGCGTCGGTCGACGAGGACGTGCTGCTGGCGATCACGTTCGTCGCGGTGGCCGTGCCTCAATAGCGACGGCACCGGCCGGCATCGCGCGAGTAGAATCCGCGCATGCTTGCCAAGGTCCATAGCTGCGCGCTGGTGGGCCTTGACGGCGTGCTCGTGGACGTCGAGGTCGACGTAGCGCAGGGACTTCCCGCCTACACCGTCGTCGGTCTGCCGGACGCCGCGGTGCAGGAGGCGCGGGAGCGCACGCGCGCGGCGATTCGCAACAGCGGGGCCGTGTTTCCGAACCGCCGCCTCACGGTCAACCTGGCGCCCGCCGACGTGCGCAAAGTCGGGCCGGTGCACGACCTGTCCATCGCCGCCGCCATTCTGGCCGCCACCGGGCAGCTGGGCGACATCACGGAGAACCGCGCGGTATTCCTGGGCGAGCTGTCGCTCGACGGCGCGCTGCGGCACACCGACGGGATTCTGCCGATGGTGGCCGAGGCGCGCGGGGCGGGCATGGAGCGCGCGTTCGTTCCCGCCATGAATGGGGCCGAGGCGGCCGTGGTGAGCGGCATCGAGGTGCTGCCCGTGAACTCGCTGCAGCAGCTCATCGCGCACTTCATTGGACTCATCCAAATCGAGCCGCTGCCGGCCACGCAGACGACCGTCGATCGCTCGAGCTATCCGGTCGATCTGGCCGACGTGCGCGGACAGGCCCACGTGAAGCGGGCGCTGGAGATCGCGGCCGCCGGGGCGCACAACGTGCTGATGATCGGCCCGCCCGGCGCTGGCAAGACCCTGCTGGCGCGCTGCGTGCCGTCGATCCTGCCGCCGCTCGAGCTGGAAGAGGCCATCGAGGTCACTAAGATCTACAGCGTGGCCGGCCTGATCCCGCAGCGCACCTCGCTGATCGCCGAGCGCCCCTTCCGCGCACCGCACCACACCGTGTCGCACGTGGGGCTGGTCGGCGGCGGCGTGAGCCCCCAGCCGGGCGAAATCAGCCTAGCCCACCGGGGCGTGCTCTTCCTGGACGAGTTCCCGGAATTCAGCCGGCAATCGCTCGAAGCCTTACGGCAACCGCTGGAGGACGGCACGGTCAGCGTGGTCCGCGCCAACTACTCGGTCACGCTGCCGGCTCGCCTGATGCTCGTGGCGGCCATGAACCCATCGCCGGGCGGCTATGCCGAGGGCGGCGGCGACTCGACCATGGCCGACGCCGCGCGGCGATATCGACGGCGAATCTCAGGTCCATTGCTCGACCGCATCGACGTGTATGTCGAAGTGCCGGAGATCCCCTATGAGGACATGGCGGGAGGTGACCGCGGAGAGCCGTCCGAAGCCGTCCGCGCGCGCGTGGAAGCCTGTCGCGACATCCAGGCGAAGCGCCTCAACCCTCACGATCTGCGGGTGAATGCCGAGATCACAGCGCGACTCGTGCCGGAGCTTTGCCTGCTGGACAAGCGCGCGGAGTCGTTGCTGCGCGACGCGCATGACCGGATGGGCCTCAGCGGGCGCGGGCACCACCGCACGCTCAAGCTCGCGCGGACGATCGCCGATCTGGACGGCGCGGAGGAAATCGGCCCGGCCCACGTAGCCGAGGCGCTGCAATACCGCGCCCGCCTCGACGACGCCTAGCGGTCCGCCACCTCCCGCAGCACGTCCTTTCGCAGCTTGCAGATCATGGTGTAGGCGGGGTCGAACATGTTGCCCAGGTCGTATTCGACCATGCGGCCGAGCAGCAGATGGGCCTCGCGCGTCGTCAAGCCGTAGTCGGCTTCGAGCCAGCGCACCATCTCGGACGTGGCGTGCTGCACGGCCTGGTCCAGCGGCCGCAGGTTGCCGGCGGTCATGATGTGGGTGTCGTTTTCGAAGCGCGGCCACTCGATGGTCTTGCCTTTGATGAGGTCGAGCGTGAACGTCACGTCCAAGGGCACCTCCACGCCGGTGCCGTCCATCTCGCCGTCGCCCTGCAGGGCGTGACCGTCGCCGGTGTGGAACAGGCCACCGGGCGCGAACACCGGAAAGTAGAGCCGCAGTCCCTCGACCACGCCGTTGTAGTCCATGTTGCCGCCGAACGGCCCCGAGGTGGCGGTGGAGATGTGCTGCCGTCCCGGCGGCGCGACCGCGACGCATCCGATCATGGTTTGCAGCGGCAGCGCTACGTCGTGAATGCGATTTCGCGCCGGTGTGGGCTCGCCGGCCGGCGCGCGCTCGGGCGCCTGGAGCCTGACGGTGCCGGCCTCTTGGTCGATGTCCCAGAAGGACCGGTCGGCCTCGTCGCTGAAGTCGGGCACGTCATCGAACTCGAGCACGTTGGCCGCCAGCGCCGACGAGCTGAAACCCCAGGACCGCGTGATGCGCACCTTGTCCAGCGTGACGACCAGCGTGTCGCCGGCCTCCGCGCCGGCCACCGCAAAGGGCCCCGATTGCGGGTTTCCCCGGTTGGCGACGGTGTTGCCGTGCCGGTCGCCCCCGCGGGCATCGACGGTGCTCGTGCGCACGCTATCGCCCGGCTGAACCGTCAGCGGCGGCTCGTGCCAGCCAAAGGTGTTGTGATACGTCGTAGGCTCGAACTCGTGATGCGCCATGTCGTGATCTCCCGTCCGGGGCGATGGACAGCTATAGCATGCAACGCTGCGCGACATTCGGCTGCGTTTGTGGTGAGCCTGCCCCGTACGCGTTACGGGGGCGAACGGACCGGCGCCGACGACCACCTCCGTCATTCCGGCGGAGGCCGGAATCCAGTCCGGTCGATCCTGGCGGCGAGGCACCGATCCTGGACCCCGGCCTCCGCCGGGGTGACGAAGGGGGCGCTGGTTTGACGGACGGAAGGGCCTTGATTCGGCGGTGAGGATTAATCCGGTCGTCCTCTACGACGGCGAGTGCGCCTTTTGCCGCGTCTGCGCCCGGCTTCTGCGCCGCCTGGATCGCCACGGTCGACTCGAGGTGCTGGACTTCAACCAACCCGAGGCCGATGTGCTCCTTACGCCACTCCCAGCTGCCGAGCGTCGCACCGCCCTGCACCTCGCCGTCCGCGACGGCACCGTCCACTCCGCCGGTCCGGCGTTGCGCCGGGCGCTGGCGGAGGCCCTGGGTCCGGCCGCGGAACGGCTGCTCACAAGCCCGCCCGCCGCATGGTTCGTGGACCGCGGCTATCGCATCGTCGCCGCGCAGCGCCACCGCCTTGGCTGGATCGAGCAGTTCCTTCCACCGCGCAAGGTTACTGACCAGCGCGAGCCGTAGGCGCCCCGGTAGGACGCGCAGCCACGAGGGCTGCCCCTACAGCGGTCGTCTGCCGGATTCCGGATTTCGCCGGAATGTCGGAGTAACACGGTCCACTCTAAACGTGCCCGTCCGGCATGCGACCGGTACGCTACGGAGCAATTCCCGCGTGCCGAATCCGCGAAGGAGTCCTGCCCGTGAGTAATCGACTCAACGTGATCGTCACCGGCGCCACCGGTGTCATCGGGCGCACGCTGATGGAGGACCTGGACGGCGAATTCACCCTCACCGGCACGTCGCGCCAGCCGCAGGACGATCCGCGGTTTCGGGTGCTGGACTTTGACGACATCGACGCCGTCGCCGAGGCGTTCGCCGGGCAGGACGCGGTGGTGCACATGCACGCCAAGTCGAACCACGACACGGACGAGCTTGGGCCGTATCTGCAACCGAACGTGGTCGGCGTCTACAACGCGTACGAAGCGGCGCGGCGGGCGGGGGTGAAGCGCTTCGTGTTCGCCAGCTCAAATCACGCCACCGGCTGGTATGAGCTGGTCGGCGAGCGCTGCGATGCGGAGTCCACGCCGCGACCGGACGGCATGTACGGCGTCGCGAAGGTCTGGGGAGAGGCGGTGGGCCGCTACTACTCGGACCGCTTCGGGATGGAGGTCGTCTGCCTGCGCATCGGCAGCTACAAGTACCGCCAGAAGCCGCCGGAATGGGATTCCGGCGCGCGCATCCTGTCAACCTGGCTGAGCGACCGCGACCTGGTCAACCTGGTGCGCCGGTCGGTCGAGGCGCCCGGCATTCGTTGGGGCATTTACTATGGGATTTCGGCCAATGCGCGCGCCTATTGGGACATCACCAATGCCGTCACAGAACTCGGCTACCGCCCCCAGGACAACGCGGAGGAATTCGCGGACGAGGTGCTGGCGAAGGGCGGCGAGTACGACCTCTGGGGCTACACGACCGAGGGGATGGTCTAAGCTCCGCCGATGACCCCAAGCGCCTCAGGCCCGCTGCCCACGCGACCCTTCGGTCGCCATTCGGATCGCGTGTCGATCATCGCCCTCGGCGGCGGACACATTTCGCGGCCCGGAGTGACCGACCAGCAAGCCGAGCGCATCATTCGCACGGCGCTCGACAACGGGGTCACCTTCTTCGACACCTCGTGGGACTACGCCGAGGGTCTCAGCGAGCGCCGCTACGGCCGGGTCCTGCCCAGCCATCGCGACGACATCTTTCTCATGTCGAAGGTCTGCGACCGGACGCGCGACGGCGCCCTGGAGCAGCTCGACGAGAGCCTGCGCCGCCTACGCACCGACTATCTGGACCTCTGGCAGTTTCACGAGATCAACTACGACAACGACCCCGAGTGGATCTTCGAGCCCGGCGGCGCCGTCGAGGCCGCCGAGATCGCCAAGTCGCAGGGCAAGGTGCGCTACGTCGGCTTCACCGGCCACAAGAGCCCCCACATCTTTCAGGGCATGCTGGCCGCCGACTACGAGTGGGACTCCTGCCAGATGCCGGTGAGCGTCTTCGACCACCAGTACCGCAGCTTCATCGCCGAGATTCTTCCCGAGCTGAACCGGCGCGGCATTGCCTGCATCGGGATGAAATCGCTTGGCGGCAACGGGCAGTTCATCACCGAAGGCGGGCTGACGGCGCACGAGCTGCGGCGCTACGCCCTCTCGCAGCCGATCACGTCGCTCGCCTGCGGCGCGGTCACCCACGACAACCTGCTGCAGGACCTCGAAATCGCCCGCACGTTCACGCCGATGCCGGAGGACGAGCAGCAGACGCTGCGCGATCGGGTGCGGCGCCAGGCCACGGACGGTCGGCACGAGTGGTTCAAGACGTCGACCTACTTCGACTCGCCGTATCACGCGGCGGCGCACGGATTCGGCAGCCACCTGGGGATTCCGCGCTTGCCGTGATGCCCCTCGTCACCCCGACGCCCCGCCCGTCACCCCGGCGGAGAGCCTGCCCCGTACCTGATACGGGGCCGGGGTCCAGGGTCGCCGCCGCCGGAATTACGGAGGATTACGCGATGGCCTGCATGTGCGAAAGTGAAAGAGCGCGCCTGGCCAATCCGATGCGGCAATGACTGACGAGATCAACCGGCTGGTATGCGCGGTGGTGCATAACGACGACGCCAACCGCGTGAATCAGGCATTGGTCGACGCGGGCTACGGCGTCACGCGCATCACTGCGCAGGGTGGATTCCTGCGACGGGGCAACGCGGTCTTCGTGATCGGCGTGGCGCAGTCGGCGGTCGATGCCGTCATCGATCTGCTCAAGCGCACGGCGCGCCAGGCCGCCGGGGCCGACGCCGGCGGCTCGGCCTACGGCATCGTGTTCGTGGTGCGGGCCGGCCTGTTCGCGAGGCTCTGAGGTGGCCATGACGGCCGGCCAGAACGACCGGCTCGCCATCGCCGTGGTGCAGGACGCGGATGCGATGCGCCTGTCCAACGCGCTCAACGACGCCGGGTTCGCCCACACGCGGATCCCGACGCGCGGGGGATTCCTGCAACGCGCCAGCGAGGCCATCATGGTGGCCTATTCGCATACCCGCCACGAGCCCCTGATGGAGCTGATCGCCAGCCAGTGCCAGACGCGCAGCGAGATGCAGATCGTCTCGCTGGCGGGCGATACGATGCTGCTGGCCGAGCCGGTCGAGGTCGAGGTCGGCGGCGCCACGGTCTTCACCCTCGAAATCGAGCGCTTCGTCCGGCTCTGACCCTCGAGGAGCTTCGCGCATAATGCGCGCGCCGTTTCGCCACCAGAGCCGCTGATGACCGACCAGATCATCGACGTATCGGGGCACTTTGGCGCCGTGCCCTTCGCGCGCGAGTCGTGGACTCCGGCGGACGTCGTGGACCGCGCGGCGGCGGTGGGGATCACCCACACCTATGTCGCGGCGCTCAGCGGGGTCTATCACGAAGCGAGCCTGGGCAACGCCGACGCACTCGCCGCGGCGGCGCGACATGGCGAGTTGACGGCCGCGTCGGTGGTCGATCCACGCTCCGGAAGCCGATCGCTGGATCAGGTCGAGGAGTCGATCGACGCCGGCGTGCGGCTGTTTCGCGCGTTTCGCGGCGCGCAGGGCGCCTGGCCGCCGGGCGAGGCGACATTCCAGGCCGCCGCGCGCCGGATCGCCGACGCGGGCCTGGTGCTGATGGCCGACCTGGGCAACCCGATCGGCGAGCTGACGGAATACATGCACGCATTGGGCGACCTGGACCTGACGATCGTCTTCGCCAACGTGACCTACGCCACGCTGGGCGAGGCGCTCACCGTCATGCGCACGGATCCCCGCGTCCACCTGGAAAGCCACCGGCTCTGCCACCCCGACACGCTGGAGCTGATCGCGTCCGAAGTGGGCGCCGACCGGGTGCTGTTCGGAACGTCGGGACCGCCATTCAACGCGCTTTCGGCGCTCAATCTGGTGCTGCACGCCAACCTGCCGGAGCCGGACCGTCGCCTGATCCTGGCGGGCAACGCGCTGCGGCTGATCGAGGGCCGAGAAGCGACCGACCGCGCCACGCCCGATCTGACGCCCAGTCCCTTCGGCGAGCCGGTGCGGGGTCCCGAGACCGTGCCCATCATCGACATCCACGCTCACAACGGCGCCTGGCCCTACGCCGGCGCCAGCAGCCGCGAGAACCACGGCATCACCACGCTCGAGCGGCTGATGACCAAGTACAACGTCGAGCAGACGTTCGCCTCGTCGGCGCTGGCCATCACCAACGACTTCCGCCGCGGCAACCGGGAGTTGGTGGAAGGAAGTCGCGGACGCGGCACGATTCGCCCGCTGGTGACGATCACGCCGCACGACGTGGCGGGGTCGTGCGCGGAGATGGACCGGTGGTATCCCGAGCCGCACGTCGTGGGGGCCAAGCTGCACACGCAGCTGTCGCGCGTTCCCATTGGCGACCCGCGAATGGCCGCCCTGTTTCGCGAGGTTGCCGCACGCGGCAAGCCGGTGGTGAATCACGTGATGGCGCTGGGTGGATTCGATCCACCCACTGAGACGCAGCAAGTGGACGGCATCGCCGAGCTGGCGTCAAAGCACCCGGAATTGCCCGTGGTGGCCTATCACGGCGGCGGTCTCGATTGGGAGCGGATGCTGGAGCTCGCCGCGCCGCTGACCAATCTTTATGTCGAGTACGCCAGCTCCTGGCCGCAGGACAACCCGGTGCGCGCAGCCGTTGACCGACTGGGCGCGAGCCGCGTGATGTTCGGCACGGATATGGACTTGCTCTCGCCGTCGCTCATGGTGGGGCTGGTTGACAGCGCCGGCCTCGATCCCGCGGCCTACGCCGCCGTGCTGCACGGCAACGCGCGCCGGGTGTTCAGGCTGGGGCCGGCACGGTCACCGCAGGGGCAGGCAGCCAGCGGTTGAGTGTTTGCGAAGCAGCCGGAACCACCACTAAACTTAGTTTAGCTTAGCTAAATCAGGAGGATCGCCATGCAAGTCAACATGCACGAGGCCAAGTCGCAGCTCTCACGACTCGGCGAGCGGGCCTGGGAGGGCGAAGAGGTCGTCATCGCCAAAGCCGGCAAGCCGTATCTGCGGCTGGTGCCCTTCCGGCCGGAGCGCAAGCGACGCATTCCGGGCGACCTGAAGGGGCAAATCTGGATCGCGCCGGACTTCGACGAGACGCCGGAGGAAGTAATCCGAGCGTTCGAGGGTGACGTGTGAGGCGCTTACTGCTGGATACGCAGGTGCTGCTGTGGTGGCGCACGGACGATCCAACGCTGAACAGAGCCGTACACGAAGCCATTGCCGATCCGGCTAACGACATCTTCGTCAGCGCAGTCTGCATCTGGGAAATCGCCATCAAACGCGCCCTCGGGAGGCTGCGAGCCCCCGACCACCTGGCCGCGACGGTTGAAGCGGAGGGACTCAACGAGCTTCCGGTGACGTTCGTTCACGCCGAGCAGGCGGGCAGCCTGCCCAAGCTTCACGGCGATCCGTTCGACCGGATGCTGGTGGCGCAGGCGCAGGTCGAGGGGCTCACGCTGGTCACCGCGGACACCAACATTCTGCGGTACCCCGTCCGCACGATGGCGGCGCGGGACGGCGCCTAGCGGCCGGAGAAGAGCCGGAGCCGACGGTGGGATTCGAACCCACGACCTGAGCTTTACGAAAGCCCCGCTCTGCCAGCTGAGCTACATCGGCGGACGGAGAAAAGCCTAGCACCGAGTCTCCGGTTGCCCCCGCGTTTCTTGGGCAAAGCCGGAATCAAGTCCGGTTGACCCTGGCGCCTGGGCATCGACCCTGGACCCTGGACCCCGGCCCCGTATCGAGTACGGGGCAGGCTCTTCGCCGGGGTGACTAACTGGGAGGGAATCCACGCCCGAATGGGCCGGCTCGATCAGACGCCCCAAACCTCATTGACGACCCGGCGCACAGCCGGCGGTCCCTCGACCGTGGCCACCTCGTCGGCCGCCGCCTGCACGTCGGGCGGGGCGTGCGCCATGGCGATGCCGCGTCCGGCCCATTGCAGCATCTCGATGTCGTTGCGGTCGTCGCCCACGGCCACGACCTGGGAAGCGTCGATCCCCAACTCGCCGGCCAGCCAGGCCACAGCTTCCCCTTTCGTGCCCCCGGCCGGAAGCGATTCCAGACCTCCCGCTCCAAGGCCCTCGCTCCACCACGACACGGTCGAGACGTCATCGCGCAACTCATCATTGATGCGGCGTTCCGCGGCGGCCACCGCCTCACGGTCGCCGAAGGCGAAGACCTCGACGGCCGGCGCGGCGATCGCCGGGCTCGGCATGGGGCGAATGATCGGCAGCTTGGTGGACAGATACAGCCGCGTCGGGGCATGGGTCCACCAGGCGCCGTCGCACAGGTAGCGCTCGCCGGCAAAGGGCGATTCGACCCAGATACCGGACATGCCGCAGGCTCGGTAGACCCCGAGCACCGCGGCCGCCGCCGCGTGAGTCATGTGCCTGGCTCGCAGCACGTGCCCATCGCCGACGCGCCGAACGGTGCCGCCGTTGTTGAGGACGGCATAGGCGGAGGCGGGTAGCTCGCGCGCGATTTCGGCGGTAGCAAATGCCCCGCGGCCCGTCGCCACGACGACCGTGACGCCCTTCGCGGCGACATCGCCGAGCGAACGGATCACGTCCGAATCGGGCCCCACGCCGGGCCAGGTCAGCGTGCCGTCCACGTCGAGCGCGAGGAGGCGCGGCTGCAGATTAGTCCTCATCGAACGCGCCACCGCCGTCGTCAAGGTCGGCGGCCGCGCCCTCGAACTCGGCGTCGTCGGGCATCTCTCCGGCCTCCATCCGGCGCAGCATGGGCTCGAACTCATCGGGCAAGTCTTCGCCCATCTCCTCGCTCATGTGGCGCGTCATGCGGGCCAGGCTGCGCGGATCGCCGGACTCGAGGCCTTCCAAGGCGGTGTCCATACCCGCGAAATCGTCGCCCCCCGCGTCGTCGTCGCCGGCGCCGCTGCGGACGACGGCAACTCGCGATAGCAGGCGCTCCAGACGCTCCGAGCCGCAGTGTGGGCAGGGCGGATCATGCACCGCGGCGAACGTCTTGAAGAGCTTGGTGGAGCGCCGCCCGCAGTCGAGGCAGCGATAGTCGAAGACAGGCACGGGAGGAGTTTGGCCGCGCTGGAACGACCAGCGCGGGGACGCCGCAAGTGTACGGCGCGCGACCGACGGCGGACTCTCACGGTGCTAGGCTCACTGCTGCAATCCAACCGCGCGAGCTCGTTCGAGCGTGCTGCCATGAGGCGATGGGAGCCCAGCAAAGACTGGCGTCGCCGCCATGGTCTGCGCGCTCACTCGGTCACTGCGCTGTGCCGCGCGGCCGGGCTCGTCATCCGTCCCTCGCCGCCCGGTTTTCGGGCATTGCCGCCCCCGCCGTTCTCCGCGGTCGTCATCAAGCCCCTGGCCCTGGGCGACGTGCTGCGAACGACGCCGTTTCTGGACGCCATGCGCCGGGCGTACCCCGGCTCGAGGATCACCTATGGCGTCGGCGCCTACGCCCGCCAAGCGCTCACGGACAATCCCCACATCGACGCCATGCTGGACATGGAGCAGCTCGGCACGCCGCGCCGGTACGACGTGCAGGCCTACCTGGGCTTCGCCCGCCGGCTGCGGCAGGGGCGATTCGACGTGGCCGTGGTCTTGGACCGTTCGCCGCTCATGGCGCTGTTGCCCTATGTCGCGCGCATTCCCTATCGCATCGGCCTCCACAACAAGGGGCGGGGGTTTGCGCACACCACGCGGGTGCCCATCGCGGACGACGAGCACGAGGTCGAGGCTTATTTGAAGGTCGCAACGGAGATGGGGATCGATACCAGCGACGCGCGTTGCCACTTCCGTCCTTCGCCAAGCGACGTGGCGGCCGCCGACCGGTTGCACCAGGAGTTCGGCGTCACACCCGGTCGCCCGTTGGTAATCATGGCGCCGGGCGGTGGGTTGAATCCGGGCGCGGTGGACGTCTCGAAGCGATGGACCGCCGCGGGCTATGCGCGCGTGGCCGACACGCTAGTCGAGCGCCGGGGCGCGACCGTGGCGCTCGTCGGCTTGCCGTCGGACGCGGGCTCGAATGCCGCCGTGCGGTCGGCGATGCACCAGTCGGCCATCGATCTGAGCGGCCAGACCGGTTTCGGACAACTCGCCGCGCTCATTGCCCGAAGCGACCTGTTCGTCGGAAACGACTCGACGGCGGCGCAACTCGCCGCGTGCGTGGGCACAGCGTCGGTGACGGTCTTCACCACCACCGAGCCCTGGGTCTATGGCCCCTACGCCCCGAATGCCGTTTGGGTCTATCGCGGCAGCCCGTCGAGCGGCTTGGTGGACAGCCCCGACGTCGCGGAGGTCGAGCAGGCGGCGCTCGACGCCCTGCAGGCTCCGAGAGCGAGCCCAGCCGGCTAGGACCTCAGGCGTCCGGCGATGCCTCGCGCCGCGGCGTTGCCCGCGACCCGACGCGGTAGCCCGCTGTGCGCTCGGCGGCCATGGAAGCGCCGTCCACGTGCCACACGGCCACGGGCGGCCCGCCGGTCAGATCGCGGCAGAGCCGCCGCAGCGGGCACCTGGGGCAGTCGGGCGCCCGGGCGGTGCAAATGGTGGCGCCGAGGTCCATGAGCCCCTGCCCGTAGTCGTAGAAGCGTCGGGCCGGGGTCAGCGCTTCGGCAAGCTCGGCCAGCCGGCGCGTGTCCCGGTAGGTCGATCCTTCGGCCGGCAGGCCGACGGCCCGCGTGTAGACCCTGGCAATGTTGGTGTCCACCAGTGGCGCGCGCTTGCCGTTGCCGAAGGTATGCACGGCGGCCGCGGCGTAAGGCCCCAGGCCCGGGAGACGCCTGAGGCCTTCCAGTGATTCGGGCATGCCGGACCCGTGATCCGCAACGACGGCGGCCGCCATGGCCTTAAGCCATTTGCCGCGAATGTGGTAGCCAAGCGGATCGGTCAGCGCGCTGACCTCTGCGGCGGGCGCCCGGTGGAGATCCTCGATGGTCGGGTAGCGCCGCACGAACTCGAGGTACACCGGCGCCACCCGCGAAGCCTGCGTTTGCTGAAGCAGCAGCTCGGACACGGCCACGTGATACGGATCGGCGGTGTGACGCCACGGCAGGTCACGTCGATGCGCGCGGTACCAGCGAATGAGACGGTCCTGAAAGGCGGCTCGAAATCGCTGGTCGATTTCCAGATGGCTAGTCACGGAACCCCTGCCGCAATCGCTCTCCAGATGCACCGTTGCCACGCGGGCCGATGGTACGGTCAAAAGGATCGTGCGCCGCTCGAGCTATCGATTGTTCAGCCCGCCACGCCGTTGATCCGTACGTTGGCGCGCGTCCTCATACCGGTCGCGGTCGGTGTGTGGCTTGTGGCCGCATGTGGCGACGCCACACCGGGGCCACGCACCGCCACAACGGCGGTCGTGGTGGTGGCGCCGACGCCCCCGCCGCCCATATCGCCGACGCCCACGTCGGTCGCGCCGGCCTCGCCATCACCGCAAGTGACGATTCCGACGACTACGGCTACCGCGCCAGCGGCCTCTCCCGCGGCCGCGCCCGTCCCACCCACGATCCAGGGCACGCCGACACCACCATCGACGCCGCTTTCCCCGACGCCGGAGCCAACGGCCCCGTTTCCAGGGACGCCGGCGTCCGGATCGGCCACCCCGGCTCCGGGCGGCATCCGGGCGGTCACGCTCCCGACCGGCGCCGACGACCTGCCCGGCGTCGAACAGCGCGTCACGCTCCTGCTGCTCGGCATCGACCAAGCCGACTCGTTCGAGGGCAACACGGACGTCATCATGCTTGTCAGCCTGGACCCCGAGAGCGGATCGGCCTTTGTGCTCTCGATTCCGCGCGATCTCTGCCTGGAGGCCTGCGATACGCACTCCTCGCGGATAAACGAGATCTACAAGCGCCAGGGCATGGAGGCGCTTCAGTCAACCCTGCACAACATCACCGGGCTGCCGATCGACTACTTCCTGCTGGTTAATTTCTACGGCGTCGAACGCATCATCGACGCGCTGGGCGGCGTGAACGTCTGGTCGCCGCGCGAGTTCGACGAGCGGTTCGTCTACCTGGACACCGACGAGGAGATTCGCCTGGTCCTTGAGCCCGGCTTGAACACGCTCAACGGACGCGAAGCCGTGGCCTACGGCCGCTCGCGCAAGTATGACCCTGCGGGAGACTTTGCCCGCATATGCCGCCAGCAGCAGGTGATGCGCGGTCTGCGGGATCAGGCGCTCTCACCGGCGTTGGTCGTGAACATTCCAGCCGTTATCGAGGAGGTCGGCGGCGCCTTTCGCACCGACTTCCCGCTGGAGCGACTGCCGTCGCTGGCCGAGCTGGCGCTGCGCACGCCCGCGCAGCGAGTGCATTCATTTGCGATCCACGGCGGCGGCGGCGACCTCCTGCAGTGGATGACCGGCGAGGACGGCGCATTTCTCCTGCGGCCCGACCTGGTCGCGATTCGAGACTTCGTGGCCGACGCCTTCGCGCGATCGCTGGGGAGCCCCACGAACGCCGCCGGCGAGCCTGTATTTATCGCAGACAACTGCGAGGCCTACTACCCGAGCTAGCCCTCCGCGGCTCCCCGGCGGGGAAACTGCCGAATCTCGCCGCGCCGCACGAAGTCGGCATCGAGAAATGGCGTCAGCGCCCGCCACGCGCCGTTCGGAAACTTGCGATCTCGCAAGGCGTCGCCGAGCAGACGTAGTTGCACCGTCTCTCCGGAGTGGGGCCAGCTCTCAAAGACGGCGTTCTGAAAGTACTGCCGGATCACACCCGGCTCGGCGCCGGGCGCGATGATCGTGCCGGGCGCGCCGCTGTCCACGCGCGCCTCCGTGCGCGGAGCGCCGAATGCCAACGCGCCGCCGAATGCCTCGAAGAAGTCGAGGAATCCCGTCTCCGCGCCGTCGATGGCGAAGTTGGACACACGATGGCCCCAGGTGCCGACGATGACGCCCTCCTGATTCGAGAACACAGTCGGCTCGATGCCGAGATTCGGCGCGCCGTCGCGACCGCCGCCGATGAGGTCCCACGCGGGGCGGGCGAAGACCCTTCGCTTGCCGGAAAATGTGTCGAGGTTCCAATCCATGACGCCACGCTGGAACCACTGGGAGATGACGCCGGGCTCCTCGCGCCAGGGATCGGACGTGGGATAGCCCCAACGTCGCAGTCCGCCGGTTTCCTCGAAGTAGGCGGCGAATCCGGCTGTGAGCAATTCGCCATCGAGCCGCACGCGCCAGTCGGTCAGGCTATGCCGCAGCGGGCCTCCGGCCGCGTCGGCCAGGGCAAGGCCGACTGCCAGATCGTCGGTCTCCGGCGGCGGCGTTGATTGGCTGAGAGGCGACTCGAAAATCTGAATCCGACTATTGAGGCTGTCGGCAACATAGATCCGGCCGTCGCCATCGACGGCGATGCCCTGCGGAAACCGAAACTCGCTCTCCTCGACGCCTTCTTCCCCGAATCGGCCCACCAGGGACCCGTCGGGCTCGAACACCGCCACCCGGTGATCGGCCTCTTCGGTCACGTACAGCCGCTCCGCGTGATCCACGGCAACGCCGACGGGATTGCGAACCATCGGCGCGGTCGCGGCGAAGCGCCAGAACTCCCCGGACGCGCTGAACACCTGCACCCGGTCGCGAAACGTATCGGCTACGTACACCAAGCCCGAGGGTCCGATGGCAATTCCGTTGGGCGTGCTGAACTCACCCGGCTCTTGGCCGCGGCTGCCCCACGCGCTCACGAACGAGCCGTCCGGGCCAAACTTCTGCACGCGATCGTTGAAGCCGTCGGCGACGTAGACGAATCCGTCGGCGTCGACCGCAATTCCGCGCGGCGCATTGAACTGGCCCGTGGCGCTTCCCCGGCCGCCCCACTGGCTTTGGAACTCGCCGTCCCGCGTAAATGCCTGAATGCGTCGATTGCCGCCGTCGACCACGTACAGCAGACCGTCGGGGGCGAGGGCGATGCCCTTGGGACGGGAGATCGACCCCGCGGCGCTGCCCTCATCGACGATAACCAGAAGCTCGAAGCCGTCCGGGGATATGCGGACGACGCGGCTCGTGCGCGAATCCGACACGAACAGGAACCCGTCCTCGTCGACGACAACACCCCACGGCGAGGTCTCGCGACCCACGCCGCGAATGGCCGCCAGGGTCACCGCCAAGGGCTCGTCGTCCGCCTGCGCGGACACGGTTCGCGCCGCGAATCCGGCCAACGGAGCGAGCGCCAGACCGGCAAGGAGAGCCCGTCGATCAATCAGGCGGGAGGTCATGGCGTGGGCGTGGAGCAGGAACGATCGGCTGTTGCCAGTCTAGCGGCGGCCCGAAGAGCCATCCGCGCGTCATCCTCGCCCTGCATGCTCCTGGTTCCCCGCGGCTGCCCGTGCGCCGAGTCACCGGTCGGAACTAGGAACGGACGCCGTCGCGAATACATGACGCCCGGACGCGTATGCTGCCGCCCATGGGCAGCAGGTCATGTTGGTCCGTCATTCCGGCGCAAGCCGGAATCCAGGTCCGCGCATCCCCCGGTGAATCGATAGCGCCCGTAAGCGATGGGTCGCCATGCCGCGCCCCAAGGTCAACGTGACCCAAGACCCGCCCCTGAGACCCCGACATTCGACGAGACGGCCTCACACCCTGACGTCGAAAAAAAAGAGTGACGAAGCGCGCAACGTTTCGCGCCTGAGCCGCGATCTATGTTCGGCGGGTCCGGACGTCCAAGGCAGCGGTCCTGCGGGAAGCTCGGACTCGCCTCCCTCCCCATGAGCGTGGGGGCCCAACGCCTAAGTGACCGTTGCCCATGGGCCCCGCCTGGTGAATGGGGGGCCCCGGATATTGGCCAGGGTTGGCACCCCGCCCCCCACCGCCCCCCCCCCCC
>JAPPNP010000051.1:60649-137791 GCA_028873795.1 Chloroflexota bacterium
CGCCGCTATCTATGTGCGGGGGGCCCGCACGCCCACGGCCGCGGCCCTGCGGGACGCGCGGACTCGCCCCCCCCCCCATGAGCGGGGGCGCCACCGGCATAGGACTCGTTGCCGTTGGCGCCCTGCTTGCTCTTGCGGCGACCGTCTATCTGGCCGTGCTTGCCACGCGGCGCCTCACGCGACCAACCGCGCGCACGCAGGCTGCCGAGCAACGGCGATTCGCGCGCAATGCCATCACGCCGATTGCCGTCAGCCTGATCGACCGAGCCATGTTTTGGGTGTTCATGGTCGTCGTCCTCAGGTTCATTGGCCCGGAGGGCAACGGCCACTACACATTCGCGACGACCCTGCTTGCCTACTTCGCCGTCATCGTCGATTTTGGGCTCGGCACCCTGGTGACCCGGGACGTCGCCCGAGACTCGGCCGGCCTCGCGCGCATTTTCAGATCGGCCCTGGCCCTGCGCGCGCGTCTGCTGGCCGTCAGCATGCCCGCCATGGTGGGCATCGCCCTCATCTATTGGGCCGCCGGTGCAATCGACGGACTGGCGCTGATCACGACCGGCGTGCTGGCGCTGGGGCTGCCGCTGTCGGCGGTGAATCAAGCCTACGCGGCCGTCTACGGCGCGTGGGAGCGCATGGACCGCCGCGCGCTCGTGGTGGCTGGAACCTCGGCCTTGACGGCCGGTCTGGGACTGCTGCTGCTTGCCGCGGGATTTGGGGTCGTGGGAGTTGCCCTTGCCGGGCTGATCTCGAGCGGCGTCACCCTGATCGCCATTGGTCGGCCGGTCGGATTCGGGCTGCTGCGCCGAGCCGTGCGGGTTCCGCACCACGACCTGCGCGGGCTCGCGCGGGATGCGCTTCCGCTCATGCTGAACAGCCTGCTGGCCACCGCATTCATCCAGATCGACATCCTCATCCTGCAAGCCCTGCAAGGGACGGAGATCGTTGGCCACTACAACGCGGCGTTCAAGTTCCTCAACGCCCTCAACAACCTGCCCTCAGCCGTGGTGCTGGCCGCATTTCCGCTCATGGCCCGGGCGTCGGCCGACCCGGCGGAGCTGGCGCGCTGGTTCACGCGCGCGTGGCGGATTCTTGCAACGGCTGCCGCGGCCGCCGTGATGCTGCTCTTCGTCCTCGCCGAGCCCGTGATCGAAGCACTGATCGGGTCGGACTTCCTGCCGCAAACCGCCACGGCGCTGGCCATTTTGATCTGGTTCCTGCCGCTCAGCTATCTCAACGGGACGCTGCAATACGTGGTGATTGCCTCGGACCGGCAGTGGCGGCTGACCCCGATATTCTTGGCCGCCACGCTGATCAACGTCGGGCTGAATCTAGCGCTGGTACCCACCTGGGGCTTTGTGGCGGCCGCGGCCACGACGATCGGCAGCGAGGTCGCGCTGCTCGCCGGCCTCGGCTGGATCCTGCGCCGGGACCGGCTGCTCGGCCGCGTGCTGGAGCCCGCCGCGCGCCCGTTGGTGGCCGGAGCGGTGGCAGCGGTGGTGGCCGTGCTGCTGCGCGACCTTTCGTGGATCGGTGCGGCACTGGCGGCTCTTGCCACCTACCTCGTGGTGCTGACCGCCATCGGGGGGCTCCAGCTATCGGCGATTCGCAACCTGGTGAGGTCGAGCTAGCCCGGCGGCTCCCCGAACGACGGCGGCACGAACACCGTCGGACCGAGCCAGATGGCTCGCTGTCCGACATACGTCCGCCGGACGAATTCGCCGGAAACGGGCAGCCTCTCGCCCGCAGGGCCAATGAAGGCCATGAAGGTCTGATAGGTGCCCGGCGGGGCAGCGGCTGGAATCCAGAGCCCCGTCCGGATTTCATGGATATCGCCGGGCGACCATGCCGCGGTGCGTTGGTGCGTGAAGTTGTGGGCGAAGAACTCTTTGGAATAGCGCACGCCGCCCGGTCCCTCCACCCAGACGCGGATCCGCAGGTCGTAGTCAACGGGCGCCGACGCCGCAAGACGAATGCTGAAGCGCATGCCGTCCGCCGCCTCGCGGGGTCCCTGATCGTGCCGGTAGCCGGTGAACCACATTTCAGCCATCTCGAATCCGTCATCGATCATGACCAGGCCTTCGCGTTTCACGAAGTCGTATTCGCGCGTCATGTAGAGCTGAAGCACGCCATTGCGAAACACGTCGGACCGCGCTTGCCAGAGGTATCGCGTGAGCCAGGTCTCGGTGAGACGGTCGGGATCCGCCTGCTCCAGTCCGGCCAAGACCACCCACACGCGGCGGTGGTTCCGTGCGGCTTGGCCCAACTTGGTGTCAACCTCCAGCGCGCTGACCGCCGGAGGCACTTCGTCGGGGAGGAGCCACACGTCGACCTTGTCGAGGAATTCGGGGAAGTAGTGCCGCCAGAACCACCCCTGCCACGGGCCGGCGAGCACCACGGCATCGCGATACTTGCGCAGACCGAAGTCGTCGCGTCGAGGCCGAGCCAGCTCCTCGACGGTCGTCGTGATTGACCGGTAATCGCCGCGCACGTAGTCGGTGAAATAGGTTCGACTCGCCGCGACGGGCCCGACCAGTAGCACCAGCGCGACCGCCACAGCCGCCTGACTCCGCAGCGGAACCCGCGGCACGGCGTCGAATGCCGCGGCCATGAGCACGCCGATGGCGGGAATTGCCGGCAGGAGATAGCGCGGCTGATAGGGCTTGTCGAATATGAGCAACAGCGCGAGAAATGCCGCCACCGACGCCACGAAGGCGAGCATGAGCCCGCCACGGCGGCGGACAATGACGGCGCCGACGCCGCCCACCACGAGCGCCGCGGCGCCGACGGCGATGAGGGTTGCCAGGCGTCCGCCGCGCACCTCCTCGATGCCGACCAGCAGATCGAGCCATGCCATCCGGCCAATCTCCACCAGCAGTCGAGGTGCGAGATCGCCGGTGCCAAAAGCCGGGAGGCTGTCGTGCAGTCCGCGCGCCAGGATCAACCAGGGCAGCAGAATGGCCACGCTCGCAGCGCCCACCGCGACGAAGACGAGCACGCGGCGCCGGCGATGCCGCCAATGCCAGGGTAGGGCCAGCAGCATGGCGGCGACGCTTATCGCCACCGTGAAGTCGATGTAGCTGCCCGCCGCCACGCAGGCGGCCATGCCCAGCCAATCGCGCCGCCGTCCGGAGCGCATCGCACGCTCGAACAGCCAGAGGGAAAGCACGGCGAACAGCGCCGCGGGTGCATACATCCGCGCTTCGCGGCTGAAGAACACCAGCAGCGGCGACGTGGTGACCACCACGGCGGCAACCACCGCCGACCAGGGCGCGACATAGCAACGGGCCAGTCGATATGTCGCGGGGATCAGCAGCAGTCCGAAGGGAATCGAAAGTGCCCGCGCGATCGCCTCGGCCTCGCCAAACCATCCGATCCACAGGTGCAGCGCCATGTAGTAGAGCGGGGGGTGTTCGAACGGCGCCTGCGCGATCTCGGCCGCGATATCGAGCAGGCCGGCGCGCGCGTACCAGATCGCGGCGACCTCGTCGAAGTCGAAGTCGCCGAGCCCTTCGAGGTTCCAGAGGCGCAGACCTCCCCCCAGCACCACTAGCAGCAGCACCGCCCATTCAGGCGTAAGCCATCGCGCCACCCGCCGCCCCCAGGCAATCGCGGCAGCGTCGACGCGGACGCTACCCGCCGTAGGCATCGAGCGTCTGACGAGCGATGCGGCGCCACGAATAGCGGCGAGCCACGGCGCGTGATCCGGCTTCAAGCGTGGATCGGTAGTCGGGATCGTCGCGGACGCGCACCAAGGCCGCGGAAAGCGACTCGGGATCGCGCACGGGCGTGAACGCCACCTCGCCGTGGCGCACATCCAGGAGGTCGGGTCGCACGGGCGTCGTCGTCACGACGGGCAGGCCGTGGGCCGCCGCGACCATGAACGATCCGCGGCGCGTCGACAGCCCTTCGTCATAGGGCAGGGCCGCAACGTCGCAAGCGCGCAGCCAGCGGGAGACATCGGTCGGTTCCAAATACCCTGGTTCCAGTACGTCGACGCCCGCAAACGTCGCCTGCTGCACTTGGGCCGCGGCGCGTCGTGGGCTCATGCGAGGACCCGCCGCGCCAACAAGCGCCAGGCGCGCTCCGCAACCTGTCAATGCCGGACTGCGCATCGCGGCGGCCAGCGCCTCGAGCCCCTTGCCGGCCTGCCGAAAGCCAAAGAATCCGACCAGAAAGTCGTCGGCGGGCAGTCCCAGGGCGCTGCGAGTCTCCGCTCGGCTTCCCAGCGACGTCGGCGGCTCGATGGCCGGCCCGGCGGGAATCACCTGGGATCGGCGCCACTCGCCCGGAATGCGCGAGCTTACCCGCGCTCGATCGTAGGCATCGACGTAGATGCACACGTCGGCCCATCCGCGCAGCACGTCCACGGCCCAGCGGCGGATTGGGCCGGCTCGCGGAAACACATATGGCTCGGCCAGATCATGGAACGTGACTACCACCAGGCCGCGAAAGCCCTTGAGGCGAAGGGCCCACGGCATGAGCGCCGCCTGCAGTGCTGATTCGAACGCTCCAGCCTGGAATTGAATGTGGACCACGTCGCTCCGGGTCCGCTTGGCCAGTTGCATCACGGTCACGATCTGACGGCACCAGGGGCGCGGCGCGATGCGGAAGACACGATCGACGGGAGCGTCGTGAGGCACGGCCTCGGTCGCCACGTAGGTTCGTGCGCCCGTGTCCTCGAGCGACGTTCGCAGACGGACCAGGTAGTCCGCGATCCCGCCTCGACGAGGCGGATACTCACCGGTGACGAAGAGAATCCGGCGGGTCGGCGCCGGCACTAGCGCCGACTCCGTGTCGCGGCGGCGTTGCCGTTCGCGTCCACTAGCGACGCCAGCCGAACCACTGCCACAGCGTCACGCGGGCGATGCGGTTCGCCTCGACCCGTGGGGAGGGAGCATCGCGACCCAGCAGCAACCGCACGAGTTGCTCGGCGAGCCTGACGAGATTGACGACAGCCACGAACACCCTTAGAAACACGGCAAAGGGGCGCCCCCACATCTTGCCCGCGAGCCGGTAGCGACTTCGGAAGAAATTTCGCTCACGGGCGACAACGTCGCGTCCCGCCGACGCGCCGCCCACGTGGCGCACCCGCGCCCGCTCCTCGATGGCGCAGGCCCACCCGGCGCGTCGCAGCGCCCGATGCAAATCGAGCTCCTCCGAATACATGAAGTATCCCGAGTCGAATCCGCCGACCTCGCGCAAGGCGCGCGTGCGAAACGCGAGACAGGCGCCGTCCAGCCAGTCCGGGGGCGCGTCGGGCCGGGCGGCGTCGCGATAGTAGGACCGGAGCACGGCCGACCTTCGCAGCCAGCGCTCCAGCATCGTGCCGTCCACCAGCGCGGCGCCGATGGACGGAAACGCACGGGCCGGAGATTGGCTCACGCTGTCGGCGCCCACGTGCACCGGACTCACGCACCCGAGGCCGGCGTCGGCGTCCAGGCGTGCCCGCAGCGCCGCCAGCGTCCCGCGCTCGACGACCACGTCGGCGTTGAGGACCAGGATGGGATCGCCGGTGGCGAGGCCGATGCCGATGTTCGCGGCGGCGCCGTAGCCGACATTGCGGTGCGTGACCCGCAGCGTGACCGCGGGGAAGCGCTCGCGCACCTGCCCGGCGGTGCCGTCACTCGACCGATTGTCGACCACGATGATTTCGAGCTGGTCGTCGCCGTCGGCCTCCAGCGCCTCAAGACAGGCGCCGATGTGCTCGGACGATTGGTGGGTCACCACAATCGCTGACGCCCGCATGGCGTGGGTCAACCCGATGGGGCGCCGCGGCGCCAGCACCGAGCCAGGCCGCGCTGCAGGCGCCACTCGTACTCGGCCATCAGCAACGCCAGTTGCACGCCCACCCAGCCATCGCGATATCCGTGGAACTCGACCAGGCGTCGCCGCAGCTCGCGCAGCGGCTGGGCCACGACCGCGGTGCGGCGTCGACGCACGCCGGCCTGGTAGAGGCTGCGCGCGTGCATGCGGGCGTAGCGCCGCTGCCGGCGGCGGAATTCGCGAATCGTGCGATAGCTGTGGTGGACCAGCGGCGCCTCGATCTCCCCGATGCTGCCGTCGACGTCGGGCACTTCGTGCACCGCGCGCTCAATCGGGTAGTGCACCCGACGTCGGTCCATGACGCGCAATTGATGGTCGGGCGCCCAGCCGCTCCCGCGCATCCAGTGACCAAAGATCAGATTCAGACGCGGCACGTCGTACGCCGCATGAGCCTCGTGACCTGCGCGGCCACGCACCTCGGCCGCCAGCGCGTCGGATACGCGCTCATCGGCATCCACGAAGAACACCCAGTCGTAGGCGGCGCGGGCGAGGGCGTCCTGCCGTTGGGCCGCGAACGTGGTGAAGCGGCGTTCCACCAGGCGAGTCCCGGCGGGAGCCGCAGACGGCGTGCCGTCGGCGCTGAAGGCATCCACCACGAGGCGCTCGTCGCACCAGTCAAGCGTCCGCAGGCACGACTCGATGTTGGCGGCCTCGCCCGCGGCGATCACGATTGCGCTCAGCGGCGCCGGACGACTCACCGTTCGTCGAGGGCCACTAGCGCGCCGCGGACTCCCGTCACCGACCGACCGGCAGCCTCATCCAGGGCCGATCTTGCGCGCAGCCCCCAGCGCATGGCCGCCAGCGCCACCGCGGCCACCGACGGCGGCGTGTGCGTGCGGTACCAACGCGCCCGGCTCCGATAGAGCTGCGCCAGCATGCGGTCCGGCTGCCGGCCGGTGCTGGCGCCGCCCACGTGCCAGACCCGCGCCGCCGGCACCTGCGCCACGCGCCAGCCGTAGTCCTTGAGCCGCCGGCACAGGTCGATCTCTTCGCAGTACATCCAGTAGTCGGGCGAGAAGCCGCCGACGAGGTCGACGGCCAGCCGTCGCAGCAGCATGCAGGCGCCCAGCGGGTGATCGATGTCAACCGGAACGCCATCCGCTGCAACCCGCCCGTTGAGCCGCCCGCGCCGCAGCCACGCGGGCGCGGGCCAGGCGTCGATGGCGGCCTGCGCCACGCCGGGAAAGCGAAACGCCCCCTCCTGCCGCGCGCCGTCGAGATCCCTGAAATCGGGGCCCACGCACGCGACGTCGGGCTCGGAATCGGCGTGGTCAACGAGGTGCTCGATGGCGTCGCGGTCGACGAACACGTCGTCGTTCATGACCAGCACGTAGGCCGCGTCGGTGGCGGCGATGCCGTCATTGGCGGCCGCGCCGTAGCCGGGGTTGTCCGGGCGGGCGATGCGGTGCAGCCAGGGTTCGGCCTCTGGAATGGCCGCCAGCGCGGCGCCGTCCGCCGACGTGTCGACGAGCACGATCCGCTCCGGCGGCTGCGAGCTGCGGCGCAGCGCATTGATGCAGCGGCGCGCACGCGCGCCGCTGCCATGGGCCACCACGACCGCGTCAATCATGGACGGCCTCCCGAGGCCGCCGGAAGCGGGCTTAGCGCAACTCGGCGGTGGCGCCCACCTCGGCGAGCTTGGCGACGATCTGGTCGCCCTCTTCCCTCGAGACGCCTTCCTTCACCGGACCCGGCGCCGCGTCGACCACGCCTTTGGCTTCGCGTAGGCCAAGTCCCGTGATCTCGCGCACGGCCTTGATGACCTGGATCTTCTGTTGACCGGAAGTCTCCAGGTGCACCGTGAACTCGGTCTGCTCCGCCTCGGCCGCCGCGCCATTGGCGCCATCGGCCGCGGGCGCCGCCGCCATCGCCATCGGCGCGCCGGTGACGTTGTACTTCTCCTTCAGCGCCTCCACGAGCTCGCTGAGCTCGATCACCGTCATGGAGTCGATCGCGCTGAGAATGTCGTCCTTGCTGACCTTGGCCATCCGTCACGCTCCTTCCGCGTGTGGTTGCAGTTGTTCGACGCGTTCCTGCAAGGCGTAAACCAATCCGTGAATCGTGCCGGCCAGGGTGTGCACCAGGCCGGAAATCGGGCTCTCGATCGACCAAACCAACTCCGATTGCAGCTGCTCGACCCCGAACAGCGAGGCGAGCCTCCCGATGCGCTCGACGTCAAGCGCCTGCCCCTCGGCCACACCGCCGCGAATCTCCATTTTGGGATTGGAGGCGGCGAAGCTGCGCAGGGCACGCGCGGTTCCGATGACGTCCTCGCCACTGAACGCGAACGCGGTCTGGCCGTGGAAGAACGGTTCCAGGTGGTCGGCGTTACTCTGCCGCGCGGCCAGAATCGCCAGCGAGTTCTTCACCACGCGAAACTTGGCGCCGGTCTCGCGCATCTGTCGGCGCAGCTCCTGCATATCCGACACCTTGAGCTCGCTATAGCCGGCGACGATGCTCAGCGGCGCGTCCGACAGCGCCGACGCCAGCGCGTCGACGATCTCTACCTTTTCGGCCTTGGTGGCCATGCGTGTCAACGTCCTTTCCTCGAATGACCTTGTGCCGCAGTGTCGTGTCGAGCGGCGCCCGTGACACGCGCCGCTCGCGTGGTCATTCGCGCCTCGGCGGGCGTCCCAAGGGAGCTTATGCGTGGCACCCGCGGTCTTCGGCTAACGGCAAAGGGTTGTGACTGGTGGGCTGGTCGCCTCAGGCGGCCAGCGCGGCGGCCTCCTCGTGAATGCGGGACACGTCCATCGGAATGCCCGGTCCCATGGATGTGGTGAGAGTGGCGGAAAGCAGATAGGTGCCCTTGGCCGCGGCGGGTCGGGCCTGGATGATGGCGTCCACGATCGCCGCGAGGTTCTCCTTGAGCGCCGCGGCGCCCATTGACACCTTGCCGACCCGCACGTGCACGTTGGCCAAACGCTCGACGCGGAACTCGACGCGCCCAGCCTTGAGGTCCTTGACGACCCGACCCACGTCGTTGGTCACCGTGCCCGCCCTGGCGTTCGGCATCAGGCCGCGCGGACCGAGAATGCGACCCAGGGGGCCGATGATGCGCATGGTGTCGGGCATGGCGACCGCCGCCTCGAAGTCGAGCCATCCGCCCTGGATGCGCTTGGCGAGTTCGTCGGTGCCGACCTCGTCGGCCCCGGCCTCGCGCGCTTCCTCGGCGCCGTCGCCGGTGGCGAAGGCGATCACCCGGATCGACCGCCCCGTGCCGTGCGGCAGGGACAACGTGCCGCGCACCTGCTGATCCTGGTGGGTGGGGTCCACGCCCAACCGCATGTGCAGCTCGACGGTCTCGTCGAACTTGGCGGGCGGGAAATGCACCAACTGATCGACGGCGTCGGAAAGCGAGAGCTTGGCCTCGGCGTCGACCATCTCGGCAGCCTGCCGGTAGCGTTTGCCGTGACGCGGCATGGCTAGCCCTCCACCAGAACGCCCATGCTGCGGGCGGTGCCTTCGATCACGCGCTCGGCGGATTCGACGTCGTAGGCGTTGAGGTCCGGCATCTTCGTCTCGGCTATTTCGCGCAGTTGGCGCCGGGTGATGGTGCCCACCACTTCCTCATGGGGAATGGCTGCGCCCTTCTCGACCCCGGCGGCCTTGCGCAGGAGATCCGAAACCGGCGGCGTCTTGGTGACGAAGCTGAACGAGCGGTCCTCATAGACCATGATCTCGACGGGAATCACCGAGCCCATCTGGTCCTTGGTGCGCTCGTTGTACTGCTTGGTGAACTCGACGATGTTCACGCCGTGGCTGCCCAGGGCTGGGCCAACCGGCGGCGCCGGCGTGGCCTGCCCGGCGGCAAGCTGCAACTTCACGATGGATCGGACTGCGCGCGCCATGTTGTCTCGAGCCTAGCCTCCGGCCCCGGCCACCGGCCCGCCGCTCTGCTTCTCCACTTGGAGAAAGTCCAGCTCGACCGGGGTTTCGCGGCCAAAGAAGGATACAAGCACGCGCAAGCGCTCTTTCTCGTCGAGCACTTCGTCCACGGTGCCGAAAAAGTCGGTGAATGGGCCGTCGATGATCTTGACGCGCTCGCCGATCTGGATGCGGACCTCGGGACGCGGAGTCTCGCCCTCCATCTGCTTGAAGATCACGTCGGCTTCCTCGGGCGGCAGCCGCGTGGGGCGATTGCCCGAGCCGACGAAGTTCACCACGCCCGGCGTATTGCGCACCACCAGCCACGACTCGTCGTCCAACACCATGCGCACCAGCACGTAGCCGGGATACATCTTGCGCTTCACGCGACGACGCTGGCCGTGCTTGACCTCTTCGATTTCTTCCGTCGGCACCACCACGTCGAAGATCTTGTCGGCGGCGTCCATTGAGACCACGCGGTGCTCCAGGTTGTCCTTCACCTTGCCCTCGTAGCCCGAATAGGTATTGATCACGAACCAGCCGTCCTCGTCGCGGGCGGCGGTCGTCACGGTCTCGGCAGGTTCAGGCTGTATCGCCACGACGATCCCCCTTTAGGCCACAACGACGTCGAAGAGCTCGGCGAACACATAGTCGGCCAGCCCGAGCAGCATCGCCATGAGCAGGCTGATCGCCACCACCAGGCCGGTGAGCCGGATGGTCTGCTCGCGGGTGGGCCAATGGGCCTTGCGCAGCTCGGCATAGGCGTCGCGAATGAACGCCCCGCCCGGCACACGCGCCAAGCGACTCGGCGGCGCCGAGCGACGGCGTGAGCGGCCGCCACGGGCGGGCGCCCGGCTGGATTGTTCTCTAACGAGTTTCACGATGGCGTCGATGTTCGCGGCAGCGCGCGCAGTACTTGCTGAGCTCCATGCGGTCCGGGTCGTTGCGCCGGTTCTTGCTCGACACATAGCCACGGCTGCCGCAGTCCATGCATTCGAGCGTTATGACAAGTCGATCGCCGCGTCGGGGCATCTGAGCGTTCCGCAGGGCCGGGAGGAACGATGCGCGTGCCCGGCCTCACCACGCGCACGCCCAAGGCACTGGCCAAGGGATGACGCATTGTACACCGCCCGGAACGGCGATTCGGCCGCCGTACGGTTAGTCGCTCCCCGTTGAATTCGTGGATGTCGACCGTTCATGGTTCGACAGGCTCATCACGAACGGCTTACGGCTCCCTCGGGCTCCCCACTCCGTCATTCCGGCGGAAGCCGGAATCCAGTCCGGCCGTGCCTGCCCGGTGGCCCACGCTGCGTGCAGCGTGGGATTCCTTGTGGATTGATCTCCCCGGCGGGCGCCCCCTAAATCCCCCCGAACGCCCGCGCCCACGCCCACAAGTAGGGGCGGTTCGCGAACCGCCCCTACACGGAATCCCGCGCCCTAAATTCCCCCGAACGCCCGCGCCTTGGCCTTGAGCGACAAGTAGATGGCCTCGAGCGCTGGCGTGGGCACGCCGGCCTCGCGGCCGCGGCGGACGACCGCGCCGGTGAGGTACTCGAGCTCGACGCGGCGCTGGTGGCCGAAGTCGACCTGCAGCGAGGTGGTGTTGTCGGCCGGGGCGGATTGCAGCAGGGCCACCAGGTCGTCGCTGGTCGATTCGGGCAGGTCCACGCCCAGCGCCCGCCCAACGGACGCCGCTTCGTCGAACATCATGCGGTATGCGTCCTCCATGCCCTCGGTGGACAGGATGTCGCCGAGCGGTAGCTGGCAGGCGGCGCTCATGCCGCCGTGGACCGATAGCAGCACGATCTTGCTCCACAGGATGCGCGTGATGTCGTCGCTGACCTCGGTCTCGATGCCGCAGCCGCGCAGCGCCTCGGCGATGGCCTCTACGCGGTCGGAAATCCCTCCGGCGGGTTCGCCGATCGCCGCACGCACCAGCGCGTCCTGATACTCGATCACGCCCGGCCCGTCGATGTGGGCCGTCAACCAGGTGGCGCCGCCGATCACGTGCTCCGCGCCCAGCACAGACGACAGCATCGGCACGCTGTCGATGCCGTTCTGCAGCGTGAGCACCGACGTCTCGTCGCCGACCGCGGGGACCAGCAGCTCGGCGGCCGACTGTGTGTCGTAGGCCTTGACCGCGAAGACTACGAGATCGAACGTCGCCCCGGCATCCGCGGGACGCTCGACGACATCAACCTGAAGATAACGGCGCGACCCGTCTTCGCTGAGCATGCACAGCCCGTGTTCCCGAATGGCTTCCAAGTGCGCCCCGCGGGCGACAAAGGTCACGTCGTGGCCGGTTTCGAATAGCCCGGCCCCGACAAAGCCGCCAACCCCGCCGGATCCCATCATCATCACGCGCATGCTGCTCTCCTTGTCCTATGGGGTCTCTTGAATGGCCCGGTCAGATGCCGGATGTGCGGGACGCAGCCGGGGCAGATCCCATCTTGTTAGGGGTGGATTCCCGCCTTCGGAGACCCTTGCAAAACCCGGCCAGGCTCGAGGATGACTGGGCGAACGCCATCCGCCCCCAGGTTCAATGAAGGGTGGATTCCCGCCTTCGCGGGAATGACGAAGGGTTACGCAAAGGTCTCCCGTCGCGGGAGTGACGGAGGGGTTCGTGGGAATAGCGGAGGCGGCTTGCATGATTCTTCGAGCCAACTATCCCGCGCCGTCGCCGAGGGTTACCAGCGCCTCGGTCACAGGTCCGCGGGTCTGGCCGTCCACGCGAATCTCGACCGTGAGGATGCGGCGAGCGTCCGAGTGCGCCGGCGCCGTGGCATTGAGCGTCAGCTCCCCGCGCGCGCCGGCCTCGAGGTCCAGGGACTCGAATGCATCGCTCGTGCGCCAGCCGTCGGGAGCCAGCAGCCGCGCGTCGAGCCGCACGGGCCGCTCCGCGTTGTTGCGGAGTAGGAGACGGTAGCTGCACGCCTCGCCGGCTTCGACGTGGCGCAAATACGGGATCAGCCGCGCCCACCAGAGGTCCACCCCCTCGTCGGCCGGTTCGTCCAGCAGGTCCCGCACCACGCGCTCCTTGCGGGCGATAAAGTCGCGGTACTCCGCCGCGCGGCGCGCGTCCCACGGAATCAGCTCGCGGTGCCCCGGACAGACCAGGTCCGGGTGCACCAGGTCCATCACGTCCGCGCAGCGGCGATGCATCCATAGCTGCAGGCTGTTGCGCAGCACCGTGGTCTGGTAGAGCTGCGGGGTCACCTCACCGGTGATGCCGGGCGCCAGCTCCAAGAAAACGTTGTCGCCAGTGAAGGCCACTTTCTGCCCATCGACGTGCGTGGCAAGGACCGAGTGGAATTCCGTTTGGCCGGGCGCGTGGTGGACCTCGAACTCGAACTCCTCCCACTGGAACCGCTCGCCGTCGCGCAGCTTGCGTTCGATCGGAATGGGATACGGCAACGTGCAGGGCGTGCTGCACCAGCCGGCCGGGTCCTCCAGCACCTGCGCCACTTCGTCGAGCGCCCAGACGCGCGCGCCCTCGTGCCGCACCAGGTAGGGGATGCCCGCCGTGTGGTCGTCGTGGATGTGCGTGACCAACACCATGTCCATCTCGTGCACGCCGTAGGTCTCGCGCAGCTCGTCGAGGTGATGCACCACGAAGCGCATCGTGTCGCCGTCCTCGCGCTCCTGGGCAACACCCATGTGCGCGAAATGCGAGTGCCCATAGTCGATGAAGCACGCCTTGCCGCTCTCGGACAGCAGCACGTAGAAGTTGGAGCAGGTGTGCGGACCGCCCCACAGGAGATGCCGTGAAACCTGGATGAACTTCGGATCGGGCAGGAGATCAAGTCCATGTCCCCCGTCGCGGCCCAGGAACCGCATCCCGGCGCCCAGCCGCGCCAGGGCCATCAGCCGCTCTTCGAGCCGCGCGCAGTCACCGATTGGGTCCTCGATCACGTCGCCATGCGAGGGCAGCGCCAGATCGGGCGTTTGCCGCCGCAGCGCCTGCAGGGATTCCAGCGTGAACAGTGCGCCCTGCTGATCGGCGTAGCCGTACTCCATGGCGTGGTATTGGTAGAGCACGCCGCCGGCGCATAACAGGTCGCCGGTGAATGCCACGCGGCGGCTGTCGACTTGGCCGATGAGCATGCTACTGCCGTGCGTGTGGCCCTTGGCCGGGATGATTTCAAACTCGACGTCGCGCCAGGTGAAGGTCTCGTAGTCCGCGAGGTCGGCGTCGACCGCCACGTTCTCCGCCAGCGAGAAAAAGGTGTTGCGGTCGTTGTAGTTGTCGTAGACACGCTTGTGTTGCCAGAACAGCTCGGCCTGCTCGAATAGATGCCGCTCTTGCTCCGGCACGGCGACTCTGGCGCCGTGGTCTTTGAGCCGTCCGGTGCCCCAGCACTGGTCGCGATGGTGATGCGTGTGCAGCACCCACTCGACTTGCCGCACGCCGATTTCGTCGAGATGGTCCACGGCGGCGCCCGACCCGGCGTCGATCAGCAGGCCGCGGTCGCCGGCGGTCACGCAGTAGACGTTGCAGGTGTCGGCCCAGCGAAAGATGCGCGGGGAGACTTGGTCCCAGGCCATGGACGCCTCGCGGTGCCGTGCCGGCGACAGTGGGGGCAGCGTACGGGACGGCGGTCGGGACAGGCGAATAGGCGGCTGCGGCGAGCCTGCGAGGTATACGCGTCGGGCGTTGCTGTAGTCTGAGCAGGCTAGCCAACCGGCCTAAATCACCATGCCTGAAACCGGCGCCATTGCCGTCTTCAACGGAATCCGCGAGCCGTTCGACCTGCGGGATTTCCCCGTACCGGACCCGGAGCCGGGCGCCGCGGTGATTCGCATGCGGCTGGCCAACGTGTGCGGCTCCGACATGCACTACTGGCGCGGCGACACGGACCTGGTCGCGCGCGGCTTCAACCTCCCGGGCACGCTGGGGCACGAGGGCACCGGCGAGATCGCCAAGCTGGGCACCGGATTGACCGTCGACACTGCCGGCCAGCCGCTGCGCGAAGGCGACCGGGTGGTCTTCGGCTTCTTCCACCCATGCCTGCGCTGCGCGAACTGCCTAAAGGGGCATACCTACGCGTGCCCAACGCGGCAGACCAATCGGATGACGCTGCTGGACGAGTGGCCCTACTTCCGCGGCACGTTCGCCGACTACTACTACCTGTTTCCAAAGCACGCCATATTTCGGGTACCCGATCACCTGGACGACCACCTCATCTCGGGCGTGAACTGCGCCTTGAGCCAGGTGGTCTCCGGGCTGGACCGCGCCGGACAGACCGTCAACGAAACGGTGGCGATCCAGGGGGCCGGCGGCTTGGGCGTCTACGCCGCGGCCGTGGCCCAGGCGCGCGGCGCGGCGCGCGTGATCGTGATCGACGGTGTGGAGGAGCGGCTGGAGCTGGCGCGCGCGTTCGGCGCGGACGAGACGGTCGATATGCGCGACTACGAGACACCTGAAGCGCGTGTGGCTCGGGTCCAGGAGCTCACCGACGGCCTCGGCGCCGACGTGACGATGGAGCTGGTGGGACATCCCGGCGTGTTCGCGGAGGGGGTCGGCATGACCGCGCCGGGCGGGCGCTACGTCGAAATTGGCAATGTCTGCGTCGGGCACACGGCGAGCTTCGATCCGTCCACCATCGTCTTCAAGAGCATCACGGTGCTGGGCGTGGCCCACTACCGCTGGCGGGACCTGAAGCAGGCGCTGGACTTTGTGTCCCACAACGTGGACAAGCTGCCGTTCGATCGCGTGCTGTCTCACACGTATCCGCTGCACGAAATCAACGAGGCGTTCGAGCGCCAGGACGAAGGTCACGTGACGCGCAGCGCGCTTGCGCCCGCGTCCTGATGCAGCGCAGCACCGGAAGCTCACCGTTCCCAGGCTGCACGCAGCCTGGGCCACCGGACCCGCGGTCTGGGCCACCGGGCAATACGCCACCGATCTGTCATTCCGAGCGCAGCGAGGAATCTAAGGCGCGGCCCTACGTCCCTAGCGGCTCCAGGATGGACGACCGGTGGATTCCCGCCTCCGCGGGAATGACGAAGGACTACCCGAACGGTTTCGCTCGAACATGGCCCATATAACACCGCCCGAACACGACCTGCTCGACCAGGTCTTTCCCGTCGGTACGGTCCGCGACGACGCCGGCGCGCTCGTCATCGGCGGGGTCGATGTCGAGGCGTTGGCGGAGGAGTGCGGCACTCCGCTCTACATCTATGACGAGGCCACGCTGCGCGCGGCCTGCCGTGGCTATACCCGCGCGCTGGCGGACACCTATCCCAACGCGCTGGTGCTCTACGCCGGCAAGGCCTACGTGGATCCCACGCTCTTGCAGGTGGCGGCCTCCGAGGGCCTGGGGATGGACGCCGTCTCCTCGGGCGAGGTGCACGTGGCGCAGGCCGCCGGGATGCCGCTGGAGCGCGTGGTGCTTCACGGCAACAACAAGCTGCCGCGCGAGATCGACCTGGCGCTCGAGCTTGGCGTCGGGCGCATCGTCGTCGATGCGCTGGAAGAGATCGAGATCATCGACGATTTGGCGCGGCGACGCGGCCAAACGGCGCAGGTGCTCATGCGGCTCACGCCGGGCGTGGAAGCGCACACGCACGACTACATCCGCACCGGCGCCGTGGACAGCAAGTTCGGTCTCGGGCTCGACTCCGGCGCGGCCGAGGAAGCTGTCGCGCGGGCAATGCGGGCGCCGAATCTCGACGTGATGGGGCTGCACGCCCACATCGGGTCCCAGATCTTCGACACCGAGCCCTATGCCGACACGATCAACATCACGCTCGACTTTGCCGAGCGCATGCGGGCCGCCCACGGACTCGACCTGCGGGATCTGAGCCCGGGCGGCGGCGGCGGCGTGCGCTACACGCTCGACGACGATCCACCCGATCCGGCCGACATCGTCGAGGCCATCACGTCGACGGTGCTGGCTCGCGGCCTCGCCCATCCGCCGCGGCTGCTCATCGAGCCCGGTCGATCCATCGTGGCGCGTAGCGGGGTGGCGCTCTACGCCGTGGGCACCGTCAAGCACATCCCCGGCGTGCGCACCTATGTCTCCGTCGACGGGGGCATGGCCGACAATCCGCGTCCCGCGCTCTACCAGTCTAAATACGCCGCGCTGCTGGCGAATCGACCCGCTGACGGTCCACCCGAGGCGGTAACGCTCGCAGGCCGCTACTGCGAGTCCGGCGACGTCCTGCTGCGCGACACGGTGCTGCCGCCGCTGCGCCGCGGCGACCTCATCACCATTCCGACGTCCGGCGCCTATCACATGAGCATGGCCAGCACCTACAACATGGTTGGCCGGCCCGCCGTGGTGATGGTCGCGGACGGCCAAGCCCGCCTGACCCGCCGCCGCGAAACCGACGAGGATCTGCTGGCGGTGTTTCCCTAAGCCCGCCCGGTGGCCCAGGCTGCGTGCAGCCTGGGATTTGTCGTCCGCACGCTTCGGTAGCCCGACGTGTCGTCCCGCGGCGCCCCCGGGGCTTGTTCATGACCGCAATCCACCCAGAGATGTCGATCCAATCGACCATCCACCTACCGCAGCGGGTCGACGACCTCGAGAAACGGAAAACGATGGAAGTGGGTGTCGCGGGTGCAAACGCGGCTGACGCCGTGCTCACGCATCAACACCGCCGTGTGCAGGTCGTGCATCAGGTTGCCGCGGACATCCGGCAGTTCCGCCAGCGTCTGCGCCAGGACCGCCTGGTGCCGCTCGGTCGGCCGCAAAAGCGCGAAGCCTGGGGAGTCGAGGAGCACGCCGAGAAAGCGCCACGCGTCACTGGGATGCCACGGCGCGCGGAGCACTTGCGGATGCGTGCTGACCCGCAGGAACTCGTAGCAGACGTTCCACGTGAGAAAGGTCGGCGTTGGATCGACTCGCCATTGGTTCACGTGCTCCCGGCAGGCCGCGTGCGCCTCGGCATCCTGGTCGGCCGCATAGACAAGCACATTGGTGTCAACGGCGAGCACTCACTCCTCACCCATCGCCGCATAGAGCTCATCTCGGTTGGCGACGTCGACCAGCGCGCCGCCGCTGTTCCAGCGCGGCAGCTCCGGCAGCTCATCGCGTTCGGTGACATACGGCGGCGCCGGCTCGAGCACGCGCATGATGCCGGCCTCGACCAGGGCCGTCATGGTGGTGCCGCGCCGCGCGGCCTCTTCGCGCAGGCGGCGCATCACCGTGTCGTCGAGATTCAGCGTTGTCTTCATTTGGTCGACCTTGCGTCGCTGGTATATGGCAAACCATACAGCATATATGGCTATATGCCAAGCCCTGGATGCATTCGCCCGTCCGCGGCTCTTGGCAGCCTGCCGCCTGGAGTTGACCAACCTCGCGCAGCCGCCCTCTGACCCATACCCGGGAGAGGCGGCGTGTACGCCCGCTACCCAGCCGCGTAGCCTTCGAGAATCTGCGCGGCGCTGGTGCGCCGCAGCTTGGCGAGCGCCTGGGCTTGCAGCTGCCGGATGCGCTCGGCGGTGAGGCCGAGTCGGTTGCCGATGTCGACCAGGCGCAGCGGCTCGCGCCCGCCGAGTCCGAAGCGCAGGCGCAGGATGGTGCGCTCGCGTACGTCCAGCGTGGCCAGCGCGCGATTGAGGTCGGCGCAAAGAAACTTCGCGCGCAACTCATCGAATGGCTGCGGGGCCGCCTCGGCGTCGGACGGGGTCGCCGGCGCCTCATCCTCGGCGGTCGCGCTATCCAGCGAGATCGCCCGCCCGGCGAACCGGCGCAGTCGCGCCAACTCGGCAGCGGGCAGACCGAGGCGACACGCCACTTCGCCGTCCTCGGGATCGCGCTGCAACTCGGCCCGCAGCTCGTCCCAGATCCGCCGTGAAGATGCCAGCTTGCGGTGCACGTAGTCGGGAAGCCGCAGCGGTAGGTCGGCCTCGGCCGCCGCCCGCGCGATGGGTTGCTGCACCCACTGCATGGCAAAGCTGCTGAACCTGAACCCGTGCCGCCAATCGAAGCGCTCCACGGCTCGCATCAGGCCCGTGTTGCCTTCCTGGATGAGGTCGAGCAGCGGCGCGCGCCCGTCGGCGAAGCGGCGCGCAACGGCCACCACCAGGCGCAAGTTGGCGGTGATCATCTGTTGGCGGGCCCCCGGCTCGTTGCGCTCGATGCGCTGCGCCAACTCGACTTCCTCGCGTGCCGTGAGACGGGGAAACCGGCGGATTTCACTCAGGTAGGCACGCAGGCTCGACGCCTCGTCCAGCTGGGCGGTCGGCCCTACTCCTCCACGTTGTGGGGACATTGGGGGCTTGTCGGCGCTGCCTCTCAGGGCCCGGCGGATCCTCGACGCGGCAAGTATACGCGGGGCCGCTCGATGCCTCAGCGGCCCTAGCCGCACTTCGGTGGGCGCTACGCCATGCTTTCGAGCTGATCGATGGTGACTTCGTGCCTCAGCGGCTGGCCGTTCGCGTGCCGCTCCAGCTCATCGAGCATCGCGTCCATCAGCCGGGACCGCCGCTCGGGGGTTAGCCCCGCGACATGGGGCGTCAGGAGCACCCGCCGCATCCCCATCAGCGGGTGATCGGGCGGCAGCGGCTCCTCGTCGAAGACATCCAGGGCGCAGTCGAATCGCTCCTTGGCCAGCTCGGCCACCAGGGCGTCGGTGTCGATCAGGGCGGATCGCGCGTTGTTGACCAGCACGGCATCGTCCTTGATCAGCGCCAGCATCCCGGCGTCGATCATGTGGTGGGTTTCGGGCAGCACGGGAGCGTGAATGCTGATCACGTCGCTGGTTCGCATCAAGTTCGGCAGCTCGAGCTTGGACACGCCCAGCCGCTGCGCGTCGCTCGCGGTCAAGTAGGGATCGGCCACGACGACTTCGACGTCGAACGGGCGCAGCAGCGGGATGAGGCGCCGTCCCACCTTGCTCGCGCCGACGATGCCATAGCGCTTGCCATACAGCTCTCGGTCCACCGCCGGGCCGATGTCGCGCCAGCGTCCGGCGCGCATGGCGGCGTCGAAGTCGCCCGTGCACCGCAGCAGGGCTAGCACCACGGTCAGCGTGTGCTCGGCGACGCCGAGGGCGATGAAGTCGGCGGCATGGGTCACGCGCACGCCGCGCTCGAACACAGCCGGCGGCGCCACGCTACGGATCGTGCCCGCTGCGTAGCAGATAACTTCCAGGTCCGGCGCGGCATCCAGCAGCCGCTCGTCGTAGGTGCACGAGCCCCATGAGGCCAGCACAGCCGTCATGCCGCCGATGCGCTCTCGCACCGCCGCGGCGTCCCAGGCCCGATCGGCGTCGTTGAACGTCACCGATTCGGCCAGGCGCTCCAGCCGCGCGAGCGCTTCAGGCGTTGCGATGCGCCGGAGCAACGGCTGCTCAACAGTCACCAGCACGCGCGGTGCGGACATCGAGCATCTCCTCGGTGACGATCGGCCTGCGCTGGCATGATAGGCGCGCACCACGCGGTCCCGGCGGAAGCGCGGCACGCCCGATGCAAATCATCCTGTTCACCAAGTTTTTCGAGACGCTCGAACCGCAGGCGTTGGGCGAACACGTCGCCGGTCTCGGTTACGACGGGCTGGACCTGACGGTGCGGCCCGGCTATCCGATCAACCCGGACAACGTGCGAGAGATGCTGCCGCCGGCGGCGCGGCAGTGGGAATCGCTGGGGCTCTCATGCCCAATGATCACCATGCCGACGGACTTCAACGACCCGGCGCAGGCGGAAGCAATTGCAATCTACGAGGCGGCGGCGGAATCCGGCGTGCAGGTCATCAAGACGGGCTACTTCATCTTCAAGCCGGGCATGGACTACTGGCAGGCGGTGGACCACGCGCGCCGGCAGCTCGAAGGATTCGAGGCGCTGAGCGCGCGCACCGGCGTCAAGTCCCTGCACCACACGCACAGCGGCGCGGTGCTTGGGTCCAATTGCGCCGGCCTGATGCACCTGCTCCAAGGTCGCGACCCGGCTCACGTCGGCGCCTACATCGACCCGGGGCACCTGGCGGTGGACGGGGAAGACATCGACATGGCGTTCGCCATGTGCGACGAGTACCTGGCCGCCGTCGCCGCCAAGGACGCCTGTCACCTGCCGGACTCCCGGCCCAACGCCCCGGCGGCCTACGGTCCGGCTTTCGTGTACGTGGGCGAAGGCGCGGCGCCGTGGAGACGCGTGCTGGAACTGCTGGCCGAGCGGAACTTCGACGGACCGCTCACGGTGCACACGGAATACACCTCGCGCCAAGACGTGATTGCGACGGTGGGCGGCAAGGATCATTCGGCGGACGCCGACGCCATACGCGCTCGCGGAGCGACGCAGGACCTGCAGTTTCTCAGATCGAGCTGGGCGGCGATCCAGCAAGCCAAGGAAGGGGCGGCGTCGTGAATTCGCCCCGCGTGGCGGCGGTGTTCGGAGCGAGCAGCGGCATGGGTCGGGCGTCGGCTCTGGCGCTGGCCGCCGAGGGCATGGACGTCGCCGTGCTGGCGCGGCGCGAGGCCGAGTTGGACGTCGTGGCGGCGGAGATTCGCGAGTCTGGACGCCGCGCCCACGTGGAACCCGTGGACCTGACCGACGGCGCTGCGGCCCGCCGTTCGGTGCAGGAGGTCGTCGACAGCCTCGGCGGAATCGACGTGCTGGTGTATGCGGCCGGCTGGAACATCCCTAAGCGTCGCCTCGACGAGCTCAGCGGCGACGACTGGGAGGCCATGCAGCGCGTCAACCTGTGGGGGCTCTACGACGTGGCGCAGGCGGCGTTGCCGGCGCTGCGGGCGTCACGCGGGCGGCTGGTGGTGATCTCGTCCGCCGCCGCGATCATGCCCGACGCGTCGGGGGTGGCCTACCAGGCCGCCAAGAGCGGCGAAGCGGGCTTCACCCTGGGCATGATGCAAGAAGAGGCGGAAAACGGCGTGCGGGCCACGGTGATCTATCCGGGTCTCACGGACACGCCGCTGCTCGAGCAACGGCCGACGCCGACGCCGCCCGAGATCGTGGCCCAGGCGCTGCAGCCCGAGGACGTGGCGCGCGCGGTGGTATTTGTGAGCACGCTGCCCGATCGGGCCTACGTGCCCGAGCTCAGCCTGCTGCCCGCCGCGGTCCAGCAGCGCTAGGCCAATACGCCGCCGGTCGCCACCCGGTCATTCCGAGCGCCAGCGAGGAATCTAAGGAGCGCGGAGCATGCACCAACGTCCTTAGATTCCTCACTTCGTTTCGGAATGACATGGGGGGTTGCGGAGTGACATGTGGGCTGCCGCTGAGCGAAAACTCCTGTGCCTACCGGAACGGGTCGTAGACCAGGCCCAGGCTGCGGTCCGGCAGCGGGAGGTCGACGCGCACGTTGCCGCGGCGGTGCGACTCGTTGAGGGCGATTTCGATCTCCATCGCATTGCGCACGCGGCGCCCACTCGCCCGAGGTTCCCCGCCGTTTTCCATGCAGGTGATCAGGTCGTCAATGCCGTAGAGCACCGACCAGTTCCCGGCCAGGCGCGGCTCGGGGAACGGCACCTCGACGCGCTGCGTGCCGGAAATCGTCTCCACGTCTTGCCAGAGGCGCAGCTCTTGCCAGTCGAAGGTCAACTCGCCGGTTTCGCCGGTGATGCGCACCCACGGCGCGCCCGGACGCAGACAGACGGGTAGGCCGCTCTGCAAGCGGATGAACCCTGAGCCTTTGAATTCGCGCCCGGCCTCGACCTTGGCGTCGTCGTCCGCGACGCCGATCACCCATTCGCCGGGCGAATCGAGCAGGTAGTTCCACGAGTTGTGCTGCGCCATCACCAAATTCGTATCCAGGCTCAGAAGATTCCCGATCGCGCCCTCGTCCAGCAACCGACGCGCGTTGGCCACCGCTGGGTGGTTCATGCTGACGGCGCCGACCACCAGCGGCACGCCGGCCGCCGCGCACACGTCGACCATGGCGTCGGCGCCCTCGAGGGTTGGCGCCATGGGCTTCTCCGTGATCACGCCCTTGGCGCCGTGCTCCACCGCCGCGCGGGTGGCTTCGGGCCTAAGGGCGGCATTCGAAGGAATACCCACGATGTCCAGGCGCTCGCGGGCGATCATCTCCCGGTAATCGTCGTACAGGGCCACGCCCGCGTAGCGCTCACCAAACGCCTCTCGGCGCGGGTCCGAAAGTTCGCAGGCAGCTACGAGCTCCGTCGCCGGATGGAGCACGAGCGAGTCGGCAAATCCGCTCGGCAGGCCCTCCCGCCCTGGGTGCGCCGTGGGCGGCGGGTCGCGGTCCGGCCGCAGCGGCGGCATGGGCGTGTCACGCCCGGCGCGCCCGTAATTTGCCTGCTGTCGCGTCGCCACGTCGTATAGCCAGCCCATCCACCCCAAACCGATGAGCCCTGCCCGGTAGGTCGCCATTGCATTCGCTCCACCGCCTCAACGCCGAGGATCATGGTACGCGCGGCGGCAGGCCGCGTTGCAGTCGCGGGGCGGTTCTGGTACTCACCGTGGCAACCGGTACTTCGCCGCGGAAGGGCAAGGCCATGACCCAAGTGATGCAGGGCGCACAGACTCCCTCCCGACGGGCCGTTGGGCAGTGGATTTGGATCGAGGGCGAAGCCAAGCCCTACAACTTCTACCTCTACGCCCGTGGAACGGTCGACGTGGACGGCACGCCGGCGGCCGCGAAGCTGCACGTGACGGCGTCGGACCGCTACATGCTGTATCTGAACGGCGCGTACGTTGGCCGGGGTCCGGCCCGCAGCGATCCCCGCTTCAAGACCTACGACACCTACGACATCGCCGCCGCGCTGAAACCGGGCCGCAACGTCATCGCGGTGCGGGCCTATCACTTCGGCCAGCCCGTGGAGGGCGAGGGCTGGAACAGCATGAGCGGCAACAGCTTCACCGTGGGCGAGCGCGCCGGGCTGTGGGCCCAAATCGAGATCACGGACGCCGACGGCGCGACGCACGTCAGCGGCACCGGCCCCGATTGGCGGCTGTTGCCCTCGCCGGCCTGGAATCGGAGAACCCCACTGGTCAACTGCGGAATGATCGGGTCGAACGAGATCTACAACGCCGCGGCGGACATTCCCGACTGGACGGGCGTCGACTTCGACGACAGCGAGTGGACGCGCCCGTGGCTGGTGCCGCTTGCCCAGAAGCCATGGCACCTGCTGGAGGCTCGCGACATTCCCCTGATGCGCGAAACCGATGTGCCGCCCGCCCGCGTGTCGCTGGTGGGCGAGCTGATCGACATGGCAAACGCGCGGCAAACGGACATCTACCAACTGATCCTGGAGGGACTGCACTTTCCACTGGAGCACGCGACGGCCGAGAACGTCGATGCGCTGCTGAACGACGGTCCGGACTCGGCGCAGTTCCAGGGAGTATTCGCGCACACCAAGGGCATTCGCGCGCCCTACGTGGTCCTGGACTTCGGGCGCCAGGTGTTCGGGTTCCCGCGCGTGCGGCTGGAGGCCGAGGCCGGCGCCATCCTGGACCTGACGTATGGACAGCAGCTCATCAACGACCGCATTCCCGGCGCGCTGTCCTATGCCGACCGGTACATCACCCGCGACGGCGACCAGAGCTGGGAAGCGGCGGAATACAAGCAGTTCCGCTATCTCTTCATCGCCGTCCGCAGCACCTACAGCCCGGTGCGCATCCGCTCGATCTCGCTCAACGAATACGCCTATCCCGCTCCGCTTCGCGGCAGCTTCGAGTGCGCCGATCCCGTGCTCACGACGCTGTGGAAGTCGTGCGTCGACACCACCGACCTGCATCTCGAGGACACGATCGTTTGCGACGCCTACCGCGAGCGGATTCCGTGGAACACCGGTGACGGCAGCCACGGCATGCACGGCGCGTTGATGGCCTACGGCGACATTGCGCTCCACGACCGGTTCCTGCGCCAATTCATCACCACCGATCGCGGCGACGGCAGGCTGCAAATGGTGTTTCCGCGCGACAACCCGACGAACCACTGCCACCCGCAGTTTCTGCTGCAGTGGTCCACCCGCATCCGCGAGCACTACGAGTACATCGGCCGGCGCCCGCTCCTGGAGCAGACCTACCCAAGCGTGCGGCGGCTGAACGATTGGTTCGAGCCCTACCGCGACGACCTGGGCCTCCTACGCGACATTCCCGAGAATCAATGGATGGACTGGACGCCGGTTGACCTGCGGGGCGCGAACTTCAGCACCAATGCGCTTTATGTCAACTCATTGGAGGACGGCGCTTGGCTGGCCGCCCAGATGGGACGCGAGGACGATCGGGCCCGCTGGCAGGGCATTGCGGACGAGGTGCGCGCCGCGCTGCGCCAGCACTTCTGGAATCCCGACCTCGGCGTGTTCGAGGACTCCCACTACCGTGACGAACTCACCGGCGTGACCGGCGAGTTGGCGCAGGGATTCGCGCTGCTCTACGGCATCGCCACGGATGACCAGGCGGCGCGGATGTGCGCGAGCCTGGCCGGGCGCGGAACCGAGCTGTTTCAGGCTTCGCCGCTGTGGTACCCCTACGTGCTCGAAGGCATGTTTGCGCGGGGCTTCGGGGCGGAGGCACTGCGGATCATCCACAACCGCTACGCCTGGATGATGTCGGCCCACCAAAACCCGACGCTTTGGGAGGGCTGGGACCCGTTCACCGCCGGCTCGGCAATCAAGACCGACGCGGACTTCGAGCTGCGGCACACCGCGCACAAAGTCCGACCGGCCGGCGTGCGCAGCCTGGTGCACTCCGGCGGCGTCTACGTGGGCTGGGTGCTCTCGACTCGCGTCCTCGGCGTGCGCGCCGCGGCGCCGGGCATGTCGCACCTGCGGGTGCATCCCCGCACGGGCAACCTGGCCTGGGCTCGCGGGACGTTTCCCGTTCCCGGCGGCGACGTTGAGGTCGCGTGGCGCCGCCGCGGTGGCGCGACGCGGGTGACGCTGGACCTTCCGGAGGGCCATACCGCGGACGTCGTGCTGGACCGCGCGAGCGACGCGCAGACCGTGTTCGCCCACAACGGCCAGCGGCTGGAAACGCCGGCCACCGGCGCGTCGGTCGAGGTCGCGGTTGGACCCGGCCGGCACACGGTCGAGCTGGGTCGGGGGTAGCTGGGATGCGAGCGAGCGTTCAATGGACGCACGCGCCGGCGCACGGCGAACGTCAATAGGCCACAATGGCGCCGTGATGCGGACTTTGCCGAACACTCACGGCCAGGAGCGACCGCTGACTCCACGCAGGTCGCGCTGCGGCCGCCCCGGGCAGAAGACCCCTGATCAACCTGCGAAACAGAGCCTTGAGAGTGGGCCCGGTTCCCTCTCCCTTCCAGGGAGAGGGCTAGGGTGAGGGTCATCCGGCGCTTGGGATTGGCAGGTCAAGGCGCTTTGAAACCACCGTCGCGGCTCATTCCGACCGCCTTGATCTTCGCAGTCGTTGCCATTGTCGCGACGGCCTGCGACATCGGCGGCGACGAACCGGCCACGCCGACTCCCGAACCCACGCCCGTCGCCACGCCCACGCCATCGGCGCCGCCCACACCGACTCCCGTCCCGACCCTCAGCCCCGACGAGGCCTATCTGGCATTCCTCCGCAGCACGGTCACCACGCTTCGCGCGATTACCCCGGAGGTCCGTGAGCTGGTGCGCTCGCCGCGCCTGGACGACGGGTTCTGGAACGTGGAGATCCGGGAAATGGCCGCAGGTCTCTCCAGCATCTTCGATCGCCTCGTCGGCAAGGATCCCCCCGACGATTGGGTGCGCTATCACCTGACGCTGGTGTCTGCGCTGGGATCGACGGCTGAGAACGTGAGTCTGATCGTGACGTCACTGGACAGTCTCGACTTTCAGACGTTTACCACGGCGCTGGGAGTGAGCGTGCAGGCGGCGGACCGCCTCGCCGAAACCCTGCAGGAATACGAGACGCTGGACCCGGGCGCCGTGCCGCCCATGCGGACGCCCGCGACGCCGTCGGACGGATGAGGCGCCGTCGGCGCTAGGCCCCTCGCAACTCCGGGAAATACGTGGCGTAGAACCCGCGGTCGCGAGTGAGGAAGGCGTCAGAGGAGACCACTGCGTGGGCGCCGATCAGGAAGTCGGCAATTATCCGATTCCGCGGTCCGCCGGCCGCCCGATACTGCTTCCAACGCAATCCGGCCTCGTAGGCGATCGGCGAGTCTATTGGGGAGAGTGTCGCCCCAATCCCACGAATCGCGCGGTCCAAGGCCCTCCGGTCTCCGAATGCCGGCACCAGCTCGGCGTACACGATGTCGCAGATGACGACGGCACCCCGGTCGTAGGCTGACCGAAGTCCCTCGCGCGAATCGGCGTGGTGGGGCGAAGCGGTGTTAAACCAATCAAGTAGGACGTTTGTGTCGGCCGCGGTGATCACCTTCCTCGAATCTCCTCAATGTATTCGTCGACATCGAGGCCGGTGCCATCCAGGATCCCGGCGAACTGATCCACGGGATGCATGGCAGCCGTCCGCTTCTGAATCAGCAGACCGCTCTCAGTCGGACTGATTTCGACTTCGACGTTGTGATGCAGCCCGAAACGGTCACGCAAGGTTTTGGGGATCGTGATTTGTCCGCGCTCGGAGACTCGCATGTGCTACTCAATATGAATTCCGTATACAGATGATCATACTTGGATTTTCATCAATGGTCCATCCGAGTTCAACCGAATTCACTGGCCACGACGGGGGACCGTAGCGGCGCCATCGCGCCTTCGGATCTCTCCCGCCACCTTCACCGACCCAAGCGCCGCTTAGCCGAAGCCCGCGACCTCCAGACCAAAAGGCCTAGCGAGACCTCCCAGCGGTGCAGCGCTTCGAGCCCAAACTCCGCCGTTCGTCGTCGATAGAATCGTGTACTTGGAGTGCTCGGATTCTGCTGTGAACCGGCGCGAAAGGCTGGTGACTTGCGTCAGATAGTGAAGCCCGTCGGTGCCACGACGGTCGCGCTCGCCAAAGTTCCGATTCCCGAGGCGGGTCCGAGACAGGTGCGCGTCCGGGCCGTGCGGAGCCTCATCAGCCGCGGCTCGGAAACCGGGCGGCTCACCATCGGCCCTGACGACGAGCGCTACTCGCCCGAGGAAGCCGCCGGACAGCCCGTGCCATTGGGATATTCCCTCGCGGGCGTCGTGGACGCGCTTGGACCCGGCGTTGCGCGCCACTGGCTCGGCCGACGCGTGGTCGCCCGCGAGCCGCATGCCGATTACGTGGTGGTAAGTCCGCCAGCCGCTCCAGACGACCAGCCGGACGTGTTCCCGATTCCGGACGGGATGTCGTTCGAGACTTCCGCCTACTGGATCCTGGCCGCCGGCGCGGCGACGTGGGTCGAGATCGAGCGCGTGCATCCCCGGGACGCCATCGTGATTCTCGGCCAGGGACTGGTTGGAAGTCTGATGCTCCAGGTTCACAAGGCGGCCGGCAACGGTCCGGTGGTGGCGGTGGACGCCCTGGAGCTGCGCTGCGATTTGGCCGAGCGCCTGGGCGCGGACGTGGTGATCAACGCGGCCCGGGAAGACCCGGTCGAAGCGGTGCGGAGCATCACGGGCGGCGTCGGCGCGGACATCGTCATCTATGCGGTGGGCGGCAGGGACGGCGCCAACGCCTTCCTCCAGGCGCTGGACATGCTCGCGGTCGGCGGGCTGCTCCATCTCATCGGACTGTGTGAGCCAGATCCGCTGCCGCTGCCGTCCACCAAGATTCAAGGCCGGCGTCTGCTCGGCGGGTACTACGGGCGCGCCAACGACGCCTGGACGGCGAGAACGGGGATGGAATTGCTCGCGTCCGGCGCGATCAACGCCGCGGCCATGACCACGCACCGCTTTCCCGCCGACCGCGCCGGCGACGCCTTTGCCCTGCTGCAAGAACGACCGGGCGACGCCCTCGGCGTGATCCTGGAGTGGGACGCGGACTTGGCCTGAGCGCCGCTCAACCGAAGCCGGTGACCTCCACGCCGAAGACCGCTTCAATCAACGCCCGATATTCCTTGTTGATGGTCCAGAGGCCGGCTTCCGACGCTTGTTCCGAGGTCGTTTGGGTGTAGTCGTATCGCGGCGAATCGGACAGGCTGTAGTTGATGAACCCGTTCACCTCTCGGGAATCGAAGAACAATTCGCGGCAGCGCGCCGCGCGCTCGTCCCAGGTTGCCTGATAGCTCACGTCCCGCTTCACGTCGTCGGGCTGATTCGCCATGATCGAGGGGTCGTTCATCAGGTCCCATGCCGAGGCGAATCCGCCGTCGGCCTTGCGGAAATAGACCCCCATCCGAGGATCGACGTAGGCCCATTCGCCGACGAACACCTCCGCCGTCACGTGCCCGCCGATCACGTGGTACAGGATTCGACCCGGAATGCCCGCGACTTCGCAGAGCGGCACGTAAAGCCGCGAGAGTCCCTCACAGAGCCACTCACCCTTGGCAATCAGCTCCTCCTCGGTGCCGCCGTAGATGTAGTCGTCGTGCGAAGGCTCACGGCCGGCCTCCCGGTGCACGTCGCGACAGAAGCGCATGAGCGCCAGCGCCTTGTCCGCCGGCGATTCGGCCTGACTCGTGGCACGGCCCACGACGCACTCCAACCCGGGGCGCGACCCGGCGACGTACGAGGTGCGTTCGGGCGTATAGGAGCGATAGAGGAAATCCGCAGTCTGCGGGCAGAGCAGCACGAGCTCGCGGCGCAGCTGAAAGTCGACGGTCCCGGAGTAGTTCACGTCTAGCTGGTTGTAGTTGACGATGTAGGCGGCGCGCCGCCGCTCGCCCACGATCCGCTCGGCGGCCGCCAGCCCGGTGTAGTGGCGCAGGTCGTCCAGCGACTCGACAGGCGGACCGGCAAACATCTCGTCCATCCGACCGCCCCTCGTCACTGTCTGTCGACCGATATCGCAGGATAGTCGGAACGGCGTCGCCGCCGGCGGCTGAGGCGCCCGCTCGCGGGTACCATCGCCAGCCAACCGGTTGCTCTGGGAGGGCCGCACGGTGTCCGGTCGCTCATCCGCCACGGGCGCATCTCACCTGGTCGCGGCGCTGATCGAAGCGGGAGTCGAGCGCCTCTTTTCGCTGTCGGGCAACCAGATTCTCTCGATCTACGACGCGTGCCTCGATGCGGGACTCGAGATCATCCACGTGCGCCACGAGGCCGCCGCGGTGCACATGGCGGATGCGTGGGGCCGGTTGACCGGGCGCCCCGGCGTCGCGCTGCTCACCGCGGGTCCCGGGCACGCCAACGGGCTGACGGGACTGATCGTGGCGCGCGAAGCCGAGTCGCCGCTGGTGGTGCTCAGCGGCCAAAGCGCTCGCGCCGACGACGGCCGCGGCTCCTTCCAGGAGATGCCCCAGGCGCAACTGGCCCAACCGCTCTCAAAGGCTGCATGGACGGCGGAGCACTCGGGATCGCTCGGCGACGATGTGCGCCGCGCGCTTGACCTGGCGGTGCAGGGTCGACCCGGTCCGGTGGCCGTCAGCCTCCCCAGCGACGTGCTCGAAGCAGAGGCCCCACGCAGCGACGGTGCATTCGCAGTTCCAGATGTGTCGGCGCTGACCGAGGCTGATCGGCGCCGCGTCGGAGAGCTATTCGCCGCCGCCGATCGCCCAATCATCCTGGCCGGTCCGGCCATGATGCGGCCACCGGCGAGCGTTGACCTTGAGCAGCTGGAAGCAGCGACGGGCATTCCGGTCGTATCCAGCGAAAGCCCGCGTGGCGTGAACGACCCCAGCTTGGGAGCATTCGCCGAGGTTCTTGCCCAAGCCGATTTCCTGTTGCTCCTCGGCAAGCGCCTGGACCACTCGCTGCAGTTTGGAGCACCGCCGTTCTTCGCCGCCGACGCATGCTTCGCCCAGGTAGACGCCGATGTCGCCGAGCTCGACCGCACCCGGCGCAACGTGCGCCCACCCCAGCGACTGGCGCTTGCCGTTGAGGCGCATCCGGGGCAGGCGGCGCGCCAACTCGCGGCCGTCGCTGAAAGCGCCGCGGACGATGGCTGGCGAGAAGCCGTGAGAGCCGCCGTCGACCACCGCCCCGCGGCATGGGACGCCTGGCAGTCACCGCCCGAGGGTCCGCTGCATCCAATCGAGCTCTGCCAGTCAATCCGTCCATGGGTCGATGACGGCATTGTCGTGATTGACGGCGGCGAGTTCGGGCAGTGGGCCCAGGCGCTCCTGAGCGGTCGCCGGCGAGTAATCAATGGACCGGCCGGGTCCATCGGCACCGCGATCCCGTTTGCGCTCGCGGCCCGTCTGTTCGACCGCGAAGCGCCGATCGTCGCAATCGAGGGCGACGGTACGGCCGGCTACCACCTCTTGGAATTCGACACGGCGGTGCGCCACGACCTGCCGTTCGTCGCCGTGGTGGGCAACGACGCCGGGTGGAACGCCGAGCGCCGGCTGCAAGCGCGAACCTACGGCGAAGACCGAATCTTCGCCTGCGACCTGCTCCCGACGCGCTACGACCTCGCGGTCGCGGCCCTTGGCGGTCACGGCGAGCACGTGACGAAACGGTCAGGCCTGGACGCCGCGCTCGAGCGAGCCTTTGCCTCGGGGCTGCCCAGCCTAGTCAACGTCGCGATCGAGCCCGCCGAGGCGCCGATCGTGCGGCGCGAGGGGACTCCGGTGCGCACAGGGCACTAGCCCGCCGTCGGCTAGCGCTTCGCCTGAACGTAGGTGCCCGGCCACGGCACGTCGACGCCGAGATCCGCGGCGGCGCGGAGCGCCCAGTAGGGATTGCGCAGCAGCTCGCGCCCCAGGGCGACCAGATCGGCGCGACCGCTGCGCACGACCTCATCCGCCACGTGGGCGTCCTCAATGAGACCAACCGCAATGACCGGCCCGCCGGCCACACGGCGAATAGTCGTCGCGACCGGCAACAGATATCCGGGGTAGACCCTGGGAGCGCTGGGCGTGACGCCGCCGGCGCTCACGTGGATCAGGTCGGCGCCAGCCTCGCGCAGGCAGCGGGCGCCGATGGCCATGTCGTCGGCGGTGTTGCCGCCATCCACGAAATCGGTGCCCGAGATTCGCACCGAGATCGGCATCCAATCCGGAATCGCGGCGCGAACGGCAGCGACGACCTCGCACGGCATGCGCGACCGCTTCTCGATGCTGCCCCCGTATTCGTCGTCGCGCCGGTTGGTCAGCGGGGAGAAGAACTCGCTGAGCAGATAGCCGTGGGCTGAGTGAATCTCAATGGCCTGGAAACCGGCCTCCACTGCTCGCCGCGCAGCGGACGCAAAGGCATCTACGACGTCCGTGATCTCGGCAGGTGCGAGGCTCACAGGCACGCGCCAGCCGTCGTCGAAGCGCAGCCGGCTGGGGGCCACGAGCCGGTGGCCGGAATGGCCGCGCTCGTCGTAGTAGGCCTTGCGCCCCGCGTGGCCGAGCTGGATGCCGATCACCGCACCCTGCGAGGCGCAAAAGGCCGCGATGCGCCGCAGGGGCTCGATCTGGGCGTCGTCCCAGAGGCCAAGGTTTACCGGATAGATCACGCCCCGAGGCTCGACTGCCGTGACTTCGGTGAAGATCAGCCCCACGCCGCCCACGGCCCGCGAGCCGTAGTGCACCACGTGCCAGTCGCCGGCCGCACCGCCGTCCACGGCCGCCAGCTGGTCCATGGGGGCCATCACCACGCGATTGCGCAGCGTCACGCCGCGGACGCGCAGGGGATCGAATAAACCGGGCATTGGTCGCTCGCGGTAAGGTTGAGCGTTGAAGTCTAGTGGGCGTGGCGCGGGCACGTCCCGGCACCCCACCGCCGTCATTTGAAGCCGCCCCTATCTGTCATTCCGAGCCGCAGGCGAGGAATCCAAGGGGCAGCGAGAAGGCACCACGTCCTTAGATTCCTCACTTCGTTCGGAATGACAGATTCGGGTTTCGGAGTGACAGATTGAAATTTCGGATCAATAGATTCGACCGCCGCAGGATTGTGTGGCGTTCACCGTTTCACGTCGCCGGATACCATGGCGCCGCGTCGCGCAGCGGAAACAGTGACACGGACCAGGACCAACCGGTACTCGAGTGCCGCGACCTCCGCAAGAGCTTCGGCGAGCTCACGGCGGTCGACGGCGTGAGCTTCCGCATCGCGGCTGGCGAGACCTACGGCCTGCTGGGACCAAACGGCGCGGGCAAGACCACCAGCATTTCCATGGCCGTCGGACTGATGCAGCGTGACGGCGGCCAGGTGCTCGTGGACGGCGAGCCACTCGACCCCGGCACTACCGGGCTGAAGGCCAAGATTGGGTTGGTCCCGCAAGACATTGCCATCTATCCCGACCTGACGGCGCGGGAGAACCTGCGGTTCTTCGGTCGCCTCTACGACATGCCTCGGGCGAAGCTGCGCGGCCGCGCGGACGAGGTGCTCGAGATCATCGGGCTCGGCGATCGCGCCGACGATCGCGCCGACACGTTCTCCGGCGGGATGAAACGCCGGCTCAACATCGGCATCGGGCTGCTGCATGCCCCGCGCCTGCTCGTGCTCGACGAGCCGACCGTGGGGGTGGATCCGCAGAGCCGCAACGCCATTCTCGAGAGCATCGAGCAGCTGGGCAGCGAGGGCCTGGCCGTGCTCTACACGACGCACTACATGGAGGAAGCCGAGCGCCTTTGCGACCGCATCGGCATCATCGATCGTGGGCAGATCAAGGCCGAAGGAACGCGCCGCGAGCTGGCCCAAATCGTGCGCGAGAACGACCGCGTGCGCCTGAGCGCCACCGGCTCTTTGCACGCCGGCGCCGAGGCCATCGGTCGCATCGACGGCGTGCAGCAGGTCGACGTCGTCGACGGCGGCATCGACGTGCTGGTCGAGCAAGCCGGGAAATCGCTGATGGCGCTGCTGTCCGCGCTGGACGAGGCCAGTGTGTCGATTACCGGCGTCGAGATCGACGAGCCGAATCTGGAAGCGGTGTTCCTGCACCTCACCGGGCGCTCGCTGCGGGACTAGGCATGCGGTCCGCCCTGGTCATCGCGGCGAAGGACCTGCGGCAGCGCGCCCGCGATCGCTCGGTGTACGTGTTCGCCATCGTCGCCCCGCTCGGCCTGGCGGCCATCTTCGGGTTCGTCTTCAACCCCATCAGCGACGCCGACTTCACGGCCACGTTTGCCGTGGCGAACGTCGATCGGGGGCCGCTGGCGGCTCCGCTGGTCGACGGCGTGCTCGGTGGGCTCGCGGAAGACGGCAACGTCAGGCTGGTGGAGGCAACGAGCGCGGAAGAGGCCACGCGCCTCGTCGAGGGCGACGGTGAACGAGCCGACCAGGACGTCGACGCGGCCATCATCATTCCGGCCGAGTTCTCCGCCCGCGTGCAGACTGGTCGGCCGGCGGAACTCCGCGTCGTCCAGAACGTGAACTCGACCCTCGCGTCGACCCTGGCGTTAGCGATCGTCCAGGAGTACGCCAGGCAACTCGACTACGTGCAGGGCGCGGTGACCACGCTCGGCTCACTGGATCCCACGCGATTGGCCGACGCGGCAGCCATTGCGCAGCGCGCGGGGGCGACACCCAGCCCCGTCTCGGTGCGAGACGTGTCCGCCACCGTCAAGCAGCTGGACAACACCACGTTCTATACCGCTGGTCTCGCCTCGTTCTTTCTATTCTTCACGGTGACGTTCGGCGTCAACAGCCTGCTGGAGGAACGACACGCCGGCACGCTGAGCCGCTTGCTGGCGGCGCCGCTGCCGAAGTGGTCGATCGTTCTCGGCAAGGCGATCACGTCGTTTGGCCTCGGCCTGGTCAGCATGCTGATCCTGATCGTGGCGACGAGCTTCATCCTGGGCGCCGACTGGGGCAACCCCGTCGGTGTCGCGCTGCTGGTCGTTGCGGCGACCGCCTCGGCCATCGGCGTGATGGCCATGGTGAGCGCCCTGGCGCGAACGTCCGAGCAAGGCGCGGTGTTTACGTCCATCGCCGCCGTCGTGCTCGGGATCCTGGGCGGGACGTTTTTCCCAATCAGTCAAGCCGGCGGCGTGCTGGCGAGCTTGCGATTTGTCGCGCCGCACGCCTGGTTTCTCCAGGGGCTGGGCGATCTGGCCGGCGGTTCGATTGGCGACACCGTGCCCGCGATCGCCGCGCTGCTTGGATTCGCCGCCGTGACGTCGGGGATCGCGGTGCCGCTGCTGCAGCGAAGGCTCAATCCATGAAGGCGCTCGCAATCGCCGCCTCGAACTTGCGCCGCTTCGCGCGCGAGCGCAGCAACGTGTTCTTCGTCCTCATTCTTCCCATGCTGCTCATCCTGGTGCTGGGCTCGGTGTTTGGCCGCGGATTCGAGCCGCGCGTGGGCCTGGTGGCTCCGGGGACCGGCGATCCGACGAGTGCCCTGGTCGAGGGCCTCGAGGCGCACGAGGGATTCGTGGTGCACCGGCACGACGATGGCGACACCGTGGTACGCGCCGTCGAGCGCGGCGAGCTGGAGGCCGGCCTGATCCTGCCGCCCGGCTACGACGAGGCCATTCGAGACGGCAGCGCCGTGGAGATCGACTTCATCGCTCGCACGGGTCAGGATTCGCTGAGCATCCGCCGCACCATCGACGCGCTGCTGGCGGAGCAGATGGCGCTGCCGCGCATCGCGGCGTTCGTGTCTCGGGAAGCCGAGATCTCCTACGACCAGGCCCTGGCTCGAGCGGCCGCCGTGACGACTAACGCCACCGGGGTGCAGGTCGCGGCAACGGTTGCCGGCGAGTCGTTCATCGCCCGCCGCAGCTGGGGGCAATTCGACCTCGGCGCCCAGCAGCAACTCATGCTCTTCATGTTTCTCACGTCGCTCGCGGGGTCGGCCGCGCTGGTGCAGACGCGGCGTCTGGGCATCGCGCGCCGCATGTTCGCCACGCCCACGACCGTGCGCACCATCCTGCTCGGCGAGGGCCTGGGGCGATTCGGGGTCGCCCTGGTGCAGGGCGTCTACATCATGCTGGGCACGATGCTGATCTTCGGCGTGCGCTGGGGCGATCCACTCAGCGCCGTCATGATCGTGCTCGCCTTCGGCCTCGTCGGCAGCGGGGCCGCCATGCTCATGGGCGCGCTCTTCAGCAACGACCAGCAGGCGGCGCCGGTGGGCGTGTTCCTGGGACTGGGCACGGCGGCCCTGGGCGGCTGCATGATGCCGCTCTACGTGATGGAGCTGTTCGCCCCCGCCGTATGGACCGCGGCGCACGTGATGCCGCACGCCTGGGCGCTGGAGGCGTTCGAGGTCCTCGCGATCCAGGACGGCGGCCTGGGCGACGTCCTGCCGTTCCTCGGCATCCTGCTCGGTTACGCGGCGGCCTTCTACGTGCTGGCGATCTGGCGGCTGCGGGTGGTTCTCACGCGCTAGAGAGAGAAGGGCAACCACAAGGGTTGCCCCTACATGGCATGGACTCGGTCGCCAGGAACGCTACCGCCCGATGCTGCGCAGGTACTCGCGGGAGATGCGCGCCCGTTCGCGCGGCGGTTGGTCGACCAGGCGTCCGCCGTGGCAGACCACCCAGCCGTCAAACTGGATGTCGTCGAGGGTGTCGAAGATGGCGGGAATGCTCGGAAACAGGTCCCCGCCACCAACGTTGACGTAGCGCCAACCGCGGTAGTCCTGCAAGTGGACGTACGCGAGCCGCTCGGCGAACTCCCGCAGGCACTCGCAGGCGTCCCAGCCGACCAGCTGTGCGTGCGACACGTCAATGCACAGCTTGAGATCAGGGGCGGCGTCCAGCACCTGCCGGATTTCGCGCTCGGTCTGGACCAGTTGTCCCGTATGGAAGTGGAACACGACCGTGGCGCCCCGGTCGGCGCCGAACGTCCGCAGGGATTCCGCCGCCGCTGCGAAGCGGTTGATTTCATCCGTTGACGGCGGACGATTCTCGGGCCGTTCCGGGGCCATGATCACGAAGGCGTCCGCGCCGATGTCCGCCGTGAACTCGATCCGCCGGCAGTTGGCTTCGAAGACCACCGGGTCGTCGGCGAAGTTCCAGTCCCGCCCGCACACGCCGGCCACCGGCAGTCCGGCAGCCGAAGAGATTTCGGACACGCGCTTCGCGGAGCCGAGCCAGTCGAGCGACTGCCGCACCTCCCAGCCGTCCCAGCCGCTCTGCTTGAGCTCATCGAGCATGGGCGCCAGGTCCGGCGTGGGGCCGTACTCCAGGCTGTTGTAGGCCAGCTTCACGACAATCTCTCCCCGGCTTGCTAGGCGTTCAGGATGAGCTGCACGGTCACGTCGGTGAGGCGCTCAAGCTCATCGAGCGGCATTGACTCGGCCACGGAGTGCACGTCGAGGTAGCCGACCGACAGGATGGCGGTGGCAATGCCCTTCTCATTGAAGTTTTGCGCGTCGCTGCCGCCGTAGGTCGAGATGTGGCGGGGCTCGAGGCCGGCGGCGGCGATGGCGGTGTCGGCGAGTTGAATGGCCGGATGCTCGTCACCAAAGCTCGTGGCTTTGAAGCGGCCCCGCTGGGTGTAGTCCACGCGACCGCCGAGGTCCGCCGCCGCGTCCTCGCAGGCCTGGCGCATGGCGGCCATCTGTCGTTCGAGGGCGTCCTGGTCGAGACTGCGCGCCTGCCCGACGAGCTTGCACTCGGGCGGCACGATGTTGGCCGCCTGGCCGCCCGACACGACGCCCACGTTGGCCACCGTCACGTCGTCGACCTGCCCCAGCGTCATGTTGTCCACCGCCCGCGCCTGCATGGCGATGGCATTGATCCCGTCGCCCGCGGCGATGCCGGCGTGCGCGGCCCTGCCGTGGAAGACGGCCTCGAATCCAAACGAGCCGGCCTGATGCGTCACGAGATCGCCCACGGGACCGCCCGCATCGAGGACGAATGCCACGCGCGCCTCGATGTCGTTCGGATCGAAAGCGTCGGCGCCGAACTGGCCCACGTCCTCGCCCACCGTCAGGACCACTTCGATCGGCCCGTGGTCCGCCCCGGCGTCATGGACCGCCAGCACCGCCTCGACGATGGCGGCCACGCCCGCCTTGTCATCCGCCCCCAACACGCTCGAACCGTCGGAGTAGACGACGCCGTCCTTGACCACCGGACGCATGCCGGGCGTGGGCTGCACGGTGTCCATGTGGGCATTGAGCATGATCGGCGCCGACTGCTTGCCCTTGGCCGGCCACTTGCCGATGAGGTTGCCAATCTCGTCCTGCGAGCAGACCACCCCGACCTCCTCCAGCAACGGCTGCAGGATCGCCACCACCCGGTTCTCATTGCCCCAATAGCTGTCGACGCTGAGGATGTCGACGAAGATCTTGAGCAAGCGGTCAGGGTCGATGGCGACCGGGCCGGTTGGCGTTGTCATCGTGAGGGTCGTCTCCAGGCGTGCGCGTGCCACAGCATGCTGCGCAGTGTGGCATTCAACTGGCTCGGGCGCGCAGCTTAGGGTCGTGCGCCGCAGGCGTCGCAGGGATGAGAAGTCGGGCGGCTTGCCGAGGCTGCACGGAGTCTGGCAATTGCGGCCCACACCGATGCCGAAGAGGCTCTCACGGAATCTGAAGACATCGTCAACGGAACGCTTGTCGTGAATGCATTGCAATCAATGTAAGATTACGTGACGATGCATGCGGAGGCTACAGAGTGGCCAGTATCACCGTGCGTAACCTCGACGACGGACTGAAGCGGCGTCTACGAATCCGCGCCGCTGAGAACGGAAGGTCCATGGAGCAGGAGGCCAGGGACATCCTGCGGACGGCTCTGGGCGAGGCCTCGGCAACGAGCACGGACCTTGGCAGTTCCATTCGCGCCCGATTCGCCCCGCTTGGCGGTGTCGAACTGGAATTGCCACCCCGCGAACCGATCCGCAACCCACCGTCGCTGGACTGAGGCGGCGTCGTGATTGTCCTCGACACAAACGTCGTCTCCGAGTTCATGCGCCCAAATCCCGCCGATCGCGTTGTTGACTGGATGTCGCGGCAGTTCGCCGCGTTGCTCTATCTCTCGACCATCAGCGAAGCCGAATTGCGCTATGGCATTGAGATTCTCCCGCTCGGCAAACGTCGTGAGCGTCTGGGCTCAGAGGTTGAAGGGATGCTGCGCGAAGATTTCGCGGGACGCATTTTGCCGTTCGATCAGGCTGCCGCGCAGGCGTACGCCGTTATCGCTGCCACGCGCAGGGCTACAGGGCGGCCAATCAATCACCCCGACTGCCAGATTGCGGCTATTGCTCGCGCCGCCGGGGCGGCCGTCGCCACGCGAGACATCGGTGCATTCCAAGACTGCGGCGTCGAGGTGATCGACCCCTGGGCCACCGAAAGCTGACCTGCGCCGATCATGTACGACGTCGTGATCGTGGGCGCGGGCGTGATGGGCAGCGCGACGGCCTATTGGCTCAGCCGGGCGGGTAAGCGCGTGGCGTTGCTGGAGAAGTACAGCCCCGGCCACGTGCGGGCGTCGTCCGCCGACGAGTCCCGCATGGTGCGCTATCAGTATCGCGGGCAGACGCTCTACACCGAGATGGTCGCCGCCGCGGTGGAGCTTTGGAAGGAGTTCGACCGCCGGTCGGGCGCCGGCTTCTACCGCGAGCAGGGCGCGCTTGCCTTGCAGGCCCGGCCCGACAATCCGCCCTTCATGGAGGGCTACGAGGGGCTGCTCGAGCTCGGCTATGAGCCAGTGTGGCTCGACGGGGACGAGGTGCGGCGGCGGTATCCCCACTTCACGAATATCGACTCCGGATACCTGCTCGAGGGCCTGGGCGGCTATGTGGCCGCGAGGACTGCCACCCAGGCGCTTGCGGAATCGGCCGCGGAGCTAGGCGCCGATCTGCGAACCGGCGCCGAGGTCACGGAGCTGCGCGAGTCGGGCGGCCGCATCGCGCGGGCCGTCACCCAGGACGGCAGCACGTTCGAAGCCGAAGACTTCGTCATTGCCGCCGGACCGTGGACTCCGAAGTTGCTGCCCGACCTGGCGATCCCCATCCGGTCCACCGCCGAGCGACTTCACTACCTCTCGCCCCCGGACCACGACGCCTATTCGTATCCACGACTGCCGCCCTTTTTCGTGATGGACACGAACTTCTACGGGTTCCCGGTGCACTGGCGCGGCTGCGTGAAGGTGGCCGACGACACCATTGGCGCCACGTTCGATCCCGACCGTGACCGCGAGCATGAGGACGAGGAAGCAGTGGCCAAGCTGCGGGACTTCCTGCGCCGCCACATGCCCGGCCTCAGCGACGCCGAGGTGGTCTACAGCAAGACCTGCACCTATTCCATGACCCCCGACGCCGACTTCGTGATCGACTATCTGCCGGATCGCGCCAACGCCATCGTGGCGGCGGGATTCTCAGGGCACGGTTTCAAATTCGGCATCCTGATCGGTCAAATCCTGGCGGACCTGGCCATGCGCGGCACGACTCGCTGGGATCTGACGCGCTTTCGCCTCGACCGCGAACCCGCGGCGATGGACGGGCACTGGTAGCGCGACATACGCCAGCGATCAATCGTCGCGCCAGACCTCGCCAAACAGCCGCAGCCAATTGCCGCCCAGGATCTTGCGCGCCGCGTCTTCGCTGTAGCCCCGCCGCAGCAGGCCTTCGGCCACGTTCACGAACTCCAGCGGGCTGGCAAAGCCCTGCAGGAGGCGGAACGGTTGCGGCACGTCGCCTGAATCGAGATAGGGCTCGCGGCCATGCGACGCCCCGATCCAGTCGAACCACTCGAGCGACCGTCCCATGCAGAAGTCCGTGCCGATGGCCACCTGGTCGTCACCGACCATGTCCACCAGGTAGTCGACGGCGTCCAGGTAGTCGTCCAGCGTCGAGTCGTAGCCATGGCGGTGGTGCGCGGGAAACGCATTGGCGCCCACCACGCCGCCGCGGCCGGTCAGGGCGCGAATCGCCTCGTCGGTCTTGTTGCGGGGATAGTCCGTCTGAGACCGCGCGTTGGCGTGCGTGAACGCCACCGGCTGCTCCGAGTGCTCGATGGTTTCCAGCACCGTGCGATCCCCCACGTGCGAGAGGTCGATCAGGATGCCCAGCCGGTTCATCTCGCGAATTGCCGCCAGGCCGATGACGCTCAAGCCGTCGTCATGGCGCTCCCAGCAGCCGTTGCCGAATAGGTTTCGCTCGTTGTAGGTGAGTTGGACGATACGCACCCCGAGCGCGTGGAAAAGGCGGAAGCGCCGCACGTCGTTCCCCACCGGCGCCGCGTTCTGCCATCCCAGGATGATGCCGGCGCGACCCTCGGCCTTCGCGGCGCGGATGTCGGCCACCCGCCGGACAGGTCGGATGTAGTCGGCATAGTCCTCGAACCACCGCAGCCAAGCGGTGATGTTGGCGAGGGCTTCCTCAAACCCCTCCCAGATCGCACAGGTGGCGTTGACGGCGGTGACGCCGCCGTCGCGCAGCTCACGGAAGACCTGCTCGTCGCCCCAGTTGCTGGTGTCGAGGCCGTCGATCACCACGGCCTCTGCAAAGAGGCGTCGAGCCGCGGCGCTGGCAACCGATGGACCCGCCGTCATTAGCGTTCTCCCCAAGGACTCGTCATCGATTCATCGGTCGCAGGTGAGGATAGCGGGCTTGCCCTGCGCCGCGCGCCAGAGCGACGGCACGCGAGCTTCGGAGTCGATCGCACCCTCCACGCGGCGCTCCCTTGACTAATGCCACCGAATACGCCGACGCACGGTGCAATCGGCGTGGATCGCACGCCGGAATCCCCTTATCGAGACACCATTTCTGTTGTACCCTCACGCCCGGATTGGTCGCAGGCGAAAACAGCGCCGACCAGGGTGCTATCAAGGGGTTTGAAAATGGTGCCGACAAGGGAGTCAGTCGCCGCAGTGTCCACACCACCAGGCGTCCGGGCCACGCTTGGCTTCGTTGCCATGGCAACGGTCGCAGTTCTGCTCGCCTTGGCCCTTTCGGCGGTTGGCGCCGGACGGGCTTCCGCGGAACAAATGGACTGCCAGTTCGTGCTTGGCTTCGAGGCGCTGCAGGCCGCGATTCCGGATGCGGTTGGCGACTGCGTGGAAAACGAGCACCACGACCCGCGTGACCGAATTACGCGCCAGGAAACCACCGGCGGAATGCTGCTCTGGCACAAGGCGAACAATTGGACCGGCTTCACCAACGGCTACCAAACCTGGGTGATCGGCCCGCGGGGCCTTCAGCAGCGGCTGAGCATCGAGCAGTTTGCCTGGGAGCCGGCGTCGATCGCCGTGGGGGCCGACCTGGAGGCGGACGCTCAGACGCTTGGGTATGTCTCCGCCGCCATCGCCAGGTACGACGAGGACGGCCTGGCGGCGACCGTCGCCTTCTACAACAGCGAGGCGAGCATCGAGGGCGATCGCTCGCTGCTCCTGGTCGATCGGACGACCTTCAGGCTCTTGGCCGCGCCGATCTTCCGCCACCTGGTGGGGGCGACGCTGCCGCCCGGTCACTCACTGACGCGGCTAGTCCGCGCGGCACCCGAAAGTGGCGTGTGGATCAACCACCTCCAGACGAATCCCCAGACCGGCCAGCGCGATTCCAAGCGAAGCTATTTCGTGCTCCACGACGGCATCGTCTTTGGTTCGGGACACTTCTCGGTCCGCGCGAACCTCGCGGGAATCATTCGGGAGTACGTGAACAACGCGATCGGGCGCTACCAATCTGAGGGCCTGGACGCGACCATCGACTTCTACAACAGCCGCGAGAGCGTTGACGGCGAGCTGTACCTGTTCCTGATGGATGCCGACGACATCTACCTCGCCCACCCGATCTTTCCCCATCTGATCGGCACGGACGTGAAGGACGTGGTCGGATCGAACGGTTACGAGCTCGGCATCGAGATCGCCAAGGCCACCGCGGAGGGCCACTGGGTCGAGTACCTGTGGCCCAACCCGGTGACGGGCCGTGAAGAGCCCAAGACGACCTGGGTCGTCCGGCACGAGGGGTTGATCTTTGCCTCCGGCTACTACACCCCCGACCCCACCGCCGAGCCGCCGGCCTGGCTGGGCGCCGACCCACGCGAATACACCGTGGAATACGTGCAGCGGGCCATCGAGCGCTACGAACGCGACGGCCTGGAGTCCATGACGAACTACTACAACAGCACGGCGGCGTTTGAAGGGCAGTTCTATCTGTTCGCGATGGATGCGAACGACATCTACTTCATCCATCCGCTCTTCCCGCGTCTGATCGGCACCGACATCAAGGACGTCGTTGGCTCCGACGGCTACGAGCTTGGAAAGGCGATCGCGGAGGCGACCGAGGAAGGCATCTGGGTCGAGTATCTGTGGCCTCACCCGGTGACGCTGCAGGAAGCCCCCAAGGTCACCTTCGCCATCCGGCACGACGGGCGGATCTTCGCCTCGGGCTACTACCCGGCGGCTGAGGATCCGGAGGCCCACACGATGGCCTACGTGCAGGCGGCGATCGATCGTTACGAGAGCGACGGCCTGGAGGCGACGACTGCCTTTTACAACAGCTCAGAAAGCTTCGACGGCGCGTCGTTCCTGTTCCTGATCGACGAAGACGACGTCTATCTGGTGCACCCGTTGCTGCCGCAACGGATCGGCACGGATGTGAAGCTCGTGAGGGCGCGCGGAACCGACGGCGTGGTCTACAACTACGGCGAACAGATCGCCGAGGTGACCGAGGAGGGACGCTGGTTCCACAACTTGGCGCCCTCGGCCCAGGGCACGGGCAGCACGGCGCACGTGTGGGTGATTCGACACGATGGCCTGATCTTCGGATCGGCCTACTTCGACGATGAGTAACGGCTAGGCGAACGCTCGGCGCCGCCGAGGGTTCGATTGGGCGTCGTGGCGGTGGACTCGACCGCCGCCACGGCGCCCTCTAGCGTTTCCTCCCGCTAGCTCGGATCGGCCGGCGTGTGCGGAGCGCCTAGACCCACCGAGGACGGTCGCGGTCTGGGAGGCTTGGGGCCGCCGCCGCCGGCATGCGGCCGGAGCCTATTGCTCCACCCGGCACGTGATGACATCGACGCCGTGGTACTTGCGATGGTGGACCGAGGACGCGAAGTGCCGGAGAAGCCTGGTCGACAGTTGCTCCGCGTCGTCGAATCCGGCGTGGTCGCTCACCAGAGCGAGTTGATCTTCGATATTGCCGTCGATGTCTTCACGCGAGTAAACCACCAGCTCGACCTCGGCGGCGTCGCCGTCCGCGTGCACCGAGGCCACCAGCCGGCGCCGGTGGTCGGCCTCAGCGTCGCCGCCCTGCTCCAATAGCGTGAGCACGGCTTCCTCAACCGCCAGGTTGAGCCGGGTTTGCGCCGACTCACTCCACTTGTTTTGCGACGCAAAGCGATTCAAGAACGCGCCGATGTCCGCCAGCGCCGCATGGGACAAATCTGCCTGCATCTTTCGAGGCCAGAGTCCACGAAACTCCGTGACCGCTGTCATCACGATCGCGGTTACCGCGCCGAGGATCACCGTGTTCCCGACCAGCTCACTCCAAATGCCGTCACTCAACTGGCCGATGCTTCCCGCCGACAGGCCGAGCACCAGCGACACACCGGTGATGACCGATTTTCGATTGTTCTACGGACCCGTAAACACCCATTTCGCACCCTCGATGAAGAGCAGCCCGAAGACCATGATGTAGACCGCGCTGACGACCGAGTTTGGCGTGGCGGCGAGAGCGGCAATCACCTTCCCGAACGGCGCGATCAGGAGCGTGAGCAAACCGAGGTAGATCCCGACGGACCTGGCGGATATGCCGGTGAATCCGATGTAGACGGCGGTGGACGACCAGGGCGCCGAGACTGGCAACGTGGCCAGAAGCCCGGTGAGCAACGTCGTCCCCCCATAGACGTTCAAGCCGCTTTGGATCGTCCTGAAGTCCACGGCACGCGGCTCGCGAAACGAGGCGCGCTTGATGACCGAGAGATCACCGACAACCTTCAGGAACGCCGTGAGCTTCACAATCAAGAATGCCGGTAACATCGACCAGAATCTAACCCCGAAGTCGAATTCCCACTGGGGCCATTCGAGGTCTCCAAAGCTCAGCCAGGAGGCCTCCTCCACCGGCCCACCGTCGTACAGTCCCATGGGGATTGCCACGGCCAGTCCCGCCGCAACAGCAATTGGCAGCGTCCACACACGCCGCGCGGCCGAAGCCTGCACCGCGCCCCACAGTCCGGCGCCGAGCGCGAAAACACCAGGAATGACAACGAGCGCCGACCGATCCTGGGATTGAGCGATCGTCCGGTCCACGATGAATGGGACCGCGGACACGGCCACGAGCATGATGATGATCCCGCTAACCGTGGGGGTGAATATTCTCCGCAGCGACGAGAGGCGCGAGACTAGGACGAACTGTAGAAGTGTCGACGCTATGACCAGGGTTGCCAGCAGGCCCGGACCGCCTTCTGCGAGCGCCAACACCGACATCGCCAGCAGCGGAACATTCAGGTTCGTGACCACCAGTCCCCCCGAGCCCAGATGGCGAAACGGGAAGGCGTGAAGAATCATGCTCAAGCCGGAGATTGCCAGCCCGGTGAACGTGACCCAGGCCAGGTAGCTATCGGATTCGCCCGACGCTCGGACGACGAACGTCGTGAGCAGGATGACGCTGATCGAGTTTGGGACGAATATAAGGAGAGCCGCGCCAAGCGCCTGCCGCAGGGGAGGCTTCTCGGCCGGCTCGTATCGCATACTGTTCATCGAGCTCGATGCGTCAAGGTTGATGCAACGGCCACAGAGCTATGCAACGCTTCCTGAACTCCGACGCATGGTATCAATATTCGCGCGACGTCCACGCACCGATGCGGTCAGAATAGCTTCCAAGTACAGGCTCGCCTAGTGCATGTGTGGGGGGCGCTGGCGGCGCTTGGCGTACGTCGTATTCGTTACGCTGCGACGACGATACGCTTCCCTACTGGCCCGATCTCTATGCACACTCGAACCCAGTCCGAGCGCTTCCTCAACAAACATGTACAATATCTTGAGCGGAATAAGAACAATAATCCGCGCAATTGCTCTAAGTGACTTCACAGCAAATCTACCGGATCGTCGCGCAACGCTGACTTCTTCTGGCCCTTTATTCAAGGCAAGCTTCGCGTCATACTTCATGACTCTTCCTCCAGATCAATGGTATATCTGCCATTCCTAACTCGCGTCACTATATCACCAAGCAATCGCTGCACGATTGGAACGCGCAATGACGGTTTCCTAGGGAAGCGGACGGGAGCGAGCTTGTCGGAGTGCTGGCCCCCCGGGGCGGCAAACGACCATCCGGCCAAACCTGATCGGAGCCTTTGCCGCGCCTGCGCCAGGAGATCGAGTCGATCGGATGGCGGGACGCCATCGATGCCGTGACGGATCTAGCTGAAATAGTCCTTCATGGCACTCGCGGCAGCCTCGATGTCCGAGGCATCGTTGAAGGCGTGGAAGGAAAAGCGGACGGCGGTGTAGCCGTCTGCAGCCCGGCACAGAATGCGGTGGGTCTTGATGCAGTGCTCGGCCAGCGGCATCCCGGAAACTCCCGCGAGCCCGACCGTGAAAATCCCCGAACGGGCCGCGTCTTGCTCGGGAGTCTTGATTTGGGCGCCGGGCACGTCACCGAAGATTCGGCGAGCATCCGCCGCAAGCGCCGCGCAGCGCTGCTGGATGGCCTCAAGACCCAGGTCGTGCACCAGCTGAATCGACGAGCGCCAGGCGGCGTACAGCGCATAGGGCCGCGCGCCGAACTCGTAGCGCTCCGCCGTCGGATGCAGGCGAAAGCTGCCCGGCGGAAACTCTGCCTCCGAAACCGCCCCACCGCCACTGCCCGATGGGTTCAGCCGCTGTTGGATTTCGCGCCGGACATACATGGCGCCCACGCCGTAGGGCCCCATGCTCCACTTGAAGGCGGGGAACGCCATGACGTCGCAATCAAGCTGGCGCACATCGGTGGGACGCGCGGCGAACGACTGCGCCGCGTCCACCACCGTCACGATCCCACGCTCGCGGGCCAGCGCGGAGACCTCGTCGACCGGCAGCACGATGCCGCGCTCGGTGGTGACGTGGCTCAGGCAGATTGCCCGCGTGTTGGCCGTCAGCGCCGCTTCCAGGTCTCGCAGGAACGCGTCGTCGTCGCCGTCGACTTCGATCGCGACGAGATCCAGACCCAGGCGATCCCGCAGCGTGAGCCAGGGCAGATAGCCGCTGGGATGCTCGGCGTTGGTGAGGATCACGCGGTCGCCCTGCTGCAAGTCGAGTGCGGCGGCGACCCACGAGATGGACTCCGACACGGCCCGGATCAAGGCGATCTCGTCGGCGTCAGCTCCGATAAGCGCGGCGATTTCGCCGCGAAGGGCTTGCAACTCCGCCGTGTAGACCTGGTAAAGCTCCGGATTCGTGGTCGTCATCACCGCTTCACGGTCGTAGAGGGCCTGTTGCAGATCGAGCGTGGCCTGAGGCGTGGGCGCCACGCCGCCGGAGTTCAGGCAGCGGTAGTGGCGCAGCGCCGGCAGCGTCCCGCGCAGCTCGACGAAGTCGCTGATGTCAGCCATCGGCGCGGAATATGTCAATCAATTGGCTTCCCCCGCTGGCAGAGTGCCGCCGAAAATCTGCCGGGCTGCGAATTCTCCCGCAGCGTAGGCGCACACTCAATGACTCACCAAATCGCGGCCGCATGCCTACAGCCGCTCGCCGATGAACCGAGAGGAGCTCATACCCGGGATTGCACCGGGGAGATCAGGCACGAATTGGTCAACTTCGGCAACAGCCAACGATTGTTCAATCCAGGCATGTCCACTTCGTCGCACGAGTCGACGCCATTGCGTTCGTGGCTCCCGAATCACTAGCAGCCGACGCCGAGGGTGAAGATGCAGATCACGCCCCCGATGATCTCGTCGAGGCTGCCCAGGGCGTTCAGGCCAAGTTCGGCCAAGGCCAATAGCGCTTCCGCCGTGACGACTCCGGCCTCGAGCAGTTCGAGAACGTCGGCGTTGCCGGACCGCTGCACAAGATCCGCGATTCCGGGGCCGTTGGGGTCGGCGCCGGCGTCCAGCAGCAGTTGCGCGACCGCTAGGTCGCCGCGATCCACGGCCAGGGCCAAGACCGAAAGGTCCTCCTCCGCTAGCGTGTTGGGATCGGCGCCGGCCTCCAGGAGCATATGCACCATCTCAGCGTCGCCGTGGAGCACAGCCGAGGCCAGGACGGCGATGCCGGATTCGCCCGTGGCGTTCGGGTCGGCGCCGGCGTCCAGGAGCATCGCCAGAATCCCAGTCTCGCCACCGCCGGCAGCCACGGCCCCAACAGGCTCGCCATAGGGCGTGAGCGCGTTGGGGTCGGCGCCCGCTTCGAGGAGCACTCGGACCAGCACCGAGTCGCCGAGCTCGACGGCGACCGGCAGGGCCGAACGGCCGTCGTCGTCCCGGTAGCTGGGGTCGGCGCCAGCCCAGAGCGCAATCTCGGTGAGCTCGGTCCGGCGTTCAGAAACGTGCTCGAGCAGCAGCGCATCGTTGCTAAGGACTAGCCTCAACACGTAGACCAGCGCCACGAGCGCGACGACTGTGAGGGCGACGACGGCAGTCCGATTTCGAGCTGTCACGGTTTCCGTTCGCCTAGTCCGATTCCACGTATCTCTCGACTAAGACTCCGGACTGCACGGCCCGACGCGTGGCGGCTATTCCCCCGACGTCCACGTCTTGCGCGGCGAGTCCGACAGGGGCACCGCCAGTTCGAATCGTCACGTCGCCCGGACGCGAACCGTCTACGCGGCCACTAGACGCCAGGCCGACGGCGCCAATTCCGCCGGGACACCGAGCCACTCGATTCGCCGACGCTGGGACGCCCGGGCCCATGGACATGGGCCCTTCGCTCGATCATGTCGCCCCGCAATCGATCAGAATCTGCACGATCTCCGAGTGACCGTAGAAGCTGGCTCTGCTCAGGGGTGATCGGCCGTCGGAGTCAGGCGCGTTCACGTCAACACCCGCATCCGCAAGGATTCGCACGATATCGGTATGGCCGCGCCAGACCGCTTCATGCAGCAACGGGTCATTGTCGGCATCCTTTGCGTCGATGTCGGCGCCCGCGTCAACCAGGATGCGCACGATGTCGGTGTGACCCCGCCAAATTGCCTCGCGGAGCACTGGGTCGCCATCGTCGTCCCGCGCGTCGACATCGGCGCCGGCGTCCACCAGGATCTGCACGATAGCCCCGTGATCCCGCCAGATCGCCGCGCGGATGACCGGATCCCCGTCACTGTCGTTGACGTTCACGTGGGCGCCCGCATCGGCAAGAATCTGCACTATCTCCACGTGGTTGCGCCAGATGGCTTCGTATATGAGGGGATCGCCGTCCGAGGTCCGCGCGTTGACGGTCAAGCCCCCGGCAACGAGTTGCCGCACTTGCTCCACCTGGCCCCTCCAGACGGCCGAGTAGAGGGCAGAACTGACGGGGGGCAAGGACGACGTGTCAACGAATGGTGTCACGACGCGGCCCGGAGGAGGCGCCCCACCTTCCGGCTCGATCACCGTATAGCCGAGTTCCCGAATCCCGCGAATAGCCGAGTTGCGCTGGTCCTGCGCCCAGGTGACGCAGGTGTCCCAGCCACGTCGCTCGGCAAAGCCGCGGTAGAAATTCACGTGGTAGGGATGCATTTGGCCCAGATACGTGCCATTCGGCCATGAGGGTGTGTCCTTGCAAAAGTTTTCACCTTCGTAGTTGACCGAAACAGAGAACGCCACTCCAGCGGAGCCCGCATGGCCTCCCCCAACGGCTGAGAAGAGGTCGAGATCGAACGGGGGCAGGGCCGACGAGGCGGCGGACGGGCCTGGAGGCGGCGCGCCACCCTCGGGCTCGGAGACGGTGTAACCGAGTTCTCGAATTCCGCGAATGGCTGAGTTGCGCTGGTCCTGCGCCCAAGTAACGCACGTGTCCCAGCCACGCCGCTCGGCATAGCCGCGATAGAAGTCCACATGGTACGGATGCATCTGGCCGAGATAGGTCCCGTTGGGCCAAGACGGCGTGTCCTGGCAGAAGTCTTCGCCCTCATAGTTTTGGGCGGCCGCCACGCCGGCGCTGATCGCCGCAACGATGCCGGCACAGACAAGCGCGCCAAGAAACCTCCGCATTTCACACCTCCACCAAGACGGCCTTGCACGAGCCCATCGAGACCAGCCGGGGGGAGCCCTCTCGTCCCAGCCGGCCGCTGCGGTCAGCCCCGATTCCATCGGCGTCGGTATGGTACCGATGCCAATGTATGAATGCAAGGTTCGTTATGACTGTCCAGAAGAGTGTTGATCTACCGGTACTTTTCTATCGACTCGCAACGGGGATCAGGCAAGCCTAGTCGCCGACGCTCCGCGACATAACTCAACGCCGATGGCGAATTCTCAGAATGACGACACCTCACGTCGTCGTATCGCCTGGTCAGACGCGCGACCAGAATGATCCGGGCGACATGCACCACGGTCTGGGAGTTTCGGTCTCGTACGGCGGTCGAGGCTGGCGGTGATTTGGAGCCGTACCAAATGGCGCACCAACGTCTCGGGGACCGTGCCCCGCGTGCTGAGCGGACGTGCGGCGAATTCGATTCATTGTGCGGATGTAGTCGGCCATTCCGCGTCGTCACGTCTGGGCTCTGACTCGATACGGGCGCCTGCGGCGATGGCCCGATCGCGGCGGCAGCCGGCATCGGCCCGGTCACCGAGGTCCCTCTGGTCAATATCGACGTCATCCTCGGAACCGAGGCGGCCTTCCAGGATGTCGCTCACGCCGACGCAGGCCGCGGGGCAACCGCATTCCCGCTCAAAGGACGGTTCCGCTAGCAGGATCTCCGAAGTCTCATCGTCACCGCGGAACGCCCCGCGGCCTCAAGTCCGACCGGCCGGCGGCCGAAACGGAATGAGCCCCCTTGCTTCGTAGGTTTTCACGCGGCCGTCGGCAATCGGCAGACTTGGGCTCGAGCTAGTCAGCCTCACAGCTCCCGGGTCCAGCCCTATTCGAATGCGGCCCGACATCCGGACGAGAATTGTGCGGCTTAGTCGTTATCCAGCAAACCGTTGCGCACGGCCCAGACAACCATTTCCTGTCTCGACTTCGCCCCCAACTTGTCACGGATGCTGTAGATGGCGTTCCGGATCGTCAGCGGGCGATTTCCTCTGGCGTCACCAATCTCCGCATACGACTTACCCTCGGCAAACAGCTTCAGAATCCCCTGCTCCCGCTTGGTTAGCCGTGCCAATTCGGTCGAGCCAGCCTCGCCCGGAGTATCACGGACGCCGGCGAAGGCTCGCCGAACCACATCACCAGGCACGCGAAACTCGCCGGCGGCAACGTCACGGATCGTGGCGAGCAGTTCGTCCTTCCCGGTGAACTTCTGCAGATACCCCGTGGCACCAGCGGCAATGGCGTCGACCACGGTGTTTTCGTTGGTCGACGCGGTCAACACGAGCACACGAGTTCCAGGCACGGAAGCCACGATTTCGCGGCAGGCGTCGACGCCGTTTTTTAGCGGCATGATTACGTCCATGATTACGACGTCAGGCTTGAGACTCTGGGCCACATCCACGGCCTCAATGCCGTCCCGAGCCTGGCCCACGACTTGGAAATCTTCGGATCGCTCCAGCATCTCCTGCAGGCCGTCCCGCATGATGGAGTGATCGTCTACGATCATGACGCTGGTCGGTGGGCTTGCAGGCAAGGCGGAGACCTCCTCAAGTTCGATCGTACTCGACTTCGCACGTAACAATTGTGCCCCTTCCGCTAGTCCCGGACTCAACGTGAAGCCAGCCATTGATTCGCTCCGCGTTAGCCCGCATGTACCGGAAGCCGTGGCCCCGTTCCGCATAGTCCGCCGGAAGGCCGATGCCATCGTCGGACACCGACATTCGCAGCCGCTCCTCTCGAAAATCGAGAGCGACCGACACCCTGCTGGCGCGGGCGTGCCGCAGCGCGTTCGTCAGTGCATTGTGCGCGATCGAAAACAGCCGACTGCGGGTAACCGAGGGCAGCACCGGTTCCTCGCCATACTGCACTACATCGGCCGGTATGGACGCGATGGTCTGAAACGATGCGGCGTGCACTTGCAACACACGAGTCAACGACCTTCCCTCGAATATGAGACTCACGTCGATCGGATGCCGCAGTTCCCACATTGCCGATCTGGAAAGCGCCGACGTCGCATCCAGCTTGGCCACCATCTCCGAACTCGTTTTCTCCGCCAATTCTCGCGCCGAGTCGATGCCAATACCAATCATGTACACCGACTGCGCCGTCGTGTCGTGAATGGTCTGTGATAGCTCGATTCGCTCTCGTTGTAATTCTCGCTCTCGCTTCACGGCACCCTGCCTTCGCATCCTCTCAGCCTTCGCAAGCAAATTAACCGACGCAACGACCGCATACATAATCACAATCCTTCCGAACAGCACCTTTTCTTCTTTGGCCTCGAGGTCGAGCCCTGATCCGGCTGTCAGGCATGCTATGGCATAGCCGCTCGCCACCACCGATGTCCACACAAAACTCAGTCGGAAAGACCCGAAGAACACCGCGAACCAGGCCAGCGACGGGTAGTATAGAAGATAAAATAGATTGTGGTTTAATCCTCCACTCACTGCGGTGCCGGCCGTTATGATGACGACGTCCAGCACGCTAAGGCCGAGCATCCAGCGCAAGGTCACTGAAGGACCGGAAACAACTCGATAGTGGACCACACCGTTTACTATCGCAAGCAGCGCAAGAAAGCCAATGTAGAACGAATAGGTAAACACGGTAAATGTTGGCCGATAAACCAATTCAATAATGCTTGCAATATGAAGGAACCACCGAACCCAAACAAAGACTTTCGCCGGGTATCTGAGCTCCTCGGGCTCCGTAGAGTACGGGTGCCAATGATGCACTGCACCCGCTTGAGTCACGGCGTCCAGCAGCCGCTTTGCTCGACTTCTGGAGGTCGATTCAGCGCGCGACGACCTCCCGTGAACGCCGTGCTCTTCAGCCTGCAATCCGATTCTCGTTTCCGTTGTTCATCACACAGACTCCTGCCGACATGGGCGGGGCAGGATGGCATTGACCGCCGGAACACAGGCAGTCCATTCGCTTGGTCGATGGCGACGGAGTTTTCGGCGTTCCCAACATCCGAACCGCACAGCAGGGAGATATATACAGACTGGTACTTATCGATCCCATCGATAAGTCTGTAGCGACTGTTACCTTAGCATCACGGGTCGAGGACGGCGGTTCCCGGGAGAGACTCGGCCGTAGTACGGTCGCCTGGGTTATCCGAGTGCGCGGTGGTCGGCCGGAGCGGGGGGTGGCATCTCAACACCGGTCCCAACCGCCGGCGTGGCCGGCGACGGGCGAAGTCTTCCGGATCTGCAAAGGCCTTCGGGAGCCCACATCCGGAATTGAACCGGGAACCTCGTCCTCACCACGGATTTCGCTCTCAGCGCTGTGGCGCCCATCTGGGAGAGCCGAGCGAGACGCCTCAGTTTCCGGAGTGGTGGGTCTCCGGCGGTCTCCAGTTGCCCCCCACTACCGTCGTGCACGGGCGTGCAGGCGACCCGTAGGGGTTGGGAACCGTCCTCCGTGACCGTGGACACAACCCGCTAGTCTCCACGAACGGAAGGCCCATGCGGCCCGAGTCAGCATGAGCCATTATCTCGTCATCGAAATGATTGACGACGAATAGTTTTGGGGCTATATTCCGCATGTCATCTGATGACCTAATGACCTCACGATGGCGCGGCCGATTCGATCCCGCCTGCACGACGCAGTGGTCGTGGCGTATACCAGCCGCATCGTGCGGGAAGAGTTGGCTCCCGGCGATTTCCTGCCCCCAGAACCCGTCATGGGGGACGAGTTTGGGATCAGCCGTGCGGTCGTCCGAGAAGCCCTTCGGGTCCTCGCCGCTCGCGGCCTGGTGGGGGTTCACCAGGGCATAGGCACGATCGTGCGTGAGCCGCACGACTGGAACGTTCTCGATCCGGGGGTCACCGAGGCGTTTCACGAGAGCCCGCAGTTTCCCGCGTTGGTCGATGAGATGCTCGAAGCGCGACGCGCGGTTGAGGTCCAAGCGGCGGCGCTCGCGGCGCGGCATGCGGTGCCGGAACACAAGCGCAGAATCGATGAAGCGCTGGCGGCCATCCCCACCGCGATCGGCGAAGATCCAACGCTCTTCAACCAGCGGGACATCGAACTTCACGCGGCAATCCTCGAGGCCACGGAAAACCGCTTCCTCTACCACGCCCTGTCGCCGCTGTTTCCGCTGCTGCTGACCGTCATCCGTCTATCGACCCTCGGAAGCCAATCGGACCCAGTGGCGTACGCGGCCCAAGCTCACGCTGAGATCGTCGCCGCCATCATGCGAGGGGACGCCGACGCGGCGGCGGATGCGATGTCACGGCACCTATCGCGGACTGAATCCGACATCCGCCGCTCGATGGACCGGCTCCGTGAAGAGTCGGAAGCGGGAACGCCGGATCGCGCTGGCCCGCGGCCTGATTCGATCGAATCAACGGAGCAGTCGCTGGTGCTGGAAGGAGGTGTCCATAGCGAATCCTGAGGAGCAGACGACGGATGTTCGGGACCGTGCCGATGAACAGCACGCAAGGGTCGACGTCTCTCGGCCAGGACCAGGGGATGTGCCGGTCGCTCGGGTGGTCTGGCGACCACCTGTCGGCGGGCCACACGAGCATTCTCTGGGGAGCAGAGATTCATGATCGAGAGAGCACCTTCCGCGCCCCGTGCAAGTCGCGCACGTCCGACATCGATGATTGGGAGGTTGGAGATGAACGCGAAATTGATGTCACGACGACAGGCCCTTCGAGCCACGATTCTCGGAGCGGCTGGAGTTGGAGCGGCCGCCGCCTTGGCTGCCTGCGGCGAAGAAAAAATCGTCGAGAAGGTCGTGACGCAGGAAGTGATCAAGGAAGTCGAGGTCATCAAGGAAGTTCCGGTTGAAGTCATGGTCCCCGGCGGCGCCGAGCAGCAGGTCCTTCGATTTGGCACCTCAGCCGAGATGGGCTCCCTCGACAACCAGGCCGACCCGAACTCCGAGCCCAGCCGGGCAGTGATCGCCAACATTCTCGAGAACCTGACGCGCTACGGATACAAGGCCACGAGCAAGGGGACCCGCACCAAGGACCACAACTCCGTGGTTCCGTGGCTGGCCGAAGGCTACGAGATTGCGGACGATGCCAAGTCCGTCACGTACCGGCTCCGCCAGGGAATCACCTTTGGTGACGGCACGCCGCTGACGGCCCACGACGTCGCCTACAGCATGGAGCGATCGCTCACGATTCCCGGCATTCCGGCCTTCATATTGGGCGTGATCGGCAACTTCACGGCGGAGACCAAGCCCGAAGTCATTGACGACATGACCGTGAAGATGCACCTGACCCCAGGGGCAAATTCGTTCACGATTCTGTCCGCGACCGAGATGGGTCCGTATGCGCCCATCATGAACAGCAAGGCGCTGCAGGCCCACGCGACCGGCAACGATCCCTGGGCGCAGGAGTGGGCGGCGACCGTGGAGGGCGCCGCATCAATCGGCACTGGGCCATGGATTGTCGAGGAGTTCGAGTCGACGCGCTTTCTCCTGCGCGGCCGGCAGGACTACTGGGGCGGCTCCGACTACTCGGCCCGGCCGGCCGTCGGGGCGATCGAGGGCACCGTCATCACCGATGCCACCCAGCGGGCGCTGCTGCTGCGCGAGGGGGCCATCGACATGACGGAGCAGCTCCTGCTCAAGGACCTGAAGGAGTTCGACGACGATCCGGCCTTTACCGTGCACCACGCGCCGGGCAGCGAGCATCACTACCTGGCGCTGAACATGAGCGAGCCGCCCTTCGATGACGTGCGCGTGCGGCAGGCGCTCAACCACGCGCTGCCGCGTCAGCAGCTCGTCGACCAGTTGACGTTTGGTTTTGCCCGCGCCGCCGAGGGTCCGGTGCCGTCCATCTGCTTTGGCTACCAGCCGTACTACCAGCAGTATGAGTACAACCTGGACAAGGCCAGCCAGCTGATCAAGGACGCCGGCCACTCCGACGGATTCAGCTTCACCGTGAGCCAGGACGAGAGTTCGGCCATCCAGGGGCAGGCGCTGCAGGTGCTGGCGGGCGAGCTGAGCAAGATCAACGTCAACATGGAGATCCAGAGGCTCTCGTCGGCGGCGGTGTTGGAGGGCTGCGACCTGCGCGAGGACGGGACTCAGCAGGCCCAGTGCGTGGCAGCGACCATGAACTGGCCGCCCCTGATTTTCGACGCGGCCTACTTCATGATCTTCGGTTACAAGTCCGACTCGCGATCCAACTGGAGCCGGTGGGGCACGTCCGAGACCGACGACCTGATTACGGCAGCCGTGGCGGAGCTGGATGCATCGAGCAAGTTCGAAAAGGTCGCCGAGATCCAGCAGCGCATCGCCGACCAATCGCCGCGCGTGCCGTTCCTGGACGTCGATTCACACGTAGTCAGCACGAACAGCGTGGAGGACGTCCGCATCATGGACGTCTGGCCACGGTTCGAGGATATCCGTGTGACGAGCTGAGGCGCGACTCGGGGGAGATACCTGAGCGAGGGTCTTGCCAGCCAGGGGAAAGGCCCTCGCTCATCCCCAGCGGCGTCCGCGACGCCGCGTAGCTGCACGGATTGAACCGACCGGCTAACTGCGGTCGTGGACGGGTGCGAAGGCAGGAGATGCAAGCACGATGACGCGACGACGATATTTGGCCCGACGGCTGGCGCTGCTGGTGCTCGTCGTCTTCGGCATCTCGATCGTCGCGTTTCTCCTGGTGCACGTGCTCCCCGGCGATCCTGCCCGTTCGCGGCTGGGAGTCTTCGCCACCGAGGAGCTGGTGCAGCTGAAGCGGGCCGAGATGGGTCTCGACAAATCGCTGCCGGAGCAATACGTCACCTACATGGGCAACGTGTTTCGGGGGGATCTCGGAGACTCGTGGCGCACCCACAATCCGGTGGCCGAGGACTTCGTCGAGCGCTTCCCGGCCACCATCGAGCTGGCCCTCGCCGCGTTGCTGATCGCGGTGGTGCTCGGCGTTTCCCTCGGCGTCGCCGCCGCGCTGCGGCGCAACGGTCCGTTCGATCACCTGGCCACATTGCTCGGGATATTGGGCATCTCCGCGCCGGTGTTTTGGATCGGCTTACTCCTGATCATCGCGTTCGTGACCCAACTGCATGTTCTGCCGGCGCCGCTCGGCCGGCTGGCGCCGGACGTGGAGGTCCCCACGCAGATCACGGGTCTCTACGTCGTCGACAGCATCCTCACCGCCAATTGGGAGGCCCTGAGATCCAGCCTGCTATATCTCGTGCTGCCGGCCGTCACGTTGGGCATCCTGCCGCTGGCGCCGATCACGCGCATGACGCGCGCCGCGATGATCGAGGCCCTGGAGTCGGATTTCGTGCGCGCGGCGCGGGCGTTGGGCCTCTCCCGCACGCAGGTCGTGCTCAAGATCGCCTTGCGCAACGCGTTGATTCCGGTGGTATCCATGGTGGGCCTGCAACTGGGATATCTGGTTGGGGGCGCGGTGCTGGTTGAGATCGTCTTCACTTGGAGCGGTATTGGGCTTTATCTCTACCGCAGTGTGATCGGTCTCGACTTCGCGCCCATCCAGAGCCTGGTCCTCATCGTTGGCGTCTTGTTCGCGCTCATCAACCTCACCGTCGACATGCTGTATTTCGCGATCGACCCACGGATCCGGGTGGCCTGACATGGCTACTGCCGCGCTCGTACCAAGGCCACTGCGCAGCGCGCTCGATGTCCCCAGCCGGCGCGTGGCCTCCGTGTGGTACCAGGTGAGCCAAAACACCCTCACCGTCTTCGGCCTGATCCTGATCGCGGTCGTGGTGGTGTTCGCCATCTTTGCGCCCCTGATCGCCCCGGCGAATCCGGTGAGCGGCGACCTGCTCAACACCACGCAGCCACCGTCGTCGCAGCACCTCATGGGAACCGATCAGTTTGGGCGGGACATCTTTTCGCGGGTGGTGCACGGGGCGCGGGTCGACCTGGCGGTGGCGGGCATCGTGGTGTCTGTCGCGTTCGTGCTGAGCGTGGTGCTGGGCGCCCTGGCGGGGTTCGCTGGCCGGGTGGTGGACGAACTGGTCATGCGAGCCATGGACGTGGTGTTTTCGTTTCCTCCATTGATTCTGGCCATCGGCATCGCGGTGACGATCCAACAAGGCGGCATGCTCAGCCTGGTGGTGGCGCTGACGGTCATCGCCATTCCGCCGATGGTGCGGATCACTCGGGCCGAGATTCTCCACCGCAAAGAGAGCCTGTATGTGGAAGCCGCCCGGGCCATTGGCAGTTCGCCATTGCGCGTCCTGGCGGTTCACCTCGTGCCCAACTCGCTGCCGCCGCTCGTGGTGCAAGCCACGTTGACGTTTGGCTACGTGATTTTGGAGACGGCGGGGCTGAGTTTCATCGGCGTGGGCGTCAAGCCGCCGGCCCCCGAGTGGGGCATCATGGTGAGCGAGGGGTCGCCCTACGTCCGTACGGGCGAGTGGTGGATCTCGCTGTTTCCCGGGCTCATGATCTTCGTAACCGTGCTCGGGTTCAATCTGGTCGGCAATGGCTTGCTGGACGTGCTCAACCCGCGGCGGCGCCGACAATGAGCGCCAACGGCCCCCTGCTCCGCGTCTCCGAGCTTCAGGTGCACTTCAGCACCCGCGACGGCACTCTCGATGCCGTCGACCGCATTAGCTTCGAGATCGGCGCCAACGAGATCTTCGGTCTGGTCGGCGAAAGCGGCTCCGGCAAGTCGGTCACCGCGCTCTCGATCCTCGGTCTCGTGCCTCCGCCCGGACGCATCGTCGGTGGCGACATTGTGTTTGGCGGTCGAAACCTGCGCGAGCTTCCGGAGCGCGTCTTGCGCACCATCCGTGGACGCGAGGTTGGGATGATCTTTCAGAATCCTCGGGCGTCGCTCGATCCGGTGCGCACCGTGGCGGTGCAGCTGGCCCGCGCACTCCGCGCCCATCACGACATTGGCCGAGCCGAAGTCCGCCGCCGGTCGGTTCGGATGTTAAGAGACCTGGGCATGCCCGACCCCGAGGCGGCGCTCACGAGATATCCGCATCAGCTCTCAGGGGGCATGTGTCAGCGCGTGATGGTCGCGATGATGCTGTCCTCGCGCCCGCGGCTGTTGATCGCCGATGAACCGACCACGGCGCTGGACGAAACCGTGGGCGCGCAGCTCCTGGAGCACCTCCGGCGATTCAAGGAGGAGCAAGCCGCCTCGATCCTACTAATCACCCACGACATGGGCGTGATCGCCGAGATGTGTGATCGCGTCGGGGTGATGCACGCCGGGCACGTCGTCGAGGTCGGGCCGGTGGGCGCGGTCTTTCGCGATCCCCGCCACCCCTACACGCGCGCACTCTTGGATTCGACCTTGCGCATCGATCGCGACAGCCCACTGTCGGACATCGAGCGCATTCCGGGAGTCGTGCCCAACCTCCTGCACCCGCCGCCGGGCTGCCGATTTGCCGACCGCTGCGCGTACGTGCTGCCAGTTTGCCGGCCGGTGCGGCCAACGAGGCGTGAAGTCGCGCCGGACCATCACGTCCTGTGCCAGGAGACGGTTATCCGTGAATTCGCCGCTCCTTAGCGTCACCAAGCTGTTCAAGTATTTCCCGTCCCGAGGTCGGCGCGAGCTCCGTGGGACGCCCGAGCAGCTGCGACACGAAGGTCCGGTGCGCGCGGTGGACGGGGTGACGTTTGCGGTGCGCGCGCACGAGACCTTTGGGCTCGTGGGGGAGAGCGGCTGCGGCAAGTCCACGCTGGGGAGGTGCATCCTGCGGCTGCTCGAACCGACCGCGGGAACGGTGGCGTTTGGCGACGATGACGTGACGCAGGCGACCGGCCAACGGTTGCGCGAGCTACGTCGTCGGATGCAGATTGTCTTCCAGGACGCGGGCCAATCGCTGAGCCCGATGCGCACGGTGCGAGCCACACTGGCCGAGCCGCTGCGCATCCACGCCTTCGCCCGAGGCGAGGCCGCGGAGCGTCGCGTGCTCGAACTCTTGGGTCAGGTGGGGCTCGAGCCGATGCACCGCAGCAGGTATCCCCACCAACTGAGCGGCGGGCAGCAGCAGCGGGTGGCCATCGCACGCGCCCTGGCGACCGAGCCCAGCTTCATTGTCTTGGATGAACCCACGTCGGCGCTGGACTCCTCCTTGAAGCTCACCGTGGTCGATTTGCTCCAGCAGGTCCAGGAGGAGACCGCGGTTTCCTACCTGCTGATCTCGCACGACCTAACCATCGTGCGGCACACCTGCGACCGCGTGGCGGTGATGTACCTCGGGGCAATCGTGGAGATTGGCGCCACGGCGCGAATCTTCGACGACGCCTTGCACCCGTATACGCAGGCGCTGATCGCGTCAATCCCGATCCCGGACCCATTCACCAATCGAGAGCGCGTCCTGTTGCCGGGCGAGCCGCCCAGCCCCGCCAACATTCCCACCGGGTGCCGGTTTCAGACGCGTTGCGCCTTCGTGATGGACCGGTGTCGGCACGAAGAGCCGTCGCTGCTGGAAGCCCAGCCGGGCCATCGGGTCGCCTGCTTCCTCTACGCCGAGGCCGAGCGCGAGGCGGCGCCAGCATGAGCCGGAGCCTGGCGGTCGACATTGGCGGCACCTTCACCGACCTGGTGCTGTTTGACCACGAGACACGGGAGCTGCGGGTCGCCAAATCGTCCTCAAGCCCCGAGTCATTGGCAGACGGGGTGCTGGAGTGCTTGGCCGGCGCCGGCGTGGATCTGGCTGAGGTCGCGTTCTTCGTTCACGGCACCACGGTCGGTCTCAACGCCATTCTCGAAGGCAAAGGCGTCCCGACCGGGCTGGTAACCACCCGGGGCTTTCGCGACGTTTACGCGATCGGGCGGATGGACAAGCCCGATATGTACAGCTACGTCTACGAGAAGCCCACGCCGCTGGTGCCTCGGGACCTTGTCTTTGAGGTAGACGAGCGGATCGACGCGTTCGGCGAGGTGCTCGCGCCGCTGAACACCGCCGACGTTGAATCCATGGCGGCGTCGCTCAGGCAGCACGGCGTGTCCTCGGTGGCGGTTTGCACCCTGCACGCCTATGCCAACCCGGCGCATGAGCTGGGGATTCAGCAAGTTCTCGAACAGCACATGGACGGGACGAGCATCTCGCTCTCGCACGAAGTGAGCGGGGAATGGCGTGAGTACGAGCGCACCAGCACCGTGGTGATGAATGCCTACTTGCAGCCGCTGATCACGGCCTATCTGGAGGATCTGGGGCGCCAGTTGGCCCGGCGCGGGTATCGCCGCTCGCTGTATGTCATGCAGTGCAACGGCGGCATCATGGACGCGTCCCTGGCCAAGGCTCGGTCGATCCAGACGCTGCTGTCCGGCCCGGCGGGCGGCGCGATCGGCGCCTCACAGGTGGCGCGCCGGCTCGGCGACGCCAACATGATCAGCCTCGATATGGGCGGCACCAGCTGCGACGTTAGCCTGGTCATCGACGGCGAGGTGGGGCTGACCACCGACACCGAGATCAACCGGCTGCCCGTGCTGGTTCCCATGCTGCAAGTGAAGGCCATCGGCGCCGGCGGCGGCTCGCTGGCGCAGGTGGAAGTCGGCGGCTCCTTGCGAGTCGGGCCGCAGAGCGCGGGCGCCCGGCCCGGCCCGGCGTGCTATGGACGCGGTGGACGCGAGCCGACCGTCACCGATGCCAACCTGGTGCTGGGGCGTATCGGAGCAGAGACGTTTGCCCCTTTAGGCCTCGAAGTTCAGCCCGATCTGGCCGCCGACGCGGTGACGCGCGGGGTGGCGCGGCCCCTGGGCATGAACCTCGAGGAAGCGTCCGAAGGCATCGTGCGCCTGGTGACGAACCACATGGCCAACGCGGTGCGCGAGATCACCATCGGCCGCGGGCGCTCGCCCAAGGATTTCAGCCTGCTCGCCTTCGGTGGCGCCGGACCCATGCACGCGGTCGGCATCGCGCGGGAAATCGGCGTCTCCAGGGTCGTTGTCCCACCGGCGCCGGGGACGTTCTCCGCGTGGGGCATGTTGTTCGCGGACTTCCGGCAGGATTTGGTTCGAACCGTCGTGCTCCCCGCCGACGCCTGCTCGCTGGCTGAAAGCGAGTCGCTCTTCGCCGAGTTGGAGGCCGAGGGACGCGCCCTGCTCCTGCGGCAAGACGTGGTCGAGGAGTCCCACGAATTCGCGCGTCAGCTGGACCTGCGCTATCGCGGCCAAGAGCACACATTGACGTTGCCCGTGCCCCCGGCGGTAGCTGCGAGCGCGGTCAAGGATTCATTCGACGAGGCGCATCGCAGCGTTTACGGCTACGACCTGGCCGAATCGATCGAGATTGTCAACCTGCGTCTGGCCGCGCGCGGCGCGACCGACCGGCCCGAGCTGAAGCCGATCGAGGCCGCCGAGCCCGGCTCGCGACCAACGGCCGGCCGACGGTCGCCGGTCTACTTCGAGGGCGCCTTCTGCGCCACGCCTCACTACGATCGCGCCGATTTGCGCGCCGGTCACACACTCCGCGGTCCGGCAATCGTCACGGAGGCCAGCAGCACCACCGTGGTTCCTCCGGGCGCGCGGATGTCGGTCGACGCCTACGGCTTCTTGATCGTCGACACGGATGGGGGCGCGCATGGCGGCTGACACAGTGACGATCGAGCTGATTCGCAACGCGCTGATCTCGGTCACGGGCGAGATGCGGACCAAGATCATGCGATCGGCGTTTAGCCCAATCATCTACGAGTCGCTGGACTTCTCCGTCGCGTTCTTCAACGAGCGGGCGGAGACGCTGGCCCAGGCCGACGGGCTGCCCTACTTCCTGTGCGACCTGCCCAACGCGGTGCGGGCGGTGATCGAGGACGTGGGCGGGGTCGAGCACATGCGCGCCGGCGATGTCTTTCTGGTCAACGACCCCTATCGCTGCTCGCAGCACCCGCAAGACGTGAGCATCGTCAAGCCCGCCTACTACCGGGGCGAGCACTTCGGCTTCACGGCGGTGCGCGTGCATCTGATCGACCTGGGCGGCAAGGCCGGTTTCGCGAGCACCGACGCCACCGAGATCTTCCAGGAGGGCCTGGTGATTCCGACGGTTCACCTGCACAGCGAAGGGCGGCTCAACGAGGAGATCGTGCGGCTGATGGCAGCCAACAGCCGCATGTCGCGATCCACCATGCTCGGCGATCTGCAGGCGCAGGTGGGCGCCTGCATCGTGGGCGAGGCGCGTCTCGTCGAGGTGATTGAGCGCTACGGCTTCGAGCTCTACCGCGAGTGCTGCGACGCGCTGCTGGTGCAGGGCGAGGCCTACGCCCGCGCCAAGGTCCGAGAGATCCCCGATGGCCGCTACGTGGCGGAACTCTTTCTGGACGACGACGGGGTCAACCGCGACGAGCCGGTGCACATCAAGGTGACCCTGATCGTGGACGAGTCCGACATGGTGGTGGACCTGACGGGTTCGAGCGGCCCGTGCGCGGGGCCCTACAACATGAACCCGAACTACACCAACGCCATCTGCCGCATCGCGTTCAAGAGCCTGACAAGCCCACATCAGCCGTCCAACGAGGGGCACTCTCGGCCGGTTCGGGCGCTGGTCCCCGCCCAATCGGTTTTCAACGCCCAGCGGCCATCGCCCGTGTTCTGGGGATTCAAGACGGCGGGCACCCTGGTCGATTGCATCCGCCGCGCCGCCACCCAGGCGGTCGCGGCGCAGCCGGTGGCGGGCAACTACGGGTGGAGTTGCGGCGCCCACGTATTCGGTGAGCATCCGGCTGACGGCAGCTTCTTCGCCATGGTGGACGAAGCCGGCGGCGGTTGGGGCGCACGGCCGGGCGCCGACGGCGAGGACGCCATGGTGATGGGAGGCATTCGCAACAACCCGGTGGAGGTCTCCGAGCGCAAGTTTCCGGTCAAGGTAGAGGCTTACGAACTCCGGGCGGGGTCTGGTGGGGCCGGAGCGTTTCGCGGCGGCCTTGGCGTTCGTCGCGCGACGCGCCTGCTGGCCGACGTGCGCCTGGTGGCGAACTTCGAGCGCTCGCAGTGCCTGCCCTGGGGGTTGCACGGGGGACAGCCGGGGCAGGGCAGCTTCATTGAGATTCACCACCCGGACGACCGCGTGGAGCGGATGCAGAAATGCACCAATCACGCGCTGCCGGCCGGGTCGCGCGTGGTCTATTTCACCGGAGGGGGCGGCGGATACGGCGATCCTCGCGAGCGCGCGATCGGTCGGGTGATGGACGACGTACGACGCGGCTACATCACGCCGGCTGAGGCGGAATCTGCCTATGCGGTGTGTGTCGACCAAGACATCGGTCGAGTCGACGAGGGAGGGACCCGGTCGCTGAGAGCCGGCCAAGGACGATCTGACGACGCAGGGGAGACAGCCACGGGGGGCGCCAGCGAGACGCGCCGTCCGCACGCCCGAGAATCGAGGGAAGGATGATTATCGACACGCAAGTCCACATTTTGGAGAAGGCCCACGCCAACGATCGCGGCGTTCGGATGCACTACACCTGGCACCCCATGTCGGCCGAGCTGCTGCTCGACGAGATGGACTACGCCGGCGTGGATAAGTGCTTCTTCATCAGCTACACGGCGGAGGACATCTGGCCGGACCTGGGCGACGCCTGGAACGACCCGGCCGCCAACCGCATCACCAAGGAGTATTTCCTCGACGCCCTGCCGGGGAACACCGATCGCTTGATCTGGTTCACCGATCACATCAACCCCGATCGACCGGGATATCTCGACCGGATCCGCGAGGACCTCGACGCGGGGGCCGTGGGACTCAAGATCTTCCCGGCCTATCGAGGCCACCTGCCTTCCGATCCCGGGCTGCGCAAGGTCTACGAGATATGCGCCGAGCGCGACGTGCCGATCATCATGGCCTGGGAGCGCTGGAACGATCCGCGCCTGCGCGCCTGTGTCTCGGACTACCAGGAGTTCCTCGACCTCTTCGAGCCAGTCGCGCGCGATTTCCCGACGGTCAAATTCCTGCTGACGCATTGGGGCTGCTTTACTTGGGGCGACCTGTGGCTGCAGAACTGCCGCCCGCCGTTTCCGCTGCTTGACCCGTTCGTGCGGTTGCTGAACCGGCACGAGCATCTCTACACCGACATCGCCGCCGTCACGATCTTCTTTGGCGATGAGATGGCGTGGACCAATGGCCGCATGGAAGGCCCGGAGTGGGAGTATCCGTACGCCAACGGACTCGCCCTGCTGGAGGGTCTCGTCCGGGGCGCGGGCGCGGAGCGGGTCATGTGGGGCACGGACTGGCCGTGGACCGACGGCCGCTGCACCTACAAGCAAAACCTCACCATGGTCTCCACGCACGCGGACTTCCTGTCGGACGAGGAAAAGCGGCTCGTGCTCGGCGTCAACGCGGCGAAATTCGCCGGGCTGTCGATCGACTGAGGGCTGATCGAGGCCGGAGTATCGACCGCCGCGGTGATTTGTCCCGGGCGCAGGTCGCCGCCGCCGAGGTCGACACGGGCTCCGGCCTTGGTCAGAACGAGGACACGCCGAGGTCTACTCGTCTCCGAACTTGATGGCTTCATGCGCGCGGATGCCCCACAGCCTCCGCATGGTCACAGTCAGCACCAGCGCGAGCGCGATGCCGAGCACAACGAATAGCTTGCCCAGGTCATCCCACGCCGTGATGGCCACGAACGGAGGCGTTCTGTCCAGGCGCTCCTCGTGAAGCTGCATGAAGGGAGTGAACAGCGCGCCCGTGACGATCCCCAGCGCGGTGCCGGCCGCCGTCCCCAGCACCACCAGGAATCCGTGCTCGAACATCATGAGCGCCACCATCTGGCGCCGCGCAATGCCCATGGCGCGCAGAATTCCGAATTCCGGGAGCTGACGCCGGAACGATATGAGCGCGTAGGCCGCCAGGCTGGCCACCGTCAGCAGTACCGAAATCACAAATCCGGTCGTGAGAATCCCGAACGTTCCGATCCGGGTGGCGTCGTCGCGGGCGCTTGCGAGCAGCTCGCGCGCGTCGAGAGCCTTAATCACGCGGAATCCCAGCTCTCGCAGGCCGCCGACGAGCTTGCCGGCTCCCACCTCAGGTCGCAGTCGCGCCAGGACGTTCCACGGTGATTCACCCAAGGTCCGTTCGAGGTGTCCGAGATCCGCCACCGCGAAAAAGCCCTCATTGGGAAAGTGGGTGGGGAAGGTGTCGATGACACCCGCGACAAAGAACCCCAGTTCGTCCTCGCCTACATCGACACTGACAGGGTCACCCACTTGCAGATCGGGGAGCTCCGCCAGGAGACGCCGATCGACCAGCAAGGTCCGATCGTCGGTGATCATTGCGTTCATCAGCGCTTCGAGTGACGCGGGTGCGAAATCGCGGCGCCACCACGCCGTTTGGGCAAACGGACCCGGGTCCACGCCGTAGAGCGTCACCGGGCGTGAGTAGGCCAGCGGTCCGCCCGACAGCCTGACCACAGCGTCATCACGCCAGAGGCGAGCCGCCCGGTCCACCGCGGGAGCGCCGCCGGCGGTGGCGTCCAGATGCCCCTCGATCGGGGGCATGTGCCAGATCTGCTGGTTGTCGTCGAATTCGCCGTACTCCTCGAAGAGAGCGTCCGCGCCAATCTGGTAATACGCGCTGTCTTCCAGATTGCGGTTGATAGTGGCCGCCATCGATGCGCTGAACGTCCCGGTGGCAAAGGTCAACATCAGCAGGATCATCAGGCCGGTGAATGGACCGGTGCGCCGCCCCATCTGCCGCAGGCCCAGAAACAACACCACGCCATCCATGCGAGATCCCGCCCAGATCAGGAAACGGACGATCCAGGGGACCAACCGCAGGAAGACCAGGGCGCCCGCCAGGATGAAAACGATGGGGATGAGCACGAGCAGGGCTTGTGCGAAGGGTTGGGCCTCGGGACCGAGGTCCGGCAGGGCATCCCAGCTGCGCAGCGTGGCGTACCCATAGAGCGCCAGCCCCAGCAGCCCGAGGTCCAGAAAGAACCGTTGATAGAAAGGCCCGCGCCGGATCCGCGCGACCTGCTGTCGATGACTCACGACCGATCGACGCGCAGCGCCGATCACCGGCGCCAGCATGGCAAGAATGCCCAGCCCGGCGGTGGCCGCGGCCAGCACATAGTGGCCTGCCGTCAGCTCCAGTCGCAGGTCGGGCCGATTCGTAAACTCCAGGAAGCCGAGCGTCTTGCCCATCGCCTGGGCGATTCCCATGCCCAGGAAGGGCCCCACGGCGATCGCCAGTCCGGCCAGCGGCAGACTCTCCAAGAGATAGACGGCGACGACCTGCCGCGTGCTGGCGCCACGGCTCTTGAGCACGGCAATCTCGGTGCGCTGCCCGTCTACGACCATCCCGGTCGAGAGCGCCATGAAATAGAGGACGAGACCCACGACGGGCGCGCTGAGGACGAACAACGTGAGTTCGACCGTCGTTCGCTGCTGGTCCGCGGCGACCAGGATGCGATCCAGTCTGGTTTCCACGCTCGCGTTTGGCGCAATGGCTTCCGCCAGCGGGTCAAGTCGTCGCAATCCGCTGATGATGCGCTGGTAGTTCGCGGCGCGAATGGCGTCGGGGTCGAAATTCGAATACCAGGCCGCCTCACCGTAGAGACTGGGTCGAAGGACGAGGAGTCCGCTCACGAAGGCGTCGCGGTCAACGATCACCGCGCCCTGGTCGAAATCGTCCATCTGCTTGAACCAGTAAATCGAGTCGGGGTCCCTGGGGACGAAGCGGCCCACGATTTCGACGCTGATGAAAAATGACCCGGTGGCGCGGGCGTCGCTGTGGGTCAGCTCGACGCGGTCGCCAACCAGCAGACCATGGTTGTCCATCGCGCGCGACGACATCATTCCTTCGAGGAGCGCAAACCGCGCGCCGGATGTGTCCCGGGCCGTCCTGACCAGATCCGTCGGCAGCCGCCCTTCCAGCAGCTCGACGTTGTCGGCCATCCCCGTCACCGCAGCGAGGAACCCAAAGATAAATGAGGACGGCCGCAGTGGCTCACCCGTTGGCGCAAACGCTTCGATGGGCATCCGATCCGACTCGAGATAGCTCACTCGTTGGCGCTCGGGCAGTCCGACGAGGTTGGCTAGCTGCGTACCCAACGCCTCGGAGGCGCGCTTATACCCCTCTCGCCCCATCGCCGGCTGGCGGGTCTGGCCTTCGGCGTGGCTCACGACGACACTGGACGCCAACGGGAGACGCGCGTGCTCGATCTCACGTCTGAGCAGGGCATCGCTGAAGCCCGCGGCAAAGAGCGGTACCGCGGTCACCAGGGCCACGCTGGCCCACATACCCACGGCCACGATCAGCATGGCGGGCCCACTGCTTCGCAGACGCCGGAAAACCAGAGCCGCGAGCGCCCGCGGGAAGGTCACGGTCAGTAGGACTCGAAGATGACGGCGCCTTCCTCGACCCCGTCAATGATCTCGATCTCTGAGTCACTGCGAATGCCGGTGCGCACCGGCAAGCTGCGGCGTCGCCCATCGATGAGCGCCTCGACGAACTGGCGCAGGTTCACGGTGCGGACGGCCGTGATGGGAACCTTCAAGACGTGATCCTTGACCTGCAGGGTGATCGTCATGACCGCGCGCATCCCGATCTCGACATCCGCGTCGGTCCAGTCCGCGGTGATCTTCGCCTCGTCGACACGTACGGTGCCGCCGCCAGGCGCGCCGATCTCATGCGGCAGCACGGCCACCCGTCCCCGGAAGACGGTCCCCTCCAGTCCACCGACGACCACGTCCACCGCCTGCCCCACCGCAAGCTGGGGTTGATACCCGCGAGGAACGCTAGCTCGCACCACCAGCGTGCTTGCGTCGGCCATCTCAACGATCGCCTCACCCGGTCGCACCTGGGTACCCGGCACGCGAGGCACGTACGTCACCACGCCGTCGAAGGGTGCCGCCAGTTGGTGGTCGGCCGTGGGCGCTCTCAACTCCGACAACTTCGAACGGGCAGCCGCGGCCGCTTCGCGCAGCGTCGCAACCTCGTGAGCCGCTCCGTGTTCGCCGTTCTCGATAGCAGCTAGGGCTCGCTGGGCGGCATCGCGCCGGAGAACGGCAGCTTGCCGGAGGGTCCGCGCGTGCTCGACCGTGGCCTCGTCCGCTCCGGCCCGGAGGGCTTCCAACTCGGCTTCGGCGCTGGCGATCGACGCCTCCGCGCCCGCCGTCGAGGCCCGCGCGACCTGAAGCGTGGGCGGGCCCTCGGGACGCTCGAGCAGGGAGATCTCGTAGCGCGCGCCGGCCAAGGCGAGCGTGACGGCGGCCACGGCCTGCTCGGCCGCTGCCAGCGCTTCGGCGGAAGCCGGCGGGCTCTGCCCCTGCAGGCGCCGAAACTCGTCCTGAGCGCCCATCAGCCGCAGCTCATGGAATTCAACGTCGGCTCTGGCGGCGTCAATGGCCGCCGGCAGCGTCTCCTCGATGCGGCGCACCTCCGCGTGGCGACCTGCAAGCGCAGCCTCTGCCGTGGCAACCGCCGCCTGGGCGGTGGCAAGGCTTGCCGCCGAAGGTCCGGCTAGCAACGTGTCGAGCGCTCGCTGTCGGGCGAATACCTGACTCTGGGCCAGCAGCAACGCCTCCTCGGCCGCCGCCTGTTGCTCGAAGAGCTCGGATTCGGCGGCGGCGAGCCGCTGCTCGACGCTTTCGAGGTTGGCCTGCGCCGCCGCAATTTCGTCCGCTCTGGCGCCAGTGTCCAGCTCCGCCACCACCTCTCCGGCCCGCACCTCGTCGCCCCGCCGCACGTGGACCACCTTGAGCATCCCTGGGACGTCGAAGGCGAGGGCCGTCTCCAGTTCGGCCGCGACTCGGCCTTCCAAGCGGATGTCTTGTTGGATCCGGCCTCGCTCGACCTGGACCGTGGGGCGGTCGAGATAGCTCGGGGGCGCCGTGATCAGCGCGGGGGCGCTCGCTTCGCTCTCGGTAAAGAAGTCGCAGCCGGTCACAGCGAGACCCGCTAGGGCCAAAGCCCCGAGGGCGCGGATGCCATTCCTCACGTCGGCCACCCGAGTCACGGACCGACCGGCAACGGTGCACTCGCCGGTGAGCTCGATTCTACCGGCAGGCCGAGCCTCGATTGCGAGCGGCAGAATCCGTGGAAATTGCGTCAGCCTGCCGCCGCCTGAATGCCCGTGGTATGCGCGAACGGAACGTCCCGGCGCCTGGCGGACCCTCCAGCAAGTACTCTCATCTTGCGGATTCCGCATGTCGATCCACGACGGTGCGGATGGTCTGGAGCCGCTGATGTCGCATCCTGATACGCCGCAGGCTTGGAAGCCGCTGACGACGGCCGAGGGCGGCACGGTGACGGCGCTGGCGGCCGGGCCGCCGGGTGCGAGCCGCCAGGTCGTGATCGCTGGAACCCTAGGCGGGCTATTCGTCGGGCGCGACTGCGGGCATTCATGGGTAAAGGTGGGGGCGCTGGGCGGCCGCTTCATACAGGCGGCGGCCGTCTCACCCACGTTTGACAGCGATTCCACGCTGATCGTCGGCACCGCCGGCTCTGGCGCCTTCCTCTCGGTGGACGGCGGAACGTCGTGGCGTGATCAAGACTTCTGGGGCCAGCGGCCGGACGTCACCGCGCTGGCGTTCTCGCCGACCTACGCAAGCGACGGCATGATCCTGGCCGGGACGAGCCAAGACGGCGTGTACGTCACCACCAATCGTGGCCGCACCTGGAATGCCTCCAACCTTGGGCTCGCCGATCTATCTGTCAATGCGCTAGCCGCTCACCTCGGGCCTGAGGGGAACGGATTGCTGTTCGCGGGAACGTCGACCGGCCTTTATCAATGGGCAGCCGAGGCGCGGCAATGGTTCGCCGTGGCCGGGTTTCCGGCCGGCAAACCGGTTCAGGCCATCGTCTTCGCACCGTGTCCAAGTGGTAGTGCGTTGTTCGTGGGAACCGAGGGTGGGGGGCTTTGGCGGTCAATCGACGGCAACGCGTTGCATCGGCTCGAAACCGTGGACGCCGACGCCAGCGTCAATGCCATTGCAGTGTCGGCGGACTTCAGCGCCGACGGCACGCTGATGATTGCCACGGCCGAGCGTGGCCTCATGCAGTCGCGTGATCGAGGCGTCTCGTGGCAGCCGCTGGCGGGTGCGGCGGATATCAGTTCGGTCCTGGCCCTCACGAGCTGCGTCAGCCCGGACGGCCTTGGGTGGCTGGCCGGTCTGCACGAGCGCGGCGTCCTGCGTTCGGCGGACGGCGGCGGATCCTGGCGGCCTTCCAACGTTGGCATGTCCAGCCGACCGGTCCTGGCGCTGGCGTTGTCCCCTGACATTGCGTCCGACGGCACGCTCCTTGTCGGCACGGCGGCCGAAGGCGTGCTGCGATCCACCGACGGTGGATTGACCTGGTCCCCCGCCAGCGAGGGCCTCGGCGAGTTGAGCGTGACGTCACTGGTCTTCTCACCGACGTTCCCGGCCGATCGCCGGGTATGGGCGATCGCTGGAGCTAGTCTCATGGAAAGCCGCGACGGCGGGCAGGCGTGGGAACCGGCGGCGGGTCTGCCGCGGGACGTCATGCCGCTGAGCCTGGCCGTCGCACCGGATGCACCTACCGGCCAGGCCATCGCGGTTGGGGGCGCCGACGGCGCGTTGGCGCAATCGCGCGACGGCGGCAAGTCGTGGTCGCCGTCGGCTGAGCAATTCTCAGGCAGGAACGTCGTGACGGTGGCGTTTTCTCCAAACTACGCCTTTGACGGCACGCTCTTCGCGGCCACCGCGGGTGAGGGAATGGTTGCGGTGTACCGCTCGACGGATCGCGGAACTGCGTGGCGTCAGATCCTCGAACACGCCGGCGACGGCTGGGTCTCGCTGGCAATCCCACACACGTACGGTCATAGGGGCGACTTCATAGCCGTCGCCACCGGTCGTGAGGTAATCACACCAGCTGGGCGCCAGGTGGAGTCCTGGCGCGCGACGCAAATAACCGAAGCCCGCTCGTCCGTCCTCGCGGTGAGGGCTTCGGCGCGGTTCGCCACGAACGACACCCTGTATGCCGCCACGAGCCGCGGCGTCTTGCGATCGTCGGACCGCGGCCGCATATGGCGGCGGCTGTCGGCCGGCATGGGAGCGCCACCAGTGACCAGCTTGGCCCTCGCGCCTGACCAAGTGGGCAAGGACATCCTGGTCGCCGGAACTCTCCAGGGCAGCGTGTGGCGCCTGCGGGATGCCGAAGCGGCGCAAGACTAGGTGTATGGATCGGCTGCGTCGCGCAAGCCGTCACCCATGAAGTTGAATAGCAACACCACCACGATCACAAACAGGCCAGGAATGAGCATCCAGGGATAGAGGGCGATGCTCCGTACGTTCTGGGCGTCTTGCATCAGGCTTCCCCAGCTCACTGATGGCTCACGAATCCCCAGCCCCAAGAAGCTCAGCGAGGTCTCGGCAAGAATCATGTTCGGCACCGTCAACGTCAGGCTGACGATCAAATAGCTCATGAATCCGGGAACCATGTGGTCGAAGATCAGCCGCATGTGCCCGGCGCCGGCAACCCTGGCCGCCATCACGTAGTCGTGTTCGCGCAACTCGAGGATCTTGCCCCGCACCACCCGAGCCAGGCCGGCCCAGCCGATGACTGACAGCACCACCGTGATTGCGAAATAGCGCTGAATGGGCGTCCAGAACGGCGGGATTGCGGCACCGATTGCCATCCACAGCGGGATCGATGGAATCGAGATCACGACCTCGATAAACCGTTGAATGAGGATATCGCTCGTCCCCCCGACATAGCCGGACACCGAGCCGATGACCACGCCGAGCACGAAGCTCAGCAAGACCCCGATGAGACCAATGGAGAGGCTGATTCGAGCACCCGCCAGGACACGAGAGAACATATCGCGTCCCAGCCTGTCCGTCCCAAAAAGGAAGACCTTGCCGTCCTCTACACCAAAGAAGTGGAGATCCATTTCCCAGAGACCCCAGAATTTGTATGGCTCGCCACGCTGAAAGAAGACAATTTTATTTATCCGGGAAAGATCTTCTTCGTAGACCCGCTTGAACTCCACCGGATCCAGCTCCGACTTGATCCCATAGACAAACGGACCCTGGAAGTTGCCTTCGCTATCCCAAAAGTGGATGCGGGAAGGCGGTGAGTTCAGGAAGCCGTGGTCCGAGGTCTCCTTATAGGGAATCCAAAAGTCATAGGTCAGTGCAAAGAAATAGGCGATCGCCAATAGACACAGGCTAAACATGCCCAGCCTATGTCGCCGCATTTTGCGCCACATGAGCGTCCACTGGCCGGCCGTGTAGTGGCGTTCCTCGTCGGTGAATTCACGAATGTTCACCCGCTCAGCCGCAACGTCGGTACCCGTCGGAACTCCCATCTCAGACAGCCGTTCGTTCCTGGCGGATTCGAGGGTCCACGACCACCAGCAAAACATCCGATAGCAGAGTGCCGAAAATCGTAAGCGCGGCCTCGACCATCAGAATACTGCCCGCCAGGTGCATATCCTGAACGCGCAACGCCACCAGCAAGACCGCTCCGGTCATCGGAATGTTGAGCACGATGGCCGTGATGGCACTGCCCGAGACAATTGCCGGCAACGTCCATCCCACCGTACTGATGATGGGGTTTAACGCCAATCGAACCGGGTACTTGAACAGGAGTCGTCGCTCGGGAACGCCTTTGGCGCGCGCAGTGATGACGTATTGCTTTCCCAACTCGTCCAGAAGCACGCCTCGCATCACACGAATGAGACCGGCCGTTCCTGCTGTGGCAACGACGAACACCGGCACCCAAAGGTGATTGATCATGTCCCACAGTTTCCCAAGGCTCCATGGCGCAAGGAGATATTCGGGCGAAAAGAGCCCTCCTGGACTGACACCGAACACTTGAAAGAGGAAATACATAAGCATGAGTGCGATCATGAAGTTAGGGGTAGCTAGGCCAATAAACCCAACGGCCGTGAACGCGTAATCGCCGAGGCTGTACTGATGAGTGGCTGAATAAATGCCAATTGGCACAGCGATCAAATAGGTCAAGGTGAGAGAAACAGTCGTCACCAGCATCGTCGGGGGTACGACTTCTTGCAGGATCGAGAGCACCGTGCGGCGCGAGCCACCACCGTAGCTTCCGAATGAACGTCCCATGTCGCCGCGAATGAACCGCGTGATCCAATTCACGTATTGTTCGACTGGAGTTCGGTCTAATCCGTAGTAGATACGAAGGTTTTCGATTTCGGCTTCGTGGAGGGTCAATCCCTCAGCTTTGAGTGCATTAAGGTGGGTGGTTAGATAGTCACCCGGAGGCAGCTGGATAACGATGAAAATCAACGCGCTCAGAATCCACCAGGCGAGCACCATGTAGCCGATGCGCCGGACGAGGTAGGCCCTCACGGCGCTCCCTCAGGGCGCCTTGCGACGTCGCGCATGCGGCGCCGGAGGTTCGGCAGGCTGGCGTGGATCCATGGGCGGCGTCGGTCCGACCAGGGCCGGAAGCCGACAGCTTCCCTGGCAAGCGGCTGGCTCGAAGGCTGGTGGTCGGCCACTGTCAGCGGCGCTTTAGGTCGGCGATTGCCGCAACGCCCCTGGGGATCGGTCGCGCCGCTCATGTTCGCGCCCCCCTGACACCACCGACTACGCCGCCGCTGGCCTCGCGCCGCAGTGGTGGGCACAGCGCGCGGCCTCGTGTCCGTCGCGGCCCCGCGCCCTTGGACCTCCAAGGACGGGGGCCGCGGCGAGGCTATTCAGCCGGCCGACCCTACCCGTCGTAGTAGAACTGCGGGAAGCCGTAGGGCCGCACGAAGTTGATGGCGGCGGCGAAGTTGATGCCCGTCGGCACGTTGCGCAGCGCCTGATTGACGATGGTGGGCTGCGGCGGATATCCAACCGTGCCGATGATTGGGTACTGGTCGTAGAAATAGGACCAGAACTTCACGCCGAGATCGTCGTACTCGGCTGAGCCCGGCACCGCTTGGCGCCATTGCTCTCTCAGGAGCTTGGCCTCTTTCACCCAGTCCGGAGGCTCCTCGCCTTCCGCGCCGTCGGTTTGAATCCATTGGGCCCAGCTGCCGGCCCAATAGCTCTCATAGGTGTCCATGCCGTAGTGCCACGACGCCCAGCGGGTGAAATAGGCCGCCGCTTCGCTGATGTCCTGGGGCATCATCACTTCGGTGAACGTCCTCGCCCGCTCGCGGAAGAGCGCTTCCTCTTCGAACTGCCATTCGGCATGGAGGCCCACCGCCTGCCAGTCCTTCACGACCAACGTGGCCATGTCTTCCTTGGGGCCCTCTTGGTCGGAGACCGTCAGCAATATGCTGAAGCGCTCACCGTCCGGCCGGAGTCGCCAGCCCTCGCTGTCGCGCTTGTCCAGCCCAATCCCGTCGAGCAGACGATTGGCCTGGTCGGGATCGTATTCGGTATGGAGCGTGCCCCACTCGGGCTTGAAGAAGCTGTAGGACTCAAGCAGGTAGGGCGTGAACGGCCGCGCCAAGCCAAAGAACAGGGTCTCGTTGATGGCCTCGCGATTAATGGCCACCGAAGCCGCGACCCGGAAGTCCTTCTCCCGGAAGATGGCGGCGATCGCTGGATCCTTGTAGGTCTGGTTCGGGAACAAGGACATGGCCGACGTTCGCAAGCTGGAAGCGACCACCGTGCGGTATCCGCCGCGGTCCTCCTCCGCCCGGTAGAGCTCCATGTTCTTGAGGTCGAGCACGAACTGCGCAAAGTCGAGCTCACCAGCCGTGACCTTGATCTGATAGACCTCCTTGTCCTTGATCCAGAAGTGGTTGACGTAGTCGATATACGGCAGCTGGTTTCCGGCGGTATCGACCGCGTGGTAGTAGGGGTTGCGAGCGAATTGCGTGACCTCGGGCGAGGCGCCGACGTTGACCCAGGGGCCAAGAGCCGGGCGAAACGCGGCGTCCTCCCGTGACAGGGATGTGCTGGGGCCGTAGTAGAACTTGGACTTGAAGTGGTCGGCCCAGGTTTCGAACCCGGCTTTCTCGGCCAGCCGCTGCGCGTCCGAGTTGTACTTCTCGTGGTAGCGCTCGAGATAGTGTCGCGGTGAGAACACCCATGGATCGCCCGAGTACCGTCCCATGCGATCCAGGTATTGGGGCGCCGGCCGATCGAACTTGAACTCGACGACCGTATCTTCGACCTTCACGATCTCGCGCAGTCCGATTCTCTCGGCGCCGTGCTGAAGACTGCCGCTGGGGTTGGCGAGGTCGTTGCCCCAAAAGTCCTCGTACGTGAACATGAAGTCGTCCGCCGTGAACGGCGCACCATCGGACCACTTGTGGCCTTCCCGAATCTCGAAAGTGAATGTCTGCAAGTCACTCGAGACATCGAGGTTCTTGGCTAGGTCGAGAAACAGCTCGGTTCCCGTCATGGCGTAGGCCATGAGACTGGCGTCGCCCCCGTAGCCAATTTCAATCGAGCGGCGAATGCCGCCCAGCCGCAACGTGCCGCCGTAATTTCCGACTTGCTCGACCGGCTCAATGACCCACGGATCTTTCGGCAAACGGCTGTCCACCGGAGGCAGCGAGCCCGCCTGGACCTTGGCCGCCAGCATCGGCGCCTCGGAGAAGCGGGATGGCGTGGGCACTTCCTTGATGACGACGCGCTCGACGGGGATTTCCTTGACGACTTCCTTCGTGACAACCGTCTCGACCTGAACCTCTTTGACGACCTCTACGGGAACTTCCTTGATGATTTCCTTTGTCACCACCGTCTCGATGGGAACTTCCTTGATGACCTCTTGCCTCACCACGGTCTCGACCGGGACTTCCTTGATGACCTCTTTGACTTCGGTGACCGTCACCGTCACGGTCTTCTCGGTGACCTCGGCCTCGCCGCATGCAGCCAACGCGGACATCGCGGCGGCTCCGCCGGTCATGGCCATGAATTTTCGACGGCTGAGCTTACGCATACTAATAATTCCTCCCAAGACTATTACCCAGCCATATCATACGTGAGCCGGGCAAACTCGGCGAGCGAAGCGGCTCGTCGCCGGGGGACCCGTGAGCCCAGATCTCGCTGCCCGCTTCGCTGGTGAACGAGGCTCTGAATGAGGCCCGAGGCTCCGGGCCTCCCGACAGTGAGGATCGCGTCCCCAAGTCTCGCGTCGGCGTCCCCGAGGCGCCCCAGCCGTGGGGCTGATGAGCTCGGGCGCGTTGCTGATCATCGCGGCGGCAGAACGGCTGACCGGGTTGCAATGCGGCTGGTCCACTGCGGCCGGCCGCCCGAGAGCGACCTGCACGCCCGTGATGGTTGGCATCCGGCGACGGGTAGCCACCGTCCGCGTCGCAACGGCCCCACAGCGTGCGAGACCGGCGGCCAGGGCGATTCCGAGGGGCAGCGACCACCCTGAACAGCTATCACAGTTATGGTGTCGCCAAGCGCTGTGGCAGGCCCTACCACCACGCCGCTGGTGGCGAATAGAGCGTTCCAAACCTGTTGGACCTGATGGGAGCCCACATCCGGAATTGAACCGGAGACCTCGTTCTTATCAAGGATTTCGCTCCCGGCGCTGTGGCGCCCACCTGGGAACCCCGAGCGAAACGCGTCAAATTATGGTGTGGTGGGTTTCGGAAAGTCCTCTTTTGCCGCTCGGTGGGCCCGGATTGACGTGCAGCGGACTCGCGTAAGCCAGGAATCGCGCGCAGCGATCACGGGGTGACCGGCAACTCGCCACAATAGGAATATCCAACTCCGTGAGGCGCGCCCGCCGGCGCGCCGCGCCCCCCCCCCCCCCCCGATAGCGGCCCAAAACCCGCCGCCGGGTAACCCGACCAAACCGCGGGCACGTGCGCGTAGCGCGGGTGGGGCGGCGGGGGGCGCGC
>JAPPNP010000051.1:137801-158424 GCA_028873795.1 Chloroflexota bacterium
CCGGCCCCGCCCCTAACCCCACCCCCCGCCCCCCGCCACCGGGGGCCCCCCCCACCCCCCCAAAAAAACAAAAACCCACCGCCGGGGGGCCCCCGGCCCGCCCCCCCTCGACAACAGCACCGCCCTGATCGCGGCCCATCACCCGCAGCCTGGTACCGCGACCAAAGCGCGGGCACGTGCGCTTCGCGCTGGTCGGCAGGCGGGTGGCGCTCCGCTTGCGATCCGTTGACGGGTCAAAACAATTCAACCCATAATTATTCTATCTGCGGTAATCCCCGCTCCGATATTCGCTCGGCGGCGAATCGCCGCGCGTTGCAGTCGCCCGCGGACGCTAGGGGCTAATCCGCGCCAGTGTTCATGGGGGGATTCATATGACACGAGCAGCTGAATCTGGGATGACGCGTCGGCAATTGCTGCGCGCAGCCATGCTGGGCGGCGGATCGGCCACGTTGGCCGCCATGCTGGCGGCGTGCGGCGAGGCCGAGGTCGTTGAGAAGACGGTGACGGTGACGGTCACCGAAGTCAAAGAGGTGGTGAAGGAAGTCCCGGTCGAGACGGTCGTCACTAAAGAGGTCATCAAGGAAGTCCCGGTTGAGACAGTCGTGACCAAGGAGGTCATCAAGGAAGTCCCGGTCGAGACCATCAAAGAGGTCGAGGTCGAGAAGGTCGTCGAGAAAGAAGTCATCCGCGAGGTCGAAGTCCAGAAGGTCGTCACTCGCGAGGTCGAGCGGCCCGTTGACGTTCGTCGTGGCGGCACCCTCATCTTGCGCCATACGCGGGATCCGCAGGTCGGCGGAATCGAGGGGCCACAGGCGCTTGCCGAAGTTGACAAGAGCATCGCCTTCATGATTTCCGAGACGATGCTCAAGTTCGATTTCGAGAAGGTCGAGCCCGTTCCATGGCTGGCCGAGGCCTTCGAGATCTCGCCCGACGGCACGTTCATCGACCTGACGATCCGCAGCGGCATCAAGTTCCAGGACGGCACCGACTTCGACGCGGATGCCGCCGTCTTCAACTTGAATCGCGTCTTCGACGCCGATCACCCGTTTCACGCGACGGGCGTATATCCCTACACGAACTGGGCCTTGCTCAGCCACGCCGAGAAGGTGAGCAGCGATGTCGTGCGGGTGTTCTCGGGACTCGACGCCGACCCGATTCTCCACTGGCGGCTGACGACCGAGGCCACCTACATGACGAGCCCGGCCGCCATCGAGCAGTTTGGGGAGGACATCGATCTCAACCCGGTTGGCACCGGGCCGTTCAAGTTCGACGCCTTCGAGCCGGGCGTTCAGCTCAGCCTAGTCCGCAACGAGGACTACTGGAACCCTGACAACGCGCCATTTCTCGACAAGGTCATCTACCGCATCATTCCGGACGCCCAGGCGGCAGCCGCCGAGTTTCGGGCCGGAAATCTCGATGTGTTCCCATTTGCCTTGACGCCGGACATCCTGGAGCTCAGGGACGACGCCAAGTTCCGGCTCCAGCTGTTCGCCACGAATACCTACTTCTACCTGTCGGCCAACAACGCCATCGATCCGTTCGACAACCCGGAGTTCCGCAAGGCGCTGGCCCATGCGTACGACTGGAAGACCCGGATCAAGGAGTTGGAACCGTTCAACGATTTCCTGCCCACTCCCTGGTATCCGCACGGGTTTGCCTATAACGGGGACGTGCCGACCTACGAGTACAACCCGGAGAAGTCCCGGCAGATTCTGGAGGACCTTGGCTGGAAGCTAGGCCCCGATGGCGTGCGCGTGCGTGAGAGCGACGGCAAGCGCGCCAGCTTCACCATTGCCGCCTGGCTGGCGGCCGGCACGCCGGTGGACGACAACCGCCTCTTCATGCAACAGAACCTGAAGGATATCGGGATCGAGACGGAGTTCTGGATCATGGACCCGTCCGTGGTGTTCGACGACGTGGAAGGCATCCGCAACCCCGACAAGCTCGAGCTCTACCCGCTGGGCTGGAACACGGCGCTGCCGGACCCGAGCTTCCTGCTGGACCCAACGTACTTGTGCGAGGAACGTCCGCCGGCCGAGAAGGCGGGCGCCGGCTGGAACTTTGCGCAGTTCTGCGACGCGCGGGTGGACGAGCTCTTGACGCAAGCTCGCAAGGACATGAATCCGGAGACCCGCGCCGCCGCCTACCGGGAGGTTCAGCAGATCATTGCCGAGGGCGCGGTCATGCAATGGGGCGTGCTAAGCCGATTCCCGGTGCTGATCAAGTCCGATGTCCACGGTCTCTTCTATCGACCTTATCGGGTCAACGAGCTCGAGCGAGTCTGGCTCGATCGGTAGGCTTCCCCGTCTTCGTGGGGGAAGTCCAGCTCCGTACGCGATGCTCCCGGGACCCTTCGAGGGTCCCGGGAGGGCGCGAGGGCGAGCGGCCGGCATTTGTCTAGGGTGGGAAATGGTTCGCTCCCGATGTCCGAGATCCATGCACCCGTCGCCGTGTGGCGGGCGGGACGCTGACGGTCGATGACCGGCTTTCTGCTGCGGCGCCTCGGAGCCTCGCTCCTGGTAGTTGTCGGCGGGAGCATCCTCGTCTTCGGCGCCTTGCGGGCGATTCCCGGAGATCCCATTCAGCTGATGCTGGGGACCCAGGGCGTGACCAATCCCGAGCTGGTCGCCAGGTACACCGAGCGATTCGGCCTCGATTTGCCGGCGCCGGTCCAGTATCTGTACTGGGTCGGTCAGCTGGTCCGCGGCGACCTGGGGGACTCAATCGTCCAACCGCAATCCGTTGGAGACTTCATGCGGATGCGGGCCATCAATACGGCGGTTCTAGGCGCAACGGCCTGGGTCATCGCCGTCCTGGGCGGAACCGGGATTGGAGTCGTCGCCGCCCTGCTCGTGCATCGCCGCATGTGGGTGGCGGACTATGCGCTGTCCGGCTTCTCAGTGGTCATGATCAGCATTCCGTCGTTCTCGCTCGCGCTGATCTTGATGATCATCTTCGGAGTCAATCTCGGTTGGCTGCCCGTGCTGGGCATGCAGTCGGTCGAGGATTCCGGCCTTCTGGATCGGCTGCGGCACCTGGTGCTGCCGGCCGTGACGCTGGCCACGGTGCCCGGCTTTGTGCTCGGGCGCATCGTCAAGGCGGCGATCACCGACGCCCTGCTCGGCGACTATGCGCGGACCGCCTATGCGAAGGGGCTGTCCGAGCGCCGCGTTTTCCTGGTCCACGTGCTGCGCAACGCAATGGTGCCAATCGTCACCAACACCGGCCTGATGTTTGGCGGTTTCCTCTCCGGATCCGTGCTGGTGGAGTTCATGTTTGCCTGGCCGGGTCTCGGGCGGGGGCTGGTGAACGCCATCCTTGCCAGGGATTTCCCAATCGTGCAGGGCATCACGTTGCTCATCCTCGTGATCTTCACCGTCGTCAATTTCCTCGTCGACCTTTCCTACGGCCTTATCGATCCCAGGATTCGCTATGCGCGGGCCTGATCCGGTGGATTCGGCGCTGCACGGCGGCAACCGCGTCAGGTTGCCCGGGACCGGTCGCACCGCCGCCCTTGCCGCTTGGGTCGGCGCCAATCGATGGATGTCGGTCCTGTTGGCCATTGCCGCGGCGATGATGGTGTTCGCGATCGTCGCCCCCTGGATCGCGCCGGGCGACCCAACGGAGGTCGTGCTGTCGCAGCGATACTTGCCGCTGTGGTCGGAAGGGCACGCGATGGGAACCGACCACCTGGGCCGCGACTACCTCAGCCGGCTGATCGTGGGCGGGCGGCTCTCGATCATGGCCGGGCTCATCCCGGCGTTCGGAGCGATGGTCGCGGGCCTAGTCATCGGCCTGACGAGCGGATACTTCGGGGGCTGGGTTGACTCGGTGCTCATGCGGATCATCGACGTGCTGCTGGCCTTTCCGTTCCTTTTGCTGGTGATCCTCATGGTCGCCGTGCTGGGGACGGACATTCGAAACGCCATGATCGCCCTGATGATCGGCGGCACTCCGGGAACGGCCCGGACCCTGCGAAGCCTGGTGCTTTCCATCAAGCAGCGCCCCTTTGTCGAAGCCGCGGAGGTTTCGGGTCTCGGCGGCTGGAGGATCATCCAGCACGAGATTTTCCCCAACGTGCTGCCGCTGGCGGTGGCCCTCATGACCATCCAGATGAGTTGGATGATCGTGGCGATCGCTGGGCTCAGTTTCCTCGGCCTGGGTGTACGGCCGCCGGACGCGGACTGGGGCACGCTCATCGCCGAAGCGCGCGGCCACATCTTTCGGGCCCCATATCTGGCGCTGATTCCGAGCGTTCTGGTGGCCTTGGTGTCGTTTGTGTTCTTCGTGTTGGGCGACGCCCTACAGCGCACGCTCGGCGAGGAACGGGTTCGGTAGGCCCCGAATTGGCGAATGCGGACGCGTGGAGAGCCTGGAGGCGACGATGAACCGGCGGGCGGGAGGAGGCGTCGGGAAGTGAGCGACCAATCGCGCGCGGCGATGCGTCAGGTAGCTCTCGAACGCGTCGAGGCGATGCACGCCGAGACCATTGGCCTTCTCGGCGAGTTGCTTTCCATCCCAAGCCCCACGGGCTCGGAGGCCGCCGCCCAAGCCTGGGTGGCCGAGCAGTTTTCGAAGCTCGGCCTCGAGGTCGACGTGTTTGACTGCGACCCGGAGACGATGGCGTCGCTGCCAGGCTGGACGCCGTCCAAGTGGTCCTACGAGAACCGTCCCAACGTCGTGGGCGTCTGGAAAGGCACCGGCGGCGGCCGCTCGCTAATACTCAATGCGCACATCGACACCGTCCCGGCCGAACCCGTCGAGCTTTGGACCCACGATCCGTGGGGGGCGACGATCGTGGGCGACCGGATGTATGCACGCGGCGCCATCGACGACAAGGGCGGGATCGTTGACATCCTGGCCGCCGTGCGCGCGCTGCAAGAGGCGGGATTCGAGCCCGCGGGCGACATCATTTTGCAGAGCGCCATCGACGAAGAGGCCGCCGCTAACGGCACGCTGGCTTGCATGGCGCGCGGATACACCGCGGATGCGGCCTGGATGGTCGACGGCTCTCCGCTGGGCCGCGCCTACACCAACCATTCAGGCCAAGTGCAATTCGTCATTCGCGTCTATGGCAGCGGCGGGTCGCCGGTGCGGTGGGATCGGGAGACCGACGCCATCCACCTGGCCATGCAAGTGGCCGAAGCGCTCCGCCGACTGCGGGACCAAAAGCGTGCCGCGCCGCTTCCCGGCGGCTGGAACGCGATCGAGAACGAGCTTCACTTCTCCGTCGGTCGCATCCGCGGCGGGGAGTGGTACTCCAACCTCCCAGCGAAATGCGAGATCGAGTGCTGCATGGCCTTCAACCCCCCGGACTCGCTGGCGTCGATTCGGCAGGAGATCCGGGAGACGATCGACGAGTTCGCGCGGCACGACCCGTGGCTGCGGGACCACCCGCCCGAGGTCGAGTTCGAGGGCCTAGCGACCGAACCGGTCTGGCTGCTGCGCGAAGACGACCCCTTCTACCAGACCTTTGCCCGTGTCCATGAGGAGGTCGCCGGAATCCCCGTGCGCTGGATCACCGTCAACGCCTGGTGCGACATCCGGCATTTCAGCTTGCACCAGTACACGCCGGCGCTGATTCTCGGCCCAGGCAGCGGCGGCGGGGCTCATGCTCCCGACGAATACATCGAGCTGCCGAGCATGGTACCGGTGATCCAATTCGTGGCAGCGATGGCCATGGAATGGTGCGGAAGCGAGTTGCAGGCATGACTCCAGTGATTGACACACACGCCCATCTCATCGACCGGCAGGAGCCCGGCTACGAAGGAGTAGCGCACAAATGGGGCGGCGCGCGTTGGGGCGGGGGCGTTGACGACCTGCTCGCCCAGATGGACCACGCCGGCATCGACTACGCCTGCCTGCTCACGTCCACGATCATCGACGTGATGGAGCATTTTCATCCGGATGTCCGCGACGACATCCTGGTCAGCTTCGATCCATTCATCAATAAGGCCTGCTACTGGCGCGACTGGGCGGCGCACAAGGATCGCTTCTTCCTGTTTGCCGACTCCATCGATCCGCGCGTACCGGGCTATGTGGAACGAGCGGCGCGCGACCTCGACAACGGCGCGACGGGCCTCAAAATCCTGCCTGCCTTCACGAACTCGACCATCGACGAGCCGGGGTGGCGGCCCATCTTCGAGCTGATGTCCGACCGGCAGGTGCCGTGCATCATCGACCTCTCCTATTGGTATCTGCATTTCCCGTGGTTTGCGCCGCGGCTCGTCGGGAAGTACCGATCGTTCGGGGAATTCGCCGAGACCGTCCACACGGTGGCGGAGGCGTATCCCGACGTGCGGATGGAGATCACGCACTACGGAACGCCAATTCTCAGGCGAAACGAGCTCAAGAGCATTCAATACGGCGAGGCCGAGCCCAAGGCACTCGCCAACGGGGAAATCGACTACGAGCTGTTACAAGGTCCAATCGACATGATCGCGCCGCACCCGAACCTGTTCTGCGGCTTGTCGGCCTATCAACACGTCATCCCAGCAAGCGAGGAGTATCCCTATCGCAGCGCGTTGCGAATCGTTGAAGTGCTGACGCAAGGACTCGGCGCCGACCGGATAATCTTTGGCACCGATTGGCCGTATTTGGGGCACGTGGGATATCCAGAGCTCATCAGGTCCATTCGCGAGGCGCCGTTTTTCAGCCCCGAGGAGTCGGCCATGATCCTGGGTGGGACCGCGTGCCGGTTCCTTTGGGGAGATGATGCCGATGCGTACCCGCCGGGACGCTGAGGCCGTTTGGCGCGGCGAGCTAGCGTGATGCCAGTGGCTGCAACACGCGCCGGGACCGACCCAACGCCGGGTCTCAAGGAGACCCATTCCGCGGAACATGCCGGCGAGCGTTCTCAGAACGATTCCGTGCTGCTGCGCGTCGAGAAGCTTCGCACGCGATTCCATACCAAGAATGGACTCGTGCGAGCGGTTAACGGCGTCTCGTTCTCCATCGGCCCGGGCGAAGTGGTTGGCATTGTCGGCGAGTCGGGCTGCGGCAAGAGCGTCACCGCGCTTTCGATCCTCGGCCTGATTCGGCCGCCGGGCGAAATCGTGTCCGGACGGGTGCTATTCGAGGGACAAGACCTGGTCGGCGCGTCCAGCGGGACGCTGCGCCGGATTCGGGGCAAGGAGATCGCCATGATCTTCCAGAACCCCCTCAGCTCGCTCAATCCGGTGCTCACCATCGGTTTCCAGATCCAGGAGGCGATCCTCGAACACGACCGCATCGGTCGCCGCGCGGCCCGAGAGCGCGCCCTGGATTTGCTTCAGCGCGTGGGGATTCCAGAGGCCGAACGCCGCCTGCACCAGTATCCCCATCAATTCAGCGGCGGGATGGCCCAGCGCGCCATGATCGCCATGGCGCTGGCCAATCGGCCCAAGCTCCTCATCGCCGACGAACCGACAACCGCGCTGGATGTCACGATCCAGGCCCAGATCATCCGGCTCCTGCATCGCCTGAGCGGTGAGCTCGGGATGGCCGTCTTGTTCATCACCCACAACATGGGCCTCGTGGCGGAGAACTGCCACCAAACGCTGGTGATGTACGCGGGCAAGATCGCCGAATCTGGCGCTACCGACGATCTGTTCGCGCGGCCGCTCCACCCGTATACGCAGGCGCTCCTGGCCTGCGTGCCTGAAGTCAAGGGCGAGCGCCACGATCTCATTCCGCTCGAGGGGTTTCCGCCGGATTTGACCGTTGAGAGCCGCGGCTGTGCGTTCGAGCCCCGCTGCGCCCAGCGCTTCGACCGATGCCCAATCGAGGACCCTGAGCCTCGTGACGCGGAGCCCGGGCACGCCGTTCGCTGCCACCTGTACTGATGATTGCCGGTCCCGAGCCCCTGCTCGAAGTTCAAGACGTGGTCAAGGTCTTCGACCTCCCGCATCGAGGCTTCTTTGGGGCGGCGCGCCGACTGCGCGCCCTGGCCGGGGTCAGCCTCGATATCTATGCCGAAGAGACCCTGGGCCTGGTCGGCGAAAGCGGCTGCGGCAAGACCACGCTGGGCCGCATCATCGTTCGACTTGAAACGGCCACCGAAGGCCGGGTCCTGTTCCGCGGTCGCGACGTGCGCGCTCGCTCCGGAACCACCAACTCGGCGGATCGGCGGTCGATCCAGATGGTGTTCCAGGATGCGACCGGATCGCTCAACCCACGGCGTCGCGTGCGCGACATCGTGAGTCTGCCCGTCAGGGCGGGCGGCGTGGTGGCTCCCGGCCTGGTCGATGACCATGTGAGCCAGGTGCTCGAGGAGGTCGGGCTGCCCAGCGAACTCGGCGGCCGCTATCCCGGACAGCTCAGCGGCGGCCAGCAGCAGCGGGTGGCCCTGGCGCGCGCCATTGCCCTGGAGCCGGCTGTGCTCGTCGCCGACGAGCCGCTCTCCGCGCTCGATGTCTCCGTGCAGGCGCAAATCCTGCGGCTGCTGGAGCGCATACGCGAGCGACGGCATCTCGCCATGCTCTTCGTTTCGCACGATCTGGCGGTGGTGCGCTACTTGTGCGATCGAGTCGCCGTCATGTACCTGGGCCGTATCGTTGAATCGGGCCCGGTCGACGAGGTGTTCGACCATCCGCGTCACCCCTACACGGTCGCGCTGCTCTCGGCGGTTCCCAGCACCCGCCAGCGGACGGACGTCCCCATTGAGCTGGCCGGCGAAGTGCCCAGCGCGGCGGACATTCCGCCGGGATGCCCCTTTCATCCACGTTGCTGGAAGGCGCAGGACAAATGCCGCGCCGTGCTCCCTCAACTCGATTCGCTCAATGGTGCGCGCGTTGCCTGCCACTTCCCGGAGTAGGCTGATAGGAGCCCGGGTATTGGAGGCGCGCTCGTCGCCTGCGGCGACGAAGGAGGTCCCTCAAACCTATACATCCGCTTCGGAGCCCACACCCGGAATTGAACCGGGGACCTCGTTCTTACCAAGAACGCGCTCTTCCAACTGAGCTATGTGGGCGAGTCGCCACGGCGCGGTCACCGATGCGCCGCGGCCCTGCGTGGGCTAGGCGTCGAGGGCTTGCACCACCTCCTCGGCATGGTCATCCGGCGAAACGTCGGGCCACACGGCGCTCACGATGCCGTCCTCGTTGATAAGAAACGTGGCGCGCTGGGTACCCATGAAGGTCCGCCCCCGCATCGTCTTCTCCACCCACACGCCGTAGGCCTCAATGGCCTCGCGCTCGACGTCGGCCAGCAGCGGAAAGTTGAGGCTGAACTTGCTGCTGAAGCGTTGATGGGAATCGACCGGATCGTCGCTGACGCCGAACACGGCGGTCCCACGATCCGCGATCTCGGACATCCGATCCCGGAATCCGCAGACTTCGCGCGTGCAGCCCGGCGTGTCGTCCCGCGGGTAGAAGAACAGCACGACTTTGCGGCCCCGCTGCTCCGCGAGCCGGACCAGACTGCCGTCGGTCGCTTGGATCGCGAAATCGGGGGCCGGGTCGCCCACTTGCGGCATGCCCATGCACGAGTCCCTCCGGGTGTAGCGCCCCATCATCGCATCCTCGTCTCCCAAAGCCCGACTCGTGCCAGAGGTCTGTGCGACCATCGGCGTCGCCGGCCTTCTCTCCCAACGAAACGCTGACGCGCATGAGCACCTCCGGCGACGGACCCTCGTTTGATCTGACCGGCCGCGTGGCCCTGGTGACCGGCGGCGGACGGGGCATCGGGCGCGGCATTGCCCTGGCGCTGGCGCACGCGGGCGCCGACGTGGTGCTCGCCGCGCGCTCGCGCGATCAACTGGAGGACACCGCCAACGAGATCGAGGGCCTGGGACGCCGGGCGCTGGCCGTGCCGACGAATGTACGGGACTTAGACGAGCTGGCCGCGCTGTTCAGCAGGACGGACGAAGAGTTCGGTCGCCTCGACATCCTGGCGAACAACGCCGGCATCGGCCTCCGCACGCCGGTGCTCGAGGTGACGCCGGAAGAGTGGGACCGGGTGCTCGACATCAACCTGCGCAGCCTGTTCTTCGCCTCGCAATACGGTCTGCGCCTGATGGTGCGCGGCGGCTATGGCCGCATCATCAACACTGGGTCGCTCACGAGCTTCCTGGGATTCAAGCCCATCTCGGTCTACGGTGCGTCAAAGGGCGGGGTGGCCCAGCTCACCAAGGCGCTCGCCGTGGAGTTCGCCGAGCAGAACATCACCGTCAACGCCATCGCCCCCGGCTACATCCTCACCGACCTCACGCAGCCGCGCTACGACGATCCGGTGTGGAATAGCTGGATCCTGGGTCGCACCCCGATGAACCGTTGGGGGTATCCCGACGACCTAGCCGGTGCGGTGGTGTTCCTCGCGTCCGAGTCGGCGGCGTTCGTGACCGGCCACGTCCTGCCGATCGACGGGGGCTGGCTGGCCGGATAGTTCCAGCCGGTGGCCCATGCGGCGTGTCCGGTGGCCCACGCTGCGCGCAGCGTGGGAGTTCGAGTCGCACCCAGGCGGACTTCGACTGCATCCCGCGTCAAGCCCAAAATGCCGAACGCGGCAGCCCTAGCCGGCCGCGGTCGGCTCGATCCACACCGCGCCGTCCCGGTAGAACTCTTTCTTCCAGATCGGCACGGTGGTCTTGAGCGTGTCGATAATGAAGCGGCAGGCCTCGAAGGCCTCGGCGCGATGCGGCGCGCCGACCGCGATCACCACGCTGGCCTCGCCGATCCGCAGCTCGCCGATCCGGTGCTCGATCTCCACATCGGTCAGGCCCCAGCGCTCCTCCGCCTGTCGCCCGATGCGCTCGAGCTCCTGCAGCGCCATGGGCTCGAACGCCTCGTACTCCAGCTTTGTCACCGGCCGCCCGTCCATGTTGTCGCGCACGATGCCGTGAAAGGTGCAGATGCCGCCGTTCCCCGGCCGCGTCACGCGCTGGATCAGCGCCTCGGCGTCGATCGGCTCGTGGGTTAGCCGGATGGTCATGCGCCCCCCGACACCGGCGGGATCACCGCCAGCTCGTCGCCGTCCGCCAGGACCGTGTCGGGCGGCACGAACTGTTGGTTGCGCGCGTACGAAACGTGATCGGCGCGGCCGGCCAGCGCCGGCACGTCGGCCGCCAGCAACTCAAAGACTCCGCGCGCGGTCGATCCCTCGGGCGCGCGCACCTCACGCCGGCGCGCGCCTGTCGCCTCGGCGACCGACGCGAACAGCAGCAACGAAACCCGAATTGACGCGCCCGCCGCGGTGGCATTTCGGGCCACCTGCGGCGCCGGTGATCCGCTCATACTTCGAGCCTAGCAACCCACGCGGCCCGACACCGCCGAGGGGCTGTGCGACCATCGAAGCGAACCTAGGCACAAGGTGAGTTTCATGTCGCACGCCCACCACGGGTCGCACTCAACGCAAGAGCACCGGCACGAATCCGAGCGCATCGGCGCCGTCAAGTGCGCCGTGCTCGTCATCAGCGACTCGCGCACCGAGCGCACCGACCGCTCCGGGCGCACGGCCGAGCGACTCATCACCGACGGCGGCCACGAGATCGTGTACCGAGATCTAGTGGTCAACGACGCCAGCCTCATTCGCGGCGCGATCGACGTGTCGCTGGCCGCGGGCGCCCAATTCGTCTTCTGCACCGGCGGCACCGGGCTGGGCGACCGCGACATCACCGTGGACACCGTGACGCCGCTGCTGGACAAGGTGCTCGACGGCTACGGCGAGTGGTTCCGTAGGGCCAGCTGGGACCAGATCGGCCCCGCGGCCATCTTGTCGCGCGCCGTGGCGGGCAAGCTGGGTCGGGCATTGGTGGTCTGCTCACCGGGCTCCACGGCGGCCGTCGAACTCGCGCTGGGCGAGCTGCTGGTGCCGGAGCTGCGGCACTTCATCCGCGAGGTTTCGCGCTAGCCGGGCCCTAGGGAAGAGTGGTGCGGGCGGGTTTGAAACCCGCCCCTACCCGTGAGCGAGCAGGCTTCGCGGCCGCAAGATTCCCTCCCTCGGCGACTCTTCCGGAAGTTGTCGCCGTCCCACGCCCAAGCACCGGATCATCCTCACCCTCGCCCTTTAGAGTCCATTGCAAACCCGGTTGGACGAAGGACGGTCATAGGGATCCCAACAGCGCCCAGGTTCAGTGATTGGTGGATTCCCGCCTTCGCGGGAATGACGGAACAGGAACCGTCAGCGTCACCAAGTGTCAGCCCCTACGCAGCCTCAGCCTCTGCTTCCTCGGTCCAGTCCAGCATCTCGGGTGGGATCTTCTCGAGGTCCAGCAGGGACTTCAGATGGTCGATGAAGAGCACGCCGTTGAGATGGTCGACCTCGTGCTGCACCGCCTGCGCGAAGAGCCCGCGCGCATCCAGCGACACACGTGCGCCATCGAGCTGGGTAAATGCCACCGTGACGCCCTCGGCGCGCTCCACGAAGGCGCGGAACCCGGGCAATGACAGGCAGCCCTCGACCATCTCCTTGCGCGCGCCGTTCAACTCCACTTCGGGATTGATCAGCACGAACTGGCGGCCCGACAGCGGGTCGTCGTCGTCCGACGGAAGCTCCAGCACGAAGAGCCGGGTATGAACGCCGATCTGCGGCGCGGCGAGCCCAACTCCGGCGTTGGCGTGCATGGTGTCGAACATGTCGCCGGCTAGGCGCGCGGTTTCTGGCGTGATTTCGGTTACCGGCGCGCACGGTTCGCGCAGTCCCGGGTCCGGTATTTCAAGAACTCGGCGGATCACCGGGCGAAGTGGAGAAGAGCAAGCGGGCGAGTCTAGCAATGGCTTTTGTTGGCACGGTGGGGCGGCGGCGCTACCGTGAACGGGCGCTCCCGGAAGCGGCAAGCCTACTCAGTACCCATCGGCAAAGGCGGCATGACGTGAAAGACCCTCGCACGCACGACGTGGCAAACTCCTACGCGCTGTGGGAGCGCGCCAACCACATCATTCCCGGCGGATCGCAGCTCATCAGCCGGCGGCCCTATGCGTTCTCCAACGGCTTCGCCCCGGTGTACGCCGAGCGCGGCAAGGGCTCGCGCATCTGGGACGACCAGGGCGTGGAATACGTCGACTTCGGCATGTCGGTGACGTCCGCGATCCTGGGATACGCCGATGACGTCGTGGACAACGCCGTGATCGAGCAGATCGGCAAGGGCACCACGTATTCGCTCAATAGCGAGCGCGAGATCGAGCTGGCCGAGCTGCTCATCGAGCGCATCCCCTGCGCCGAGATGGCGCGGTTCTCCAAGGGCGGCGGCGAGTCGTGCGCCATCGCCGTGCGCATTGCGCGCGGGGCCACGGGCCGGGACGTGGTGCTCTTCAGCGGCTACCACGGCTGGCACGACTGGTACCTGGCCGCCGGCCATCTGCAGGAGGGCGCCTTCGACCCGTTCGCCCTGCCGAACATCCGCGCCACCGGCGTGCCGAAGGCGCTGGAAGGCACCGCCATTCCGTTCCCCTGGGGCGAACTGGAGCCGCTGGAGCAACTGCTGGAGCAACATCGCGGCGAGGTGGCCTGCATCATGATGGAGCCGATCCTGCTCGCCACCCGCCCGCCAGAGGGCTATCTGGAGGGCGTGCGCGAGCTGGCGACGCGCGAAAATGTGGTGCTGATCTTCGACGAGGTCACCACCAACTTCCGCTACGGCGCAAACGGCATCCAGGACTTCGTGGGCGTGGTCCCGGACCTGGCGTGCTTCGCCAAAGCCATCTCGAACGGGTACGCCATGGGCGCGGTGGTCGGCAAACGCTGGGTCATGGAGCCGGCGGCGGACATGTTCGTCAGCAGCACCTACTGGAGCGATCTGGTCGGCATCACCGCGGCGATCACCACCCTTTCCGAGATTGAGCGGCGCGACGTGCCGGCGCAGCTGGCGGACTTCGGCGAGCGCTTGCAGTCGGGCATGCAGGAAGTGCTCGACGAGGTGGAGCTGCCCGTGAAGATCTCGGGCATGCCGGCGACTCCGGGAATCACCTTCAGCGAGCCGTTCGACGCCGACGAATCCAAAAAACTGAACGCGCTGGTCGCGCAGGAGGCCGCCAAGCGGGGCATCTTGTTCAACACGCACCCGCGCCACAGCTCGGCGCACGATGACCGCGACCTCGGTATCGCCCTCGAGGTATTCCGAGAGGCGCTGCTCGTGACCAAGGACGCCATAGGTCGGAACGCCGTCGACGACGTGCTGGAGGCAAGCCTGGCGCCGGCGATCATCCCCCGGCCGACCGTGCCGCCAAGCGATTCGGGATGACCTCCGAGGAGTGGCCGCCGCTGCCGGAGTCGATCCAAACGCCGCGGCTGCTCCTGCGGCGCTACAGACTCACGGACGCGGAGGATGCCTTCGCCTACGCGCGCGACCCGGAGTGGGGGCGCTTCATGCCCCCAGTCCCGCGGCCCTACGAGCGGCAACATGCGGATGTCTTTGTCGCCGGTCAGGTGTTGGCGAACTGGAGCAAGGAGCCCGCCTGGGCGATTGAGCACAAAGGCCACGTGGTTGGAGGGGTGAGCTTGCGGCTGGCGCTCCGGAATGAGCGGGCGGAACTTGGCTACTCAATCGCGCGGTGGCTGTGGGGTCGCGGTCTCACCACCGAAGCCGTCTCGGCGGTCATCGACGAGGCGTTTCGGCAACTCCCAATCCACAAGGTCACCGCCCGCGCGGCCGCGGAAAATCTTGGTTCGATTCGCGTCATGGAGAAAGTCGGCATGCAGTACGAGGGGCGGCTGCGGCAGGAGTGGATCGTCCACGGCCAGACGTGCGACTCCGTCCACTACGGCCTCCTGCGCGAAGAGTGGGAGCAGCTAGCGGGTGCCGCGGAATGACCGCCGACGACTGGCCACCGCTGCCGGAGTCCATCCAAACGCCGCGGCTCCTCCTGCGGCGATATCGGCTCACCGACGCGGAGGATGTCTTCGCCTACGCGCGCGACCCGGAGTGGGGACGCTTCATGCCCCCTGTCCCGCGGCCCTACGAGCGGCGCCGTGCGGACGCCTTTGTGGCCGGCCAGGTGTTGGCGAATTGGCGGCAAGAGCCTGCCTGGGCGATCGAGCACCAAGGTCGGGTGGTCGGCAGGGTAAGGCTGCGTCTGGCGCCGCGGCATGGGCGGGCGGAACTCGGCTATTCGCTGGCGCGGTGGCTATGGGGACGCGGCCTCACCACCGAAGCCGTATCGGCAGCCATCGAGGAGGCGTTCCGATGCCTGCCGCTGCGCAAGATCGCCGCGGGCGCAATCGCCGAAAACGTCGGGTCGATTCGAGTCATGCAGAAGCTCGACATGCAGTGGGAAGGCGTGATGCGTCAGCACTGGGTGTGCCACGGCCAGACGTGCGACTCGGTGCACTACGGCCTCCTGCGCGAAGAGTGGGAGCAGCTAGCGGGCGCCGCGGAATGACCACCGACGACTGGCCGGCGCTGCCCGAGTCCATCCAAACGCCGCGGCTGCTCCTGCGGCCATTCAAGTTCGACGACACGGATGACATATACGCCTATGCAAGTGACCCGGAGTTCGGACGATTCCTTGCTATGGAGCAGCCCTACGAACGCCGTCATGCGGAGGCCTTTTTGGCCGAGCGCGTCTTGGCGAAATGGCGCAAGAATCCTGCCTGGGCGTTTGAGCAGGACGGACGAGTGGTCGGAGGGTTGAGCTTGTGATTCGCTCGCCGGAATCGACGGGCGGAGATTGGCTACGAGCTGGCCCGTCGGCTGTGGGGCCGCGGTCTCGCGGCCGAGGCGGCGACGGCCGTCATCGACGAGGCATTTCGACGGCTTCCGATCCGCAAGGTCACCGCAACGGTTAGCGCCGCCAACGTCCGATCAACTCGGCTGCTCGAAAGACTCGGCATGCAGCGCGAGGCTCTGCTGCGACGGCACTGGGTACATCGCGGCGAGTCCCTGGACGAACTTCGCTACGGGCTGCTCCGCGAAGAGTGGCAGCCATCCGGTGCCGCCGCCGTCGAGCGAGACGCCGCCGGATGACCGCGCACCAGTGGCCGCCGCTGCCCGAGTCGATCCAAACGCCGCGGCTACACCTGCGGCGGTATCGGCTCACCGACGCGGAGGATGTCTTCGCCTACGCGCACGACCCGGTGTGGGCGCGCTTTCTCCCCGGGGTCCCTCGGCCCTACGAGCGGCGACATGCCGACGAATTTGTCGCAGCGCACGTCCTGAAGGACTGGCGCACCGAACAGCACTGGGCGCTCGAGCACGAGGGCCGCGTGGTCGGGCGGGTAGGCCTGACACCGGAGCCCCGGCATGGACGGGCAGAACTCGGCTACGAACTGGCCCGGTGGCTCTGGGGCCGCGGGCTGATTACCGAAGCCGCTTCGGCGGTTGTCCATGAGGCGTTCACCAAGCTCCCGCTCCGCAAAGTCCTCGCCCACGCGATTTCCGCCAACGTCGGTTCGACGCGGGTGATGGAAAAGGTCGGCATGCGACACGAGGTGACGCTGCGCCGGCATTGGGTATTCCACGGTCGGGCCTACGACGCGGCGAACTACGGGATCCTGCGCGAGGAGTGGGAGCGGAACGCGGAGAAGCCGAGCGGCGGGGAAAACGCACAACTTCCTTAGATTCCTCACTTCGTTCGGAATGACCAAAAGGGCTCCGAACGACTAGCGCCGACCACGTCGCCGACTAGAGGAACACCCCGAAGATGTCGGCGAAGACCAGCCAGTACCAGATGAGGTAGGCGCCGGCGCCCACCATGAAGAACGAGCTGGCCCGGTGCACGTGCGGCAGCGCGCCGCGCAGCCAGCGGGAGATGGCGTCGCGGAATAGCGCCGCGCCCAGGGTCACCGCCACGATCACCACGCCCATGCCCAGCGAATAGGCCACGTACTGGCTCAGGGACTCGAAGAATCCCTCGGTCGCGAGCGACCCGCCCACCACGACCATGAAGATTGGCAGCGTGCAGCTGAGGGAACCGACGGCGTAGGCGATGCCGAAGACGAACGCGTTTCCGAGGTTGCGCCGCGGCGTCACCTGGATGCGGCTGGCGGCGAGGATTCCCACGTAGCGGTGCGACACCAGCAGGAAGACGCCGAATCCAACCATCGCCAGCCCAATGACCAGGCCCAGGTAGGGGAAGACCTCGCCGAGGGCCGAGCCGCCGGCGGACACGACCGCCCCGAATGCGACGAAGATCAGCACGAATCCGAGTGTCGCCGTGATGGCCACGCCCAGCGCGCGAGCTACGCGCAGCGGCGCCGCGACCTGGTCGTAGCCGGCTTCCTCGGTGCCCAGCTGATAGGCGATATACGACGGGAGCATGAAGAAGCCGCAGGGATTCACGCTGGCCACCAGCCCCGCAGCGGCGGCAAATCCGATTGGGAGCGCCCCGGCAAAGTCGGCAAAAGCGGCTTCAGCGTTCCCCTGCACCGAGACGAGCACGCCGATCAGCGCCCCGACGACCGCGGCCGGAATGGCATAGGCGAGGATCGCAGCGCTTTTTGGTCGCTTGCGCGACTTCGACATCGCCGCCGAGGCGTCGCCAGCGCTCATTGGCCGGCCGCCGAGGCTTCTTCGAGCTCGACAACGAGGTCGAGCAAGCCGTTCTTGTCCAGCACGCCGTTCCAGGTGCGGACCACCGTGCCGCGCGGCGTGATGAACACGGTGGCGGGCATGCCGAGGATGCGGTACTCGATCAGGATCTTGTTGTTGAAGGTCGTCCCGAGCGGATAGGTAATTCCCAGCTCCGACATCAGGTTGACGGCGTCCTCGGTGGAACCGAGGTTGACGAACGGCCCGACGTCCACGCCGAAGAGGATCACCCGATCCTTGAACTCCTCATAGGCTTCCTGGAACTCCGGCATCTCGCGCCGGCACGGCGGACACAAGCCGGCCCAGAAGTTCAGCACCACGGGCTTGCCAATGGCCAGGATGTCCGTGAGCGTCATGGACATGCTGCCCAGGGATTCGCTGGGCGCGTAGTGCTCCCAGGTGAAGTCGGGGGCCGTCATCTGGTCGCCGGCGGGGAAGCTTCTGACATCGGATTCGCCCACCGACGGTTTCTCGGGCTCCGGCGTGGGCGTCGGCTTGGGGGCGGACGTAGCCGTCGGCTCAGGTGCGGCCGTGGTGGCTGCGGGCGTCGGGGCGGCAGTGGCTGCAGGCGTCGCAGCAGCCGTGGCCGCTGGAGTCGCGGCTGGCGTGGCCGCCGGGGTCGCGACAGCCGTCGCTGCCGGCGCGGCGGCTGCCGGTCCGTCGTCTTCGGCCTCGCCGCATGCCGCCAAGAGAGTCGCTGCGCCCATCGCGGCAACGACCAGCAATCGACGGCGCGACATCAACCGCACCGGCATCACCGTGCTCACTGTCCGTCCCCTTCCGGGATTCGTTGTGTCCAATAGTGCCTGCTTCGCGGGCTTGCCGTATCAGCCGATCTGCCGGGCATGCGCCAAAAACCTCTACGTGAGACTACGCCCTCGGACGTACCCGTTCAGTGAGGAATACGTAGCGAAGCGGCGATCGGTGCTCGCCGAACCGTGGGTATATTCACAATCATGCGCGAGCCGGAGCCGGTGGAAGCCATTTCGCCCAGCGACGCGGGAAGCATGACGGACCCCACGCCGGTGCTGCCCGTGCGTTTGCGCGTCGCCATCGCGGGCGTCTCGGTGGCCCTGCTCCTGGCCTTCATCGTCGTCATGGCGCTGGCGCTGCGCGGACAGACTGAGCAGGGGCAATTCGGCATCTTCGCCACCGGGCGCACGGTGGATCTCGAGCCGCGTCCGGCGCCCGACTTCGTGCTGACCACCTATGACGGGGAGCAGCTGCAACTCTCGGACTTCCGCGGACAGGTCGTGCTGCTGAACTTCTGGGCATCCTGGTGCCCACCGTGCCGGGTGGAAGCCCCGGTGCTGCAGGACGCCGCCGAGCGCCTCGGCCCCGCCGGGCTGGTCGTGATCGGCGTCGACGTATGGGACGACGAGGCGCAGGCGCGGGCGTTTCTGGACGAGTTCGGCATCACCTATCCAAATGCCGAGGACACGACACGGTCGATCCCGGTGGAGTATGGCGTGACCGGACTACCGGAGACATTCGTCATTTCGCGCAACGGCGTGCTCGTGCGGCGCTGGGTGGGTCCGATCGACGACCAGCAGCTGGCCGACCTGGTGGCCCCGCTGCTGGACGGGAGCTAGCGGGTGGACGGCTCGCCGGAGTCAGGTGTCATCGGACGACTCCACCGAGGGCGTCGGGCGCAGGGCGAATCGCGCTCGTCCCCCGCGTTGTTCGACGGTCAGCGTATGCCCGCTCAGCACCGCCGCCGCTTCCGCGTCCGCGGCCAGGATGGGCCGGTTGTCGAATGTCACAGTCTTGTCGTCCTCGAGCAATTCATCGAGCTCGAGGCGCACGTCCAGCTCGCCGTCGGCATTGCGAAAGGCATGCGCGCGGATGACACGCTTCTCCGCCAGCGCCGCGTCGTCCACGGCGGCGCGCAAGGCGAGCGCAGCCTGATGCGTGACCACAAGCATGATTTGTTGGCACGGTACCGCAGGCGGCATGTCCGGCTGGGCACCAAGCGGCTCCCAGGGCCGGGGCCGACCGGTCCGAGGTCCGCCGAACTACTCGGAGCAAGATCGGTACGTCCGAAGATTGATGTCGGTTGGATTCCCGCCTCCGCGGGAATGACGGAATTTAGGCGGCCAGTTGGCGAAGCCCGCGCCGTCAGGAGCCAGACATGCGGGTGATGACGGCCAATATTCGCAATGCCGACCGCGCCGACGACGGCCACTCCTGGGAGAGTCGGAAGGACGTCTGCGCGCGGGTGATTGCGGCTTGCGCCCCGGATGTGGTGGGTTTGCAGGAGGCGACGCTCGAACAGGTCGAGTGGATCGCCGCGGCGCTGCCTGCCCATGCCTGGCATGGTCTGCGCCAGGACCCGCATGGGCATCCTCGAAACGCGATATTCGTCCACCGCTCTCTCACGGTCGTCGACCGCGGCGGCTATTGGCTGTCTTCCACGCCGCACGTCCCGGGATCGACCGGCTGGGGCGCCAAGTACGCCCGCCACGTCAACTGGCTGGTGCTCGCGGACTCGGGCGGCACGGAGTGGCGCGTGAGCAACACGCACCTCGATCACGTGAGCGATCAGGCCCGGGCGGGCGCGGCGGGGTTGCTGGCCGAGGACGCTGCCGCCTGGCCGGATGAGACGCCCCAGGTGCTCATGGGCGATTTCAACGCCGGCGCCGGCAGCACGCCCCTGACGACGCTGGAGCAGGCCGGCTGGCGCGACGCCTGGGTGAACGCGAATCCAGCCCAACCGGACTCGGGCCCCACGCGGCACGGATTTGGCAGCGCGGACGCAGCCCATCCGCAGCGCATTGACTGGATCATGGTCCGCGGCCCGGTGGACGTCCGCGCCTGCCGCCTCGTCCGTGACCGGCCGGACGGGGTGTGGCCCTCGGACCACTATTTCATGTGGGCCGACGTCGAGGCGGCAGGTTAGTCGTACAGCTCGTTGACGGCGACGACGCTTCCGCCGTCAGCCGCCGAGCGATAGGCGGCGTCCAGCAACTCCACGCTGCGCAGGCCGACCGTCCCCGGCGACCCGTTGGGCGCGCGCCCCAGGCACACGTCGACCAGGTTGGCCGCCGTGGTGAAGCGCGGATAGGTGTCGTCTGGATCGGGAATGCTCACCACCTCGGTCGGACCGTCGTGGCGGGTGATGGTCAGGTGGCCCTAATGGGACTCGACCAGTAACCCGGCGTCATCCGGGACACTGGTCCCGCC
>JAPPNP010000043.1:0-18930 GCA_028873795.1 Chloroflexota bacterium
TGTGTTCACCATGTCCCCGAACATGTGTTCATGATGTCCCCGGTCCGCACACTTTGAACCTGGGGGCGGAAGGGATGCCCCCGGTCATCCCCAATCCCGGGTGGGTTTTGCAAGAGTTTCTTGATGGGAGAGGGCGAGAGCCTGCCCCGTACTCGATACGGGGGTGAGAGTCTTCCGGGGCACCGGCCGGACTGGATTCCGGCTTTCGCCGGAATGACGGAGGGGGCCGATTCGTCACCCCGGCGGAGGCCGGGGTCCAGGGTCGCTGCCTCAGCGCGAGATTCGAGCGGACTGGACTCCGGCTTTCGCTTCGAGGTCGGGACCGGCGTTTTTTTGCCGGCGTGACGCGGGGGTCCCCTCACCCCACCCTCTCCCCAAGGGAGAGGGGGTCGGACAGTCCAAGGGAGAGGGAGGGGGGCTTCGTCACCCCGGCGGAGGCCGGGGTCCAGGGTCGTTGCCTCGGCGCGACAGTCGACCGGACTGGATTCCGGCCTCCGCCGGAATGACGGACGGGGGCAGGCGGGAGGCGTCGTGGGGGCACCGGCGGTGGCCGAGGGGTGGATTCCCGCCTCCGCGGGAATGACGGAGGGGCATCCTTCCGTCACCCCGGCGGAGCGCCGGTCCGGTTCCCTCTCCCCGAGGGAGAGGGCTAGGGTGAGGGTCTTCCGGGCCCGCAGCCGCTGGATTCCGGTTCAGGCGTGCGCGGCGCCCTTTAATTAAGAGGAGACGTGACGGGAGGCCCGGCGGATGCTATCCGCGCCATGGGGGGCGCGTGTCCGGCATGCGGCGCAGGGCGCCGGGGGATGCCGTGGCCCGGGGGCTGGTCGCGCGGAGTGCTGTCGACGCCGTGCGTCCGCCGAATCGGACCGAAGCCGGCGCGGCGCCAGGCCCGGCCAAGGACGCGGGCATCCACGCGGGGATCGCGACGGCTGCGGCGACCGGCATGCGGCCAGGCGAATTGCTCGCCCGGCTGTTTCCCGACGCCCGCGGAATGTCGCGACCGCACTCACCCGGTCAATGGCGCAAGTCTCGGGCGAGGCCGATTCGGCGAGCCGCGGCCCGATGGCCGGATGGTGGCGCAACCGGTGCGGACGGGTGGCACGCCCGGAGGGATTCGAACCCCCGACCCCTGGTTCCGAAGACCAGTGCTCTAATCCGCTGAGCTACGGGCGCTTGGCGGCGCGACGATTCTAGCGGGGCAGGCAGGCGCGCCCGAGGCGTCGTGGGGCGCGGGTGGTGGCGGTGGGGTGGATTCCCGCCTCCGCGGGAATGACGGAGGGGGGCCGATTCGTCACCCCGGCGGAGGCCGGGGTCCAGGGTCGTTGCCTCGGCGCAGGATTCGACCGGACTGGATTCCGGCCTTCGCCGGAATGACGGACGGGGGGCGGTCTCGGCACCCGGCGAAGAGCCGGTCCGGTTCCCTCTCCCCGAGGGAGAGGGCGAGGGTGAGGGTCTTCCGGGGCACCGGCCGGACTGGATTCCGGCTTTCGCCGGAATGACGGAAGCTGGGGTGTTATCCGGCTGCGGGGTCGCTTTCGCCGAGCTGGGCGGGGACGAAGGATTCGCCGTCGCCCAGCATGTAGAAGGGGCCCTCCACCCAGCCGACGGGATCGACGGCGGCGCCGGCGACGTACATCTCCCAGTGGATGTGGGGGCCGGTCGAGCGTCCGGTGGAGCCGACGAGGCCGACGGTGGCGCCGCGCTCGACCACTTGACCCTGCAACACCGAAAAGTCGTGCAGGTGATAGAAGAGCGTGAAGACGCCGAAGCCGTGATCCAGGATGACGGTGTTGCCACGGATGGTGAGCGGGCCGACGAAGGCGACGCGTCCTCGGTTGGGCGCGGGAATCGGGGCACCGGTGGGCGCGGCGTAGTCGACGCCTTCGTGCACCGACATGTAGGACCCGGGCTGCAGGGTGCGGCGCTCACCGTAGGGCGAGGTGACTCGCCCGCTGCTGGGCGACTGGAACGGTCCCGTCCAGAGCGGCCCGCCGTTCACCCGCTGCACGATGGTGGCGACAAACTCGCGCTCCTCCTGAGCGACGGCGTCGTCGAGCAGGTCTTCGTGGCTTGCGGGTATGTGGAACTCGGCGGAGGGGAAGTCACGCTCGGCGAGCTCGACGGAGATGTCGACCATGCGCTCGCCGACACTCACCTGCAGGGCCTGCGGGCCCGTGGTGGCCGTGGAGGCGGTGCCGAGCACGGCGTGCCAGGCGCCGTCGCGGCAAACGAGCGGCGCGGGCTGCCCGTTCCAACGCAGCGTGACGCCGCCGGCGGCCGTCTGCACGCGAACGCCGATCGCGTCGCCCTGCTGGGGCATCTCGGCGTCGACGATGACCAGGTCGGCATCGGCGGGCGGAACCACGTGAGGATCGAAGGGCGTGGTGGCCGCCACCGGAAACAGGCCGGCCTCCTTGGCCAGGTCCCCGGAGTTGGCGAACACCACCTGCCCGGCGCGGGCCCAGGGCACGTCGACGAGCCACTGCTGCAGCACGGCGCGCTGGGTGCGCATGGCCACCATGGCGCCGAAGTCGCCGTAGGCGATGGGCAGCCCGAGACGCGTGAGCCAACTGGGCACCGCGAAGTAGGCATCGCGAATGGCGGGATTCACGTCGAGCAGGGCCAGGTGGTTCTCCATGATCTGGGAGAAGGGCACGCCGGCGTCCTCGGGGAGGATGGCGTGGCGCGGCACTTGGCGGAACGATTCCAGCCAATCGTCGTGGCCCTCGCGGTTCATGACGTCCATGGTGTTGGCGACGTTGACGCCATTCTTGGACGGGTCCCACTGCAGCACCATCTTCTGGAAGGCCTGCACGAGAAAGCCGTGCAAGACGAACCGGTGCGATACGGGGTAGCCGACGACCTGGATGCCGCCGAGCTCCTGAAACGCGGTCCAGAACTTGGCGGCATCGTCGTCGCGCACGGGGTAGCCGCCGTCGCCGCTGCCGGTCTGGGTGAAGAAGTGGCCGCCGCTGATCGGAAAGTCGGCGCCGAAGCCGCAGGCGGCGCCGAAGGGTACTTCGGGCACCTCCGCCGCCAGCGGCAGGGGCAGCGCGGCCAGCGCCAGGGCAAGGATGAGGGCCGCGGCCACGCGGCGCGCGCCGGACCGAGCACGGGGGGATTTCACAGGCGATTAGCCTAGCATCGGGACGGCCGCGGCACCGATGATGAAACGCCGGATTTCGCCCCGCGTGACGCGCCGTCGTTCGGCCGCGACTCTGGCACTCTGGTAGCACACCATGGACGGCGACGCACCCGCGCCGCGGCGCGGTATTCGAAGGCGATTCGGCGAGTCGCTTCGGGCCTGGCGCGCCGCTTCGCGAACCGCGGTGGCGGCGGGCCGGCGCGCGCACGAGCACGTCGCGACCACCGCCGAGTCGACGACCCGCGCCACGATGGCGTGGATCGAAGCCCATCCACAGCTGCGCGTGCTGTATCTGACGGCGGACCGGTTTGGCACGCGCGAACTGCCCACGTTTGCCGCGGCCATTAGCTTTCAGACGTTCGTGTCTCTGTTTCCGCTGATTGGCTTCATCACGGCCGTGGCGGCGTTTCTGATCGACCCCGACGAACTGGTGCGATTGGTGGCGGAACAGTCCGAAGACCTGGCGCCGGGGGCCGAGGCCTTCCTGGAAAGCACGCTGCCGTCCATGGCCGCCGTGCGCGAGAGCGTGGGCCTCATCTCGCTCGTCGCGCTCTTGTGGACCGGCAGCAATCTCTTCGGGGCGCTGCGGCGCGGCTTGGATGCGGCAACCGGCGCGACGCGGCGGCGGACCTTTGTGCAGGGCCGCGCGCTGGATCTCGCCACGACCGTGGCTACCGGCGGGTTGCTCGCCGTTTCGGTGACCGTGACCGCCGTGTTAACGTTTTTGCTGCAATCGGAGCTTCTTGGCGGCGACTCGCCGTTTGCCTGGGTGGGGTGGCTGCTGCGCTGGCTGGGCGTGCTCCTGCCGGTACTCTTCGCCACCGGCGTGTTCGGGCTGATGTATCACCTGGTGCCGGCCGAGCGGTTGGCCTGGCGCCCGGCGCTGGCGGGCGGCCTGGTGGGGGCCGTGGGGTTCGAGATCGGAAAGAACGCCTTTGTGTGGTACACGGCGAACTTCGGCTCGTTCAACGCGATCTACGGCCCGATCGCCACGATTGTCTTGCTGCTGATCTGGCTCTACTTCAGCAGCATGATTTTTCTGGCGGGCGCCGCGTTCGGGTCGGCGGTGGCTGCCGGGATGGCGTCGGGAAAGGCCGCGGCGTCCGGCGGCACGACCTGAACGTCGCCAAACGTTACGACGATCACGCCGGCCACACACACGTCACGCGCACGGCGGGCGGCGGCCCCGGGGCGCGTGGACGGCGTTGGTAGGGTAGGCATTCGGGATGGCTCACATCGCCCTCAACGCGCTGCCGGTATTCACGGAAGCCACATTTCGCAACGCGGGCGTGAGCCGCTTCACCGCACGCCTTATCGACGCCGTGCTCGAGGCCGACGATGCGCACCGGTATTCGGTCTTCCTCAACGACAGCGTGCGCGAGCCGCCGTTTCGCACCCGGCCCGGCGTCCAACTGCGACGCACGCGGCTGCCAACGTCGCGCACCTGGGTGCGAATTCTCTGGGAGCACCTGGTGGCGCCGGGGCACCTGGCCGTGGCGGGCGCCGACGTGGTGCACTCGTTTCTGAACGTGACGCCGTTGGCCGCGCCGGGCCGGCACGTGGTGGTGGTTCACGACCTGTCCTTCTTACGGGCCCCCGAGACGCACCCAACCCATCGACGGTGGTATTTGCATGCGGCGACGCGGCTGTCGAGCCGGCGGGCGGGCGCCGTGCTGGCCGACTCCAAGTCGACGCGCCGCGACCTGATCGAGCTGTTTGGGGTGCGACCCGACAAGATCTCGGTGGTCTACGCCGGCGCGGAGCCACAGTTTCATCCGCGTCCCGAGGCCGAGGTCGAAGCGTTTTGCGCGGCGCACGGCGTGCGGCGGCCCTTCGTGCTGAGCGTGGGGACCATCGAACCGCGCAAGAACGTGGACGTGCTGATTCGCGCCTTCGCCCGCCTGCGGCGCGAGGGCCGTTACGCGGGCTCGCTGGTCATCGTTGGAGGACGTGGATGGATGGGCGTGGACGTCCCCGAGCTGATCCAAGCGGCGCGGGTGGTCGAGCACGCGCAATGGCTCGGTTACGTCGATCAACAGGAGCTTCCCTTTTGGTACAGTGCAGCCGACTTGCTGGTGTACCCCTCCAGCTATGAGGGGTTCGGCATGCCACCGCTCGAAGCCATGGCCAGCGGCACGCCCGTGATCACGTCCAACCGGTCGTCGTTGCCGGAAGTGGTGGGAGACGCCGGGATCACTGTCGAACCCCGGGACGAGGCCGCCCTGGCGGACGCGATGGAGCGAGTGCTGCGGTCCCCCGAACGCCGCGACGCCATGCGCGCGCGGGGCCTGGCCCAAGCCCAGCGATTCAGTTGGCGATCGGCAGCCGAGACATGTCTCAACGCGTATCAGAGCGTTCTGAAATCGCGGTAACGGCGCCGCCGCCCGCACCCGAGCCCGTGGGCCGTGCCCGCGGGACGCCGTGGCGCGTCCTCACCTCGCCGTGGCTGACCGTGCTGGGCGACGTGGCCGTGTTGTTCGGTGCGTTCGTGTTGGCCTACGCCCTGCGATACGTGTGGCGCCTTGGCCCAGAGCTCAACGAGTTTCAGGTCACGTCCATCGACGCCTATTGGGTCGTCGCCGGGCTCTTCATTCCCATCACGGTGCTGAGCTTCTATGTGCTGGGTCGCTATCAGCGGCGGCGCAGCGTGGCCGTCTTGGACGAGTTGCCGCGGATCGCGGCCGGCGTCTTGATCGGCACGGCGGCGGTGGTCTTCGTGTTCTTCGTGTCGCGTCCGCTGTTCTTCTCACGGCTGATGTTCATGTACCTCGGGGCGGCCGGCGCCCTGGGCACGCTGGTGTGGCTGGCGTTGCGGCTGGGCCTGGTGCAACTGGTGCGTCGGGCCGGCTTCGACAACCAACGCATTCTGGTCGTGGGCAGCGGGGTGGTGGCGAAGTACCTGATGCAGCAACTGTCGGCGTCGCCGGCATCGGGGAATCGAGTGGTCGGCTACCTGGAGGAGAACGGCGACCAGGCCGCGAGCACGGGGTTCGGCCGGTTTCAGCGGCTCGGCGATCTCAACGACCTCGAGGTGCTCATTCGAACCGAAACCATCGACGAGGTGTACATCGCGCTTTCGGCGACGACGCAGCACAACCTGGAACCGCTGATCGAACGCTGCCGGGTCCATGGCGTGCGCTTCCGTGCCGTGCCCGATCTGCTGGAAGCGCAGTTTGGCCGGATGGAGATCCACCCGCTGGCGGGGATCCCCCTGGTGACCCTGAGCGACAACGCCATCGTTGGCTTCAAATACGTGCAGAAGCGCGCGCTGGACATCGTGGTGAGCCTGGTCGGGCTCATTCTCAGCGCGCCGTTGTGTCTCGTGATCGCGATCGCCATTCGCGCCGATTCGCACGGCCCGGTCTTGTTTCGCCAGACGCGCATCGGCAAGGACGGCGCCGAGTTCACCCTGTTCAAGTTCCGGTCGATGGTGGTGGACGCGGAGGCGCTGAAGCGCGAAATGATCGCCGGCGGTCCGCATCCCGCCCTCTTCAAGATTCGGGACGATTCGCGACGCACCCGGGTCGGGCGCGTGCTGCGGCGTATGAGCCTCGACGAGCTGCCGCAGCTCGTCAACGTCCTGATGGGCAGCATGAGCCTGGTGGGGCCGCGGGCGCAGGTTTCCGACGAAGTGGCCCAGTACGACGATTGGGCGCGGCACCGCCTGAGGGTGCATCCGGGCCTTACCGGTTTGTGGCAGGTCAGCGGACGCAGCGACCTGCCCTTCGAGGAAATGGTGATGCTCGACACGTTCTACGTGGCGAACTGGTCGCTCGGCCTTGACCTGAAAATCTTGGTGAAGACGATTCCGGCTGTCCTCTCCGGCCGCGGCGCGTTCTGAGATCGCGCTCGGAAGCCTGCGTGCCCGGATGAGCGTCGCTCTCGTCCACGACTGGCTCAACCAACAAGGCGGCGCCGAAGTGGTCCTGGATCAGCTTCACGCCATGTATCCAGAGGCTCCGGTCTACACCTCGTTCTACGCCCCGGACCTCGTGGACCCCGCCTTTCGCCGCCTGGACGTTCGCACGAGCTGGCTGCAACACCTGCCGGGCTGGCGCACGCGGCATCAAGCCTTTCTGCCGCTGTATCCGCTCGCGTTCCAGTCGATGCGGGTTCGGGACGCCGACGTGGTGGTGAGCAACGTCAGCGCGTTCTGCAAGGGCATCCGCACCCCGCCGGGGGCGATTCACGTGTGCTACTGCCTGACCCCGACGCGGTTCGTGTGGATGCCGGAGGCGTACCTGCTGCGCGAGGGCTATCCCGCCTGGCTGCCGCGGGCGCTGGCGCCCTTCCTGTGGTGGATGCGGCGGTGGGACCGCGCGGCGGCGCAACGAGTGACCCAGTTTGTCGCGATTTCTCAGGCCGTGGCCGAGCGCATCCGCCGCTTCTACGGACGCGAGGCGCTGGTGGTGCACCCACCGGTGCACACCACGCGCTTCACCCCCTCGACGGAGGTGGCGGACTACTTCCTGGTCGTCTCGCGCTTGATTCCCTACAAGCGCATCGATCTGGCCGTGCGCGCGTGCACGGAGGCTTCGCTGCCGCTTCTGGTCGTGGGCGACGGTCGCGACCTACACTCCCTGCGTGGGATGGCCGGGCCGACCGTCACGTTCACCGGTCGGCTGTCCGACGACGAGGTGCGACGGCACATGGCGCGCTGCCGCGCGTTCGTGTTCCCCGGTGAGGAGGATTTCGGCATCGCTCCGGTAGAGGCCCAGGCCGCCGGCCGCCCGGTGGTGGCGTACGCCGCCGGCGGCGCGCTGGAGACCGTGCGCGACGGCGAGACCGGCGTGCTGTTTCGCGAGCCAACAGCGGCCAGCCTGCTGCAGGCTCTGGAGCGCGTCACCGACCTGACCATAGATCCCGCGCATCTCGTGCGCCACGCGGCGCAGTTCGACGCTTCCGTGTTTCGGTCCAAGCTGCGTCGCGCGATCGACGTGACCGTCGAGCGGGCGCGCGCGACGAAGGCGACGACCTGAGTGTCGTCGGCGCGCTTCGGACGAGTGGTGCAGCGCTGGTGGGTGTTTATCGCCGCCGTCACCGGCGCCACGATCGTCGCCTCCATCGTGTGGCAGCTGGTGGGGCCGGTGGGGCTGCGTGTCGAGGCCGAGCTGGTCCTCACGCTGAACCTGCCGAAGGAGAGCCAGCGCCTGCAGTACGGCGCCGAAAGCAGCCGGGCGCAGGCAGCGGGAATCGTGATCGAGGACCTTGCGCGGCTCACGCGCGGCCGTGAGCTGCTCCGGCTGGCGCACGCGGAGGTCATCGAGGCCGGCCACTCGATGGACTTCCGCACCATGTTCGAGACCATCGATGTGTTTCCGCTCTCGCGCGGGCTGCGCATCGAGCTCGATTGGGGCGACGGCCCGGCGGCGCAAGCGCTGATCGACAGCATCGTCAGGCTGCTGATCGACAATCAAGACTCCTACTACCCCACCCTCGGCGAGGTCGGCACGCTGCGGCTGAGCGACAAGACCGACGAGCCCGAGCGTCCGCCGCGAGCGCTAGCGGCCCTCGACGTGGTGCTCAAGTCCGCGGTGGCGCTGATTCTGGCCATTGCGGTCGCGTTGGTCGCGGATTGGCGGCTCAACCGACTGCACGAGTCCGACGTGATTGATCTGATCGACGCGCCGGTGATCGGCCGCCTGCCGTGACGGGGCCAGTTGTGCGCTGGCCATCGATCGTCATCGCGGGCGCGGCGGCTGCGGTGATCGCCGTGATCGTAAGCGTCATCGTGGTCGTGGTCGCCGAGCCGGTCTACCGGGCGTCGACCAGCGTCTCGATCCGACCACGCATCGCCGACCTGGGCGCCTCGGAAGCCGCCTCGCGCTTGATTCGCAACTACGCCGTCTGGGTGGATTCGGAGTCGTACGCCATGCGGTTGGGCGCTGACGCTCGCGGCGGCCTGTCCGACGCCGACATCGTCCACCGTGTGCGGACCAATGGAGATTCCGACCGGCTGGTGGTGACGATTCAAGCCGAGGACGAGGACGCCGACCGCGCGGCGGCGTTGGTGAATGGGCTGGCCGATGCACTGGTCGCCGAAGTCGCCACGCCGGCCCGCCTAAACGACCCGGAGAAGGGACTCGAAATCGCCATCATCGACGCCGCGCGAGCACCCGGAGCGCCAACCTGGCCGCGGGGCGAGGTGGTGATTCCGGTCGCGGCCATCGTGGGCGCCGTGGTGGGCGCCGCCGTGGCCTGGCTCATCGCACCGACGGTGGGGCCGGCGCGACATGAGGGCGACGCCTGATGAGCACCAGCGGCGCCGGTTACGACCAGATGCCGGGGATCGACGAGCTGCGCACCAACGTGCTCGTGGCCCTGGCCGACACGCCGCATCCGCTGGTAGCCGTGACCAGCCCGGGCGACGACACGCGGCGCCTGGACGTGGCAGCGGCGCTGGCTGCGGCGGTGGAGCAAACCGGCCGGCGCGTGGCGCTGGTGGACGCGGACGTGTCCGAGTCGCGGGACGGCTCAGCGGCGCCCGCGAGGACCGCGACCATAACCGCGCCGGCCGTCGCCGAATCGAATGCCGCGTTGCTGGTAGCCGAAGACTTTCGCGACCTGCTGGCCGACACCGCGGACGCCCACGACCTGGTGGTGGTGGCGTGCCCGCCGGTGCTCGACGTGGCGGAAACGCGCGCCGTCACCGCGGCGTGCAGCGCAACCGTGCTGGTGGCCTCGCAGCGCACCTCGCGCCGCGATTCGACCGTGCAGGCCGCCACGGTGCTCCGCGAGGCAGGCGCGCGTCTTCTCGGCGTGGCCCTGCGTCGGTCCTAAGCGTTCCGGCGCAGCGGGCCGAGGTCGGCCGGCGGCAACTCATCCGCCAGCATGCGCTCGTAGGCCGCGCGCGTGGCGGCGTCTGCCGCCTGCATGACGGCGGCGGGCACGTCGGCCTCGGCCGCGGCCACCGCCGTGGCGACCTCGCCCGGATTGCGGAATCCCACGAGCGCGGTTGAGACGGTTGGATTCTCAATGACCCAGCGCAGCGCCAGCTGTGGCAGCTCCAATCCGACCTGCTGCGCCAGCGATCGCACCTGGTGGACGACCTCCAGATTCCGCGGCAGATGATCGGCGCGAAACAGCGGGAGGCCGAAGGCATATCCGGTGCCCCGCCAATCCTCCTCGTCGAGCTTGGTGTCCGCCGTTAGCTGCCCGGCGAGGACGCCGTGCGCCAGGGAGCCGTAGGCCATGACCCCGACGCCGTGCTCCTCGCAAGCGGGAAATCTGCGCTCGGCGTGGCGCCGGTCGAGCATGTGATAGCCGACCTGGTTGGCGACCATGGGCAGGACGGCCGCGGCTTCGGCCATCTTCTCCGGCGTGTAGTTGGAGACGCCGACGAACCGGACCTTGCCCTCGTCGACGAGCTCCTTGCAGGTGCCCATGGTGTCGGCGATGGGCGTATCGGGGTCCGGCCAGTGGTGCAGGAACACGTCGACGTGGTCCATGCCAAGGTTCCGCAGGCTGCACTCGCAGCTGCGGCGAACCGTCGCGGGCCGAGCGTCCAGCCGGTTGGCCTGCACGGACGGATCGTGCTCGATGCCGAATTTGGTGACCACGATCACCTCATCGCGTCGCCCGCGCAGGGCCGCGCCCATCAGCTTCTCGGAGTGCCCGAAGCCGTAACCGGCGGCCGTGTCGAACAGATTGATTCCGTAGTCGATGGCGGCATGGATCGTGGACGTGGCCTCGTCGTCCATGGCCGCCCCGTAGAATCGCCCGCCCATGGGCCAGCCGCCAAAGCCCACCACGCTCACGCGGAGCTCCGGCGTACCCATTTTGCGGTATTGCACGCCCGGCCCCCTTTCCCAAACCCCTTAGGTGCGGAGCATGCGCCGGGGTCGCGGGCGGGTCAACCGTGGGTAAATCCGCGGAGACGCTGCCAATCCGTTCGCCCTGAGCTAGTCGAAGGGCGTCTTCCGAGCACGTCTAAGGGGCGTGGTTCGACAGGCTCACCACGAACGGAACTGAACCTGCTGCGTAGGCACGTCTGCCCGTGAGGACTTGCGGGCGCCGCTCCTAGGCCTCCCGCCGCAGCGGCCCGACCCCGGCCGGTGGCTGCTCGTCGGCCCGCATGCGCTCGTAAGCCGCGCGGGTGACGGCTTCGGCCTCCTGCATGACGGCGGCGGGGACGTCCGCGTCGGCCGCGCTCACCGCCACGGCGACTTCATCCGGGTTGCGGAATCCCACCAGCGCGGTCGAGACCGTCGGGTTCTCGATGACCCAGCGAAGCGCCAGCTGCGGCAGGTCCAGATCCGCCCGTGCCGCGAGCGCTCGCACCTGGTCAACGACCTCCAGGTTCTGTGGCAGGTGATCGGCGTGAAAGATCGGCAGGCCGAAGGCATAGCCGGTGGCGCGCCAGTCGTCCTCGTTGAGCTTGGTGTCGAGCGTGAACTCCCCGGCCAGGACGCCGTGCGCCAGCGATCCGTAGGCCATGACGCCGAGTTTGTGCGCCTCGCACGACGGGAAGATCCGCTCGGCGTGGCGCCGGTCGAGCATGTGATAGCCGACCTGGTTGGCGACGATGGGCAGAACCGCCGAAGCCTCGGCCATCTGTGCCGGCGTGTAGTTGGAGACGCCGATGAACCGGACCTTGCCCTCGTCGACGAGCTCCTTGGCAGCGCCCATAGTGTCGGCGATGGGCGTGTCGGGGTCGGGCCAGTGATGCAGGAACACGTCGATGTGGTCTATGCCGAGACTTTGAAGACTGCTTTCGCAGCCCCGACGCACCGCCGAGGGGCGCCCGTCGCGGCGGTAGGCGTGCACGGACTCGTCGCGGTAGATTCCGAACTTGGTGACCACGATCACCTCGTCGCGCCGCCCGCGCAGCGCGGCGCCCATCAGCGCCTCGGAGTGCCCCATGCCATAGCCGGCGGCGGTGTCGAACAGGTTGATGCCCTGGTCGATGGCCGCGTGAATCGTGGCCGTGGCCTCGGCGTCCATGTCCGCGCCATAAAAGCGCCCGCCCATAGGCCAGCCGCCAAACCCGACCACGCTCACGCGGAGCTCCGGCGTTCCCATCTCGCGGTACCGCACGCCCACGCCCTTTCGCCGACCCGTTTCGTGCGAAGCATGCGCCCAGCACCGACGCGGGTCAACCGCGGCTGATACCATATGAGCGGTGCGCCGTGCCCAAAAATCCGGCGCCCGCCCCACGCATCCACGAGGAGTCCTATGTCGTTCGCGGTGATCCGCTCGGGTGGTCAGCAGTTCCGCGTGCAACCCGGCGACGTGATCGACGTGGAGCTTCAGGACGAGTCGTCCGGACCGGTGGCGTTCTCGGACGTGCTGCTGATCGACGACGACGACGGCCGGCACGTGGGCACGCCCACGCTCGACGGCGCAACCGTGCGCGGCACGGCGCTCGGCGAGGTCAAGGGGCGCAAGGTGCAAATTTTCACCTACCACGCCAAGAAGCGACACCGGCGGCGCATGGGCCACCGGCAACGCTACACGCGAGTTCGCATCGACGGCATCGACCGCGAGACGTCGGCGAGCGACGACTAGACAGAGGAGCGCAGCAAGTCATGGCACACAAGAAAGGCCTCGGCAGCAGCCGCAACGGGCGTGACAGCAATCCCAAGATGCTGGGCGTCAAGCGCTCGGACGGCGAGCTTGTGCGCCCCGGCGAAATCATCGTGCGGCAGCGCGGCACCAAGCTGTTGCCCGGACCCAACATCGGCGTCGGCCGCGATCACACGCTCTTCGCGCTCATCGAAGGCCACGTCGTCTTCGAGCGCATGCGCGGACGCACCCGCGTGCGCGTGGCGGACGCGGCCTAAACTACAGCCTCAGGGCCGATAGCTCAGTCGGAAGAGCGCCGCACTCGCATTGCGGAGGTCGTGGGTTCGAGTCCCATTCGGTCCACCAGCACTTCTTGAAAAAGCCGTTGCAAGACGCCAACATTTGCCCAATGCCACGGACCTCCCAAGGGACGGGATTCTTTCGTCCGTTCAGTAGGGCATTGGTACAGTAGAGCGACATCGTAAAGGCTCTTAACTTTGCGGAGGCAATAGTCAATGGAGAACGCCATTTACACACCAGCCAGCTACACGGATCGAATACGGCAAGAACTCGGAAACTGCCTTACTGAGACGAATCTTTCTCGAGGTGAGAAACTCATCGGCAAAGTACGAGATCGATACGATCTTGGGGATCGTTTGGCCCTCATCACCACCGATCGCCAGAGTGCCTTCGATCGGGTGCTGGCTGCTATCCCCTTCAAGGGCCAGGTCCTCAACATGACGAGCGCATGGTGGTTCGACCAGACCCGCCATATTGTGCCAAATCACGTGCTATCCGTCCCCGATCCAAACGTCACGATTGCCAAGAAATGCACTGTCATCCCGATTGAGTTCGTGGTGCGTGGCTACATCACCGGAACCACCAGCACCTCCCTCTGGACGGTCTACCAGAGTGGTCAGCGAAACTACTGTGGCATCGATTTGCCCGAAGGCCTGGTGAAGAACGAGAAGCTCCCGACGAATTACCTCACTCCGACCACCAAGGCGGAGGACCACGACCGTCCAATCAGCCCCGGAGAGATTGTGTCCGAAAACTGGATGACGGCCGATGATTGGGAACAATGCAGCCGCATCGCGCAGGAACTTTTCGCTTTTGGTCAAGCCAAGGCGGCCGAGCATGGCCTGGTTCTCGTGGATACCAAATACGAGATGGGCCGTGACGCGAACGGCGAAATCCTTCTGATCGACGAGATCCACACGCCTGACTCCAGTCGCTACTGGATCGCGGACACCTATCAGCAGCGCATGCGTGAGGGACGGGAACCCGACAACGTCGACAAAGAATTCCTCCGGCTCTGGTTCACGGCGAACTGCGACCCCTACGAGGATGAAGTCCTCCCACCAGCGCCGGACGATCTTGTCATCGAGCTCTCACGACGCTACATCCACCTTTACGAGAAGATCACCGGTCGCTCTTTCGACTTTCCAGGGGCGGATCAACCCATCGAGACGCGTTTGGCAAGCAACCTTCAAGGAATCCCATGAAGGTGTACGCCGGGCGATAGCGACCACCGGTGAAGAAATACATCCTCTTTGACCACGATGGGGTTCTGGTGGATACCGAATTCTGGTTTTTCAAAGCCGGAGAGCGCGCCCTGGCCGACATCGGGTTTACCTTGGATCGAGACCAATACCTCCGAGACATGACCCAGGGATGGGCCACCTGGGCCCAAGCCATTGCGGCAGGTGTTGACGAACGGACCATCAGCAGACTGCGTGAGGCCCGCAATGCTTACTATCAGGAATATCTTCGAACTGAAGACATCGAGATCGATGGAGTCTTGGAAACGCTCGATGCGCTCGCCGGTGAGTATCGGATGGGAATCATTACGACATCCAAACCGGACGACTTCGCCTTGATTCACAAGCGGCGCTCCATCCTGGACTATATGGAATTCTATTTGACCAGGGATGACTACGAGCGAGCTAAACCACATCCCGAACCCTATCTGCGAGGGCTCGAACGCTTTGGCGCTTCTGCCGCTGAAACGGTGGTCGTTGAAGACTCGGCGAGAGGGTTGGAGTCGGCAATAGCGGCGGGCATTGACTGCATCGTGGTTGCAAACGATTTCACTGCGTCTCACGACTTGTCCCAGGCAACGGCCAAGGTGGCTACGTTTAGGGATTTGCCAACTGCTATAAAGGGATTAGCAAGCTAGCCAGGCGCTATCGCCGCCGCGCCGGACGCCTGCGCGCTAGAGGGCGGGTGGCGAGACGGGAGCCGCGCATATGAGCGCGAAGCAGGTCGTCATCGTTGGTGGGGGCTTCGCCGGGCTCAGCGCCGCCTACACGCTGATGCGGCGGGGCGTCACGCCGCTGCTGCTCGAGGCGCAGGACCACGTGGGCGGACGCGGCAGCGGCGAGCGGGTGGATGGGTTCTCCCTGGACATGGGCGCCTTCGTCTTCACCTCCACCTACGACACCGCCTTCCGTCTGTGCGAGGAGCTGGGCCTGCCGCTGGTGCCGTCGCAGATGAAATTTGGCCACCACCGCAACGGGCGGTGGGTGACCACGACGCCGGACCAGTCGTTCTGGAACTTCATCCGCCACCTGCGGACGGCCATCACCATGGGCTTCCTATCACCTGCGGGGATGCGGGCCGGTTTCAAGGTGATGCGGGAGATCAATCGGCAGGCTCCGTACATGAGCTTCGCCAGCGACAGTCCCATTGCCGAGATCGACGACGACGAGTCGTTCGGCGATTACCTGAAGCGGCTCAACGTGCCCGAGAACCTGCAGCTGACGCTCCGAGCGCCTCTCGAGATGATCCTGGGCGATCCCGAACCCGCGGGCCAGGCGCTGATGCGGGCGTACATCGGAGAAACCATGCTGCACGACGGTAGGGTCTCCATGCCCGAGCGCGGCATCGGTTCGCTGAGCCGGGCGCTTGCCACGCACTGCGCCGATGCGATTCGCGTATCTACCCCCGTCAGTCGAATCGTCGTCGCGAACGGGGCGGCCACCGGCGTGGTCACGGACGGCGAGACGATCGAGGCGGACGCGGTCATCTGCGCCGTCCCCGGCACGAAGGCTGCGGACCTCGTTCCCGAGCTGCCGGAAGCAACTCGCCGCGCGCTCGGCGCCATTAGCTACTCAACCGGTTGCCGCGTGGTGATCGGCCTCGACCAATCCCCGCTCCCTCCCGGCTGGCACGGCGCGCTCTTTCCGGAGGACAACGACACCCCGCTCCTGCTCAACCGGTCGGCCTTCCTGCCCGCCTGCGCGCCGCCGGGCAAGAGCCTTCTCGACCTGCTGATCGGTCGCGACCGCGCCAAGGAGCTCATCCCGCTCGACGACGAGGAGATCAAGCGCGAGATGCTGGGCGCCGCCCGCCGGAACGTGCCGCCAGGCGCCGCGCTTCCCGCCGACGACGAGGGCCTGTTTTACCGCGTCTACCGCTGGGAAGAGGCGCTCTGCATGGGATCGCCCGGCATGCTCGCCGCGCTGGCGAAGATCCCGGAGCAGCTCGCCGGATGCATCGACAACCTGTTCCTGGCTGGCGACTACATGGCCGTGCCGTCGGTCAACGGCGCGCTATCCAGTGGTCAGAGCGCCGCCATTCAGGTTGCAGAGTTGTTGGAGTCTCGCGTCAACTAGGCGGGGCACTCGCCTCCGGTCGGCTCTCCTGGTCGTCCGTCGATCTTGCGAGTCCCCAGCCCAATAGACCCATATAGACGAGTCCGGCGACGGACATTAGGGCGAACACGGGCGCGAATGCCAACTCCAAGGCGTTTGAATGCCACGCGGCGATGAACACCACCAGCGACGCCACGGCCAGCACCGCCACGATGGGGTGCAGCACAGGAGGCAGACGCACGGGTTCAGGCCGGGCGGCCAGGCCCAGCGCGAAGATCGCCGTCCCCACAGAGCCGACGACGCCGGACGTGAAGTGGAATCCCCACACCATCCGCTGCATGGCCAGCGCCGAATCGAGCCATTCCTGCGACTTCGCCGCCTCGCTCTCCAGCGCGGCCAGCCCCATGCCGACGATCATGTAGTCGAGGCCCCGCATGACCATCTGCAAGATCGCGGCAATGACCATCCCCAGCAGGCCGAGCCGCGCCACCGGGCCGGCATACCGCCGCAGCGTCAAGAGCCCATGCAGCATCAGCAGCGCGCCGCAAATGATCACCACCGGCACGGTGTAGGAAAGCGTCGCGTTGCGCGCCATCGCCAGCGTCAGGTCGCTGAGGCTCGTGCTCGGCACCGTGTCCACCACCCCACGACCCGGCGAGAGCGCATAGCCCACCCCCACCAACACCATCCCCAGCAGCAGGGACCAGCCGCCGAGTTGCTTGTCAGTCAAACGTCTGGGGTACCTCATGCGAGACTATTCGAAAGAGCATTGGCCAGTCGCGGTTTGTGAGTTTTGTGGAGCTGGAACAAGAAAAGCTAACAGCCATATTAGAGGCCTGCTACTCCTACTATCGGCGAACCGAAGATTCTCGTCAGGACGACCGCCTCATCCCGAATGCGCGCGAGTTCATCGCCTCACAGCTTCGCCCAGACATGCGCGTCCTGGACATCGGGTGCGGCAACGGCGCCACGCTGCTCGAACACTGCCACCGATTTGCATCGGGCCTGGGCGTCGACCATGATCCCGCGCACGTCGGATTGGCCGACGAGGCTCTGCGGGAGAGTGAGTGCACCAACGTTGAGTTCAGGCGGCTCGACTTTCCAAGCGACGCACACGAGTTAGAGCCGGAGTCATTCGACTTTGCGTTCACCGAGCGTGGGCCCATCGGCTATGACTGCCATGGCATCCAGGCGGCACTGCGGGTCCTCAAGGACGACGGCCTGCTGTTCTGCGAGATGATCGGCAACCTGCATCACCAGGAAGTGTCCCAGACATTTGGTCCGGGTCAGACGTGCCTAGCGCACCAGGAGACGATTCGAACGCTGGATCAGGCACGGGCTGCGATGGAGCGGAACGGGGTCAGCATCAGGATCGCGGCCGATATCGTCCGAAAGCGCTACTACCCGAGCATCTACGACTGGCTACAGTTTCAGTGCCGCATCTGGACCTGGAGCGGCAAACCGCTTCCATCGCCTGACGACGTACGATTCCCCCTCTTTGCCGAGCGGAATACGATTCCGTCAGGGGAAATTGAAACCACGCACCACGTGGTTTGGATAGGCGGAGTGAAGCGGTCAGGCGACTCCCATTGCGACGAGCGCGGCTAGTTCGGGGATCCCTGAGAGGCACTTCTAACTCAGGGCGTCCCTAGGGAAGTATGACCATGGTCATGACCATGGTAAGATAGTGGTTGTGAATCGGTCGGAGAAGCGAGTGATGACGGCGGTAGCCGCTGGTAAACCCGGGCCCCGGACGATCAAGGCGTCGGAGTTCAAGGCCAAGTGCCTCAAGCTCATGGATGAGGTGGCAGAGAGCGGTGAGGAGATCGTCATCACCAAGAACGGCCGCCCGGTGTCGCGGCTGACGCCCTACCGGGAGCGGCCAACGAGCTGGTTTGGCCGAGATCGGGACATCATTCAGATTCACGGCAACATCACCGAACCGATCGACGTTGAATGGGAGGCCCAGTCCGACCCGGACCGCGTGTTGAATCCGTGATCCTGCTCGACACACAGGTCCTGCTCTGGTCACGGTTCGGAGACGCCCGTTTTGGTCGGCGAGCCCGCCGCCAGATCGAACGAGCCTTGCGTGAAGGCAACATCGCGGTGTCGGCAATCTCGTTCTGGGAAGTGGCCATGCTGCACGACAAGGGCAGACTCACGCTGCTACGCAGCGTGGCCTCGTGGCGTCAGGCGCTGCTCGATGAGGGGCTCGTCGAGATTCCGATGGACGGCGAGATCGGAATCCGCGCGGCGACGCTCCCGGACTTTCACGCCAACCCAGCCGACCGCTTGATCGTGGCTACCGCGTTGGAGGGGCATCGCCTGGTGACCGCCGACCAGCGGATCCTCGATTGGCCGGGGCACGTGAGCCGGCTGGACGCTACGCAGTAGACGTCGAGGCGGGCCAGGTGTTCGTGCGAGTGGATGTCCGGCCTGGGGCGGCGTTGCGATTTTGGGGAACGGGCGGGTTTGAAACCCGCCCCTACGTGAGGCGCCCGGTGTGGCCTGGGATTCGATCGGACTGGATTCCGGCTTCCGCCGGAGTGACGGAGGGGCGGCGCAAGGGTCGCCTCAGGGAGACTGCTGAATTCGGAGGGGCGGGGGGGGGGGGGGGGGCCCCCCCCCCCGGGGGGGGGGGGGGGGGGCGCGGGGGGGGCGACCCCGGGGGTGTGGGTTGTGGGG
>JAPPNP010000043.1:18940-157642 GCA_028873795.1 Chloroflexota bacterium
CTTGGGTCGTGCTTCCGGGCTGCCGCGTTTTTGCGGGGGGGGGGGCGCTTGGGTCGCCTCTGGTTTAGTGCTTATTGGGGGGGGGGGGGGGGTCCCCCACCCGCCCCTACTCGTGGGGAGTGAGCCCCCGTCACGTCACTCGAACAGGTGGTGAAAGGGCTTGGACGCTTTCTCTTGCTCGGCTTCCTTGGTGTAGCCGATATGGAAGAGGGCGTCGCCTTCGTGGGCGAGGGGTAGGTTGGTGCGGCCGACGATCACGCCGTCCATGGGTGATTTGATTTCGGTTTCGGTCTCGCCCAGCGGATCCGAGACGACGGCCAGCAGATCGCCGTCCTCGACTGCGGCGCCAGTCGGCTGTCGCATCCTGATCACGCCGCTGGCCGGCGCCCTTACCCAGCTGCTTTCGCGCAGAATTACGGAGGCTTTCGATTCGGTGCCCCGCTTTTGCTTGGGCAACATGCCGAGGTGCTCCATGACCCCGATTACGCCCCATAGGCCCGTCCGAATCGCCGTTTCACCAAAGCGGAGCGCCTCGCCGGCTTCGTAGACGATTACGGGAACGTCTCGCTCGTCGGCCGCCTCACGCAGACTTCCATCGCGCGACGCGGAGTTCACCACCAGCGGGGCGCCAAATGCGCGCGCCATGGGCTCGGCCGCCGGATCGTCCAGATCGACCCGGATTTGCGGAAAGTTTTCCCGGTGCACGGCGCCGGTGTGGAGATCGATGCCGTGCGTGGCGTTCGAAAGGATCTGGTCCACGAACATCTCGGCGAGGCGGGCGGCCAGCGAGCCCTTGGCGGACCCCGGAAACGAGCGGTTGAGGTCGCGCCGGTCGGGGAGGTAGCGGCTCAGATTCAGAAAGCCGGGCACGTTCACGATGGGAACGGCGATCAGCGCTCCCTTGAGGCGTCTCAGGGCAGCCAGCTTGATGATGCGCCGGATGATCTCGACCCCATTGAGCTCGTCGCCGTGGATGGCCGCCGAGATGAACAGCACCGGCCCATCCTCGGAGCCGTTGATGACGTGCACCGGCATCGCCATGGGGACGTGAATCGACAGATCGGCGATCGGCAGGTCCACCTGGGTCCGATACCCAGGTACGACTTCGACATCGCCTATGCGAATCGATTCGGTAGACCCGCCGGCGGGGGTGCTCATCAGACGGTCCCTAGCCCTGCGTCTCGACAAGCGCGGGCTTGGCATGCGTTTCCAGGAACCCAATCATCTGCCCGGCGATGTCAAGCCCGGTCGACTCTTCGATTCCTTTCAAGCCCGGGGTTGAGTTCACTTCGATGAGCACCGGTCCGCGGCTGGATCGGAGCATGTCCACGCCGGCGACGTTGAGTCCCAACGCCCGGCAGGCGCGCAACGCCGCCGAGCCTTCTTCGGGCGTGATCTCGAGCGCCTCCGCCGTGCCGCCACGATGAAGGTTGGAGCGAAACTCGCCCGGTCCGCTCTGGCGCTTCATGGCGCCGACCACGCGGTCGCCGATGACGAAGGCTCGAATATCGGCCCCGCCCGCTTCCTTGACGTATTCCTGCACCAGGATGTTGATGTTGGCCTCGCGGAACGCCTCGAAGGTGCTCTTGGCCGAGGGCATGGTCTCGCCGAGCACAACGCCCAGGCCTTGCGTCCCTTCCACCAGCTTGATGACGACGGGCGGGCCGCCGACCATGCGGATCAGGTCCTCGGCTCGCCGGGCGGAGTTGGCAAAACCGGTAACCGGCAACCCAAGCCCCAGGCGCGACATGATCTGCAGCGCCCAGAGCTTGTCGCGGGCGCGACCGATGGCTTCCGACTCGTTGAGCGACCAAACGCCCATCATTTCGAACTGGCGCAACACCGCCAGTCCGTAGAAGGTGATCGAGGCGCCGATGCGTGGAATCACGGCGTCGTAGCCGGAAAGGACGGCGCCTCGGTACAGCACCTGGGGTCGGTCGGACGTGATGTTGGCGTAGCACTGCGTGGTATTGATGATGTCGATGCGGTGCCCGTTGGCCTCGGCGGCTTCCACGAGGCGCCGGTGGCTATAGAGATCCGGATTCCGCGCCAGCATTGCGATTCTCATGTGCCCGCCCCTCCCGCCTCGGGGCCGCCCCGATCCTTCGATGGACCGTCGACAGCTTTTCTTGGCTTCCTTCCTGCGCGGTATGAGGCGTGAGGATCGACGATCAGCCGGTCCCGCATGGCTTCCCGGCCGATGATCATGGGAAAGCCCATGGCGTCACGATTGGCCAGGCTCAACTCGATCGGCCAACGGCTGGAACCTATCTGAAGGTTTGTGCTGATTATGTATCGGCGCTCGCGCGAGCCGCTCGAGTTGGTGACCCATCGCCGATCGCTGACCGGCGCCTCACAGACCACGGACGTGACCTTGTCACGCTGCAAGGGGTGGACGCGAAACCGTATCCACTGCTGACCGTCGACCATGCGAAGGCTGAGGTCCCACGCATGCAAGGCGGAGGTCTTGGCACCCGTATCGAGCTTGGCCTTGATGGCGGCAATGCCAAGGCTTGGCAACGATGCCCATTCCCGCCATCCGAGTATTCGTCGATTCTTGACGCCGGAAGCCATTGAACGCTTATCGCGAGCCGATCGCCGCTGGATCGCCGCTTCTCACTCTACCCACCGCGGTATGGCTGGTCATCGGGCGGCCGCCGCGAGGGGCGCCCGGCCGAGTTCACGCCAGGTCGTAACGATCGAGGTTCATGACCTTGTTCCAGGCGGCCACGAAGTCCCGAACGAATACCTCCTGCGCGTCGTCACAGCCGTAGACCTCCGCGAGGGCCCGAAGCTCTGAGTTCGAGCCGAAGACCAGGTCCACCCGCGTGCCGGTCCACTTGAGCTCGCCGGACCCGCTATCGCGCCCCTCGAACACGTCCGGGGAAGTGGAAGCCTCGCTCCACTCGGTGCTCATGTCGAGCAGGTTGACGAAGAAGTCGTTGCTCAGCGTCCCGGGTCGATCGGTGAAGACGCCGTGCGGCGATTGCCCGGTATTCGCGTTCAAGGCGCGCAGGCCGCCAACCAGCACGGTCATCTCGGGCGCGGTGAGCGTGAGCATGTAGGCCCGCTCCACCAGCAGGTCCTCGGGGGCGCCGTCCTGCCCCGCCTGGAGGTAGTTGCGGAATCCGTCCGCCGCGGGTTCGAGCACGGCGAACGACTCCTCGTCGGTCCACTCCTGCGACGCGTCCGTGCGCCCCGGCGCGAATGGGACTTCGACGTCATGACCGGCGTTTCGGGCGGCCTGCTCGACGCCGGCGCATCCGGCCAAGACGATCAGGTCGGCCAGTGAGACCCGCGCGCCGCCATTCTGCGAGCCGTTGAACCCGGCCTGGATCTGCTCGAGCGTCCCCAGCACCTGGCCGAGAGCCGCCGGGTCGTTGACGGCCCAGTCGTTTTGCGGCGCGAGTCGGATGCGCGCCCCATTCGCCCCGCCGCGCTTGTCGGTGCCGCGGAACGACGCCGCCGACGCCCACGCGGTCGAGACCAGCTGGGAAACGGACAACCCCGAGGCGAGGATCTTCGCCTTGAGCTCGGCGATCTCCTGCTCCCCGATTAACTCGTGATCGACATCCGGGACGGGGTCCTGCCACAACAGCGGCTCGGTGGGAACCAGCGGCCCGAGATATCGGGCGCGGGGCCCCATGTCGCGGTGAATGAGCTTGAACCACGCCCTGGCGAAGGCGTCTTCGAACACCTCGAAGTTCTCGAGGAAGCGCTGCGCGATCGGCCCGTAGACCGGGTCCTCCCGCAGCGAGAGGTCGGTCGTCAGCATCATGGGGGCGTGCTTCTTGGCGGGATCATGCGCATCGGGCACGGTGGCCACCGAGGCGGCGTTCGTGGGTTGGTACTGCGATTTGCCGGCCTCGCTCTTGGTGAGCTCCCACTCGTGGTTGTGCAAGTTCTCGAGGAAGTTGTTGTCCCACTTCACCGGGTCCGTGGTCCACGCGCCTTCCAGGCCGCTGGTGAACGTATCGCCGGCCTTGCCGCTGCCGTGGCTGTTCTTCCAGCCGAACCCTTGCTCCTCGAGCGTGGCGCCCTCGGGCTCCGGTCCGACATGATCCTCAGCGCCGGCGCCGTGGGCTTTGCCAAACGTGTGGCCGCCGGCGATCAGCGCCACAGTCTCCTCGTCGTTCATCGCCATGCGCTTGAACGTGTTGCGGATGTAGTTCGCGGCCGCAAGCGGATCCGGGTTGCCGTTCGGCCCTTCGGGATTCACATAGATGAGCCCCATGTGGTCGGCGCCGTAGGGTCCCTCGATCTCGCCGTCCTCGCTGTGGCGCTCGTCGCCCAGCCACGTCTCCTCGGCCCCCCAGTCCGTCTCGTCGGCCTCCCACACGTCCTCGCGGCCGAAGGCGAAGCCAAAGGTCTTGAATCCCATCGACTCCAGCGCGCAGTTGCCGGCGAAGATGATCAGGTCGGCCCACGAGAGGCTCCGGCCGTACTTCTGCTTGACCGGCCAGAGCAGGCGCCGCGCCTTGTCGAGGCTGGCGTTGTCCGGCCAGCTGTTGAGGGGCGCGAAACGCTGGTGGCCCGAGCCGCCGCCGCCACGACCGTCACTGATGCGATAGGTACCGGCGGCGTGCCACGTCATGCGGATGAAAAGCGGACCATAGTGGCCATAGTCGGCCGGCCACCAATCCTGCGACGTCGTCATAACTTGTTCGATATCTTGCTTCAATTCATCGACGTCAATAGTCTTCACCGCTTCGGCATAGTTGAAGTCGTTGTCCATCGGATCAGAAAGCGGAGAGTTGTGACGCAGAACCTTCAGGTTCAGCTGATCCGGCCACCAGTATTGATTGGAAGTCATCGTCGGTCCATCCTTTGAAGTCGTCGGCGACTGGCGCGGACTTTCAGAAATCGTGGCCCGCCCCGATATCATAGCCACAATCGTCGCCCGGCGGCAGCCGCGTCCGACCCATGCGAGACGCGCTACGGCAAGCCGATGCGGCGATCGGCAATCCGAGCCCTGCTGGCCCCAGAGGATTTGACGCTCAGAGCCGATCGGAGCCAGATTCGCCGGATGCGGCGCGGATTGGAGTGAGCGCAATGGCGGGCAGCAGATCCAGGAAAGCCTCGAGCGGCATGAACAAACCCGCCGCCAAGAGCGGCGACGGGGAGGTGGTGCTTCTCTCAGGCGGCAATCCCCAGATCGCCAAGGCCGACGGCGACGTCCCCGTGCAGGCCTACATCGCCGCCATGCCGGGCTGGAAGAGCGACGTCGGACGTCGCCTGGACGAGCTGATCGTGCGAACCGTGCCCAACGTGCGCAAGGCCGTGCGGTGGAACTCGCCGTGGTATGGGATCGAGGGCATGGGCTGGTTCCTCAGCACTCACGTCTTCACTCGTTATGTAAAGGTGACCTTCCTCAACGGCGCGTCGCTGCAACCCGAGCCGCCCGGCTCGGGCAAGGACCGCGACGCGCGCTGGCTGGACATCCACCAAGGCGGATTCGACGAGGAGCAGATGGAGGAGTGGGTGCGGCAGTCGGCCGCGCTGCCCGGCTGGGATGGGTTCGACGCGCTGTGAGGTTCGACTCGTCAACATTCGAGAAGCCGCCGATTGCCTTCGTCGGCGATGCTGAAGGCATCATCCGCGTCTCTGCCGTTGGAGTCCCTTGAAATATCCAGCCGGGCTTGGGGATGAATGGGCGCATCCATTCCGCTCCCAGGTCCAATGAGGGGTGGATTCCCGCCGCGTATCGAGTACGGGGCAGGCTCTCCGCGGGAATGACGAAGAATCTTGCAAGTGTCTCCGCTGCGCCAGGACCACGGGATGGTCCTCGATGGTCCCCTGGACGGCCTCGTCGTGGCCGCACGCCGTCGATGAGGTCTCAAGCACTTCGAATCCGGAATCGGCCAGAATGCCGAGGTATTCGCCGAGGCCGTAGTTGCTCCAATACATCGTCACGCCATGGAAGTCATCTTCGGTGTAGCCCGGTTCGCTTTCGTGACTCAGCGTGCACAGCAGATATCCGCCCGGCCTGAGCCAACGGTGCAGCCGCTGAAACAGCGACGGCTGCGCCTCTCGCGGAATATGGAAGATGGAGTTGATGGCGACGATGGCGTCGAAGCTGGATGGCTCAAGGCTGACCGACATGACGTCGGCGCAGATGAAGTCGCCAGCTGGAACGTGGCGCCGCGCCAGATGCACCATCTCCCGCGAGACATCCACTCCGGTGAGGCGGTGACGTGCCGCCAGCGACTGAGCGATCGGGACACCTGCTCCACAGCCCACATCGAGCACCGCGTCGCCGTCGCCGAGCCGATCCAAGAGTCCCCGTATCTCGGTTGCCGCCTCGGCCCTTCGAGACTCGTGATAGGCCCGCGCGCACGCGTCATATCCTCGTGTCACCAGCGCTCGGTAGTCTGCTGGTGGATTGGTCGCCGGGATCACGACGCCACGTCCGTAGATGCCGCCGGCGTCATGGCAGCGGCAGTGCCGAGACTTTGTAGGAGATAGGAGACTCGCTCATGGACAAGCTGGCATTCATTGATTCGCACGTTCACTACTACGACCTGCAGCATCCGGAGCTGGTGTACGAGCACTGGAAGCCGGGGGTTCCGCACCCGACGATGGGGTGGAAGTTGCAAAAGCTGGCCGAGCGGAGCTACCTGGCCGAGGACTATATCGCCGAGACGCGGAACGCAAACGTTACCAAGTCGGTGCACGTGCAGGCGGCCATCGGCAGCCCGGATCCGGTGACCGAGACGGAGTGGTTGCAGGAGGCGGCGGACCGCACCGGGTTTCCGCACGGGATCGTGGCCCATGCGGACCTGCGGGACCCGGACGTAGCCACGGTGCTGGAGCGTCACGCCGAGTCGCCCAACATGCGGGGAATCCGCGACTTCTCCCACGGGGACTACCTGGTGGAACCGGACTTCCACCGGGGCTTCGCGCTGCTGGAGACGTTCAACCTGGTATCGAGCCTGTCGGTGCAATGGCAGGAGATGGAGAAGGTGCGGGACCTGGCGCGCAAGTTTCCGAACATCACCGTGGTCGTTGATCACACAGGATGGCCGGCGGAGCGGACGGATGAGTATTTCGCGAACTGGAAGCGCGGGGTGGCCACCGCGGCCAGTTGCGACAACATCCGCTGGAAGATATCTGGCCTGGGCATGGGCGACAACGACTGGACGGTCGACAGCATCCGGCCGTACGTGCTCGCGTCGATCGAGACATTTGGCGTCGAGCGCTGCTTCTTTGGCACCAACTGGCCGGTGGACTGGCTGTGGAGCACCTTCGACGAGTTGATCGACGCCTACACCGCGATCATCTCGGATTTCAGCCGGGACGAGCAGGCCCGGCTCTTCTCCGGGACGGCCGAGGAGATTTACCGCATCTAAGGTCGGGCGCCTTGGCGCCGGCTCAATAGACCCAAGGGCAGATCCGGTACTTGACCCGCGCCTTGTATTCCGCCCACTTTTCCTCACCGTACTTTTCGACGCAGTGCTCCTCGTCGTCCCGCTGGCGCCAGGTGAAGAGGGAGACGATGAAGATGAAGTACGTCCAGGCCCAGAGATTCCCGAAGTGACCAAACGAAAGGCCGATGGCAGTGCAAATGATGCCCTCGCCCATGTAGTTGAAGTGGCGGGCCGCGCCCCAGAATCCGCTGCAGAGGATCTTGCGGTCGCCGGCCTGGATGTATTCGGGCTCGATGATTCCCAGGAACTTCCGGTCGGGCCAGCGCTTGAAGGTGTACTTCTGCAAGTTGCCGCCACGCGTGATGGTCCAGCCGAAGAAGAGCATCAAGCCTAACCCGATCAGCCACACGTACGTCCAAGGCTCCGAGAATCCGGGGTGCGGATACGCCGCCATGCCCCACAACGGGAGGATGTACAGCCAGCCATAGATGATGAGCCCGCCCCAAATCAGCTTGAACCCCAGCTTTTCGTGAATCAGATCGTAGGTGTAGAGCTGAACGCGCTCGAAGATAAAGTAATCCATGATGTAGAGCCCGAAAAACCCCGCATACAGAAACACGCCGGGGTTGACGTTATCTCCAAATTGCTGGACGTGCCAGGCGGCGCCAGACAGGGCGTTGAGCGTCAGCATGGTCCCGCCGACAACGTACAGATACATCTTGAGATCGAATCGTTCGTTGAACAGCGGGTGCTCCAGAGATCGACCGGTCCAGAAGGCGTGAAACGGATTCTTGATCTCACCTCGCGGCTGGCTCAGCATGGCGACGAGGGCGATGAGCGCCGAGACTACGGTTCCTCCAGCCACCGCGTAGACCGCGGACCGGTAGAACCAGTCACGCGGCATTCCGGTGACTTCGGTCGCCCACACGGCGATCGCGACCGCAAATACCAAGAGGCCGTTCAACCGATAGTTGCGAGGTTCACCGGTTTCGGGATTGATGACATACCCGGGAACCCGCCGAGCCGGCAGGACGATCTGGGCGACGAAGAACGCAGCAAAAACAATCAGCGGGGTGAAAAAGCCCCAAAGGGCTTCCGCCCCCGAGAGCTCGAACAAGTGTTCAATACCAAGCCACTCAATCATGGGCGAATATCCCGGTTCCAAATCATGCGGCGATTATGGGCACCGGCAATGAGGCGGTCAATCACGCGCCGCCGACTGAAACACGGGCGAAACCACGCGCGTGGAGCGGATCGACGTCGATGGCCGGCCGACGGCTCAGTAGAGCCAGGGGCAGATGCGGTACTTCACGCGGGCCTGGTATTCCGCCCACTTCTCCGGCCCGTACTTCTCGGCGCAGTAGTGATCGTCCTCGCGCTGGCGCACCACGAATAGCGCGACGATCCAGATGAAGTAGGTCCAGGCCCACAGATTGGTGAAGTGACCGAACGACAGCGCGATTGCCGCCGAAATGAACCACTCGCCCATGTAGTTCATGTGGCGGGCCCTTCCCCAGAAGCCGCTCACCAGGATCTTGCGGTCGCCGGCCTGGATGTACTCAGGCTCGATCAGTCCGAGGAACTTGCGCTCGGGCCAGCGCTTGAAGGTGTATTTCTGCATGTTGGCGCCGCGGGAGATGCCCCACCCGGCCAGGAACAGCAGAGCCGTGGCGATGAGCCAGCCATACGTCGCTGTGGTCGAGAACCCCGGAGTGGGATGTGCGGCCATGCCCCACCACGGGAGGATGTAGAGCCAGCCATAGACCATCAAGCCACCCCAGAACATCTTGAAGCCGAGCTTTTCATAAATCACGTCGAAGGTGTAAAGCTGAACACGCTCGAAAATGAAGTAGTCCACGACGTAGAAGGTATAGATCGCCGCGCACAGGAACACTCCCGGATTGAAGTTCTCCCCAAAGTGCTCGACGTTCCACGCTGCCCCGGAGAGGGCGTTGAGCGAAAACATGGTTCCGCCAACGACGTAGAAGTACATCTTGAGATCAATTCGCTCTTTCAGGAACGACAGCTCCTGGATTCGTCCAAGCCAGAAGGCCGCAATCGGGTTCCTGGTTTGGTCTTGCGGCTGGGTAAACACCGCGATCAACGTGAATATCGTGACGGTTATCGTGCCGCCGGCAAACGCGAAGATGGCCGACCGATAGAACCAGTCACGCGGCATGCCGGTGACTTCGGTCGCCCACACGATCACCGCGATTGCGTACACCAGGAGTCCGTTGAGCCGATAGCTACGTGGCTCCCCGGTCTGGGGACTCATGACGTATCCGGGCACGCGGCGACCCGGCAGGATGAGCTGCACGACGAAAAATACGGCGAAGATAATCAGCGGGGTGAAGAAGCCGAGGATTGCTTCCGGCGGGGAAAGGTCGAACAGGTGTTGGATACCAAGCCACTCAATCATGACCGGTTACCCCTTCCGCCAGCGGCGTGGCGAGGATACGTCACCCGGGTGGGCTCCGCCCATAGGGAGCTTGTTGGAGTCTCGCGCCGGGAGTCCCTCGAACTAAGAGGTAGGGGCGGGTCTGCGACCCGCCCGACGCCAAGCGTCCGGCGCGGCTTCAGATTCGACCGGACTGGATTCCGGCCTTCGCCGGAATGACGGAGGGGTTGCGCAGTGGTCTCCCTTCGGAGACTTTCGCAACACCAGGCCGGGCTAGGCGATGACCGGGCGCATCCTGTCCGCTCCCAGGTTCAATGAAGGGTGGATTCCCGCCCCGTATCAAGTACGGGGCAGGCTCTTCGCGGGAACGTCGGAGGGGTTACGCGCGGATCCTCGCCTGCCGGATGCCGGCTCGGCTCGGGTGCGCATGACGACCGGCGCCGAGATCGGCCCGTTGGCGGCTAGCCTTGCGGCTGCTCGCAGCTGATCATCCAGTTGATGCCGAACCTGTCGATGCAGGCGCCGAAGTAGTCGCCCCAGAACATGTCCTGCAGCGGCATCGTCACGGTGCCGCCTTCCGAGAGCCTGGCAAACAGGTCATCGGTCTCCTTGCGGCTCTGGGCGGCGTACGAGATCGACATATTGCTGCTTGATGGGGCCGGTTCACCGAAGGTGGACGGCACGTCGCTGCCCATCAGCACGCCCGCGCCGACGGGAAGCGAGACGTGCATTATGTTGTTTCGTTCGTCGTCCGGGACCTGCATGTCGGCCGGACCCTCGCCAAACGTCTGCAGGACGGTGAAGTCGCCGCCAAAGGCCGCGCGGTAGAACTCGAACGCCTCGCGGCAGTTGCCGTTGAAGTGGAGATATGGGCTCAGGCTCATGGTGGCCTCCTCGGGGCTTGCCGGCGAAGCTACCAGAGCGCGCTCGCCGCTGCTCGATCTTCGGATCCCAAGCGCCGGCACGCCCTCTGGCGGCGAGCTGAAGGCTAGGCGCCGTCCTCGGCGCGCCGCAGCACCAAACAGGTGATGTCGTCGGATTGCGGCGTGTCGCCCACGAACTCCCGCACGGCCTCGAACAGGGCATGCGTGGCCTGTTCGGAGTCCGTGGGAGGGTTCGCCTCGAACACTTGCTGAATCCGGTCGACCCCGAACTGCTCGCCGTCGCCGTTCATGGCTTCGGTGACGCCGTCGGTATACAGCACGATGGTGTCGCCCGGTTCGAGCTGCATGGTTTGGCTTGGAAAGTTGATGTCCGGCGCCACGCCCAGCGCCACGCCGCCGGTCAGTGACAGGAGTTCCGCTCCCCCTCCCGCTCGAACCAGCACCGGAGCGTCGTGCCCGCCGTTGGAATAGGTGAACATGCCGGTCGCCGGGTCGAAGATCGAGTAGAGCACGGTGACGAACATCATGGTTTCGTTTTCTTCGTAGAGCAGCTCGTTCACTTCGCGCAGGGCCTCGCCGGGATTCCCGAGGCCGATGGCCGCGCCCTTGAGCAGGGTGCGGCTGGACATCATGAACAGGGCGGCTGGAACGCCTTTGTCGGAAACGTCGGCTATCGCCAGTCCGACCTTGCCGTCTTCCAGACGAATCACGTCGTAGAAGTCGCCGCCGACGTTGCGCGCCGGCTCCATGTTGGCGAAGACCTGGTATTCGTCGCTCTTGGGAAAGGTCTTGGGCAGGATCGACTGCTGCGTGCTGCTCGCGACCTCGAGCTCGTTTTGCAGGGCCACCAGCGCATCGCGCGAGGAGAGCGCCGCCCGCCACTCCTCGAGGTGGTGGAGCGCCCGCTCCATGGTGATCTGCAGGTCTTCGAAGTCGAGCGGCTTGGTGACGAAGTCGAACGCGCCGCGGTTCATCGCCGTACGGATGTTCTGCATATCGCCGTAGGCGGAAACGACGATGCACCGAACATCGATGTCGGAGACATTCGGTATCTGATCGAGCAGCGTGAGCCCATCCATCCGCGGCATGTTGATGTCCGTGATGACCATGTCGATATCGGGATTGGCGTTGAGCTTCTCCAGCGCCTCGATCCCGTCTTGCGCGAATTCGAAGCTGTGCGTCCCCCGGCGGATTCGGCGCCGCATGCGTTGGGTAATCAGCGGCTGGAGGTCCGGCTCGTCGTCAACCACCAGGATGTTGTAGGGCCGCTTCATGGCGCGTGATTCCTGAGTCATGTCACCAGCTCAGTTCGCCGCTTCACGGTCGGGAGCCGGCCCAGCGTCGGTCGCGCCTTGCGCCGTCACCAGGGCGTCCCGCGACGTCAGCGCCTCCCGCCACGCATCGAGATGGTGCCGGGTCCGCTCGATGGTCTCCTGCAGGTCTTCGAAATCGATCGGCTTGGTGATGAAGTCGAACGCGCCGCGTCGCATCGCCGTGCGGATATTGTCCATATCGCCGTACGCCGAGAGGATGACGGCGCGGACCGAGGGATCGACCCTCGGGATCTGCTCCAGCAGCGTCAGGCCGTTCATGTGCGGCATGTTGATATCCGAGATCACGATGTCGATGTCCTGATCATCCTGCAGCATGTCCAGCGCATCGACGCCGTTGCTCGCGAAGACAAAGCAGTATTCGCCCGATTGAATCTTGCGCCGCATGCGCTGCAGCACCAGCGGCTCGAGATCGGGCTCGTCGTCAACCATGAGGATCTTGTAGGGTCGTCCCATCTCCGCCCCTTCTGCTTCGCCGGCCTCGCCGTCCGCTGACCTACGACAGCCGCCCAATGCCCAGAAGCAGGCGTATCCACGCAAGCTAGCCCAGGAGCGCCGTCACTGTAGCGAATTCCGAGGATGCCTTGGCGGCCCGCGGGCGATCCGTGAGACCGCATTGGCTTGGGCATTCGCGGCGCCAAGCTGCGAACCTGCAACAATTGCGGCCTGGCAGCTTGCCGGCCCGTCCGGTATCCGCCCTGAATTTAGGAACGCATCATGCGAAACAGGTTGATGGCGCTGCTCGTCGCCGGGCTGCTCCTGTCGCTCGTGACGCCGGTGGGAGCCACCGACGACTGCGAATTCGTCCTCGGATTCGCCACGCTCAACACGCTCATCGCCGCCGCCGAGGGGCCGGACGTCGTGGGCGACTGCCTGGAGAACGAGGGCTTCAACCCGGTGTTGGGCGAGGCGCACCAGCGGACCACCGGCGGGCTGATGGTGTGGCGCAAGGCCGACAACTGGACCAGCTTCACCGACGGGCAGCGCACGTGGATTCACGGGCCCGAGGGGCTGCAATCCCGCCTCAGCACCGAGCTGCTCGACTGGGAACGCATTGCCCAGCTCCGGCTGAATGCCTCGAGCTTCGAGTACGCCGTCGGCCAATCGGGCGGGTCGCTGCAGGTCGCGACCATCTCCGAGCCGCTCACCTTCAACCTGGCCCTATCCAACGACGCCTCGTCATCGGGGATTCTGGGCTACCTGTTCGACGGCCTCACGGAGACTTCCTGGCTTACGGATGAGGTCGAGCCGTCGCTGGCGGAGTCCTGGGAACATTCGGATGACGGACTGACCTGGACCTTCCACCTCCGCCGGGACGTCACCTGGCACGACGGGCAACCCTTCACCGCCCACGACGTGGACTTCACGTTCAACCGGCTCATCTACAACGACGACATCGCCGCCAGCAGCCGCGCGTCGTTCGAATTCCGCGTCTTCGACGAGGAAACCGGCGCGTGGCGAGAGTCGCCAATGACGGTCACGGCGCTGGACGACTACACCGTGCAGTGCGTGCTGCCGGTGCCGTTCGCCACCTTCCTGCGCTCGATGGGAACGGCAATCTACCCGAAGCACATCCTCGAGCCGCACGTGGACGACGGCACGTTCGCCGACGTGTGGGACATCGACACCGACCCGGCCGAGATTATCGGCACTGGGCCGTTCACCATCGCGAGCTATATCCCGGGTGATGAGATCGTGCTGCGGCGCAACCCGAGCTACTGGCTCACGGACGCCGCCGGCAACCGCCTGCCGTACCTCGAGACGATCGAGTACACGATCGTCGAAGATCTCGAATCGGAGCTCGCCAGGTTCCTGGCCGGCGAGGCCGACATTCACGGCGTGTTGGGCGAAGAGTTCGCCGATCTCGAGCCGCTGCAAGCCGACGCCGACTTCACCATCCACCGGCGCGGTCCGGCGTTTGGGACGACGTTCCTGGGATTCAACATGAACCCCGGGACCAACCCCGACACCGGCGAGCCGTATCTCGCGCCCGAGAAGCTGAAGTGGTTCCAGAACGTGAAATTCCGCCAGGCCGTCGCGCACAGCATCGACAAGGACGCGATCATCAACGACGTGCTACGCGGGCTCGGCTATGCCCAGTGGTCGTCCGTCAGCCCGGCCGCGGGTGACTTCCACAACCCCGATGTCCGCCGCTATCCCTACGACGTCGCCCGGGCCAACGAGATCCTGGACGACCTTGGGTGGGTGGACACCGACGGCGACGGCATTCGCGAGGACGATGCCGGCCACCCAATCTCTTTCACGCTGGTGACCAACACCGGCAACACCGTGCGCGGCAGCGCCGGCGAGATCATCCACCAGGGCATGACCGCGATCGGCATCGACGCGGACTACCAGCTGATCGACTTCGGCGTGCTCGTGGGCCAGTTGGTCAGCACGTATGACTGGGAAGCCATGGTCATCGGCTTCACCGGCGGATCGGACCCGCACAGCGGCATCGTCTTCTGGCACACCTCCGAGGCGCTGCATCTGTGGCACCCGAACCAGCCGGCGCCGGCGACGGCGTGGGAAGCGGAGATCGATGAGCTGTACATCAAGGCCAGCCAGGAACTCGACCGCGACCGGCGCGTGGCCTACTACCACCGCGCGCAGGCGATCGCCGCCGAGAACGTGCCGGTGATCTACACCACGCTCACCGAGCGGCTGACCGCGGTGCGCAACGTCTTCGGCAACACCACGCCCACGCTTTACGGGCTGTGGGACATCCGCTATCTCTACCGGACGGACCTGGCCGGCTAGAGCGCGCGAACCATTTTGAGGCAGGGGCGGGTTTTAAACCCGCCCCTACGCGGCTCGCCGGTGTGGGGGCGTCCGTGCCGGTGGCCCACGCTGCGTGCAGCGTGGGACTCGCCGCTGATGTATCGCAGCGCCTTCTTCGGGCACGGTCCGGCTCCCTCTCCCGTGGGGAGAGGGTCGGGGTGAGGGGATCCGCCCCCAGGGACCTCAATCCGCGTAGGGGCGTCCGCTGTGGGCGCCCGTGCCTTACCCCGCCTTCGGTCGAAAGATCGCCAGGCTGGCCGTGAACCCGTGCACGAAGTTCGATCCGCCGATCGGACCCAGCTCCCCGCCGCAGAAGAAGCCGCTGACCGGCACCTCGCTGCCGAGCGCCTGGCGGACCAGGGAGATATCTCCGTCGGGCCGGCCGTACATCCGCGCGCCGCGTCCGTTGCAGGTGAACAGCAGCGCCCCGGCGGCCTCCGGCTCGAACGCCTGGGGCGTGAGCAGCAGCTCCAGGTCCTCTTGGGCCGTCGCCGCGTCGCGCACGTGAAACTGCACCGTGTCCTGCTCGCTCACGATGCCGGTCACGGCCAGCGCACCGGACCCGGCGTCGGCGCCCATCAGACCGCGGATGAGAAACCCGCCGCGGCCCCAATCGTCGGCGTCGGTCGAGATCGCGTGGCCCAGCATCACGCCCACGCGCATCAGCTCCTGGTCTTTTTCGGCGGCCTCGGCGAACACCTGGCGCAGGGTGTCGATCGGCGACTGCCCGTCAAGCTCGGTGATGATGTTGCCCTTGGCGCCGGTCACGGTGCGCGGCGAGCCGACCGGCCGGCATCCCTGTGAGACCACGATGCTCACGTCCACCGCGCCCCGCAGCGCCACCGCAACGGCGCCCCGGTCGGTGATGGCGTCGTCGTTCGCCAGGCGATTGCCGCCCGCCGAACGCGCCCAGCTGGCGATGCCGCCGATGAGCGGCACACCCGGCGCAAGCGCGTTCATGCGCTCGACGAGCTGTTCCGTGTGCACCGAGAAGGGATCGACCAGTGCCACCACCGCCGCGGCGTCCCGCAGGTGCGCCGCGGCCGCCTCGCCGTCCTCGAGCAGCGCCGCCAGGTCCGGCAGCGGGTCGATCTCAACACCCGGCAGCGAGCCGACCAGCAGCGCCGTGGCCGCCTCGTCTTCGATCTCGCGTCCGGCGGCCACCACGCTCTCGGCCGTGCAGGCCAAAAAGTGGCGTGCCGGCAGCGCTTGGCGAACCGCCTCGATGATGGGCGCGATCTCGGTGTTGTCCGGCGGCCGCACAAACGCCACCGCCAAATCCAACGCCCCGTCGCCGCCCTGCACCTGGTCCCGCAGGTCCGCCGCAATGGCCTCGGGCGCATGCTCCAGCGACGCCGCCGACCAGAAGTTCATTGGCTCAAGGTCCGTAGCTTGTAGCCCCGCATACCCGAATCTACACCGTGCAGGCGAATCTGATTAAGCGGGTCGCAATTCAGCGTGAATCGAGTCCCGAAGCTTCACGTCCGGAATGGTTTGTTGGTATCGTCTAGCCACCGTTTGAGGCTGCCGGGGGCGACCGGAGGAGCGAGCAGATGGCAAAGATGATTCCGATGATTGGATCAAGCGAAGCCGGACCGCTGGGGGCGATGCACCTGCCGAGGCTGTGGCTGAAGGTTTCGCTGTCGGCCGCCGGCCAGCTCAACGACGAATACGACGCCTGCGGCGCCGGGTTCGACCAGATGGTGCTGGACGGCCTGGGCGTCGACCGCGACGCCGCGGTGGACTTCATTTCGAGCAGCCGACCGACGTACCCGCAGTTCGAGCAATGGGTCGTCGACCAGAACGGCGGCAGCATCGACCAGTCGGTGATCGACGCCTCAAACGCGGCGATCGCAGGCTACGAGCACGGCGACGACATCGTGGCGGCGATTTCCGAGGGCGCGGGGACCAACGCGGACCACGCCATCAAGGACGCCGTGACGCTGAACGCGCTCGAGGACTGGAGCGACTTCCACGCGTCCCTGAGCGGATAAGCGTTCAACCAGCGACGGAAGACGGGGTGCGGGCAGTCCTTCGCGGCTTGTCCGTACCCCGCAACACTTAAAGGGGTCTAGCGATGGCGGACATGGCGCAGCGAATTGGGTTTGTGGGCGTGGGCCGGATGGGCGCCAACATGGCGCGCCACCTGAACGACGAGGGCTATACGGTTTCGGCCGTCTACGACGCGCAGCGCGGCTTGGCCGAGTCGCTGGCCGGCGAGCTTGGCTGCGAGGCACCGGACACCCTGGCCGGCGTGACGGCGGCGTCCGACATCATCATCACCGTGGTCACCGACGACGGCTCCATGGGGGAGATTTTCAGCGAGAGCGGCGACAGTCTGCTGACCGGCGCCGAGGGCCGGGTGTTCATCAACTGCGCCACCATCACGCCGCAGGTGCACGTGGACGTGGAGGCCCTGGCGGAGGGCGCCGGCGCGAGCAGCCTGGAAGCCTGCATGGCCAGCAGCATCACGCAGGCGCGCGACGGCACTCTCTACCTGATGTGCGGCGGGCGCGAGGCGGTCTACCAGGAGGTCGAGCCGCTGCTGGAGACCCTGAGCATTTCGCGCCGCTATATCGGACCGGCCGGGACGGCGGCGCAGGTGAAGGCGCTGGTCAACATGGTGATGAACATCAACACCGCCGGCTTGGCCGAAGGTCTGGGCCTCGGGTCGGCGCTGGGATTGGACCTGGGCGTACTTCAGGAGGTGTTCTCGCAGACCGGGGCAAACTCGCGCGTGCTTGAGACCGACGGCGAGGACATGGTCATCCGCGACCACGAGACCTATTTCTCGTCGGCGCACGCGTCCAAGGACTCGGGCATCGCCCTGTCGCTGGCCGACGATGCCGGCCTCGACCTGCCGCTGGCGAAGGCCACGAAAGCCCAGTACGACAAGATGATTGCCGTGGGCAAGGGTGAGCTGGACAAGTCGGGTGTCGCGGAGCTGACGTTCCCCGGACGAAACTAAGCTCGCGGGCACGCCGCCGGTCGTAGGAGGACTGCGTCATGCCCATCGTGCGCATTGCCGACCAGCCCGAGGCCGCGTGGCGGCCCGGGCAGTCGCTGCGCCAAGTCGTCGACCCCGCGCGGGGCTCCACCTCACTCTCCATGCAGCATTTCACGGTGGCCCCCGGCGGCAAGACGCCGCTGCACCGGCACGACGTGGACGAAGCGCTGCTACCGCTGAGCGGATGCATTCACGTATTTCTGGACGATGCGTGGCACGCGGTGGGGCCAGGCGATGTCTGTGTCTTTCCCGCGGGAATACCGCACGCCTTCACCGGGGCCGGCGACGAACCTGCGGAGATCCTGACCGTGTTTCCGGTTCACGACGCCCTGACGGCCGGGCACACCACCTACCTCGAAGGCGAGCCGCCGATCCCCTGGTCGGAGCCCTAAGGGACCAAAAATTCAGCGACCACCCGCGCTTAGAAAGCTGCTCTGGCCAAGGTGAGCCAGCGTCTCGCGTTTGCCTATCTGCGAGACCGGCTCCTACACTTTCAACCCGAACTTGAATAGGCATTGCTATACGTACCTGCATGCCTGGGTGGCCTCGGTCCGAGGAGGGAATCTCGTGAACATCTTTTCATGGCAACGAATCGCCGCGCTGGGGCTGCTGGCGGTGCTCGTGGTCGCCGCCGTGGGATGCGGCGAAGCCGCCAGCGACGAGCCGTTTCGGATCGGCGTGATGGAATCCGTCACCGGCCCCGGTGAGACCTACGGCACCGTGGCGGTGCAGTCCAAGGAAATGGCCGTCGCCGAGATCAACGCCGCGGGCGGCATCAACGGGCGCATGCTGGAGCTCGTGGTCGAAGACTCGAAGTGCAACGCCCAGGACGCCATCACGGCCTACACCAAACTCACCGACGTTGACGGCGTGAAGATCATCCTGGGCACCTCGTGCAGCGGCGCGATGCTCGGGGCCGCGCCCCTGGCGGAGCGCGACGGCGTCATCATGTTCTCCGGATTGGCTACCAATCCGGACATCGCCGAGGCCGGCGACTACATCTTCCGCACGTCGCTGAGCGACGCCACCGTGGGCGTGGACACGGGCAACGTCCTCTGGGCCGACGGGATCCGCCGGCTGGCGACCATCAGCGAGTCGACCGACTACGCCGAGGGGGTCCGCCGGACCACCGCCGAACACTTCCAGAGCCTGGGTGGCGAGATCGTGGCCGAGGAGCGATACGCCTCCGACACCACGGACTTCCGAACCCAGCTCGAGAAGCTCCTTGGCGCGAACCCGGACGCCTTGCACATCGCGGCGCAGTCGGAGTTCACCGGCGGCACCATCATCAAGCAGGTCCGCGAGTTGGGCTACGACGGTCCCATCTACGCCGACGTGGTGCCGATCGGAACAACGGCGCTCGAAATCGCCGGCGACGCCGCGACGGGCGTGAAGGCCATCACTCCCGACCTGGACCCGGCGAACGCCAAAGCGCAGGAAGTCCTGGCGAACTTCAAGGATCGCTACGACTACGTGACCCTGCCCTGGTTCCTCGGTTCGGCCTATGACAACGTCTACATCGCCGCCGAGTGCCTCAAGAAGACCGGCGACGACCAGGATGCCGATGGGTTCCGCGACTGCATGTACGAGATCACGTGGAGCGGAACGATCGGCGACGACTACAGCTTCGACGAGAAAGGCGAGGTGGTGGGTCTCTCCAACGCAGTGTTGGAGGTGCTGCCGACCGCCGAGCGAACCGAAGAAAACGGAGGCTACAAGGTCCTCGGCCCGGCGCCGAGTGGCTAAGCCCAACCGCAGCGTCGAACGATCCGTGGGGCCGGTCCCGGCATGGTGACCGGCCCCATGGGCGCAATGGCTGACCCGCTGATCGTCAGAGTCGTCGCGGCCGGCCCGGACGGCGGACGACGCGTCGGCATCTACGTCGAATGAGCCTGGCGCAGCTCAGGGCGGCCCCGCTCGGCGCGTGGACTCGCTTTCGCGAGCACCACAGCCGGGCGCTGGCGACGGTGCTCACCACCGCGGTGATCGCCTACGTCGCCTGGAAGATCTTTCAGTCTCCCAGCCAGGCCCTGCAGTTCGCCTTCAACGGCCTGCCCGTGGGCGCCGTCTACGCCCTGCTCGCCATGGGCTTCACGCTCGTCTACAGCACGGTGTGGTTCTTCGATCTGTACTACGGCGCGGCCGCCGCGCTGGGCGCCTACGGCGTCTTCTATCTGCGATCGCAGGACTTCCTTGGCGGTCGCTACGACGTCAACAATCACTTCGTCAACATCGCCTTTGCGCTGGTGGTCGCGGGCGTCGTCGCGTGGGCGCTCCACGTGAACTTCCACAGCCGCCTTCGGACCCGACTGAGCCCGACCGCGCTGCGCGCCGTCGGCGGCGCGCCGAGCCTGGCAATCGGCGTCTATATGTGGTTGGTCCTCGCCAATCCAAATCAGCTCAACGCCATGCTCAGCCCGGTGATCGGCGCCCTGGTCGCGGCGGTGGCGTTTTGGCTGCTGCACCGAGGCTACGGACGCCTGGCGGACAACTCTCGGCCCATATCGGTGCTTGCGCTCGCTCCGCCTGCGGCGGCGCTGGGATCGTATTGCGGATTCCTAGTCGCGGCGACCCCGGATGCCAACCTCTATCTGAGTTGGGGCGTCTCCTGCGTGCTGGCGGGGGCCGTGAGCCTGGCCCTGTACCGCGGTCTCTACGTCTACATGCGCCTGAGGGCCAAGTCGCCCCTGATCATGCTCGTGGCGTCGCTGGGGATCCTGCTGGCGATCACCGCCATCACCACCATCATCTTTCGAGCCGCGCCGCGCCCGCTGCCGGAAGCGTTCGGCAGCGATGTGTGGACCGTTGCCGGAGCGAACATCAAGGGATTCAACGTCTTCGCCATCGGCGTGGCGATGGCGGGCTTTGCCGGCCTGTTGCTGCTTCTCAAGAAGACGGCCTTCGGCACCGCGGTGCGGGCCATTGGCGACGACGAGGAAGTGTCGAAGGTGGTGGGCATCAACACCACGGTCGTCATTGCCGTGGTGTTCTTCATCGGTGCGATATTCGCCGCCCTGGCCGGGATTCTCAGCGGCCACGACACCGCCATTCAGCCTCGGATGGGTCTCCTGCTGCTGCTGAAGGGCTGGATCGCCTCGGTGATCGGCGGCATCGGCAATCTCCATGGCGCCATCATCGGCGGTTTCGCGCTGGGCATGATCGAGCAGTTCGGCATCTGGGACTTGGCCGGCGAGTGGAAGGATGTGATTTCGTTCGTGGTCCTCATCGTCTTCCTGTCGTTCTGGCCCCAGGGCCTGTTGCCGCGGAGGTAGCAAGGTGGCGCTGAGTTCCCACGCAATCTCGAATCTCGTGCGGCGCACGCGGGACTTTACAGAGCGTCCACGGTTCGCCAAGGGCAACGTCGAGCTGTGGGCCAACCTCTTGATCATCTCCTGGGCCGCGGCGTTCATGCTGTGGCAAGGCGTCGGTTTTGCCATCACCGTGAGCACGGTCTTCGCCATCTGGGCGATTTTGGCCGTCAGCCTGAACCTGGTGGTTGGCTATACCGGCCTGCTGTCGGTGGGGCACATCGGGTTCTTCGGCATCGGGGCCTACGCGATGGCGATTCTCAGCTCCGACGCCTCGTACGAGCAGTTGCGCACGGAGGCCATTCCGACCTTCGGCTGGCCCTTCTTTGCCGCGTTGCCGATCAGCGTGGTCCTGGCCGGACTCGTGGCCGTCGTAGTGGGCGTCGCATTCAACCGATTCCGCGACGACATCTACGTGTTGGTTTCGTTTGGATTCGCCGTCATCGCCTTCAACCTCTTCCTGAATTGGCGCCCGCTGACCCGGGGGGCATTCGGCATCCACGAGATCGCCAGGCCCGAGATCGGCGGCTGGACGCTCAGCGGCCCGTTCGAGTTTCTCGTCCTGGCCCTCGTGTTCCTGGGCATCGTGGTGCTGATCTCGTGGTTCATCGTGACGTCGTCGTTTGGACGGGTGCTCAGGGCCATCCGCGAGGACGAGCAGGCCATCGAGGTCTTCGGCTACCAGACCGCCCACTACAAGCTCGCCATATGGGTCATCTCGGCGATGATGGCGGGCCTGGCGGGCGCCCTGTTCGGCAGCTGGACGAGCTTCATCGATCCCAACTCCTTCGTCCTGCTGGAGTCGATCCTCCTCGTGTCAATCGTCATCCTTGGCGGGCTGGCCACGATTTGGGGATCGATTCTTGGGGCCATGGCCTTCGTGATGCTCGAGGAGGGGATGCGCTTCCTGCCGTTTCTGCCCCCCGAGTTCATCGGTCAGGCGCGACAGGTCGTGCTGGGCATCCTGCTGGTGCTGCTGATGCTGTTCCGGCCGCAGGGTCTGGTCGGGAGGTTCCGGCTGTGACGACCGAAGTCGATCCCCGCGTCTTCGCCCTGGAGACGAAGGCGATTTCCAAGAGCTTCGGCGCGGTGCGCGCCGTGGACGATCTGTCGATATCCATCTTCAGCGAGTGGATCACCTGCATCGTAGGGCCGAACGGCTCCGGCAAGTCCACCCTGATCAACCTGTTGAGCGGAATGCTGCCGATCGACGAAGGCATCGTCATCATCGACACGGTTGGCATCCGTGTCTTGCGAGCGCACGAGACGCCCGAACATGGAATCACGCGGACCTTCCAGGAGGTGCGGCTCTTCGACCAGATCAGCGTGTGGGACAACATCATGGTGGGCCTGACTGAGCGGCGACTCTTTCCCTCGCTGCTGGAGCGGACGAAGTCCCGCCACGAAGCGAAGGCCGAGGAGATCCTCCGGAGCGTCGGCATGTGGGAGAAACGCGACGCCATGGCCGGCGACCTCTCCTACGGCCAGCGGAAGCTGCTGGAGATTGGTCGCGTGATGGCCCTGGACGTGAAGATCTATCTGTTCGACGAGCCCTTCGCCGGTCTGTTTCCCCGGATGCTGGAGCGGGTCAAGGCCATCCTGAAAGAGATGCGGCAGCAGAAGCGCACCATCATCTTCGTCTCCCACAACATGGACATCGTGCGTGAGCTGTCGGACCACATCTTCGTGCTGGACAGCGGCGCGCTCCTCGCCGTGGGTGAAGTCGACGAGGTGCTCGGCAGGTCCGACGTCATCGACGCCTACCTGGGCCACTAGCGTGGGCAGCCGGCAGCGATGATGCTCCTCGAGATGGCCGACGTCTCCGTGCGCTACGGGGCGGTGCGGGCCCTAACCGAGGTGTCGCTGGGGATCCAGAAGGGCGAGGTCGTCGCGGTCATGGGACCCAACGGGGCCGGAAAGTCCACCGTGCTCAAGGCCATCATGGGCCTGGCGCCGGTGGTCGCGGGGAGCGTGTACTGGCGTGAAGAACTCCTGGTGGCCGCGACCCACGAGATCGTGAAAGAGGGCATTGCCTTCGTGCCACAGGGTCGGCGGGTGTTTACCCACCTCACCATCCAGGAAAACCTGGAGATGGGCTGTCTCTATCTCAACGACGCGGCGGAGAAAGCCAGACGCCTGGACTCGGTGCTGGAGCTCTTCCCGGTCCTGCATGAGAAGCGCGCAGACTACGCCAGCCAGATGTCCGGGGGACAGCAGCAGATGCTGGCCCTGGGCCGGGGGCTCATGGCCGGGCCGGACGTGCTGCTGCTCGACGAGCCCACCCTGGGGCTGGCGCCGGTCGTGGTCAAAGAGGTGTTTCAGAAGGTCGCCGAGATCAGCGAGCGGCACAACACCACGATCATGGTCGTCGAGCACAACATCAAGGGCGTGCTGGACATCGTCGACCGCGCCTACGTCCTCGACATGGGCCGCGTCGTCCACGACGGCACGCCGCAGTCGATCCAGGAGACGGACATTCTGACCCAAGTCTTCCTGGGCAAGGTCGACGCGGGGGATGGTGATGAGACGGAGTAGGGAGTCAGCGACGGGCGTCGCGGATCATCGCGGTCGGCACCGCGCATTCACGAAGCACACCGAGCCAGTTCGAGCAGCATAATTTTGGGCACCGAGTCGTCTGGTAAGTGCGGATCGGACGGGTTGGGCGGGACGTCCACCAGGCTCCGCAGCAAGAACCCCTGCTGCCGAAATGCCGACATCAGGTCCTCGAACGTCCGGTAGTAAAACGGGACTTCGTACCGCGCTTGCTCCGTGCCGAACGTTTGCGCGAGCGTCCTCGACCTGAAGTAGTCGTCCACCTTCCCGCGTGCGGCGACCGCGTAGGGATTGTTCAGCGACAGCAGGAATCGACCGCAGGGCTTGAGGGCGTCGGCAACTGCGGAGAGAACGCCGACGTGATCCTCACAGTCTTCGAGCACCATGTTCGCGATCGCCAGATCAAAGGACTGCCGGTGAGACGGCAACCCATCGGCTAGGTCCGCCTCGACGAAATCTATTCCGAGTTGATCCTGCTCCTCAAAGGCCCGCGCCAGGTGCAAGAGCTTCGGCGAGATGTCAACGGCCACGACTTCTGCCCCGTGGCGAGCGAACAAGCGCCCAACATGGCCTTCGCCGCAGCCCGCGTCCAAAACCCTCATGCCGGAAACATCGCCGGCCATATCAAGGAGACAGCAAGCTAGGTGGTGGAGAAAGGCGTTCAACGAACCCGAGCGAACCTGGGCTGCATACCAATCGGCGATGGGGTCGTAGGCAACCATCACCTCAGGGGCTCACGTCCGTCCAGCTCGGGTCACGCGGCTCGAAGGGCGCCCACTCGAAGGCAATGCTCCAGCGAGCGAATCCGGGCAACGGACCGCCGGTATCCGTAATGACACAAATCCCCTGATACCACGGCCCCAGACCATTGCCGGGCCGGTACCCGGAGCTGCGAACCACGAGCGCCGCCCGGCCGTTTGGAAGCGCGATTCGCAGGAGCGTTGGGCCCGGAGCGTGGCCGCACAAGATCAGGTCGGCCGACACGACATCATCGCGGGACAGCGCCGCGTCGATTTCGTGATCGGTGAAAGCGGGCGTGAAGGCCGGATCCGTGTCCCAGATCGTGGCAAACGGATTGCCAGGCATGCCATGGCACACGTACACGTCTCCCGCCCGAGCCCCGTCCAGTGAAAGCTCCGCCGGCAAGGCTCGCAGCCATTCGAGGTCCGCGGAACTGATCTCGGCCTGCCCTCGCGCGATGTGCGCCAAGAAGTAATCAGGCGAGTCCGGCCGACGCCGGCGGGCGGCGACTGTCGAATCCCAGCGAGGCGTTCCCCAGTCGCGCAGATAGGCCTCGTTGTTGCCGTAGATGACGTCGATTCGCTCCGCGCGCAAGAGGTCCATCGTCTCGCCGGGCCGGTCGGGCGAAAACGGTGCCGTCAGAAAGTCGCCGCAATGCACGATGCGATCCGGCGCGTGACGCCGGCATGCCCCGATCGCGGCCTCGAGTCCCGGCACGAAGCCGTGCGTGTCACCGATCAGGCAAATCCGCATGGCGCACACCACAGGAGATCGCGAAGCAGAGGTCTCGCTTGGTCAAGTCTACGGATGAGGCTCCGCTTCCATCATTCGACCGCGGCGTCGCGCCTACTCCGGAAAGGACCGCCTAGACGTGAACGTAAAGCTCGCCGTCGTCCACCTCGACGGTGTATGACCTGAGGCGCTCCCCGAGGCCGCGGATGCGCTCGCCGGTGTCGAGGTCGAACTCCACCTGGTGCCACGGGCAAAGCAGCACGCGGCCGTCGAGGACCCACTCCAGCTGCCAGTCGGTGTCCGCCGAGCCCATCAACGTGCCGCTGATCGCGCCTTCGCAGGCAGGGCCCAGCTGGTGCGGGCAGCGATTGCGATAGGCCCGGAACTTACCGTTGACGTTGAAGACGCCGATTTCGAAGTTGCGGTGCGTGACGAAGGTGCGTTCGCCGGGCGCCAACGCGTCGGCTGGGCCTGCGGATATTCGCGCCATCGGGGTTAGCCGGCCCGCACGGGCGCGTCGATGCCGAACAGCGCCAGCGCGTTCTCGCCCATGATCTTTCGCTTCGCGTCCGCCGAGAACGGCATGTTGAGCACCTGGCGCGGATGATCGAAGTCGTGGTGGGGCCAGTCTGACGCGAACAGCACCTGGTCGGCGCCGTCGAACATATCGAGCATCGTCACCAGGTCCTGGGGTCGCTCGGGCTCCTCGATGGGCTGGGTCGAGAAGTAGAACTTCCGGATGTAGTGACTCGGGGGGTGTTCCAGTAGGGGCGCCAGCGAGCGGTATTCGTGGTACTCCTTGTCCAGCCGCCACATCGTAAAGGGCACCCACGAAATGCCGCCCTCGGTGAAGACGATGCGCAGGTCGGGGAATCGCGCCGGAATGGCCGATTCGAGCATGCTGAACATGTTGGCCATCAGGGCAAACTCGTGCTGGATCGGGTGGCGGAAGAGAATCGTGCGAAATTGCTCGACGTTGAACGGGAAGGCGGCGTGAATCAGGCCCACGCTGTGGAGCATCACCGGCAGCCCCATCTCGGCGGCAGCCTCGAAGATCGGCGTGTAGCGCCGGGCGCCCCACAGCGGATTGACGCCCGCCGTCGGCAGGTAGACGCCGACAAACTCGTCGAGCGCGCCGTAGCGGCGGATCTCGCGCGCGGCGTCCTCCGGGTCCTGCGGCGCGGCGACCACCGCCCCGTAGAGCCCTTCTGCGCGGCTCACCCACTCCTCGGCCAGCCAGGCGTTGTAGGCGCGGCCCAGCGCGGCGGCGTACACATCGTCAGGCAGCGCCGCCATCGTCAGCAGGTGGTCCGGGAACAAGATGCCGATATCGACCGCCAGGGCGTCCAGGTCCTCCCGCATCTGCTGCGGCGTGTGCACGGACCGCGCGCCCGCCCCGCGGTCGGGCAGGGGCAGATCGATGGCGAGCCTGAGCGCGTAGCCCGGAATGTCCAGATAGCGGCGCGGCAGCGTGCTGATGTGCTCCAGCACGCGGCGATAGGGCGCGTCGCAATAGGGCGCCAACGCCTCAGGCGTGTCGTTGACGTGGACGTCGACATCCACGATGACCAGGTCGTCGCGGGTGGTGGTCGGTCGATCGGCGGTGACCGACATGCGTCAAGTCCCTCGGCAGCGGGCCAAGCGCGCCATTCTATGCCGGATCGCCGGATGCGACCTACCGGCGATCGGAACTCCTTGCCTCAATGGGCGACAACGCACAATCACGCCTCGGATCACCCTCACCCCATCTCAAGTACGGGGCAGGCTCTGTCCCTCTCCCGTCAGGAGTCCTTTGCAACACCCAGCCGAGCTCGAGGATGACCGGGTGCATCCAATCGGCCCCCAGGTTCAATGAAGGGTGGATTCCCGCCTTCGCGGGAATGACGAAGGAGGACGCCACGGTCTCTAGCTGTCCGATTGCGGCATGACTGCCGAGCGGATCACTCGGCGCCGCACCAAGATCGTCGCGACGATTGGCCCCGCCAGCGTCGGTCGGGTGGACGAACTGGTGGGCGCCGGCATGGACGTGGCGCGGCTCAACTTTTCACATGGCACTCCGGCCGACCACGAGGCTGCGGCGCGGGCCGTGCGTGAGGCGTCCGCACGCGCCGGCCGGCCGGTGGCGGTGATGGCGGACCTGGCCGGGCCGAAGGTGCGGCTTGGCAGGCTGCCTCCGGGCGGGGTGGTGCTCACCGCCGGGGCAACCTTCACGCTGCGACGCGAATTGGCCATCGGGAATACGCAAGGAGCGGCAACCAATCACGAGGGGCTGGAGGGCGACCTTCAGCCGGGCGATCGGATATCGCTGGCGGACGGCGCGGTTGAGCTGCGCGTGACGTCCATCGGCGATGCCGTGGACTGCGAGGTTGTGACGGGAGGCTCACTGCGGTCGCACGCCGGCGTCAACGTCCCGGCTTCGAGGCTCTCGCTTCCGGCCATCACGGACCGCGATCGTGAAGACCTGGTGCGGGCCCGCGCGCTCGGGGCCGACTACATCGCGCAGTCCTTCGTGCGCCAGGCGTCCGATGTGGATGCCCTGCGCGCCGAGCTTGGGGAGCCGATGATCCCAATTATCGCCAAGATTGAGACCGGCGCCGCCGTCGAAGCGGCGGCCGATATCCTGCACGCGGCCGACGCCGTGATGCTCGCTCGCGGCGACCTGGGCGTGGACGTGGACCTGGAGCGCGTGCCGCTGATCCAGAAGCGACTGACCCGCCAGGCCGTCGCGATGGGTGTTCCGGCGATCATCGCGACACATATGCTGGAGTCCATGATTGACGACCCGCGTCCCACGCGCGCCGAGGTGAGCGACGTCGCCAACGCCGTCCTCGACGACGCCGACGCCGTGATGCTTTCGGGCGAAACGGCAATCGGCCGGCATCCCGTCGCCGCAGTGCAGACGGCGGCGCGCATCGTCACCGAAACCGAGCGCCACGGCGACGAGTTCCCGACGCCGGCGCTCGAGCCGGAACCCGGCGATTCAGCCGCGGCCGTGGCCCGCGCGGCGGCGGACGTGACGGCCGCCAATTCAGAGATTGCCGCGATCGCCTGCTTCACCGAAACCGGCACGACGGCGGAGTTGCTGGCGGCGGCAAGGCCGCGCGTGCCCATCGCCGCCTTCTGTGCCGACGAAGCCGTGGCCCGCCGCCTGACGCTGCGCCGCGCCGTACATCCGGTCCTCACCCACCGCATGCCCGATACGGACGCCGTTATCGGGATGCTCGACGCCGGCTTGAGCCGCGATTTCGGCCTCGCCCCGGGAACCCCCGTAGTGCTCGTGGCGGCGTCGCCGGTGGGCAAGGCCAGCACCAACCTGCTCAAGCTGCATCGCGTCGGCGAATGGGCGGCGCCGTGAGCCACGCGGTTGCACCGTTCAAGAAGCGACTGCGGGACGCGCTGGAGTCGGACTCGCTGCCGATGGCGCTGGGCCGAGTGTTGCCGCTGCTGGACGGGCGGCGGCGCGAAGCGTTCGACGGGCGCGATTTTCCCGCCGAGCAGGCGCGGCTGGCGGCGATCCGCAAGCGCGACGTTGCCAATGGCCCGCGATTGCTGGAGCAGTTCACCGAAGTTGCGGAGAAGGCCGGCATGGTGGTGCATCCGCCGGCAGACGCGGCCGCGGTGCGCGAAACCGTGGCGGAGCTGCTGCGAAATGCGTCGGCGCGCATGGTGGTCAAGAGCAAGTCCATGGCCACCGAGGAAATCGGCTTGAACCAGGCGCTCGAAGCCGATGGCGTGGAAGTGGTCGAAACCGACCTGGGCGAGTTCCTGGTGCAGGTGGCGGATGAGCTGCCCTCGCACATCGTGGCCCCCGCGCTGCACATCACCCGTGAGCGGGCGGCCGAGCTAATTGGCAGCGTCACGGGACAAGACCTGCCGCCGGACCCCGACACTTTGGTGCGGGCGGCGCGCGAGTACCTGCGCGACAAGTTCATCGCCGCCGACGCCGGCATCACCGGCGCCAACGCCCTGGTGGCCAGCACCGGCAGCGTGATGCTGGTGAGCAACGAGGGCAACGCGCGGCTGTGCAGCAGCCTGCCGTCGCTGCACATCGTGGTCGCCGGCGTGGACAAGCTCGTCGCGACGATGACCGACGCGGCGGCCACGCTGGACATGCTGCCGGCGAGCGCCACGGGACAGACCATGTCCAGCTATGTTTCGTTCATCAGCGGACCCAGCCGCAGCGCCGACATCGAGATGTCCCTGTCGCTGGGCGTCCACGGACCGCGCGACGTGCACGTCGTATTGCTCGACAACGGGCGCGAGGCCATGCGGCGCGACCCAAAGTTCCAGACCGCGCTGCAGTGCGTGCGCTGCGGGGCATGCTCGAACGTCTGCCCGACCTATCAGCAGGTTGGCGGCCACGCCATGGGCCACATCTACACCGGTCCCATCGGCCTGTTGCTCACCTCGTTCCATCACGGCATGGAGAACGTGGCCGGGCCGCAGGCGCTCTGCGCGGGCTGCGGCGCCTGCGCCACGGTTTGCCCCGCCGGGATTCCGATTCCGGAGCTGATTCAAGAGGTGCGCACGCGGGCCGTGGCCGACGGCGCCGCGAAGAATCGGCTGAAGTCGCTGGCGCTGGGTGTCCTCGCCGACTCGAGGGCGTTCGAAAAGGGCCTGCGGACCTTTACCCGGATTCCCGGGGCGCAAGCGCTGGCGCGACGGTTGCCCGGATCGCCGCTGCGCGCGCGTCCCTTGCCACCGGTGTCGGCGCGTCCGTTCCGAGATCGCCTGCCGGCGCTTGCCGCCGATGACGGTGCGAAAGCGCAGGTGGCCTACTTTCCCGGCTGTCTCACCGACTGGCTCGCGCCCGAAACCGGCGAGGCCGCCGTGAGCGTGCTGGGCGCCATCGCGCCCGTCGTCTTTGAGTCCTGCTGCGGGCTGCCGGCTATCAACGCCGGCTACCGCGCACCGGCCGTGCGCATGGCCAAGCAGACCATCGCGGCCATCGAGCGCTCCGGCGTTGAGACCGTCGTCAGCACGTCGACCAGTTGCCTGGGCGCCATTCGTGACGACTATCCACGGCTATTCGCTGACGAGCCCGAGTGGCGGGAGCGCGCGCTGGCTGCCGCCGGTCGCCTGGTCGATTTCGCCACCTACGTCGAGGAGCACAGGCTCGCCGGCGTGCCTGCTCATCGTGCGCGCGGCGTGGTGACCGTGCACGACGCCTGCCAGTCGCGTCACGGGCTGGGCCTCGGAACTGGGACGCGCCGGCTACTCACGGCCGCAGGCTACACGGTGCGCGAGGCCCCCTACAGCGGCGAATGCTGCGGTTTTGGCGGGTCGTTCTCATTCGACTTTCCCGAAGTGGCCGGACGCATGCGCCAACGCAAATTGGAAGCGTTTGCGTCGACCGGCGCCACGCTCGTGTGCGGCGACAATCCCGGCTGCCTGCTGCACCTGGATTCGGACGGCGCGACGCCCGACGCCCCGCGCCCGGTGCATCTGGCCGAACTATTGCGAGACGCCGCCCCGGACGCTACGTGACTTCCGACCGCCTCCAGCGTCAGCTCGCCTTCATCGTCGAGATCGACAAGGCCAAGTCCATCCTCCGCAACTCGCTGGTGATCGAAGAGCGGCGGCGCGAGAACGACGCGGAGCACGCCTGGCACCTGGCGGTGATGGCCCGGCTGCTTGCCGAGTACGCGCGCGTGGAGATCGATGTCGATCGGGTAATCGAGATGCTGCTGGTCCACGACCTGGTGGAGATCGACGCCGGCGACACCTTCATCTACGACACCGCCGCCCGCGAACGGCAAGCCGAGAAAGAGCGTGCGGCGGCCGACCGTATCTTCGGCCTGCTGCCGTCCGACCAGGCGGACGCGTTGCGCGCGTCCTGGGAAGAGTTCGAGGCGCGGCAGACGCCCGAGGCAAAGTTCGCCTTCGCGCTGGACCGCCTGCAGCCGCTGCTACTCAACTTTCACACCCAGGGCCACGCCTGGCGCAAGCACGGCGTGCGCCGCGCGCAGGTCACGGCCGTCAACGCCACGATCGCCGACGGCGCGCCGGAGCTTTGGGACTACGCACGGGGCCTTATCGAGGAGGCCGTGAGGCGAGGCCATCTGTCGGAGTAGTTACTTCCCGCGACCATTGCACCAATCGGCGAGCGTTGCGAGGGGAACACGCGGGGGCTTGCATTCACAAGAACCATCCGTGTACGCTCGCCGATATATATGACTCGACCGACGCTTTCTGATACCTATTAGCCGCATGGATTGAGCCTTAGTCAATGATTAGATTTACCGCTCGCCAAGTATTCATTGCAGTCCAGCTATTCCTGGGGATTTCGATAGTCATTTTCATCGTGATCAGCCTGTATCCCGGCGACCCAATTGCGAATCTCTTCGGCCCCTACGGCCAAGCATGGAGCAATGGGCAGGACACCGCCGACCTACAAGCACGCTTCAGCGGCGACACTCCCGGGCCAGTGCGGTATCTGTTTTGGATGAAGGAGGTGTTGACCGGGAACCTGGGCCACGTCGGTCAGTGGGCAAGTCCAGTTGGGGACGTAGTCCGCGAGGCGCTTCCAATCACGCTCGGGCTCGTCGCCGTCTCCCTCGCCGTCGCCTTGATCGGCGGAAGTGTATTCGCGCTGATCTTGACCCTATGGCCGGAGTCAATTTCGAGCCGTTTCCTGAGTGCGATTCCCATGTTCCTTGCTTCGGTCCCGACGGCATTCCTGACCATTTGGGGAATCTACCTGTTTGCCGTTCGGCTCGGATGGCTGCCGGCACTTGGGCTCTGGACGCCCGGCGGTGAGGAGACGCTCAATCTCGATCTCGTACGCCACGCCATCCTGCCGACCGTGGTCTTGGCTCTGCCCTTCATCGCCATCTACATGCGCTACGCGCAGCAAGCGGTGTTGAACGCGACCGAGGCAGACCCGGCGGGACCAGGAGCCGAAGAGGTCTCGGCCGGCGAGATGGCCGTGCGCTCGCTTTCCCTGCTGCCGACCGTCGGTGTGCCGTTGCTGAGAAACCTCAGCCAATCCCTGGCGCCCCTCATGGGCAGCGCGTTGGTAGTCGAGTCGCTGCTGTCCTTGGGCGGCTTGGGGCACGTGGCGTACCGGTCGCTGTTTCAGCGCGAATACCCGGTGGTGACGGCGGCCATCCTCGTCGGTACGGTCGCGGTGATTGCGGCACGGCTGCTGATCGACGTGATTTGCGGTTGGCTCGACTCGGCCATTCGCCAATCCGCCGAGAGGTCAACGCCAACGCCCGGCGAGCCGGGCACGGCCGGCCCCGACGCCGCTGCGCGCCAGCTCGGCCCGCCGCTGGAACTGATCGACCGTCCGCTCGAGCACCGTCCATGGAATACCGCGCGACGCCGCTTCCGGGCACAGTGGCCGGCCATGGCCGGGCTTGTCGTGCTGCTTGCATTCCTTGCCCTTGCGATTCTGGGGCCGTTCGTGGCCCCCTACGAACCGCACGAAGTGGTCGCCTTGCGGTCGATTGGTGAATCGAGCGCTTCGCCTTGGCTTGGGACCGACAGCTTTGGTCGAGATGTCTTCAGCCTGCTTCTGCACGGAGCCCGCGGGTCAGTAGGCGTGGGCGCGGTGGCCGTGGTCATCAGCCTCGTGATCGGCTTGGCCGTCGGTGTGTCCTCGGCCAGGCTGGGCGGTCTGGTCGACGGAGTCCTCATGCGGATTACGGATGTCGTCATGACCGTCCCCGCACTCTTCCTCATGATGTTCCTCGTGATTCCGCTTCTATTTGGAGTGGCCGGACCAGGAAGCGTGGTGGCCGTAGCGATTGGGATTGTCAGCTGGCCCGGATTTGCCAGACTCGTCCGGCGCCAAGTCCTCCTCCAGCGTCAAGCGGGTGCTGCCTCTGATTCAGTGGGACCGGAGAGTCGAATGCTCGGCAACCTGGCGGGCCCGTTGATGGTGGCCGTCGCCTACGGTTTCGCCGCGGCGCTCTTGGCAGAAGCCGCGTTGAGCTTCCTGGGCCTTGGCAGCTCGATCCCACCAATGACCTGGGGACAGATGCTCGGGCAATCGCGAGGTCTCGCGTTCTTGACTACTGCACCAGGGGTGATACCCACGATCCTGATCGTTCTCTCGGTCTTGTCGGCTCATCTCGTCGGCGGCGGTCTTCGACATGCCTTTGCGACGGGGACTGCGGACCCAGACGCGGCCGAGTCCGGCGACGACCAGGCGGCACTCGACCTTTAATTCAGATCACGGCCTGAAGGCCGTCGTCGGTCGCACACCGAGCCCGACTAGCCCGGTCCCTCGGCAATGCGCTCCACGTGCCAGGGGTGGCGATTGGCGTAGTAGGTTTTCGACTCGTGGAAAGCGCGGGCGGGCGGATCGAGTACCAGCTCGTACAAGCACACGTCGACCCAGGCCTCCCCGTCGCGGATGCGGTTTGGCAGGCGCGCCGCCTCGGTGAAGCCGGCGGCGCGTGCGATGGCTGCGAGGTCGTCGTCCGGGGCGGCGATTGGGAACTCGAGCACGCTCACGCCGATCGCGCCGGCCCGGTCGGCCGCGGCGCGCAGCAAACTCACAGCATGCTCCATGTAGGCCGGTGCCACGCGCAATGAGAGCGTGGCCACGTGCTGTTGCGGGAACGTGTCGCGGCGCACGAAGACCGCCTGCCCGACCACGCGGTTCTTCGGCGTTGCCAGAACCAGCATGGCGCCCTGCGCATTCGCGACGCGGAGCTTCAGACGGGCGAAGTGGTATTCGTAGCGCGTGTCGCGGAGGCAGTCGTCCAGGACTTCCTTGAGCAGCCAGACCGGCTCTCGCATGTTGTAGAGAATGGCCGCGCGCGGCAGATCGCCCCAGACGGCGTCCCGCACCACCGGCTCGCCGTCGAACGCCAGATACGTCGCGTCGAACTCGTCCGCGTCCACCACCGAATACCGCATGCCGTCGCCGACGCGGTACCAGAACCCGTGGTTCTCATACAGGTGGCCGGCGACCGGATTGGTGGTGCAGAGATGGAGCGCCTGACCGCCATTTGCCACGAACTCGCGCAGCATGCGCGACATGAGCGCGTCGGCCACGCCCTTGCGGCGGTGCCGGTCGTCGGTCGCCACGAACTCCACGATGCCTACGTCGCGCGTGTCGGTGGGGACGTAGTAGCCCAGCGACCCGGCGTATTCACCGTCGATGGTTCCCACGAAGTGCGGCGTGTAAAGCGTCTCGGCCAACGCCCCGCTGAACAGGTCGTCTTGCAGCGGATCCCAGGTGCGGACGCGGCCGCCGAACGTGTCCATGGGCGGGAGGAGACGCTCGATCTGCATGCGCTCGCCGTTCCGCAGCGTGACGCGTTCGGGGGCCATGGCATCGCTCGGCGTGGGCGGACGCGAGATTCTACGTGTGGCCGGTGGTCTGGAAGCTGCGCGGTGCGCCACTATGGCGGGAATCGGACCCGTTTTCGACACGCCCCCGAAGGACTCAGCAATGGCTCAGGCAACGGCAGCCAATCCCGGAATGATCGACCAGCTCACGGCGTCGCGCGTGTATGACCTGGGCACGCGCTACGAGATGGACATGCCGGTGCACCCGGCGCACCCGCCCTTCATCTTCACCCTGCAGCGGCGCCATGGCGACACGTTTCGACCCGGCGGCTATAGCTCGTCCAACGAGCTGATCGTCATGTGCGGCCACACGGGGACGCACATCGATTCCCTGGCGCACGTCTCCGAGCACGGGCAGCTCTTCGGCGGCGTTGACGCGAGTTGCAATCAGCAGGGCGGTCGGGGGATGAAGTCCATCGGCGTGGACACCATCGAGCCGGTGGTGCGCCGCGGCGTCCTGCTCGACGTGGCCGGCGCGGAGGGCGTGGACATTCTGCCGCCGGATTACGGTGCCGATGCCAAGACCCTGCAAGGCGTGGCCAAGGCCCAGGGCGTGGAAATCCAGGCCGGCGATTGCGTCTTGGTGCGCACCGGATGGATGCGCCACTGGGGCGACCCTCCGGCGTATCTGGCCGAGAGCGAGGGGCAGCCCGGCGTCAACGCCGACGCCGCCGAGTGGCTGGCCGAGCGCGGAATCTTCATGGGCGGATCCGACACGGCGGCGTTCGAGCAGGTCATCCCCGGCGCGGCCATGCCGGTGCACCTGATCTTTCTGGCGCGCAACGGCATCCACATCCTCGAGATGGCCGACTTGGAGACCCTGGCCGCGGACGGCGTCTACGAGTTCGGCTTCGTCCTCTCGCCGCTCAAGCTCGTGGGCGCGACGGGCTCGCCCGTGCGTCCGCTGGCGCTGGTTTAGGCCTTCCCGCGGTTATCCGGAGACCTGGCTAGCCCAGAAAGAGGTCGTAAGGCCCCGGGATCGGCGACTCTACCGCAGCGCGTTGGAGCAGTTCGCGCGAGGGGCTGAGCGCCCGCGCGGCGATGGCTCGGTTGATTTCCGGAACCTTGTCCAGCTCGTCGATTTCCTCCATGGTGAAGAACCGCGCGGCGTCGACCTCGTCGCCGGGCGTGGGCTCACCAGCCACGCGCCGTAGCAGGAAGACCACGTACGTCGAGTGGTCTTCGCCGTGCCGCGAGCGCACCGCCAGCAGCCCTTGAGCCTCGGTCGTAAGCCCGGCTTCTTCCTGGACTTCACGGACGGCGGCCTCAGGCAGGGTTTCATCGGGCTCAGAGAAACCGCCCGGAATCTGCCAGGTGCCGCGCCCGTGGGCGGTGGAGCGGCGCACGAGCAAGACGCGGTCGCCGTCGACCACGGCGCCGCCAACCCCGACGTTGTAGCCGGTGTTGTAGCGCGCGGGAATCGGGCTCATCGCGCCATAGTACCGGCGTGATTGGCGGCGCAATGGGCCCGTTGGCGGCGAGCGCTCTTGAATCGTCAGTAGACACGAGGAGCCTAGACTCCCGCCTTCGGAAACCTATTCGGGATCGGGCAGGGTCGAGTCTGCGACCCGCCCGACGCGAAGCATCCGGTGCGCCTCCAGCATTGACCGGACTGGATTCCGGCTTTCGCCGGAATGACGGCGAGGTTACGCGGAGATCTCGCCTGTCCCGGGTAAAGCGCGAGCTTCGCGTCGGAAAGACGGACTCACGATTACCCATTGCCCAGACCGCCGCCCATTGAGTCCACGGCGTGCAGCCTCATAGAATCGGGGGCCTCCCCGGATTCCTAGCGTGCCTTTCGTGCTCTTCGACTTCCATACGCACACGTTTTTGAGCGACGGCGAGCTTTCGCCGATCGAGCTGCTGCGGCGTTGTCACGTCGCGGGCTACACCGCCGTGGCGGTGACCGACCACGCCAGCCCCGCCAACGTCGGCATGGTCGTGCCGGCCCTTGCCCGCGACTGCCGCATTGCCGAGGAGGCGTGGGGCATCGTGGCCATTCCGGGCGTGGAGATCACACACGTACCGCCGGACGAAATTGACGCGGTAGCGCGAAGCGCGGCGGAGGCGGGGGCCGAGCTCGTGGCGGTCCACGGCGAGACCATCGCCGAACCGGTATCCGCCGGCACCAACCGCGCCGCGTTGGAGTCCGACTACGTGCACGCGCTGGTGCACCCGGGCCTGCTGAGCCCGGAGCTGGCGCAGTTGGCGCAGCGCAACGGCAAGTGGCTGGAGCTCTCGGCGCGTCGGGGGCACTCGCTCACCAACGGGCACGTGGCCGCGCTGGCCCGGTCGTCGGGAGCGCGACTGCTCGTCAACAGCGATGCGCATGCTCCCGGTGACCTGCTGTCGGAGCCCTTGGCCCGACGCGTCGCGCGCGGGGCGGGCTTGAACGCCGACGAAACCGAGACGGTGGTGACGGACAACCCGCTGGAGTTCCTGCGCCAGATTGGGCGGTCGGTCCCGGACATCAGCCAAGTCCCGTGACGATCCTCGAGCACGAGGCGATACCGCCGGAGTTCGAGATCATCGAACCCGACGACCCGGACGCGTCGGGAGACGACCGGGTGGAGCTGCCGGTGCTGCCCCTGCGCGCCGAATCGCTCTACCCCATCCCCGAGACCATGACGCCGTTCCTCGTGGGTCGCGAAGGCTCCGTGTCGGCCATCGAAGACGCGTTGGCCCGCGACCGGCGCATCCTGGCCGTGGCCCAGCGCGATCCCAACAAGGAAGAAGTCGGCTTCGACGACCTGCATGAGCTGGGCACCGAGGCGCGGATCATCCGCATGCTGCGGTTGCCGGACGGAACGACGAGCGTGCTCGTGCACGGCGTCAGACGCGTCCGCGTAGTCTCGGTCATCAGCGAGTACCCCATCGTGCGCGTCGTGGGTCAGGTCGTGGAGGACTTGGACGAGGACCCCGCGGCCTCACGCGCGGCGATGCCGAAGGTGCTGAAGCTCTTCGAGCGAGTCTCCCGGCTCAGCGACACCATCTCGGAAGAAGCGCAGATTCGCGCCATGAACGCCGAGACGCCCGGGTTGCTCGCCGACGTGGTGGCGGCGTCGCTGAGCCTCTCGCTTGACGATCACCAGACGCTGCTCGAAATGCGCGACGTGGCCGAGCGGCTGGATCGCGTGCGCACGCTGCTGGACGGCGAGATTCAGGTGCTCAAGCTCGAGCAGGAGATCCGGGAGAGCACGCGCAACGACGTCGACATCAAGCAGCGTGAGTTCTATCTGCGCGAGCAGATGCGGGCGATCATCAAAGAGATTGGGGAAACCAACTCGCAGAACGCCGAGATCGCCGCCATTCGGGAGCGGTTGGAGTCCGGTGCGTATCCCGAGGCCGTCGTCACCCGAGGACTCAAGGAGATCGACCGTCTCAACGCTCTCCCTCACGGCTCGCCTGAAACCAGCGTGCTGCGCACTTATCTGGAGTGGCTCACGGAATTGCCGTGGCGGCGCCGGTCCAGGGACAAGACGGATGTGGCGCGCGCCGAGGAAATCCTGAACCAGCACCACTACGGGCTGAAAGACGTCAAGGAGCGCCTGCTGGAATACATTGCGGTGCGTCATCTCGCGCGGCGCTCGCGCAGCCCCATCCTCTGCTTCGTGGGGCCTCCGGGCGTCGGCAAGACGAGCCTGGGTCGCTCCATCGCCGATGCCCTGGGCCGAACGTTCGTGCGGGTGTCGCTGGGCGGGGTACGCGACGAGGCCGAGATTCGCGGCCACCGCATGACCTACGTGGGCTCCATGCCGGGCCGGATTCTGCAAAAGATGCGCGAAGCGGGGACGGTCAACCCCGTCTTCATGATCGACGAGATCGACAAGCTGGGGCTGGACTTCCGCGGCGACCCCGCCGCCGCGCTACTCGAAGTGCTGGACCCGGAACAGAATCACACCTTCAGCGATCACTATCTGGAGCTGCCCTTCGATCTGAGCAAGGTGATGTTCATCGCCACGGCCAACACGCTGCACGGTCTGCCGCCGGCGCTCGTCGACCGTATGGAGGTGATTGAGCTTCCGGGCTACGTCGAGGACGAAAAGGTGGCAATCGCGGAGCATTTCCTGGTCGCCCGGCAGCTGCGTGAGCACGGGCTGAGCGCGACCGCGCTCCAGTTCGAACGGGAAACGCTGCGGCGCATCGTGCAGGCCTACACACGCGAGGCCGGCGTCCGCGAGCTGGAGCGCGCCATCGCCACCATCGCCCGCAAGCAGACCCTGGCACGCGCCGAGGGCCGCGAGGGGCAGCCGAGCATTCGCGCCGGGGACGTGGCGGACTATCTCGGCCCGCCAAAATATCGCTTCGGCAAGGCCGAGAGCGAAGACGCGCCCGCCGTGGCGACCGCGGTGTTTACCACGCCGGCCGGCGGCGACTTGTTGCCGATCGAAGTGTCGATTGCCGAGGGCGCCGGCAAGGTCACGCTGACGGGCTCCCTTGGCGACGTGATCCGAGAGTCCGCGCACGCCGCCATCACCTATGCGCGAGCCCACGCCGGCAAGTTTGGCTATGGCGCCTCCGACTTCGACGCCATGGACATTCACGTGCACGTGCCCCAGGGGGCGCTGCCGAAGGAAGGCCCGGCGTCCGGGGTGGCCATTGCCGCCGCGCTGGTCTCGGCCCTAGCCCGCCGCAAGGTCCGTGGCAGCGCGGTGATGACCGGCGAGATCACGCTTCGGGGACGCGTGCTGCCGGTGAATGGAATCAAGGAAAAGGTTCTTGCCGCCCAACGTGCGGGTATCGAGACCTTCGTGCTGCCGCATGGCAACCGGCAAGACCTCGATGAGCTGGACGCGGACACCCGGCGCGGCCTGGACTTCGCCCTGGCGGCTACGGTGGACGAAGCGCTCGCGCACGTCCTGGTGGCGTAGCACGGCGCCGTCCGCCGCCCGGGCGACTCGATTGACGGCCGGGAATGGCTATTCTGCGTAGCGTGTCTGCGGCACGCCTCGCGCAACGGGAGAGCTAAGGCAAACGTTCTGATGTTCGGGCCGTTCAACACGCTCCTCGGACTCTTCTCGCGCGACCTGGGCATCGACTTGGGCACCGCCAACACCCTGGTCTACGTGAAAGACCGCGGCGTGGTGCTGTCGGAGCCGTCGGTGGTGGCCACGGATCAGAACACCATGCGAGTGCTGGCGGTGGGCGCCGAGGCCAAGAAGATGGTCGGGCGCACGCCGTCCAACATCATCGCCATGCGGCCGTTGCGAGACGGAGTGATCGCCGACTTCGACACCGTGGAGACGATGCTGCAGTACTTCATCAGCCGGGTGCATGACGAGCTGCCCTTCGCGCCGCGTCCGCGCGTGATCGTCGGCGTGCCCTCGGGCGTCACCGAGGTCGAGAAGCGCGCGGTCCACGAGGCGAGCTTGCAGGCCGGCGCGCGCGAGGTCTACCTGATCGAAGAGCCGATGGCCGCCGCCATTGGTGCCGGACAACCGATTCAAGAGGCCACCGGCAACATGATTGTGGACATTGGCGGCGGCACGACCGAGGTTGCCGTGATCTCGCTGGGGGGCGTCGTGGTGAGCCACAGCATTCGCGTGGCGGGCGACGAGATCGACGAGCAGATCGTGGAGTACTGCCGCAACGAGCACATGTTGCTGATCGGGGAGCGCACGGCAGAGGCGTGCAAGATCGCCGTGGGATCGGCCTACGCCGGATTGCAGGAAGACACGGTGCTCGTGCGCGGCCGTGATCTGCAGAGCGGGCTGCCGCGTCAGGCGGAGCTGACCTCCGGGCATATCCGCGAGGCGATCAGCGCGCCGGTGACCGAAGTCGTGGACAACGTGAAGCTCGCCATCGAGGCCACGCCCCCCGAGCTGCTGGCCGACATCATGGAGCACGGCATCTATCTCGCCGGCGGCGGGGCGCTGCTGCGGAATCTGGACAAGCGCATCGAGCAAGAGGCCGACATCCCGGTGCACGTCGCGGAAAACCCGCTCGAAGCGGTGGTGCGCGGCACCGGGGCGTGCCTGCACAACCTCGAGGCTTACCGCGAGGTGTTCGTCTCCGAGAACAGATCCCCCTACGCCTAGGTGGTCACGAGCATGCGGGGAGGCCAGCGGGCCGCGATTGTCCTCATCGGACTGATCGTGGCCGCCATCGTGCTCTCGATGCTGCACAACACCGGCGCCAGCGTGCCGGTGGAGGGCCTGGTGCTGCGCGTGGTGGAACCCGTGCGAAGCGCCTTCACCACGGTTGCCAACGGCGCCTCGCGCGCCCTGGCCGACCTCGAGCGGTTTGGGGAGATGCGGGAGGAAAACGCCGCACTTCGTGCGGAAGTCGCCGAGCTTCGGGCGCAGACGGCCCGGCTCAGCGATGCCGAGCGCGAAAACGAGCGTTTCCGAGAGGCCCTGGCGTACCTGGACGAACACCCCGAACTCAAGCTCCTCACGGCGCGAATCGTCGGACGGGACAGCCTGGACGTGCTGGACACGATCGTGATCGATCGCGGCGCCTCGCACGGCATCCGGGTTGGCATGGCCGTGGTGGCGAATGGCGGGTTGGCCGGCCGGGTGACGAAGGTGACCGAAACCACAGCCGACGTGCTGCCCGTGCATAGCCCGCAGAGCACGGTGAACGTGCTGGCCCAGGCGGAGGACGCCGCGGCGGATGGCACGCTGGACGGCACCACCGGCGCCGACCTGGTGATGCGCCACATCGACGCCGAGGCCGAGATCATGGTCGGCGACCCGGTCGTGACCTCCAGCCTCGGGGGCGGTCTGCCGCGCGGCATTCCCGTGGGACGAATCGTGGCTATCGAGGTCTCGCCCACCAGCGTGCTGCGCCAGGCAATCGTGGAACCGCTGGTCCAGCTCGAGCGCTTGGACGTGGTCCAAGTCATTCTCGGGCAGACGGCTGGGAGCTAGGCATGGTTTCGCGTCTGGGAACGGCCGCGCGCGGCGCGCGATGGCTTCCCTCGCTGGGCACATGGGCGGCGGCGCTGTTCCTCGCGTTGCTGGCGCTGGTGCAAACCTCGGTCCTTCCGTACTTCGAAGTCCTTGGCGCGCAGCCGTCGCTGGTGCTCGTCAGCGTCGTGATCCTGGCCACGATGCAGGTCGGGACGCGAGCCCTCGGCTTGGGCTTTGCGGGCGGGCTGATGGTCGACCTGTTCTCGGCCGCACCGCTGGGCACCAACGCCCTGCTCTTCACCCTGATCGCCTACGTGGCCGGCGGGGGCTTCGGCGGCGTCGACCGCGCGAACATTGTCATACCAGCCACGGCGGTGGTGTTGGCGACTGCCGCTTACTACCCAAGCGTGCTGCTGGCCCTGCAGCTGCAGGGCGTGGACGTCGTGTGGGAGGCCCATCTACCCGCCCGCCTGTGGCCGGCAATCATTGTCAATCTTGGAGCGGCGGCGGTGCTCTACTACCCGGTGCGGATGCTCGAGCGCTGGACCCACGGTCGCCCGATTCCAACGTATCGAGGAGTACGCTAGATACCTATGGCGGTAAACGGCGACCAGACCGGTCAGACGGCGCCAGGAGCGCCCGGGACCAAGAGTGACGGCGGCGCGAGCGCCAATCGCAAGCTCAGACGCGGCCTCATTCTTGGCGGGGCGGTTCTGGCAGCCAACTCAGCCTTGGCGGGGCGACTGTGGCAGCTTCAGGTCGTTGAAACGGAGACTTACCAGGAGCAAGCCGCCCGGAACCGCTTGCGAACCGAGCCGGTGCGGCCGGTGCGCGGGATCGTGTTCGACCGCAATCGCGAGCCGCTGGTCCGCAACCTGCCCGAGTTCGGCGTGTGGGTCACGCCGGCTGACGTCCCCAAGTCGCGCGAGGGATCGATCATCGCCAGCCTGGCCGCCCTCACGGGCGAGCGGCCCGACGACCTGCGCTTCAAGTTGTCGCAGGCCCGCTACGATCCGGGCCGCCCGGTGCAGGTGGCGGGGGACGTGCAACGGGATTCGGCGCTGGCCATCGAAGAGCGCCGCCATGACCTGCCGGGGGTGCAGGTCCGCTCAGGGATTCGACGTCAATACCTGCACGGGGACGCCTTCGGGCACATGCTCGGGTTTGTCGGCCCCGTTCCGGCTGAGTCGCTGGAGGAGTACCAGGCGCTCGGCGTCGGCTTCGATGAGACGGTCGGGCTAGCGGGCCTCGAGCGCCAGTTTCAGGGGGCGCTGCGCGGCACCGACGGCTCGCGAAAGGTCGAGATCGATGCCCTCGGGCGCGAGCTGAACGAGATCGAGTCCGAAGCGCCCGTCGAGGGGCGACACCTGGTGCTGACCGTCTCCGTTCGGGAGCAGCGGGCGATTCGGGAGATTCTGGCGCGGCATCTGGCGCTGCGCGATGCCGGCGCCGGGGTTGCCGTGGTGATTCGACCCGAGGACGGCTCGGTCGTGGCGCTCGCCAGCCTGCCCGACTACGACAACAACGCGTTCGGCGCGGGGGGCGATCCGAGTGTGCTGACGCGGTTGGTGACCGATCCGCGCCGGCCGCTCATCAATCATGCGGTGGCCGGCCTGTACCCCCCGGGCTCCAGCTACAAGGTCATTGCCGCCTCGGCGGCGCTCGAAACGGGAATCGTCTTGCCGCAGACCAAGATTCGGTGCGACGGCCAGTTGGTGCTGCCAACGGGCTGGGCGTTCAACGACTGGTTGCCAACCGGACACGGCATGGTCGACCTGCACCGGGGCATTTCGGAGTCGTGCAACATCTACTTTTACAACATCTCCGGCGGCAATCCGTATACGAACCTCACCGGGTTCGGCAATCGCCGGCTGGTGGAGTTTGAGCGCGCCTTTGGCTTCGGCGAGGCCAGCGGGATCGACCTTCCCGGCGAGGCTGCCGGCCTGGTGCCAACCGCCGAATGGAAGCAAGGCAACCTGGGGCAGCCGTGGGTAACCGGCGACACCTATCACGCGGCCATCGGCCAGGGGCTGGTGCAGGTCACGCCGCTGCAGATCGCCATGATGTATTCGGCAATCGGCAACGGCGGGCGCCTGCTGCGCCCGCGCCTGGTGGACCGCATCGTCGATACGCAAGGCAACGTGCTCCAGCGGCTGCCGGTGAGTGAGCGCGGGCAATTGCCGGTCTCGGAGGGGCACCTGCGCTTGCTGCGCAATGCGCTCTTGGAGGCGGTCAACGGTCGCAACGGCACCGGCAAGTACGCGCGCTCTGAATTCGCCGTCGTGGCGGGTAAAACGGGCACCGCCGAATACAGCGGAACACGCGATTCCCACGGCAAGCTCCCAAGCCATGCCTGGTTCGCGGGCTACGCGCCGGCCGAGAACCCCGAATACGCATTTGCGGTCTTGGTGCGTGACGGTGGCGAAGGCGCTTTCGCGGCAGCGCCCATCGCGCGGGACATCATCGACTATCTGATGACGGGCGAGATGCCGCCGTTGCCCCAGGACCGCCCGGACTTCATTCCTCCAACGCGGCGACTGTCATGACGGACGCCCTGCGGCGCTTCGACCTCGCCATCATCATTCCCGCGATCGCCCTGGTATCGGCTGGGATCCTGATCCTCTCCACCACCGGCGATCCCGGCCAAACCGGCCTGGATCACAAGGCGGTGCAGCAAGGCGTGTTCGTGGCCATCGGGCTCGCGGCCGCGCTCGTCATGGCGTTCCTGGACTACCGGCTGCTCAATGCCGTGGCGCTGCCGGCGTTCATCGGCGGGACGATTCTGGTCGCCGCCGTGGTGGTGTTCGGCGACGCCAACCTGGGGGCCCAGCGCTGGTTCGTCGTCGGGCCAATTGTGATCCAGCCATCGGAGATCATGAAGCTGGCCGCCATAGTCTTTCTGGCCCGGTATCTGGCGCGGCGCGGCGAAGGCGTCCGGTCCATTCGGACGCTACTGCTGAGTCTGCTCATCATGCTGGTGCCTGCGGCGCTGGTGTTCATCCAGCCGGATTTGGGCTCGGCGCTGGTATTCGTCGCGATCTGGCTGGCGATGGTTTTCGTCGCCGGCGCGCGCTGGTGGCACGCCCTGATTCCGGCGGGGATGGCCTTGGCTGCCTTCCCCTTCGCCTGGTTCTTTGCCCAGGACTACATGCGGGAGCGCTTCGTCGCATTCCTTGACCCCAGCAGCGATCCGCTTGGCGCCGGCTACAACGTGCTGCAGGCGCGCATCTCCATTGGCTCGGGCGGCTGGTGGGGGCAGGGCATCGGCCAGGGCACGCAGTCGCAGCTCGAGTTTCTCCGCGTCCGCGACACCGACTTCATCTTCGCCGTGCTGGGTGAACAGCTGGGGTTCGTCGGCGCGCTTGGCGTCATTCTGTTCTTCACGATCCTGCTCGCGCAGGCTGTGATCATCTCGATTCGGGCGCGCGATGACTTTGGCCGCTACCTGGCCATCGGCATTGCGGGCATGCTGTTCTTTCAATCGTTCGTCAACATCGGGATGAATGTGGGGCTGATGCCGGTGACGGGGATTACGCTCCCGCTGCTAAGTTTCGGCCGCAACTCACTCGTGGTCACCCTGGCGGCCATTGGCATCCTCCTCAGCATCAATGCGCATCGGACGGCCGCGCCGCACCGGCAGCAAGGCGTCTGGTGGGTGTCGAGCGTGAGACGGATGGCGGCGCGCCCGGAGTCTCCCCCAAGACCGTGAACGGCCCAGGGTGGGCCGAAGTTGCCGTCCCGGCATCGTCGGGGAATCTGGGGGCCGGGTTCGACGCGCTCGGGTTGGCCCTGGAATTGCGAAATACCTACCGGTTCGAGCCCAGCAGCCACGACCACATCGAGGCCAGCGGAAAGTTTGGGGAGTTCGTGCCGCGCGATGTCCGGCGCAATTTGGCCTTCCGCGCGTTCCGCTCCCTGGCGCCGACATCGGCGGGTCCCTACCGGCTCCACGCGCGGCGGATCATTCCCGCCCAGGGCGGCCTGGGCAGCTCGGCCAGCGCCATCGTCGGCGGGCTGGTGGCGGCGACGCTCGCCTTCGACCTCGACGTGCCCCGCGATGACCTGCTGCGACGAGCGGCCGAGCTCGAGGGGCATGCGGACAACGTGGCGCCGGCGCTGCTGGGCGGCATGGTCATTACCGTGCCGGACGGACCCGACTTGCCCTGGCTGCGGCTCGAGTTTCCGGCAACCGTCGGGATCGTGCTGGTCGTGCCGGGCTACCGGGTGCCGACGCACCGAGCGCGGCAGGCCCTGCCCGACCAGGTGCCGAGGGCCGACGCCGTGGCCAACCTCGCCCGCGCGGCGTTGATGGCGGGCGCCGTGAGCCACAACCGCTTCGACCTATTTCGGGAAGCCATGACCGATCGCCTGCATCAGCCCTACCGCGCCGCGCTCAACCCCGCGCTGGAGCCGTGCATGGCGGCGGCGTTCGACGCGGGCGCCTACGGCGCGGCCCTCAGCGGCTCCGGCCCCACCGTCATCGCCTTCGGCCCACGTGACCGCAATCTTTCGGTGGCCAGCTCCATGGCCGATGCCTGCCTCGACAGCGGCCATTCATGTGAGACCTACGTGGTCGGTGCGGCGGCTGAAGGGGCTCATCCGACCGAAGCCTGGCGAACGCGCACACCGCAATCCGACCTATAATCAAGCGTCGGCGTTCACCGTGGCCTGAACCGGCGGCGGGCGCCGCAGGGAGGCCTACTGCTCACCGTATCGAGCCCTCGACGACCGGCCCCGCGCCCGGACGCGACCAGCGTCGGCGCGGACATCGCCGCATCGGGCGGACACGAGACCATCGCGGTCCTCGATTTCGGGTCGCAATACAGTCAGCTCATCGCCCGGCGCATCCGCGAAGTCGGCGTCCGGACGGAACTCCTCCCCCACGACCACCTGCACTCGGTTGACCGCCGCACGCTTCGCGGCATCGTGCTTTCCGGCGGTCCGGCCAGCGTCTACGCGCCGGGCGCCCCTCAGCTTCCAGCGGACGTGCTCGACGCGGGCGTCCCAATTCTGGGCATCTGCTACGGCATGCAACTGCTGGGCCAGGCCCTGGGCGGACGCGTGCAACCGGCGGCGCGGCGCGAGTACGGCCCGGCGCGAGTGACGGTCGCCGACGAGCAGCACCCGCTCTTCGCCGGCTTGCCGTCCGCGTTCGACGTGTGGATGAGCCACGGCGACGTGGTCGACGAGCTGCCGCCCGGTTTCCGCGCGGTTGCCGCAACCGCCCACTCGCCGACGGCGGCCATGTCCAACGGCAACGGCGTGAGCGCCCTGCAGTTCCATCCCGAGGTGCGGCACACCTCACACGGGCTGGACCTGCTGCGCAACTTCGCGCGCGACATCTGCGGCTGCCGCGGCGATTGGACCCCGGCGTCCCTCGTGCGGGAGGCCATTGCCGACATCCGCCATCGTGCGGCCGACGCCCGCGTGATCTGCGGGCTCAGTGGCGGCGTGGATAGCGCCGTGACCGCCGCGCTCGTCCACGCCGCGATCGGCGACCGGCTCACCTGCATCCTGATCGACACCGGCCTGCTGCGTTCGGGCGAAGTGGAGCAGGTGCGGGACGCCCTGCGCACCAGCCAGAACCTCGACCTCATCGTCGTTGACGCGGCCGACGAGTTCCTGGCCGGCCTGCACGGCGTGACCGACCCGGAGCAAAAGCGGGCCATCATCGGCGAGGCCTTCATTCGCGCCTTCGAGCGCGAGGCCGGCCGCTTCGAGGACGCGCGCTTCCTCGCCCAGGGCACCATCTATCCCGACGTGATCGAAAGCGGTGGACGCGTCGGCGCGGCGGTCATCAAGTCGCATCACAACGTCGGCGGACTGCCCGATCGCCTGGGCCTGGAGTTGCTGGAACCGCTGCGCGAGCTTTTCAAGGACGAAGTGCGCGCCGTGGGGCGCGAGCTTGGGCTGCCGGAATCGATCGTCGACCGCCAGCCGTTCCCCGGGCCGGGCCTCGCCGTGCGCGCGCTTGGCGACCTGACGCCCGACCGAGTCGACACGCTGCGGGCGGCGGACGCCATCGTGCTTCAGGAGCTGGAGCCGATCGCCGCGACGCACGCCCTCGCGCAGTACTTTGCCGTGCTGCCCGGCGTGCGCAGCGTGGGCGTGATGGGCGACGAGCGCACCTACGGCGAGCTAGTGGCCGTCCGCGCCGTCACTTCCGACGACTTCATGACCGCCGACTGGGCGCGGATTCCGAACGACGTGCTGGCGCGAATCTCGAGCCGGCTGGTGAACGAAGTCCCAGGCGTCAATCGCGTGGTCTACGACATCACGTCCAAGCCCCCGGGGACCATCGAATGGGAGTGAACGTGCGGCAGCCGGCTCCCAAGCTGCTGGTCGTGGGCGGCGGCGGCCGCGAGCACGCGATCTGCTGGCGGCTGCGGCAGGACCGACCGCACGCGGAGATCTTCTGCGCGCCGGGCAACGCCGGCACGGCGGACGTCGCCCGAACGCTCGACATCGGCGCGGCCGACATTGACGACCTGGTGTCGTGGGCGCGGTCGGAACGTCCCGATCTGGTGGTGGTCGGGCCCGAGGATCCGCTGATCGGGGGGCTCGTCGACGAACTGCAAGCGATTGGCGTACCGGCCTTCGGGCCGACAGGCCGCGCGGCTGCGATCGAGGGCAGCAAGGCCTACTCGAGCGCGCTGGTCACCCGCCTGGGCGTGCCGGCGCCCGACCACGCCACCTTCGACAACGTCGACGACGCGCTGGCCTACGTGGAGGACGAACCCGATGGAGTCGTGGTCAAGGCCGACGGGCCCGCCCTCGGCAAGGGTGTGATCGTCTGCGACACCCCGGAAGAGGCCGATGCGGCGGTCCGGCGGATGATGGTCGAGGGCGCGTTCGGCGCCTCCGGCGCGCGGGTTGTAGTGCAAGAGCTCCTGCAGGGCCCCGAGCTATCGGTGCTCGCGCTGTCGGACGGCACGACCTTCCGCACCATCGGCGTGGCCCGCGACTACAAGCGCATCGGCGATGGCGATCGCGGACCAAACACCGGCGGCGTGGGTAGCTACACGCCCGTGCCGGACGCGTCCGCGGAGCTCGTGGCGCGCGTCGAGCGCGAGATCATCGCTCCGGTCCTGGCCGGAATGCGCGCGGAGGGGCGGCCCTACGTCGGTCTGCTCTACGCCGGGCTCATCCTGACCGCCGAAGGCCCCAAGGTGATCGAATTCAACTGCCGGATGGGCGACCCGGAAACCCAGGTGGTGCTTCCCGTGCTGCAGGGCGATTTCGTCGACCTCATCGACGCCGCGGGCAGCGGCAGGCTGGACCGCACCAGCACGTGCCCGCCGACGCAGGCAGCCGTGGCCGTCGTGCTGACCTCCGAGGGCTACCCGGGTCCGTCCGCGAGCGGTCACCCGATCGACGGGCTGGACGCCGTGGACTCCGGGCTGGTCTTTCATGCCGGCACGGAGCGGCGCGACGGCGCCGTCCGAACGGCGGGCGGGCGCGTGCTCGCGGCGGTGGGTCTGGGAGACGACCTGGGCGAGGCGCGCGACGAGGCCTACGCCCTCGCCGCCTCGATCCGCTTTCGCGGCGCCGGCTACCGCTCCGACATTGCCGCCGATGCGCTCGGCATGGCGGTCGCGTCGTGATTCCCCGTTACACGCGTCCTGAGATGGGCGCCATCTGGGACCGCCAGATGTATTTCGAGTTCCAGCGGCGCGTTGAGCTGGCCGCGGTCAACGCCTGGGCGCGGGACGGCCGGATTCCCGCCGACGAGGCCGCGCTGCTGCAGCGCGCCAGCTTCACCCTCGAGCGCATCGACGAGTTGGAGCGAACCAGCGATCACGAGACCAACGCGTTCGTCGACGCCCTGGCCGAATCCGTGGGGCCGGAGGGCCGCTGGCTGCATCTGGGGCTCACGTCGTCCGACGTCTTGGACACCGGGTTGGCGCTGCAGCTCGTCGCATCCGCCGACCAGTTGCTCGAACGCCTGGATGACCTGTCCCAAGTCCTGACGCGGCTGGCGCTGGAACACCGCCACACGCTGATGATGGGACGCAGCCACGGCGTGCACGCGGAGCCGATCACCTTTGGCCTCAAGCTGCTGATTTGGATCGACGAGGTGCGGCGTCAGCGACAGCGCCTGTGCGACGCGCAGGCGACCGTGAGCGTGGGCAAATTCTCCGGGTCCGTGGGAACGCACGCCCACGTGCCGCCGCGGGTCGAAGAATGGGCCTGCGCCGAGCTTGGCCTGACGGCCGCGCCGGTCACGAATCAGATCGTGCAGCGGGACCGCCACGCCCATTTCATGACCACGCTCGCCGGCATCGCGAGTTCGCTCGACAAGTTCGCCACCGAGATCCGCAGCTTGCAGCGCACCGAGATCCGGGAGGCCGAGGAGCCCTTCGAGGAAGGCCGTCACGGTTCATCCTCCATGCCCCACAAGCGCAATCCGTCGCGCTGCGAGCGCGTTTCGGGGCTGGCGCGGGTGGTGCGGTCCAACGCCCAGGCGGCGCTGGAAAACGTGGCGCTGTGGCACGAGCGTGACATCAGCCACTCGTCGGCCGAGCGGGTGCTGATCCCCGACTCGTGCATGGCCCTGGACTACATCCTGTGGCTCTTCACCAACGTCATGCGCGATCTGCGGGTGTACCCGGAGCGGATGCGCGCCAACGTGGACATGACCGGCGGCCTCATCTATTCGCAAGGGGTCTTGCTGGCCCTGGTGCGCGCCGGCATGTCGCGTCAGGATGCCTACGCGATCGTGCAGGATCACGCCGGCACCGCGTGGAACAGCGGAGCGTCGTTCCGCGACCTGATTACCGGGGACCCGCGCGTGACCGATCGGCTGACGCCGGACGACCTGAATCTGGCCTTCAGCCCAGACCCGCACTTGAAATGGATCGACGCCGCATACGAGAGACTAGGCTTGAACGAAGACGCCGCGTCGGACGCCCCGGCGCAATAGGCGGAGGTGAGCGCGACATGACGAACACGGTTACCCAAACCGACCTGGAAGGCCTGCGGCTCATCAACCGCGGGAAAGTGCGTGACATCTATGACCTGGACGACAAGCTGCTGATCGTCACCACCGACCGAATATCGGCATTCGACCACGTGCTGCCGACGGCCATTCCAGACAAGGGCGCCGTGCTGACGGGCATGTCGGAGCGCTGGTTTGGTCTCACCGAGGACATCGTGCCGAACCACCTCATCACGACCGACGTGGACGCCATGGGCGACGACGTGCGCCGGCACGCCGACGTGCTGCGCGGCCGGACCATGCTGGTGAAGCGCGCCGAGCGCATCGACGCGGAGTGCGTGGTGCGCGGCTATATCACCGGCTCCGGCTGGGTGGACTACCAGCGCACGGGCCAGATCTGCGGCATCGACATCCCGCCCGGAATGCAGGAGGCCGAGCCATTCGCCGACACGCTGTTCACGCCGGCGACGAAAGCCGAGACCGGCCACGACGAGAACATCAGCTTCGCCCAGCTGAGCGACCTGGTGGGGGCGGAGCTGGCCGGGCGGCTGCGCGATGTCAGCATTGCGGTGTACTCGCGCGGCCGTGACTACGCCGGCGAGCGCGGCATCATCCTCGCCGACACGAAGTTCGAATTTGGCTGGGTCGACGGTGAGTTGACCCTGATCGACGAAGTCCTGACGCCGGATTCGTCCCGGTTCTGGGCCGTGGCGGAATACGACGTCGGCCTCTCGCCGCCGAGCTTCGATAAGCAGATCGTGCGCAACCACCTGATCGAGATTGGTTGGGACCGGGAACCGCCGATTCCGGCGCTGCCCAACGAGATCGTGGAGCGCACCGCCGCGCGCTATCGCGATATCCGCGAGCGCCTGGCGGCGTGAGCGGCCTGCCCCAGATCTACACGGCGCACGTGTTCGTGCGCCTCAAGTCCGGCGTCAACGATCCGCAGGGGGCCACGGTGGCCGACGGATTGCGCGACCTCGGCTTCGACGGCATTCGCGACGTGCGCGTCGGCAAAATCGTCGACGTCGAGCTGGTCGCCCCGGACGCCGCGACGGCGCGGGAGCGCGTCCAGGCCATGTGCGAGCAGTTGCTCACCAATCCCGTGATCGAGGATTTCGAGCTGGAGCTGATTGAGCCGCAACCGCTCAAGCTCAGCGACACCGCCTGGTAGCCAGGGTGCGCGCCGCGGTCATCGTCTTTCCGGGCAGCAACTGCGACACCGACACGCACCACGCGCTGGCCCGCGTGATGGGGGTGCCGACCGATCTGGTCTGGCACGCCACGCCATCGCTGGACGGCTACGACCTGGTGGTCCTGCCGGGCGGATTCAGCTACGGGGACTACCTGCGCACCGGCGCCATGGCGGCGCAGGCTCGGGTGATGCGGGCCGTTCGCGAGGCGGCGGACCGCGGCGTGCCCGTGCTTGGCATCTGCAACGGGTTCCAGATCTTGCTCGAAGCGGGACTGCTTCCCGGCGCGATGCTGCCCAACGACTGCGTCGAGTTCCGCTGCGAATGGGTGCACGTGCGCGTGGAGACGCGCCGAACGCCCTTCACGCAGGCGACTGACATGGGCCAGGTCCTGCGCATGCCCATCGCGCACGGTGAGGGCAACTATGTCGCGGACCCCGCCACCGTCGATGCGCTGGACGACAACGACCAGGTCGTCTGGCGCTACACCGACGCCGCCGGCCGGCGCACGGCGGGGGCCAACCCCAACGGCTCGGTCGCCGACATCGCGGGCATCTGCAACGCCCGGGGCAACGTGGTCGGGCTGATGCCCCATCCCGAGCGCTGCAGCGAGACGGCGTTGGGCGGCACCGACGGGCGCATGCTGTGGGAGTCCGTGCTCGCTCGCGTGGCCGCGTGACCGCACTCAGCGATCGCGCCGTCCCCGACGACGCCACGCTGCGCGAAGTCGCGCTGACGCGCGACGAATACCACCTGGCCTTCGACCTGCTGGACCGCGCCCCGAACGCGGTGGAGCTGGGAATCATCGGCGGCATGTGGAGCGAGCACTGCGGCTACAAGCACTCGCGTCCGCTGCTGCGCCGCTTTCCCGGCACGGGCCCGCATGTGCTGATCGGCCCGGGACAGGAGAACGCCGGCGCCGTGGACATCGGCGACGGGCTGGCCATCGTGATGAAGGTCGAAAGCCACAACCACCCGAGCGCGGTGGAGCCATTCCAGGGCGCGGCCACCGGGGTCGGCGGCATCCTGCGTGACATCTTCACCATGGGCGCGCGGCCCATCGCCATCCTGGACAGCCTGCGCTTCGGCTCGCTCGACGACGCCCGCAGCCGCTTCCTGGCGAACGGCGTGGTCGGCGGCATCGCCTGGTACGGCAACTGCGTGGGGGTGCCCACGGTCGGCGGCGAGATCCAGGTGGCGCCGTGCTATGCGGGCAATCCGCTGGTCAATGCCATGTGCGCGGGCCTCATTCGACATGAAGACCTCACCAGCGCCGCCGCGTCCGGAGCGGGCAATCCCCTGATTCTGGTCGGCACGGATACGGGACGTGACGGGATTCACGGCGCAACCTTCGCCTCGGTCGAAGACCCGGAGGCCTCGCACCGCGGCGTGGTGCAGGTCGGCAACCCGTTCATGGAGAAGCTGCTGCTCGAAGCGTGCCTGGAGGCGCTCCGGACGGGCGGGGTGGCGGGCCTGCAGGACCTGGGCGCGACCGGCCTCACCAGCGCCACGATCGAAGCCGCGGAGCGCGGCGGCTGCGGCGTCACCATCGACGTGGCGCGCGTCTCGCGGCGCGCCGACCGCATGACGCCCTACGAAGTTATGTTAAGTGAAAGCCAGGAGCGCATGCTGGTCGTCGCGCATGCCGGGCGTGAGGACGAGGTCCGCGCCGTCTTCACCAAGTGGGGCCTGCACAGCGACGTCATCGGCCACGTGGCCGACGGGCATGACGTGCGCGTCACCGAGGGATCAGTGGAAGTGGCGCAGCTGCCCGTATCGATGCTGGCCGACGCCCCGACCTATGAATTCCCCGTCGAGCGACCGGCCTACCTGGACGAGGTCCAGGAGCTGAACGTCGACGAGATTCCCGAGCCGGAAGATCTCTCCGAGACCCTTCTCACCATGGTGGCCTCGCCCAACATCGCCAGCCGGCGGGGCGTCTACCGGCAATACGACCACATGGTGGGCACGCACACGATCGGACCGCCGGGCGGCGATGCGGCGGTGATGCGGATCAAGGGGACCGACCGCGCCGTCGCGCTGTGCACCGACGGCAACGCGCGGCATTGCTACCTGGACCCATTTCACGGCGGCGCGATGGCGGTTGCCGAGGCCGCGCGCAACGTCTCGTGCACCGGAGCGACGCCGCTCGCGATCACCAACTGCCTCAACTTCGGCTCGCCGGAAGACCCTGCGGTCTACTACCAGTTGGCGCGCGTGATCGACGGCATGACCGCGGCCTGCGAGACGCTCGGCACGCCGGTGATCAGCGGCAACGTGAGCCTCTACAACGAATCCGGCGACCAGGCCGTCTGGCCGACGCCGGTGGTCGGCATGCTGGGGCTGCTCGAGCAGGCCGACGCGACCCTCGGCATCGGGTTCGGTGCGGAAGGCCACGTCGTGGGATTGCTCGGCGATGCGACGCCGGCGCTCGACGGCAGCGAGTACTTGGCGGTCATCCATGGACAAGTTGCCGGCGCCCCGACCATTGATCTCGACGCGGAGTTGGCCGTCCAATCGGTGCTCCGCGACCTGATCCAGGCCGGGCTGCTGGTGTCGGCCCACGACTGCAGCGACGGCGGACTGGCCGTCGCGGTAGCCGAGAGCGCCTTCGCGGGCGGCATCGGCGTGGACCTGGACCCCGAATCAATACACGAGCGAGAAGATGTGGCCCTGTTCGGCGAAGCTCCCTCGCGAATCGTCATCAGCGCCACGGCCGCGGCGTGGCCGGAGGTGAAGCGGCACGCGGAAGCGGCAGGCGTCGCCGCGCGCAGATTGGGCCGCGTCGGCGGCGACCGGTTGCGAATCGGCCCCATCGACATCGCGCTCGACGAAGCCTACCGAGCATGGGACCAGGGCCTGGACGCCGCGCTCGCCGGACGGCAGCCGAACGGTTAAGATGCGGCAGGGAGGCACTCCGGGGTAAACCCGCTGGCACTTACGCGCTCCAGTCCATGCGGGCCGACGCCGCCAAACGCACCGGCGCCGGCAACACACCGAGCCCCGTCGCACCCTCTTCCGATTTATGAGCCCGCGGCCCCATTGGGCCTGCCCAACCTGCGCGAAGCCTGCGGCGTCGTGGCGGTTTATGGACCCGACGCGGATGTCGCCGCCCTGGCCTACGTCGGGCTCTACGCCGTCCAACATCGGGGACAGGAAGGCGCCGGCATCACCCTGGGGAACGGCGACGACCTCTACACCGTCAAGGACGAGGGATTGGTCTCCCAGGTATTCCGCGGCGACATCCTGGCCGAAGCCCACGGACATCTCGCCATCGGCCACTGCCGCTACTCCACCAGCGGCTCGAACACCACGCAGAACATTCAGCCGGTGCTGCAAGCGACGGACGTGGGGCCGATTTCGGTGGCCCACAACGGCAACATCGTCAACGCCCTGCACCTACGAGACTCGAACGGCGAAGCGGGCTTTCACACCACGGCCACGTCCGACACGGCCGTGATCGCCCAGGCGATTGCCGGCGCACCCGGCGCGAGCGTGTTCGAGCGCGTGTGTCAAACCGTGCCGCGGCTTCAAGGCTCGTTCTGCCTGGCGGTGGCGACGCCCAGCGAAGTCATCGTCGCGCGAGATTCGATGGGCAATCGCCCGCTGTGTCTCGGCTCGATCGACGGCGCCTGGATCGTCACCTCGGAAACCTGCGCGCTGGACGCGGTGGGCGCGGAGTTTGAGCGAGAAATCGAGCCGGGCGAGGTCCTGGCCATCGGCGCCAACGGCTTGCGGTCGCAGCACGCCACGCCGCCGCACCGACATGCGCTGTGCGCCTTCGAGTACATCTATTTCACGCGGCCGGACTCGTCCCTCAGGGGCGAGCTGGTCCATTCCGTCCGTCGCGATATGGGGCGCCGCCTGGCCCTGCAGAGTCCGGTGGACGCCGACCTCGTGGTGGGCGTCCCGGATTCGGCCATCGCCGCGGCCACCGGATATGCCGAGGCGAGCGGACTGCCCTATGCCGATGGATTCCTGCGCAATCGCTATATCGGGCGCACGTTCATCGAGCCGTCCACCGAGCTGCGCAAGCTGTGGGTGCGGCTGAAGTACAACGCGCTGCCGAGCGTCACGCGCGGCAAGCGCGTGGTCATGGTCGACGACAGCATCGTGCGGGGCACGTCGCAGCACCAGCTGGTGGATCTCCTGCGTGACCGAGGCGGCGCGAGCGAGGTTCACGTCCGCATCACCGCCCCGCCGATCCGCTGGCCCTGCTTCCTGGGCATCGACATCCCCGATCCCGACGAGCTGATCGCGCACGAGCGCCCGGTGCCCGACGTCTGCCAGGCCATCGGCGCCGATAGCCTTGACTACCTCTCGATTCCAAACCTGGTGGCCGCCACCCGACAGACGCACGGGGAGCTATGCCTGGGGTGCTTCACGCGGGACTACCCAATCGACGTGCAGCTGGCCTTCGACAAGTTCGAACTTGAGCGGCCAACCGAGTTGCAGACCGCGCCGGTATTCCCGCGCCAGGCCGCGATGTTTCCGCTGGAGGAATCCGAGGCCGATCCCGCCGAGAACGGCGCATGAGCACGGCGCCGCGCTCGGCCTATGCGGACGCCGGCGTCGACCTCGACTACAACGACTCGCTCAAGGCCGCGTTGCGAACCGCCGTGGCCAGCACGTCGGACGATGCGTCGCTGCCGGGATTCGGGGCCTTTGCGGGCGGCCTGCGATTGCCGTCGGACATGCGGGACCCGGTGCTGCTGGCGAGCACCGATTCGCTGGGTACGAAGCTGCTGCTGGCGCTGGCCTGGGATCGTCCCGAGCTTGCCGGCGGCGACATCGTGCGCCATTGCATGAACGACCTGGCCGTGCAGAACGTGCGACCGGCGGCATTTCTGGACTACGTGGCGGCGGCGCATCTCGAGCGCGACGTGGTCACGCGAATGGTGCAGGGCATCGCCGAGGCGTGCCGCGAGGCGGGAGTGGCGCTGATCGGCGGCGAGTCGGCGCAATTGCCCGACACCTACCGGTCCGGCGCATACGACCTCGCCGGCACCGTGATCGGCGTCGCCGAGCAGGCCGATCTGGCGAATCCCGCCAACATCCGCGAGGGTGACGTTTGCGTGGGGTTGCCGGCGGCGGGTCCGCATACGAACGGCTACAGCCTGGTCCGGAGCGCCCTGGAGCGCGGGAATCCCATGGCGCCGCTCGGCAATTCCACCGTGATAGAGGCCGCGCTGACGCCCCACGAGTCCTATGTGGAGCCCCTGCTCCGGGCATTCCAGGTCCCGGGCGTGCATGCGGCCGCCCACATTACCGGCGGGGGACTCATCGACAACCTGCCACGCGTGCTGCCGGATGGGCTCGCGGCGCGGCTGTCACCGGCGGCGTGGACGATTCCGCCGCTGTATGCGTGGATTCAAGAGTCCGCGGACGTGACACGCGACGAGATGTACCGCGTGTTCAACATGGGCATCGGCGTGGTCATCGTGTGCCGGCCCGATGCCGGCGGAACGCTGCTGGCCGAGCTTCCCGGCGCGTTCGTGGCCGGCTCGGTGACGCCGCGCGAGGACGCGGCGGTCGAGCTGACGCAGGCGTGACGGGTCGAACCACCGCCTGATGCGGCTCGGCATCATGGCATCGGGCCGCGGGTCAAACGCGCGCGCGATTCTGGAGGCGGTTCGCGAGGGTCGGCTGCAAGCCGAAGTGCCGGCGTTGGTGTGCAACCGCGCCGGCGCCGGGGTGCTCGACGTCGCGCGGGACTTCGGCGTGCCCGCCCACCTCATCGTCCGCGGCGATTTCCCGACGCGCACGGCACAGCAGCGGCGGATGCTGGAGGTCCTGCAAGACGACCGGGTCGACACCATCGCGCTCGCCGGATTCAGCGCAATCTTTCGGCCATTCTTCCTGGAAGCGTTTCCCCACCGAATCCTCAACATTCACCCGTCACTGCTGCCGGCATTCGGCGGCACGATGGCGCCGCGGCCACAGGCCGACGCGCTGGCGGCGGGCGTGAAGCTCTCCGGCTGCACCGTGCACCTAGTGACGGAAGACGTGGATAGCGGGCCGATCGTGGCGCAAGCGTCGGTATGCGTGCGTCCTGACGACACGGTGGATACGCTCGCGGCACGCATCCTGGAGCAGGAACACCGCATCTACCCCGAGGCGTTGCAATGGTTCGCCGATGGGCGAGTTCGCGTGGTCGACGGCATCGCGCGCGTTGATCCGCCGGTGACGGCGGCGTGAGCGCGCCACGCGCCCTGCTGGCCGTCGCCGACAAGCGCGGCATCGACCGCCTGGGCGCCGGTCTGCACGCCCTGGGCTGGGAAGTCGTGGCCTCGTCGGGCACGGCCCAAGCGCTGCGGGATGCCGGCGTGCCGGCGCGTTCGATCGACGAGGTGACCGGCTGGCCGGAGATGTTCGACGGCCGGGTGAAGACGCTGCACCCCGCGATTCACGCCGGAATCCTTGCGCGATCCGACCTGGCCAGCGACCGGGAGCAACTGGCCGAGCATGGCCTGACGCCCATCGACCTCGTGGCCGTGAACCTCTATCCGTTCGCGGCGACCCTGGCCCGAACCGACCACCCGGCGGAGCTGGTCGAGAACATCGACATCGGCGGACCGGCCATGATTCGCGCCGCCGCCAAGAACCACGACAGCGTGTGGACGGTCACCGATCCCGACGACTACGAGCGCGTGCTGGACGCGATCGAGAACGGGGAGGACGGCGCGGATTTGCGGCGGGAGCTGGCGGCCAAGGCCTTCGCGCTCACCGCGTTCTACGAAGCGCACGTGGCCGGGTACTTCCAGGCGACGGCGGGCGACGACTTTCCCCATCGCCTGACGGTCCCGCTGCAGAAAATGCAAGACCTTCGCTACGGCGAGAATCCCCATCAGCGCGGCGCGTTCTACGCCGCGGGCGACCCGGAGCTCGGCCACGGCGCGCTCGCCGGCATCGAGCAGCTGCACGGCATGGAGCTGTCCTACGTCAACATCCTCGACCTGCAAGCCGCCTGGGCGGCGGCGAACGACCACGACCGGCCGGCCGTCGCTATCGTCAAGCACACCAATCCCTGCGGCCTCGCGGTGCGTGACTCGCTCCGTGACGCCTATGCGAGCGCGCATGCCGGCGATCCGCTGTCGGCGTTCGGCGGCATCGTCGGATTCAACCGCGAGATCGATATCGAAACCGTCGCGGCGATGAAGGGCCACTTCTATCACGTGGTCGTGGCGCCGGCGTACGCCGACGACGCGCTGCGACGCCTGCGGCGGCGCAAGAACCTGCGCATCGTCCGCTGGTCCGATCCGCCAGAAAGGCTTCCGCTGCGGTTCGAGTCGGCCCATGTGTGGGGCCTCGACCGAGGCTATTTGGTGCAGGATCCCGACCGGAGCCCCGGGGACGACCCGGAGATGCGGTCGGTGTCCGCCGCGCCCGCAACCGACGCGGACGTGGCGGAGTTGCGCTTTGGGATGCGGGTCATTCGCCACGTGAAGTCGAACGCGGTGGTGCTCGTCAAGGTCGGCATGCTCGTTGGCGTCGGTGTCGGCCAAATGAATCGCGTCGACGCGGTGCGTCATGCCGTCACGCATGCCGGCGCCGAGGCCGTGGGCAGCTACCTCGTCTCCGACGCCTACTTCCCCAAGACGGACGGCCCGGAGGAGGCACTGGCAGCCGGCGTCCGGGCGATCGCGGCGCCCTCGGGCTCGATCGAAGACGACGCCGTGGTGGCCGCCGTGGACGCCCATGGCGGCGTGCTGGTGTTCGTGGGCGAGCGGCACTTCAAACATTGAGCGGAGCTGACACACGCCCCCTGCGGGTGCTGATGCTCGCCGCCGAGTGCACGCCCTACGCCTGGACCGGCGGCCTGGGCGACGTGGTCGGATCACTGCCAACGGCGTTGCGCAAGCTGGGGGCCGACGTGCGGGTGGCGCTGCCGCACTACGGGTCGATCGATCCTGCGGTGCATCCGATCACCACGAACGGCGCCGCTTTGAAGGTCTCCATGAACGGAATCGTCGAGCAGGGCAAGATCGGGGAGGTGGAGCAGAGCCCCTTTCCGCTCTACCTGATCGGCAGCGACGACTACTTCGCCAACCGGCCAGAGCTTTACGGCTATCCCGACGACGGCCATCGGTTCGTCTTCTTCTCGCGCGGGGCGCTGGCGGCGACGCGGACTCTGGGGTGGCAGCCCGATGTGGTCCACTGCCACGACTGGCACTCGGGCCTGGTGCCCAACTGGATTCACGCCGCCCGTGGCAACGGAGCGCAGGCCGATACTCCCGCCACCGCGCTGACGATTCACAACCTCGCGTATCAGGGACTCTTCGGCGAAGACCTCTTGCAAGTCGCCGGCCTGGCGGAGGGCGGGTTCCTGGAGCATCCGACCGACCCGGAACTCACCTCGCGGTTGAACTTCCTCGCGCGCGGGATTCGCTATGCCGACGCCGTCAATACCGTGAGCGCCACCTACGCCAAGGAGATCTTGACGCCGGCATACGGGGAACGGCTGGACCCGCTGCTGCGTGAGCGCCAGGACGGCATCGCGGGCATTGTCAACGGCATCGACACCGTCGCCTTCGACCCGGCATGTGATCCGCACCTGGCGGCAAACTTCAGCGTGCGGAACCCGGCGGGACGCGCGCAGAACAAGGCGGCGCTGCAGCGCGAGCTCGGGCTGCCGGTCGAGGCCGATACGCCCCTGTTGGGCATGGTGTCGCGGCTGGCCGACCACAAGGGACTGGACCTGCTGGCGCCGGTCGTGCCCCACATCGTCGAGCGCGGCGCCCAGCTGGCAGTGCTCGGCACCGGCGACCCGCGCCACCACGAGCTCTTGGCCCAGGCCTCGCGGGAGCATCCGCGCCACGTCGGGTTGGCCTTGCGCTTCGACCCGCCGCTGGCGCAACGCATCTACGGCGGGTCGGACATCTTTCTCATGCCGTCACGCCACGAGCCGTGCGGCCTGGGCCAGCTCATCGCCATGCGCTACGGCAGCGTGCCCGTGGTGCGCGCCACAGGTGGGCTCGCCGATACGGTTGACGACTTCGACGCGCGAACCAAGGACGGTACGGGTTTCGTGTTTCATCGCTACGACCCCATCGACTTCTTCGGGGCCGTTGCCCGCGCGCTGGAGACCTACCGCTATCCCGACGCGTGGCGGGCGCTCATGCGCCAGGGAATGTCGCGCGATTCTTCATGGGACGCCGCCGCACGCGGCTATCTCGATCTGTACAGCCGCGCGCTCGAGAGCCGGCGGAGCGCTCGAGCCCCCTAAGCCAGCGCCAATCCAGGTTCGGGTTCGAGCGGGCCGTTCGCCACCTCGCCGCGCGCCAGGCGCCAGGCGCCCGCCACCGCGATCATGCTGGCGTTGTCGACGCAGTGCCTCAGCGCCGGCACATGGACGGGAACCGGGGAAGCCGCGTCTAGCGCCGCGCGCAGCCTCGCGTTGGCCGCCACGCCGCCGGTAAGGGTGATCGTGGCGGCGTGCATTTGCCTGGCCGCGCGCACCGTCTTCGTCACGAGGACGTCAACCACGGAAACCTCGAACGCATAGGCCACATCGGCCACGAACTCGGGGTCGTCGATGCCTGCGGCGCCATCGTGGGCCGCACCAATCCGCGCCGCCTCGACCGGTCCCAACTCGTCGTGGACCAATCGCCGCACCGCGGTCTTGAGCCCGCTGAAGCTGAAGTCGCTGGTGCCCGGCAGCCAGGCTCGGGGCAGCTCCAGGGGTGATCCGTCGCGCCCTTCCGCTGCCCGCTGGATGGCGGGACCGCCCGGGTACGACAAGCCCAGCATCCGCGCCACCTTGTCGAAGGCCTCGCCGGCGGCGTCGTCTCGGGTGCGCCCGATGAGCCGATACTCGCCCGGTGCGGCGCCGTAGACGAGCTCGGTATGGCCGCCGGAGACGATCAGCGCCACGAGCGGGAACTCGGGCGGATCGCCCTCGTTGAGCCACGGCGAGGCGAAGTGGCCTTCCAGGTGGTTCACGGGAATGAGTGGGCAGTCCACGGCCGCCGCCAGTCCCTGCGCGAAGCCCAGCCCCACCAGCAATGAACCGGGGAGTCCCGGTCCCTGGGTGACGGCCAGCGCGTCGAGCTCCGCCGCGTCAACTCCCGCCTCCGTCAGGCATGCGTGCCACACCGCGTCGATGGCCTCGACATGAATGCGGGCGGCGGCTTCCGGCACGATCCCACCCATCGCGGCGTGCGGCTCAATTTGCGTCTGGCTCTTGTGCGCCAATTCCTCGCGGCCGCCCCGCACCAGCGCCACGGAGGTGTCGTCGCAGGACGTCTCGATCGCCGCGATCAGCGGCCCGTCCGTGCCGGTCACAGGCGCGCCGCCCAGCTGAGGCGCTCCGCCAGGTCGCGCTCGTTGCGCGTGAGGCGAGCATGAAAGTCGGGCCCGTGGATGGGTTCACTCCACATGATCAGCGCGTCCTCACGATCGTCGCTGTAGTAGCGGGGGCGCACGCCGTGGTCCACGAAGCCGTATTTCCGATAGAGGTTTTGCGCCGCGCCATTGCTCATGCGCACCTCGAGCGTGATGCGCGTGGCGCCGCGCAGCCGGCTGAGCTTGGCCATTTCGATGATGAGCGCCTCGGCGAACCCTCGGCGGCGGTATTCGGGATCCACGGCGATGGTCGTGATGTGCGACTCGTCGACCATGAGCCACATCCCGCCGAACGCGACGATGTCGTCGCCCGGCGCCGGCGCGCGCGGCCATAGGTTGAATGGGAACCGTCGCGGCGGGGGTGGCGGCGGCGGCTCAACGTCCGGGAGCCGGGCCACGAAATACCACGCCCGCTGGTTGTCCATGATTTCCCGTCGATACGAGTCGCGCGGCCAGGGCACGGAGAACGAAGCCTTTTCGATGCGGCGCACCTGGGGCAGGTCCGCGAGCTGCATCGGCTCGATGACGATTTCCGGACCGTCAGCCATGGTCGGCCGCCGGGACATAGATGGGGCGAGCCACTTCCACGCCAACGGACGACGGATCGCGCTCGCCTGCCAGGCGGCCCACGGCCTCGGCGATTTCGATTGGTCGGATTGGTTTGAGGCGCAGGCCGGTAGCCCGCAACGCCGCCGCCGTCACGTCGTCGACGTCACCGGCGACCGAGGCTCCGGGTCCAAGGCGCTCGACGAGCGCGCTCGGATCGACCGCGGGGCTGAGCGACTCACCCGGTTCACCGGTCCAGCAATAGACGCGGCCGCGCCCGGCCGGGATTACGATCGGACCGATGTGTCCGCCGGCGGCATGGGCCACGGCCGCGACCGATCGCACGCCGATGAAGGGCGCGCCCCATCCGGTCGCCAGTCCCTTCGCAAACGCCACTCCGGCGCGCAGGCGCGCATACCGGCCCGGGCCCATGGCCGCGGCGACGGCGGTCAAGTCTTTACGCAGTGCCGGCATCGAGAGACCCTGGCCGGCGAGCACGGCGCGCAGCCCGTCGAGCAGCGGCGTTTGCGCGGCATGCCCCTGCCAGGCGGACCGCACCTCGTCGCCGCGCACCAACGCCATGGCGGGCGCGGTCCCCGTGGTGTCGATCGCGAGTACCATCGTCATCGCGCCGCTATCGGCGCCCCCACGGCCGCGAGGAGTTCCCGACTGCGAGGTCCGCCGGCTGAAATCGTCATCGTACGCCGGTTGGTTGACTCCGCCTGGATCGATAGGAGCAGCCGGTCATCCGGCATTCGCTCGCCCGCGCGTTCGGGCCACTCCACGACCGTGACCGCCGGCTCGTCGAGCAGGTCCTCCCAATCGATCGAATCCAGGTCGGGCGCTCCCGCCAGGCGGTAGAGATCAACATGTTGCAGTCGCAGCCGGCCAGTCCCATAGACCGCGACGAGCACGTAGGTCGGCGACGTCACACCTTCGGCAACCCCAAGCCCTTGCGCGACGCCCTGGGCGACCACGGTCTTGCCCGCGCCCAGATCGCCCTGGAGCGCGACGAGGTCTCCCGGCCGCGCCGCCCGACCAATGCTATGGCCCACGGCCCGCGTAGCGTCCGGCCCGTCGGACACGATCTGGATGTGGGCAGCCGGTCGGGATGTCAATGCACGCTCCGCGCAAGGCGGCGGCGATGAGCCTGCACGTCGCCATGATCGCGCCGACGGGATTCTTCGCGGACTACGGGTGTCACGTGCGGATCCTGGAGGAGGCCCGCGCCCTGAAGGCATGGGGCCACGCGGTCACAATTCTTACCTATCCGACGGGCGCCACGCCGGACGGACTGCGCGTGGTGCGACTTCCGGCGTTTCGCCGTCAATCGGACGCTCACGTCGGCTCGCACCGACGCAAGCTGCTCCTGGACCCACTGTTGGCAGGATTGGTGCTCGCTCGCGGTCTGCGCCAACCCATCGACGTGGTGCACGGCCACCTGCACGAAGGCGCCGCAATTGGCTGGCCGCTGGCGCGCGCCCGGCGGGTGCCGCTCATTCTCGACTACCAGGGAAGCCTGACCAGCGAGATGGTTGACCATCGATTCCTCTCGCCGGACGGCCCCGGACTGCAGATTTTCAGCATGATCGAGCGTGTGACCGAGGCCGCGGCCGACCGCGTCGTGACGAGCTCGGCGTTCGCCCGGGACCAGCTTGCCGCGCGCAAGTCGTGGTCGGCGGAACGGATTCTCAGCGTTCCCGACGGAGTGGACGTGACCCGGTTTCGCCCGCGAGCGCCCGAAGATGCAGCCGACCTCGCCGCGATGCGCCGGCAGCTCGGCATTCCGCCGAGCCGGCTGGTGGTGGGCTACCTGGGCCTGCTCGCGGAATACCAGGGCACCGGCGACCTCATTCGCGCCGCGCGCCTGGTGGTGGACGCCGAGCCCGGAACGCACTTCCTGATCATGGGCTACCCCAACGCCGCCGAATACGAGCAGGCGGCCAGGCAGGCTGGCCTCGCCGAGCACGTGACATTCACGGGCAGGATTCCGTACGCGCAGGCCCCGACGTACTTGCAGCTCTGCGACCTGGCGGTCGCCCCCAAGCGGTCGGAAACGGAAGGCAACGGCAAAGTGCTGAACTACATGGCCGCGGGCTTGCCAACCGTGGCCTACGCGGGCGAAGTGGCGGCCGAGTTTCTGGGTCCCGAGGCACGGCTGGCCGAACGCGGGTCGGTGCCGGCGCTCGCCGATGAGATCGTGCGCCTGGTGCGAGACGCCGACGCGCGCCGGGCATACGGCGAGAGCCTGCGCGCGCGCGCCGAGTATCAGTTCTCGTGGCGTCGACAGATCGACAAGATTCTCGATGTGTACGCGTCCGTGGGCGCGGGACGGCGGCACGGCTGATTGCTACCGTAACCCTGACGCCCGCCACACCTCGGAGGGTCGCATAGAGCCTGGGTTGGCGATCGGCCTGGCGGCCGGCTGCGCCTTCGTCATCACTGCGGCCGGCTCCGCCGCGCTTAGGCGCCGATTGCCCCAATTCCGCTCCGCCGAGGTCAAGCGTGGGGCGCACCAGATCGCCGCGCCGCTCGGCGTGTCCGGCAAGCTGCCGCTCGTGGGCGGCATTGCCGCCGCAGTCGCCGCAGTCGTCGCCGCGGCGCTGTTGTCGGCCGGCCCGACGGCGTCGAGCGCCTGGTGGGTGCTGGCCGGCGCGGCCGGGTTCTTTCTCTTCGGATTGGCGGACGACCTGCGCAAGACGCGCACCGGTCGCGGCGCGCCCGAGGGCGCTTACCTGGTCATCGCTCTGGTCCTGAGCGTCGGCGCCACGGCGCTCGTGGTTGGCCCCGGCGCCCACGAATCCGGCGCGGGATCGCCCTACGCGATGGCGCATTGGCTGGGAACGGGCGCGCACGTGCCGCTGAGCGCTTGGTATCTCGCGCTCATCCTTGGAACCACGCTGGCGACCAGCTTCAGCGACGGCATGGACGGCCTCACGCCCGGCACGGTGGCGATTGCGGCGGCCGGCGCCGCGCTGGCGGCCGGGCTTGCCGCCGGTGTCGGCCATGCCGGCTGGCCGCTCGGCATCGCGGCCATCGGCGCCGGTCTGCTGGTGTGGAACCTGCCGTCGGAGTGGTCGCCGGCGAATCGCGGCGCCCGGCGACGGGCAAGCATCTACATCGGGGACAGCGGCGCCTTGACGCTCGGCGCGGCCTCAGCCGGCGCGGCCATCGTGGCGGGCGTCGACTTGCTGTGGCCGGTGATCGCGGCCCCGCTGCTGTTCGAAGGTCTCTCGTCGCTGCTGCAAGCCAAGATCCTGGTGCCGCTGTACCGACGCTGGCGCGATCCACGACTGCCGGACGGCTCGCCGGTTCCACACCAGCGCTTCCCGCTGCCCTTGCTGGCGTCGCCACTCCACTACCACTGGGAGATCGTTGGTCTGAACCGACAAAAGATCGTGCTGGGATTCTGGGCGGCGACGGCGGTCACCGCCGGGCTCTGCGCCATTGCCACCGGCCTTTCGGAAACGGCGTGGGCGGCGTTGGCGATTGCCCTCGCCGCCGCGGCGGGCGCGGGGTTCTGGGCCGCCGCCACGTGGACCCGGCCGGCATTCGTCGCCGCCGACGGCGACTTCTTGCTGCTGTTTCACGGCCGACCCGTCACGCTGCTTGGACGGCTGCTGGCGCGACGGCGACGCGTGGTGGGCGACGCGGATGCGGTTACGGCAGCGTCGGAACGGGGCCTTCTCAACCGGCCCATGAACGCCCACCTGCTCAACGCGACCCTCGACGAGCTGCTGGCCGATGCGAAGCGACCCGGGTCGTGAACGAGGACCTGCGCACCGGACTGAGCGCGATCCTGGCGGCACGCGGTGAGGGCGGCCCGTGGTCCTGGCACTCCGTTGCCGCCGACGCGCGGCATGAAATCTGGCGCCTTCGCGCCGGGGCCGCGTCGCTGATCGTCAAGGTCTACCGGCCGGCGGCCGACCGCTACTACCACCACCGCTGGCGGCGCGAGGAGCGGGCGTTGGACCTGCTCAGCCGCCAGGCGCCAGGACTGGTTCCCCGCCCGCACGGGGCCCTCCTGGCCCCCGACGCCTTTGCCGCCGTGGCCATGGAGGATCTGGGCGCCGAGTCGTTGGCCGAGCGACTGGAAACCGCCGACGCTGCCGAACGTGCCGGCCTGCTGGAGCGTGCCGTGGAGACGCTGGCCGCGTTCCGCGACGTCGCATCGCGCCACCAGGGCATGCTCCGGGCGCTGGCGTACCAGAGCGATCTGGACCGCATCACGCGCGACACGTTGCGGCGGCGCCTGGCCATCGCCGTGGCCCGGCTGGGCAATCCATCGACCGCCCCGGAGCCGGACTCCGCACCTCGGGCGCTGGCGCCCGATCTCCCCTGGCGAGACCTCGAGGCCGGCATCGTCAGGCCGCTCGTCCGCGCCCGGCGGCGGGTGGTCCACAACGGATTCTCGCCGCTGAATCTCTTGCCGCGTTCCGACGGGCGGCTGGCGGTCATCGACTGGGAGACGCTGGCGGTGGCGGCGCCGGCGCTGGACGCGGCGGACCTCCTCACGTTTCCGAGTCTCGCCCTCTCACCGGACGACGTCGAGGACCTGGCGACCCGGCTCGCCGACAAGTCGGGCGACGACGGATCGATGGCCGTGTTCTGGGCCGCCGCGGCGGAGCGCAGCCTGACCTACGCCGCCACCGCCGCGGTGCGTCAGGGCCGCCGGCAGGCTGCGTCGGCAAGTGATCGTGCGTCGACATATGCGGCGCGGAACCGGTGGTATCTCCGCGTCTTCGACGACGCCATCGAGCGTCTCGATCTGGACGCTCGCGCGCGACGGCGCATCCGCGACGCGGTGTCAGGCCTCAACGGCTGATGTTCACCCTCGCCGACGTGGCCACAGCCGCCGAGCAGCCGGTCCCACACGGTGCCGACGACCTCGCCATGGCCGCGGCGCACTTCGACAGCCGCCGCATACAGCCCGGCATGCTCTTCGTGGCGCTGCCCGGCGCCCGCGTGGACGGCCACGACTTCATCGGCGACGCCTTCGCCCGCGGCGCCGGGGCCGTGCTCTGCGCCCGGCCCGATCTCGACCAGCCAATGGGTCGACAGGTCGTCACCGCCGAGCCGCAGGCCGCGTTCGAGCGGCTGGCGAGCGCGCTGCGCGCCCGCTCGTCGGCGACGTTTGTGGGCGTCACGGGCAGCAACGGCAAGACCACCACAAAGGAAGCCCTGGCGGCAGCGTTGAGCGCCGCAGGACCGACCCTCGCCACCGAGCGCAGCGAGAATGCCGAGGTGGGCGTGCCGGCCACCCTGTCGCGGTTGACGCCCGCGCACCGCTACGCGGTGGTCGAGATCGGTGCGCAGGTCGTCGGCGAGATTTCCCACTACTGCAGCTATGCCAAGCCCGACGTCGGCGTCATCACCTCCATAGCCGGGGCGCACCTGGGACTGTTCGGCTCGATGGAGGCCATTGCCACGGCCAAGGGGGAGCTCTTCGAAGCGCTCCCGGAGCACGGCCCGGCCATCGTGAACGCTGACGATCCCTGGTCCGACGAGCTGCGGCGCCGTGCGCCCGGACCGGTGGTGTCGTTTGGCCGGTCGGACGCGGCGGACGTGCGAGTGAGCGCCACTCTGCTCGCCGATCCGCCGGGGACGCGCGTTCACATCGAGGCCGGCAGCTTTTGCGACAGCGTTGACGTTCCCGGCACGGCGGGCGCCATCGACCTGGCCTTCGGCGCCGCGTTCGCGGCGACGCAGGCCCTCGGCGTGGATCCCGCTACGGCCTGCGACGGTCTGCGCGCCTTTCAGCCCGCGCCGCACCGCATGCGGCTCGAAGCGCTGCCCGGCGGAGGGCTGCTGCTGGACGACAGCTATAACGCCAACGCCTCGTCGATGGCGGTGGCCCTGGACACCCTGCGAGCGGTATCCGTCCCGGGGCGCCGCATCGCCGTGCTGGGCGACATGTTCGAGTTGGGCAGCTATGGCCCGGCAGCCCACCAGCAGGTGGGCCGCGATGCCGCCGGCATCGATCGGTTGCTCTGCGTCGGCGCGCTCGCCGCCCAAATCGCCTCGGGCGCCCGCGCGGCGGGTCTGGAAGCGGTGGATGTGATTTCCGCGGATACCGAGGATTCCGGGTCAATCGCCACAGCCGTGGACGCAGCGGCGGCGTGGCTTCACGCGGAGCTGGCGGCCGGCGACGCGGTGCTGCTGAAGGCCAGCAACGGCATGGGGTTTGCCCGCCTGGTGGACAAGGTCATGGAGGCGCCGCGGCGGTCCGCCGGCTAGTTCAGCCCCCGGCGCGCCTGGCTTTCCGCGCTTCTTCTCGAGCCTGCTCGGCGCGGTAGTTGGAGATCCAATTCATGGAGAATTCATCGCGGCCTCGGATCAGGTTGGCGGCCAGCACCGCGTGCCTGATCTCCTTGTGGGTCATATCCAAGATCGCCGCCGTCAGACCGGCCTCCATGGCCATGAGCAGGGTCGCCCCGTTGAGGGAGCGTCTGGCCGGCAACCCGAATGACACGTTGCTGAGCCCGATGGACATGTTCAGGTCGTCCTCCCGGTGCAGCGTGCGAATCGCGCCCAGCAGACCCGGGCCAAAGATGTCATTGGCCCCCACCGGCAGGCACACCGGGTCGATGACGATCCGGTCGGGGGCAATGCCGTGCTCGCCGGCGCTGGCCACCAGCGCGCGCGCGTTCGCGACCCGTTCCTCCGCCGTCTCCGGCATCGCGGCGCCGCCCTTGGTGCACATGCCGATCAGGCAGGCGTCGTGCTCGGCGATCGCCGGGAGCAGCTCGTGCATGTACTCCGCCTCGAATGGGACGGAGTTCACCAGCGGGCGCCCCCGCGCAACTTCGAGCCCCGCCAGGAGCACGTCGATGGTGTATGAGTCGATCGACACGGGCACGTCCACCACCTCTTGCACCGCGCGCACGGCGTCGCGCATCTTGCGCGCCTCGATCTCGTGGTGCGGATCACCCGTGTTGACGTCGATGACCTTGGCGCCCGCCGCGACCTGGCGCGTGGCGTCGCGCTGGACGTATTCCCAGTTGCCTTCGTCGTAGGCGCGCTGGAGTCGAGGCTTATTGGTTGGATTAAGGCGCTCGCCGATGGGCACGAAGGCCTCTTCCGGGCTGATCACCACTTCCAGGCCGTCACGGCCGCGGAGCACCGTACGCACGAAACCTCGATTTACGACGTGGGCGCGGCACCCTGACATGAGGCGTGCGCATAGGGGTGGTTGAGCATACGAATGGCGCGGCGGACTGGCAACGCGGACGGCACTTTGAATGTCAGGTTCTACGGATTTGTCGTTCCCGCGGCCGGAGACCGTCGCGAAGTCCGGAAGGGTCGGGTCTCAGATCCGCCCGACGCCGAGCGTCCGGCGAGCCTTCAGATTCAACCGGACTGGATTCCGGCTTCCGCCGGAATGACGGAGGGGTTACGCAGAGGTCTCCAGAGTCGGGAATCCAGCGTCCCGTCGCCCGCCGGCCGGAGAAGCACCTGGGCGATAGATGGCATCGGCCATCGCCAGCGCTCGCTTGGTGGCTTCCACGTCGTGGGCCCGCACCATATCCGCGCCGTTGGCCACCGCGATGACGGCGGCCGCCAGCGAGCCCTCGAGGCGCTGATCGGCCGGCAACTCAAGCACGTAGCCGACGAACGACTTGCGCGACACGCCCACCATGAGCGGCGCCCCGAGGGCCTTCAACGCTCCCATCTCGCGGAGCAGGTCCACGTTCTGCTCGGGCGACTTGCCGAAGCCAAAGCCGGGATCGAAGAGCAGGCGATCACGGGCTATGCCGGCGACTTGAGCGCGTTCGAGCAGGCGCTCACCGTCGCGGTACACGTCGCGCACCAGGTCGTCGTAGGCGACGGCAGCGACGTGCGGGCCAATCTCGGACCGACGGACAGCGCCGCGGCGATTGTGCGTGACGACAAAGGCCGCCCCCGCGCTGGCCGCGGCTTCGAGAATTTCGGGATCGTGCGTGCCGCCGGTCACGTCGTTCACCATCACCGCGCCCAGGTCGAGCGCCGCGCGGGCCACGGCGGCCTTGCGCGTATCGACGGACAGCGGCATTTCGGGCGCGCGCCCGCGCAGAGCTACCAGCGCCGGACCGATGCGGTCGATCTCCTGTTCCGCGGGAACCGCCGTCCCTCCGGGCCGCGTGGACTCACCGCCCACGTCGATCACGTCGGGCGCGGCCTCCAGCAACGAATCGATGCGGGCCTGCAAGGCATCGGCATCGTTTGCCACGCCGTCTCCGCTGAACGAGTCCGGCGTCACGTTCAGCACGCCCATCACGAACGTGCGCGTGCCCCAGACCAGGACGCGCGATCCGAGCCTCAGCGTGCCGCGGTCGCCGGCCGCCTCACTCACGTCGGTCGCGCGACATCGCCTTTGGACATGTGGCGCACGGTCTTGCCGGAGTCGACGAACGTGCGCATGACCTCCGGCTTGCCGTAGGTCCAGACGATCCGCATCACCTCCGAGCCCTCGTTCCAGAACCGGTGGTGCGAGCCTTCGGCGATCCAGATGTGGTCGAACGGCCGCAGTTGCAGCTCCTCGCCGTCGACCGAGCACATCGCTTCGCCTTCGACGCAGGTGATGCACTCCTCGGTGTCGTGGAAGTGCATGGGCAGGCCCGCGCCGGGCTCCATGATGGTCATGCCGGACGAGACGTTCTGTGAGCCGCGATCGCCGTTCATCAACGGAACGCTGCGGACTCCGGATCCGCGATCGAAAACCTGCGCGTCGCTCTCTCGTATCACGACCTTGGGCATCTATGTCTCCCCGCAACGCGCCGGCGCACGCCGACGCAGCGTCCCAACGCTACCCCACCCGGGGCATGTTCGGCGTGGTAGCTTCGACGACGACAGTGGAGGCGTTGAGCCCACTCGCGCGAGGAAGGTCGCAACATGCCCAAGGTGGCCATGATCGGCGCGGGCAGCACGGTGTTCGCCACGCGGCTCATCGGCGACATGCTGACGTATCCGGAGCTCGCCGACTCCACCATCACGCTCGTGGACGTCGATCAGCAACGGCTCGCCACCACGCAGGCGCACGCCGAGCGGGCGGTCCAGCAGCTCGGCGCCGGCATGCGCATCGAGGCCCCGGCCACCAGGCGCGAGGCGCTCGAGGGCGCGGACTACGTGATCGTAATGGTGATGATCGGCGGGGTGGCGCCCTTCGAGGTCGACATCCAGGTCCCGGCGCGATTTGGCATCGACCAGACCGTCGGCGACACGCTGGGTCCCGGCGGGGTGTTTCGCGGCCTGCGGACCATCCCGTTCCTGCTGGAGCTCGCCGGCGAGATGGAAGAGGTCTGCCCCGACGCGCTGCTGCTCAACTACGCCAACCCCATGGCCATCAACTGCTGGGCGATGAATGCCGCCACCGACATCGAGACCATCGGCCTCTGCCACAGCGTGCAGGGAACCGCCCGGCAACTGGCGGGGTACTGCAACATCCCCGCTGACGAGGTGACCTACTGGGTCGCGGGCATCAACCACATGGCCTGGTTTCTGCGGTTCGAGCACCAGGGCCAGGACGCCTACCCGCTGATCTGGCAGGCGAGCGAAGACCCCGAGATCGTGGCGCAAGACCCGATTCGCTTCGACCTTTTCAAGCACTTCGACTACTTCGTCACCGAGTCCAGCAACCACATGTCGGAGTACATCCCGTACTACCGCAAGAACGCCGACCTGATCACGCAGTACCTGCCCGAGAAGTGGGACTATCCGAGTTTCTGGCCGATTGATCGCGAGGCGTCACAGGAGAAGGTCAGAGAGCGGCTGGCCTCTACGGAGCCGCTGGACCTCTCCCGCAGCCACGAATACGGCGTGCAGATCATTCACGCCATCGAAACCAACACGCCGATCCGCGTGAACGCCAACGTGGAGAACACCGGCCTCATCACCAATCTGCCGGCGGGCGCCTGCGTCGAGGTTCCCTGCCTGGTGGACAAGACCGGCGTGCAGCCGTGCCACGTGGGCGATTTGCCGACGCAGCTTGCCGCGCTGAATCTCTCGAACATCAGCGTGCAGGAGATGTGCGTGACGGCGGCGCTGGCCGGCGACCGCCGCATGGCCATGCAAGCCGTGCTGCTGGACCCCCTGACGGCGGCCATCCTCACCCCGGCGCAGATCGAGCAAATGGTCGATGAAATGCTCGACTCGCAGACCGACTACCTCGACTATCTGCAGTGAGTCCCAGGTTCGATCCCGCCGTCCCCAGAGTCAGGAAGCACCCATGATCATCGACGCGCACACCCACATCTTTGACCGCTCGGTTGGCGGCGCGGCTGAGAACTTCCCGCTCTGGCCGGGAAACCGCTGGGGCGCGAGCGCCCCGGACCTCATCGAGCAAATGGACCGGGCCGGCATCGACAAGGCCTTCCTCATCAGCTACACGCCGGTCGACGTCATGGCGCACTACCCAGCCGACGAGCGCGACCACAAGCTCGCCGTCTTCCAGCACTACCTGACCAAGGAATACTTCGTGCGGATGTGGCGGCAGCATCCGGACCGCTTCGTCTGGATTTCGAATTCGATCGACCCGCGGGTTCCCGGCTACGTCGAGCGAGCGGCGGCGGACCTGGACCTCGGCGCAGCCGGCCTCAAGCTGCTGCCGCTCTTCGTCGACACCGAGATGGGCGATCCGCGCTGGCGGCCGATCTTCGAGCTACTGCGCGACCGCGACAAGCCCTGCATCATCGACATCTCCTGGTGGTACGCCCACTTTCCCTGGTTCGCGCCCAGCGTCCTCGGCAAGTACCCCTCGTTCACGGAGTACGTGAAGGGCTTTGGCGAGCTTGTGGCCGACTTTCCCGAGGTCGGGATTCAGCTGGCCCACTACGGCACGCCCGCGCTGCGGGACCGCGACAATCCGTCAGCGCCGCTGCGCTACCACCTGCTCGACGAAGTCATCGAGTTCATGCTGGCGCACTCGAATCTCCACTGCGATCTAGGGGCCTATCAGCACGTGATCGGCGCCGACGAGCCCTATCCGTACCTGAGCGCGCTCACGATTCTGGAAATACTCGTGGGCGGCATTGGGACGGCCCGCATCCACTGGGGCACGGACTGGCCCTACCTGGGCGTGCAGCCTTACGAGAACCTCATCCGCGCCATCCGCGAGGCGCCGTTCCTCGACCAGGATGGGGTGGACAAGATTCTGGGGCTGAATGCGCAGCGATTCATGGGAGTCTGACGGCCGTCCATCGTTGGTTTTGCAGCCTCAGGGTTTAGGGCAGCGACGCTTCGATCACTCGAAGCATGTTGCCGCCCAGGATCTTCAGGGTTTCGTCCTCCGTGTAGCCGCGCTCGAGCAACGCCACCGTCACATTCGGCAGCGTGCTGGTGTCCTCGAAGTCCTTGGTCCAGGTGAACGCGTCCTCGGCAATCCGCTGGTTGAAGCTCACGTTGCGGGTTCGCTGGGTGCCGTCGAGGAGATAGTCGGGACCGAGGCCGACGCTTTCGATGCCGCCCGCGTCAACCAGGTAGTCGATGTGCGTCAGCACGTCGTCGATGGTGGCATGGCCGCTGTCGAGCAGCACCTGCGAGCAGAAGTGAACGGCCGCCACGCCGCCGTTGTCCGCGAGGTCCTTGATCTGATCGTCCCAAAGCAGTTGAGTGCTCCTGGGGTTGAGCTCGCGCGCGCCGGTATGGGAGTTGATGACGGGACGATCGGTGATGGCCAGCACATCGGCAATCGTGGCGACCGACGAGTGCGACACGTCGAGCAGCATGCCCAGGGCATTCACCTCGGCCACCACCTCGCGGCCAAACTCCGTCAGGCCCGGCTCGTCGGTGTCGGACTGCGCGGTGCCCACCTGGTTGCGGGTGGCCCAGTGGAGTTGCAGGTGCCGCATGCCCAGGCGGTAGAAGACGCGCAGCGCCGCCAGGCTGCCCTCGAGCAGCTTCGCGCCCTCCGCGCCAAGGATCAGACCCAGGCGGCGGGATTGCTTGGCCTCCAGGATGTCGGCCGCGCGGCGCACCACGAATACTTCGTCGGGCATGGTCTCGACGGTGGCGAAGATCTCGTCATAGGCCTCCATGGCATCGCGCATGTAGCCCTCGGTGCTGTAGAGCGAGCGCTCGAATTCGGCTCGGCTGTCCGAGAAGGCGCGCCCGGACACCGTCGCCTGCACCACCTTTGCCGTCACGCCGCCGGCAAGGTCTCGCCGAAAGTCCTCCGGCCGCACCATGTGGTCGTGCGCCAGCACCACCAGCGCGCGCTCGTGCAGGGCATGCCCGGCCGATGTCTCCGTAAGCACGTGGTGATTTCCCAATCTTTTTGGACCCATGCCCGCCGCCCAACGATACCGCCAAGACCACCGACCCCTTGCCACCCGCCAAGTCGTCCCGCCGCGCTGCTTCGTGCTAGCCTCGCGCCCACCCAACTTCCGGTGCAGGCAGCGCCGTTGAAGATTGCGCATCATATCGGGGCCATGCCCCCCGTGGGGTCGCGGCTGCTGGCCGCGCAGGTAAAGGCCGCGCGCCGTCGGGGCGTCGACGTGCTGCCGCTGATGCCCTACGCCGAGCGCCCCCCGTCGCCCGAGGCCGTCGAGGCGGTGGTGCGCGAGATGCGTCTGAACCAAGAGGCTCCGTCGCGCGGCCTTCCGGAACTGCGCCAGGTCGTGGCGGAACGCATCGGCGCGGAAATCGGACAGCCGCTGGACCCCGAGGCCGATGTGCTCATTACCAACGGCTCGATGCAAGCTCTGAACCTGGTGTTTCGGGCCGTTCTCGACCCTGGTGACGAGGTCATCATTCCGACGCCCTGCTACTTCTTCGGCGGCTGCGTCGAGCTCGCGGGCGGCCGCCCGGTCCACGTGCCCATGGACGAGGCCGCCGGCTATGCCTGGGACATCGACCGCATCGCCGCCGCCGTCACCCCGCGCACCGTGGCCATCGTGGTCAATACCCCCGTGAATCCCACCGGCGTGGTCCTGAGCGAGGACACGCTGCGCGCCATCGCCCATCTGGCCGAGCGCCACGACCTGCTGATCGTGTCGGACGAGTCCTACGACACGATGGTCTACGACGGTCGCCGCCACGTGAGCTGCGCCAGCATTGCGGGCGCCGCCTCGCGCACCGCGCTGATTCGCAGCTTCACCAAGAGCTACGCCATGCCCGCGTGGCGGGTGGGCTATATTGTCGGCCCCCCAAGCGTCGTCGACGCCTGTACCAAGGCGATGGAATGGGAACAGCTCCACGGCAGCCACGTCGCGCAAGCCGGAGCTGCGGCCGCGATGCGCCATCCGGTCTATCCCGGGGACAGCATGGCCGAGGAATTCCAACAGTTGCGCGACGTGATTCACCCCTTCGTGGCGCCCGGCCATCCACTGCACGCCCTGGAACCGGCTGGCGGGCCATTCGTGTTCATCAACGTGTCCCAGGTGTTTGACTCCTCCACTCAAGCGTCGGCTGCCTTGCTGGAGGCCGGCATCCCGACCACCGCGGGGCACTTCTGCCGGTCAGATCGGCACGTGCGCATGGCATTTGGCGCGTCGCCGGAGGTCCTGCGCGAAGCCGGCCGCCGCATTGCCGATGTCGCCGCCGCCAATTCCAGCGATCAACCAATTCAAGCCGAGCAAGCAGCGAATAGGAGGGCCGTACTCAGCAGGATGTAGTCCAGAAACACATTTAGTCGAGATCAATCCGCTAGGACGTTCCTAGACATGGGCTGATCTGAGACGGGGAGGATGTTTGTGACAGGAAAACGAGCACTATCAAAGGCTCTCAGCCGCCGAATGATTCTGCGGAGCGGAGCCGCGGCCGTCGCGGGCGGCGTCGGCGCTGCCGCGCTCGCCGCGTGTGGCGAGGCTGAGGTAGTCGAAAAGACGGTGACGGTAACCGTCACCGAGGTCAAGGAAGTCGTCAAGGAAGTTCCGGTCGAGACGGTCGTCACCAAGGAAGTCGTCAAGGAAGTTCCGGTCGAGACGGTCGTCACCAAGGAAGTCATCAAGGAAGTTCCGGTCGTCGAGGTCCGAGAGGTCGAGGTCGAGAAGGTCGTCACGCAGGAGAAGGTCGTCGAGGTCGAGGTCGAGAAGGTCGTCACGCAGGAGAAGGTCGTCGAGGTCATGGTCGAGAACCCGAAGGCCGACAGCCTCGTCATCGGGCTTCCGGTGACGGCGCGGGTCGACGATCTCGACGGATCGCAGGTCTATGAGTTCCAGACCAAGATCCACGCCTTCTGCACCTCGGAGAGTTTGCTGCTCTACGACTATCAGACGCAGACGCTGAAGCCCCGCCTGGCCGAGAGCTGGGAGGTCGCGCCCGACGCCACGTCGGTCACCTTCACGCTGCGTGAAGGCGTCACCTGGCACAACGGCGACCCGTTCACGCCGGAAGACGTGGTCTTCAACTTCAACCGGATCTTCCGGGACGACGACCCGTACCACGCCGAGGGCACGTTCTACTACAACGGGTTCGCGCAGCCGTTCTACGGCGACACCGAGGTGCTCGACGGCCGCACGGTGCGCGTAAACCTGACGCAGCCCGACGCGCTGGCGGCGGAGAAGTTCGGTGCGTTGGACAGCTCGTACATGGCCCATCCGCCGAGCGTGATGGAGCATGGCAACCGCGAGTACTCCACCGATGTGGACAAGTACGTCGGCACGGGGCCCTACATCCCCGTGGAGCTGCGACCGGCCGAGCTGGTGCGCATGGTGCGCAACGAGAACTGGTGGGGCCCCAAGCCCGACTTCGACGAGCTGATCTTCCGCCTCTTCCCGGGCGGGCAGGCAGGGGCCGACGCGCGGGTGAACGCGCTGCTGGCCGGCGAGGTCGACGTGGCGCTGTACACGCCGGCCACGCGGCGCAATGATCTGTTTCGCACGCCCGGAATCGGCGCCAAGTGGTTCTCCAACTTCGTGCTGGGGTACTTCTACATCAACCACACGTTCCCGCTGTTCCAGGACAACCGGGTGCGGCAGGCCGTGGCGCGATCGTTCGACCGCGTCAGCTTCTACGAGGCCACCGCCGGCCCAACCGTGCTGCCGTGGGGCAGGTTCTGGTTCCCCGGCTCGCCGTATCTGAACGACGCGGCGGAGCTGGACTACGACCCGGCGCAAGTCGCGTCGTTGATGCAGGACGCCGGCTTCTCCATGGGCGGCGACGGTGTGTGGGCCAATGGCGACATGCGGGCCGAGTTCAAGATCCAGTACTCTGGCGACCCGGGCGCGCCGCCGGACCGCGAGACGTTCTGGATGCAGGGCTTGAACGATCTTGGGTTCTCCGTGGAGCTCGACGCCTGGGATCCCGCGATCCGCGCCGACTTCGACAGCGGCCCCTTCGCCCAGCAGAACCTGAACGTGGGCGGTTGGGGTGTCGGCGTGTTCCTGGGCGACCCGGCCTTCGCCTATCAGCGTTGGACGGCGGGCGATTTCTTTGCCCTCAGCTACATGGACAACGCTGAGATGAACCAGCTCTACCAGGACATCCTGGTCGAGGCCGACGCCGACAACCGGACGTCGAAGGTGCACCGGATGCAGGAGATCGCCGCCGATCAGGTCCCCTGGATTCCGTCCACGGTATCCACGCTCGGTGCGGCCTGGCGGGAGGAGAAAGTCACCAACGTGACCTCCGGCGCGACCCAGTACAGCTACCCGTGGCTGTACAAGGTGGCGCCTGTTTAGGAATTGCCTTGGTGGCGGGGATTCGCGCTCGCGGCCTTAACGGACCGCAGGCGCGGGTCCCCGCTTCCCCGCCTCGCCACGGACCGGCCTCCCCATCATGACCCGATACATCGCGCGCCGTCTTCTGTCCGTCATCCCGCTGCTCATCGCGGTGAGCCTCATCGTGTTCGGGATGAGCAAGGCCTTGCCGGGCGACCCTGTCGCGATCTTCCTGCAGCAAGCGGACATAGCGAATCCAGAATTAGTAAACGCCATGCGGGACAAGTATGGACTCAATGACCCATTGCCGGTGCAGTATTGGACCTGGCTCAGCCTTATGTTTCAAGGCGATATGGGCGAGTCGATTCGGCGGGGTGAACGCGTTTCCGACCTGCTCTTCCGGGGGATGCGAAACACGTTCAGCGTCGCCACCGCCTCGGTCGCTCTCGTGATCGTGGTCGGGTGGACGATGGGCGTCCTTTCCGCGGTCGTCCACAACCGCGCCTGGCCTCAGGCCATCACGCGTTTCCTGGCTCAGGCTCCGGTCTTGATGATCAGCATCCCCGGATTCGCCGTCGCGGTATTCATGGTGCTCATCTTCGGCATCTCCCTCGGATGGCTGCCCACCAGCGGTGTATCCAATCCCCGGGAAGGCGACGACGTCATTGACCTCGCCAAGCACCTCATCCTGCCGACTATCGGGCTGGCGCTGGCCTCGGTCGGCGGGAATTGGCGGCTGGCGCGAAACACCATGATCGAGGTATTGCGTGAAGACTATATTCGAATGGCCCACGCCAAAGGCCTACCGCTCTGGCGCGTCTACTTTGTGCATGGCCTTCGCACAACCCTTGTCCCGCTCCTGACAAGCGCCGGACTGCTGTTCGGATCTCTGCTGACGGGATCGTTCATCCTGGAATACATCTTCGCCTGGCCCGGCATCGGCTTACTTCTCGTCGAGTCTACGGTAAATCGTGATGTTCCGGTCGTCATGGGCGCAACAATCTTGATCGCTTCGCTGTATATCGTCCTTAACCTAGCAGTCGATATTCTTTACGCCATCGTCGACCCGCGTGTACGCTATGCATAGCGCGCTATCACCGAATAAACCCGCCGGGCAACGCTTAAGGCGGACTGCCACATTTCTGCGTGATCATCCGGTCTTGAGCGCATCGCTCATTCCCATTCTCCTCCTCATCATCATCGCCCTCATCGCCCCGTTGCTGCCCATCACCGATCCGAATCGAGCCAATCTATCCGTTCGCTATCTTCCACCGCTATCCGAAGCCTATATCTTGGGGACTGATCGCCAGGGCAATGACGTCGTACACGCGGAACGAAACCCAGACCTGTTCCCCTCGAGCGTCGTTGAGCGCTATGAGCCTCCGGTACGCAAGCACTACGTTCTCGGGGCCGATAGCCTCGGCCGCGACATCGTCTCCCGGCTCATATGGGGCAGCCGCGTCTCATTGCTGATCGGCATTTTCGCCAATGTCGCGGTCGTGCTGATTTCGGTCTTCTTCGGCCTGCTCGCCGGATATCTCGGCGGGCGTGTGGACGGCGTGATCATGCGCCTGGTCGACATCGGGCTTGCGTTTCCGGGCCTGCTGCTGGCGCTCCTCATCCTTACCGTGCTCGGACCGTCGGTCATCAACATGGCGGTTGCCGTCATCCTGTCGTCCGTGCCACTCAACATTCGATTCTTCCGCGGCCAAGTGCTAACCGTGAGAAACGCCAAATACGTCGAGGCTGCGCGCCTGCTTGGGTACAACAATCTGCGAATCATGTTCCGAGAAGTGCTGCCGAACGTGATGCCGCTGATCATCACGGTGACGGCCCTGAATGCCACGAGCTTCTTCATTTTTACCGCCGGCTTCAGCCTGATCGGCATGGGTCTCCAGCCGCCCGACCCCGACTGGGGAACCATCATGTCGGACGGCCTGCGCGCGCTCTATGAGCAGCCCGCGGTGATCCTGGGCCCGACGATCCTAATCTCTATTCTGGCGATCTGCTTCAACATCCTCGGCGACGAGGTCCAGAAGATCCTCAGCCCGCGCGAAAGCCAGCTTTAGGATGAGCGTCACCGCCACGACGGAACCGGTGCTCGCCGTGAAGGACCTGCACACGCACTTCTTCACCAAGACAGCGACGGTGCGCGCCGTCAACGGCGTGAGCTTCAGCATCTATCCCGGAGAAATCGTGGGTCTCGTCGGCGAATCCGGCTGCGGCAAGTCGGTAACCGCAATGTCCATTCTGGGGCTGGTTGACACCCCGGGACGGGTGGTGAACGGCACCATCACCTTCGATGGTCGCGACATGCGCAGGATGTCCGGCGGCCAGCTTCGCCGCGTCCGGGGTCATGAGATCGCCATGATCTTTCAGAACCCCATCGGCGCCCTGAACCCGGTGTTCAGCGTCGGGCGTCAGCTCGTTGAGGCCATCCGCACCCACCAGCGTGTCGGCCGCCGCGAGGCGTACCAACAAGCCGTCGGGCTGCTCGAGCGCGTCGGGATTCCCGATCCCGAGCAGCGGCTGCCGCAATACCCGCATCAGTTCAGCGGCGGCATGGCGCAGCGGGTGGTGATCGCCATGGCGCTGGCCAACCGGCCCAAGCTGCTCATCGCCGACGAGCCGACCACGGCGTTGGACGTCACCATTCAGGCGCAGATCATCGACCTGCTGGCCGAGCTGAACCAGGAGTTCGGCATGGCCGTCCTGCACATCACCCACAACATGGCGCTGGTGGCCGAAAGCTGCGCGCGCACCATCGTGATGTACGGCGGAAAAATTGCCGAGAGCGGCGAAACGCCGGCGGTCTTCGACGATCCCAAGCATCCCTACACGCAGGCGCTGCTTGCGTCGGTCCCGGACCTCGATCAGCCCGACCAAGCCATCGATCCGCTCGAAGGGTTCCCGCCGGACATCACCCGGGAGTGGCCGGGCTGCGAGTTTGAGCCGCGGTGCAGCCAGCGCTTCGAGCGCTGCCCGGTCGAAAATCCCCAGCTACGCGAGGTAGACGTCGGACACGCCGTCCGCTGCCACCTGTATGAGGCGGCTACATGAGCGACACCGCCGCCCCACTGCTGCAGTGTGAAGGCCTGGTCAAGGCGTTCAGCCTGCCCCGCACCAAGATTATGGAGCGGCGGCGCTGGCTGCTGGCGGTCGGCGGCGTCGATCTCACCCTCGACGCCGAGGAAACCCTGGGCCTGGTCGGCGAGTCGGGCTGTGGCAAGACCACGCTGGGACGCCTGATCGTCGGACTGGAGCAGCCCACCAGCGGCAGCGTCATCTTCAGCGCACGCAAGGCGTCGTCTTCCGGTGGAAATGAACGCCTCGACGTGGCGAGGAATGCTCAAATGGTCTTTCAGGATCCGTTGGGATCGCTCAATCCGCGAAAGCGCATCCGCGACGCCATCGCCGAGCCGCTGAAGATTCACGAGATCGTCCCCGACGACGCGATTGACGAGCGCGTCAACGATTTGCTCCAGGAAGTCGGTCTACCGATTGAATTCGGCGCGCGCTTCCCCATGCAGGTGAGCGGCGGGCAGCAGCAGCGCGTGGCCATCGCACGCGCCCTTTCCGTCGAAAGCGAGCTGCTGGTCGCCGACGAGCCGTTGTCGTCCCTGGACGTCTCCGTGCAGGCGCAGATCCTGGACCTCCTGCGGCATATCCGTGACCGGCGGCGCCTGAGCGTGATCTTCATCTCCCACGACCTGGCCGTTGTCCAGCAACTGTGCAACCGAGTGGCGGTGATGTATCTGGGCAAGATCGTGGAGGAGGGGGAAACACGCCGGCTGTTTCAGCGCCCGCGACATCCCTACACCACCGCCCTGCTCTCGGCGGTTCCACGCGTCAAGGCGGCCGCTGGCGAGCGAATTCGCCTGTCCGGAGAACCGGCCAGCGCCGCCAATATTCCGCCGGGATGCCCGTTCCATACGCGCTGCTGGAAGGCCCAAGACATCTGCCGCACCGAAGTCCCCAAGCTGGAGCCGCTCGACGGCGCCCAGGTGGCCTGCCACTTTCCCGAGTAGAGCGAATGGGACTGCTGCAAGACCGGGTCGCCATCGTGACGGGCGCCGGTGGCTTGCACGGCATCGGACGCGCCATTGCGCACGCGTATGCCGAGCACGGCTGCCGCGTGGCCGTCGCCGGCGGCAGCGCCGTCGATCGGGTCGCGGATGAAATCCAAGCGGCCGGCGGAACAGCCGTCGCCATCGACTGCGACGTGTCGATCCCCGGCGATGTCGAGCGCCTGGTGCAGCGCACCGAAGCCGAGCTTGGCCCCATCGACATCCTGTGCAACAACGCCGGCATCCTGCGCCGCGGGCACCTGCACGAAATCACGCTGGACGACTGGAACCGCACGCTCGCGGTCAACCTGACGGGGCTGTTTCTCTGCACGCAGACCGTGGCCGCGCGCATGACGGCCCGCGGCGCCGGCGGCCGCATCGTCAACATCTCCTCGCTCTGCGGTCACCAGGGATGCCCCGGGCAGGTGAGCTATGCCGCCTCCAAGGCCGGGGTGGAGGGATTCACCAAGTCGATTGCCGAGGACCTGGGCGCGCACGGCATCACCGCCAACTGCATCGCGCCGGGCGCGGTTTACACCAACATGACGGGCTCAGCGGCCCCTGCCGGCGCAACGCCCGTGCGCTGGAACGGGGCGCCGATTCCGGACTTCGGACTGCCGCCCGACGTGGCCGGCGCGGCGGTGTTTCTGGCCAGCGACCTTGCCAGTTGGATCACCGCCGCCACGCTGATCGTCGACGGCGGGCGGCTGGTGCAGTGACGCGCGGGGACTCGCCGAGGCCGCTCACGCACTAGACCGGCGGAGATCGCCCATGGCAGCCGTCAAGATCGTCGTTATCGGGGCCAGCCGAGTCTTCGCCCCCACCATCGTCGCCGACCTCTGGCACGCCCGTGAAGACCTCGCCGGCAGCACCGTCGCTCTGTGCGACGTCGAGCCGGACACGCTGAACGTCACCACGCGCGTCGTCGAGCGCATGGTCACCGAACGCGAAATGCCGTACCGGATCGAATCGTCCACCGATCGCCGCGACCTGCTGGACGGCGCGGACTACGTGATCGTAGCCATCGCGCTGGATCACCGTCGCCTGTGGACTATCGACCTCGACATCGCCGAGAAGCACGGCATGGTCCTCACCACCGGCGACACCGTCGGTCCGGGCGGGTGGTCGCGGGCCTTGCGCACAGTCCCGGTGTTCCAGGCGATTGCCCAGGACATGGAAGACCTGTGCCCGGACGCCTGGCTCTTCAACTACACCAACCCCATGTGCGCCATCTGCCGCACCCTGGCCAAGACCTCGGACCTCAAGGTCGTGGGGCTGTGCCACGGCATCGAGGGCACCACAAGGCGCCTGGCTCAGTTTCTCGACCTTCCCGAGCACGACCTGTCCGCGCGCGCCGCCGGCATCAACCACCTGCAGTGGATTGTCGATCTGCGCCGCAACGGCACGGACCTCTACCCGGAGTTGAAGGCCGCCGAGCGGCCGCCGCCGAGCCAGCGCCTGGACGTGAGCTGGGACCTGATGGAGCTTTACGGCCTATTCCCGTCACCCGGTGATCGACATGTCAGCGAGTTTTTCCCCTGGTATTCGCGCCCAGGCGACGACGGCAAGCTGCCGCGCGGGCTGTTCCGCTTCGACATGGACGAATACTTCGACCGCGGAGCCGAGGTTCAGCGCCGGTTCGCGGAGATTGCCGGGGGATCGGCGCCGTTGCCGGACTCGCTGTTCAAGCCCACGCACGAGAAGGCCGTGAAGCTGATCGCAGCGCTGGCGGCCGGCCGCGGCGGCAGCTACCACGTGAACATTCCCAACGAGGACGCCGTCAGCAATCTCGCACCGTGGGCCAACGTTGAAGTTCCGGCCTGGTTCGACGCAAGCGGCATGTCCCGCGAGCCCGTGGGCGCGCTCCCCGAAGCCGTGGCCGGGACGCTGCGTCCCTGGATCGACCAGCTGGAGCTCCTCACCGACGCCATCATCCGGCGCGACCCAGAGCTCGCCCTGCTGGCCCTGCTCGCCGACCGCACGATCGTGGACGTCGACGCCGGCCTCGCCCTGGGCCGCGAGCTGCTCGACGCCCACGCCGACTACCTGGGCGAGTACCGCTAGGCCCTTGAAGTGACACCCATGTCCCACCCATCGTCATTCCCGCGAGGGGAGACCCTTGCAAAATCCACCCGGGCTTAGGGATGACCGGGCGCATTCCATCAGCCCCCAGGTTCAATGAGGGGTGGATTCCCGCATTCGCGAGAATGACGAAGGGTTACGCAGAGGTTTCCGAGGGCGGAAATCCAGGCCCTCCCAAACCTGGAGTTGGGCATGGGTGTCGCCGGACACGCGGAACCTGACTGCGTCATTCAAGCTTCACGAAAGGAGATCACCCAATGCCATTCGTCGACCCGGCAACCGCCAACAACCTGACCCACGACGCCATCGCCGCCATCAAGCAACGCAACGGCTCGGGGAACTGGCGCGAACGCATCAGCGCCACCACCGAGCACCGCAGCGTGCTGCTGCACTGGCCGCCCGGAACCGCCCAGGCCGCGCATTACCACCCCGACTGCGAGGAGGTCTTCGTCGTCCACGAGGGCCGCGCCGAGTTCACCTTCGACGACGAGCCGCCGGTCGTGGCAGAACAGGGTTCGGTGCTCTATGCCCCACGCGGCTCCCGACACGCACTTCGCGTCGTTGGCGACCAGCCGCTACTGATGATGTGCTTCCTCGCGCCCAACCTCCCGGACGACGAAGTCCCGGCCTGAGGCGGGCAACCGGAAGAAGCTAGAGGCTCAGCCTCAGCGGGCGAGCGCAAGCCGCGGGTCGCGGTGGGCGTCGGGGCGCAGCTCGGATAGGCGAATGAGGCCCCGGTGCCAGGGGTAGCCGTGCGGCACGCGCTCGGCGTTGATCGCTGGGCTCGTCCAGAAGTACTGGACCACGGCGTCTTCCGGCGCCGTATAGGTGTTGATGTGGTTGCCGGCCAGGTCTTCGAGCACGCCCACCCGCTGGCCCTTGCGCACCTTCTGACCGATGCTCACCTCCGACTGCCAATAGCCGCTCTCCAGCGATTCCATGCTCCAGCGTCGCGGACCCAGGATCGCTTGCGGCGGCACCGGCGCCGGCTCGCCGTCGATCATGTCGAAGCGCTTCAGGGCGTTCGCCAGCGACTGGTACTGCAGCTCGATCTCCGCCGGATCCTGGACGCCGTTCTGACCGATCTCCGTCCAGACGTTGGCGACGCCCTCGCGCAGCAGCGCGAACGGTAGCCCCTGGTCCAACTCGGAGAACTTGTCCTGGATGTCGGCCTGCCGCGGGTCCAGGTAGGGCACCGGCATCGAACCGGCCAGCCGCCAGGTGTCCCGCCGCAGCCGCTCGTTGGTCGTCGGGTCGGCGAAGGCCACCCACGGGTCCAGCGCCTGCACGTACTCGCCGGCGTGCATGTCGACGTGAAAGTCGAGGTCCCGCAGGAAGTTGAACACGCAGTCGATCTGGAACTCGGAGTAGGTCCCCTCGGGCCGACCCGCCGGCTGAAAGTGCAGCTCCCGCTCGTCGACGGGGGATAGCTGCGTCGACCGGGCGAAGAACGCCCGCGTGCTCATGATGGGGATGATGCGGACCTCGCCGCGCAGCGTCGCCGGATCGAGCTCGCGCCAGAGGCGGATCGCGGCGCGCATGCCCGCAAACTCTCCCGAGTGCATGCCGGAGGAAATGCCGAACTTTGGGCCCGACCGCGCACCGACAACCGTGCCGACGGGGATCTCCAACTCCTCGCCCGAATGGTGGACGTAGCGCTCGACCCGAGACGTCTTGGACCCGCCGCGAGCGCTCATGCCGCCTCCCACCCGCACCAGTCGAGGACAAAGGCGATTGCCGTCTTCGTCACCGGCGCCAGATCGTTCAGGTCGAAGAATTCGTCCACCGAGTGCGCCCCGCCGCCGCTGCCGGGACCGAAGAGGCAGCCGGGCGTTGGCCGCCGCAGGCTGTGCTGGTGCAGGTCGCAGAAGCCGGTGATCGCCACCGGCCCGAGCGGCAGTCCCGTGGTGACCTGATGAGCGTCGGCCAGATGTTTCACCACGGCGTTGTCGTCACCCATGTCGAGCGGCTCCAAAGCCAGACCTTGGAACGTGACCTGCGGCGGATGGTCCCGCAGCCATTCATCCTGCGCGGCGGCCTCGGCCACCGTGGCCTCGATCTCGGCCCGAGCGTCGGCCACGGTCTCGGGCGGCATGAAGCCCAGGGTCCCTTCCAGCACGCAGCGGGCGGCAACCGTGCCGACCCACTCGCCGCCGGTGATGCCGTAGACGTTGAAATGAATCGGATGCTCGGTGTCGGCCCAACGCGGCGGGATGCTCTCGTTCTTCTTCGCCTCCAGCTCGCGCAGCGCCCGGATCACCACCCAGGCCTTTTCGATGGCGTTCACGCCGTTGGTAGCCGAGATATACGGCACCGGCTTGCCGTGAATGGTGACGCGGAAGGCCACGTGACCGGGATGGGCCACGATCGCTCGACCCAGGCCGGTGCCGTCGAGCATCAGCACGCCGTCGGCCTCGTATCCCGCGGCGACCAGCGCCAGCGAGCCGTTGCCGGAGCACTCCTCGTCGATCGTGGTCTCGAGGATCAGGTCGCCCTTGAGGCGCAGGCCCGCGTCCTGCAGCGCCTGCACCACGAAGAGCATCTCGCAGCAGCCGGCCTTGTCGTCTTGCGCGCCGCGCGCATAGAGGCGGTTGCCGTCGATCTCGCCGCCCCACGGGTCGCGGCTCCAAAGCTCCACCGGCTCCGGGGAGGTTGTGTCCACGTGCGCGTTGAGGATCAGCGACCGCCCGCCGCCAGCGCCGGGCCAGCGGCCCGCCACGTTCGGCCGGTTCTCATAGGACCAATCGGTCGGGCTCCAGGTTGGATAGCGGGCCAGCGCTTCGGGGTCGCATTCAATCATCTCCACGTCCAGCCCGAGGTCTCGCATGCGGCGCGCCATCCACTGCTGCGCCGCCAGCTCCTCTCCCCGCGCGCTGGGTATGCGGACAAACTCCTGGAGGCTGGCCACGTGCTCGCCATGGCGCCGGTCGAAGGCCTCCCAGGCCGTCGTCCGCGCGGCGGTGAGATCAAGCGTCGCGGTCATTCCGCGCCCGCCTCCGCCACCGCGACCGTGCGTGCGAACCATGGATCGCCGTCAGGGGCGGGCTCGGCACTGACGGCCATGCTGGTGGTGACCGACAAGACGGCGCCGTCGAATGGCGCGGTCACCTCTTGGACGGGCTCGCCGAAGTAATCCCAGATTTGACCGAGCGTTTCACCGGCGGCTACTTGCGCCCCCGGCGTGGTTGCCGGCACCCAGAGCCCCGGCGAGTCGACCACGTGGCTCCAGATCGTCGGTCCGACGACACGCAGCGGCACCGAGCGCTCCATCACCACTCCGTCGATCACATCCAGGGCATCCAGCACGCGCAGCAGGTCCTCCACGAGGATCTCGGCGTGCCCGACGACGTCAGAAACGCCGCCGCCGCCCGAGACGATGAGTGCCGCCTGGCGTCCAGCCGCCAATCGGCCCGCCGCGCCCAATTCGATCGCCAGCGGGCCTTCCGGGTCCACGGCAACGCGCATGTCGGCTCCTGAAGCTACAGCGATGGCCAGGGACTCGAACTGCGAAGCCGCCGGAGGCACGGCAACCCAATGCGCGTGCAGTTCGGTCAACTCGCCGCCCCGCACATCGATGGACACGTCGGCGTCCGCGAGCGCTTCGGAAACGGCCTGCGCGATCCGGTCGCTGGCCGACGGCTCCGCGGCGGTCTCGGCGGCCGCGAACGCCCGGACCACCGCGCGGCCGTCAAGCGGACAGAAGCGAGCCGCGCGCTGATTGAACCCCGCCACGTCCGCCACCGGCACGATCCGCACCCGGCCCTTAGTCAAAAGCCCCGGCAGACGTTTGGCCAACATGCGGCACGCGGAGATTCCCGGATACGCCGTGCCCGCGAGTCCGCCGACGACGTTCACCACCGGTCCCGACGCCGCAGCCGAGATGTCAATAAGCGGGATTTCCGCCGACGGATGCTCGGGTACCGCAATCGCGCGTACCTCTCGCTTCGCGGTCACGAATCAGGCGCTTGGCGCTGATGCATGGGACCAATCGAGCTCGAGCGACACGTAGCCCACGCGTTGTCCGGTCGGCGATGCCGGAGCATGGCGAACCCACCAGGATTGCAGCGCCGGAGTTTAGCACTCTGGCGAAATGGGCGATTCTGATCTGCAAACTGGAAACCATTTGAACCGCCAGTCAAGTCCGGCAGGACTTTCATAGCTTCATACTAAGACAACTTGACATTTATCCGCATATTGATTTCGATAGTTCTATTAGTGGTCAAGTCGAATCTGGCCGAATGCTATCATTCAGGTCGCCCGTGCATGGACACATATCAGGTCAAGAAATGATCGCCCCTAGGCTCGCCGGCAAGGTAGCCATTGTCACCGGCGCGGCGTCCGGCATCGGGCGCGCCAGCGCCATCCGCTTCGCCCGTGAGCAAGCCAAGGTTGTGATCGCCGATATCAACTCCGGGGGCGGCGAAGAAACCGTCGACCTGATCAACCAAGACGGTGGCGAGGCGTCGTTCACATATTGCGACGTGTCGAACTCGGCAAATGTGCAGGCGCTCGTCGAGGGCGTCATGGCAGCCCACGGTCGCATCGACATCCTCTTCGCGAACGCGGCCTACCTGGACGAGTTATTCGCCGCGGCGGAAACCTCCGAGGAGGTCTGGGAGCGGCATATCGGCGTCACCCTGACCGGCGTCTTCCTGTGCTGCAGGTACGTCATTCCGCACATGATTCAAGCCGGCAGCGGGTCGATTCTCGCGACGTCATCGGTGGGCGGCTCGGTCGCCTTCGATCGTCAGGCCGCCTACTGCACCGCCAAGGCCGGCGTCGAGATGCTGATGAAGACCATCGCGCGCGACTACGGCCGTTCCGGAATCCGCGCCAACGCCATTGCCCCCGGCGCCGTATACACGCCGGTGATGGAGGACGTGAAGCGCCGCAATCCCGACGGCTGGGACCAGGTGCTGCGTGACATGAGCCTGCTGGAGCGACTCTGGGCCGAGCCGGAAGACATCGCCGCCGCCGCCGCATATCTCGTCAGCGACGAGGCGGCGTTTGTCACCGGGACCGTGCTCACCGTCGACGGCGGCTGGACGGCCCACTAGCCCTCGTTCCGCGGGGCCACGGCTACGCCCGCTCGAGAAAGACTTGAATGACCCGTCCATCGGTTCGGACGGTGACGCTGCCGGCAAGGTCGGTGCGAAAGACGGCCGCGTCACGCGCACGCAGCCGGCGAAGTGCGCCGTCGCGCGGATGGTCGAAGGCGTTGTAGCGCCCGGCAGACACGACGGCGATTTGCGGCTCGACCGCGTCCAGGAACTCGGCAGTGGACGAGCTGTTCGACCCGTGGTGCGGAACCTTGAGCACGTCGGCGGACTTCAAGACGCCGGACTCCACGAGTTCTCGTTCGGCGGACGCCTCGATGTCGCCCGTCAAGAGGATCGCCGACGTGCGGTAGGCCAGGTGCAGCACGACCGATCGATCGTTGTCGTCGTCCGGCCCAGGCTCGGGCGGATTGAGCACCGAGAGCTCGACCTGCGGGTGCCATGCGATCGAGTCACCGCGCTTGACGCGCCGCACCGCCACGCCAGCATCGCGGGCCAGGTCGAGCACCTCGCGCATCACGGGGTGGCTCAGGTCGCGATCGGCATGCACGACAGTCCCGACGGCGAACTCGCGCATGACGGTGGGCGCGCCGCCGATGTGGTCCCCGTCGGCGTGGGTGAGCACCAGGTAGTCGAGACGATCCACGCCCAGCCGCTGCAGCCGCGGCACGATATCGGCGCCGGCGGTGGGCGCATCGGGCCCGGCGTCGACCAGCATGGTCGCACCGTCCAGTCGCGTCAGCAGGGCGTCCCCCTGGCCGACATCCAGCGCGCGCAGCTCAAGCTCGCCAGCCGCGAGCGCCGGCATCGCGTCCCTATCCGGTTGAGCCCGGATCACGCTGGCAACCACGATCAGCAGCGCCACCAGGAGCAAGAGCGCCGCCAGGCGCGGTCTCACAGCTGGACCTAGAGGTGGCAGGCCAGCCCGGCGCAAGCGCCGACCGATGGCGTCGATCCAAGCGGCGCAAAGGGCGATCAGTCGCACGAGCGAGGGCGTTGCGGACTTCGTCCCGCTGCTAGCGGATCAGGACGCGCGTTGCGTGAAGCCGCGCCGCAATTTAAGCAGCAACGCCGATCCCGCCGTTTCGGACACCGGCCGCAGACGGTCAGAGCGGGCGGACGTGCCCATCGCCGCGGACGACCCACTTGTAGGTGGTCAACTCGCGCAAGCCCATCGGCCCGCGGGCGTGCAGCTTCTGGGTGCTGATGCCCACCTCGGCGCCCAGGCCAAACTCACCGCCGTCCGTGAACTGCGTGGACGCGTTCACGTAAACCGCCGCCGCGTCCACCTCGTCGAGGAATCGCTCGGCATTGGTCAGCGATCGGGTCACGATCGCCTCCGAATGGCCCGATCCGTGCGTCTGGATGTGGTCCAACGCCTCGTCGATGCCGTCCACGACGACCACCGACATGCGCAGGTCCTGCCACTCGGTGTCGAGGTCGTCACCCGCGAGGTTCACGACCCGCGCCAGGCCGTCCAGCAGCAGTAGCGCCTCGGCGTCCGCGTGCATTTCCACGTTCTTGTCGGCCAGCGCTTGACCCACTGCCGGCAAGAACTCGGACGCCACGGTTCGGTCAACGAGCAGCGTGTCCAGCGCGTTACAAATCGATGGACGCCGTGTCTTGGCGTTGACCACGACGCTCTCGGCCGCCGACAGATCGGCCCCGGCGTCGACATAGGTGTGGCACACGCCCCAGCCGGTCTCGATCACCGGCACGGAGGCGGTCTCGATCACGAAGTCGATCAGCCCCTGGCCGCCGCGAGGCACCACGACGTCCACGCCATGGCGCGCCTGCAGCAACTCGCGCACCAGCTCCCGGTCGGGATTGGTGATGGCCTGGATGGCATCCGCCGTAACTCCCGCCGCCCTGAGCGCCCGGCGCGCCAATTGGACCAACGCTCCGGTGCTGTGCTGAGACTCACTGCCACCGCGCAGAATCACCGCGTTGCCGGCCTTGAGGCCCAAGGCCGAGATGTCGATGGCCACGTTTGGACGCGACTCGAAAACGGCCCCGATGACGCCGAGCGGCACACGCCGCCGGGCAACCTCCAGGCCATTGGGCAGCCGGCGCGCGTCAACGGATTCGCCCACGGGGTCCGGCAGGGCGACAACCGTCCCGAGCGCGTCGGCGATCCCGTCGATCCGCGCGGGCGTCAGCGTCAGGCGGTCGATGAAGGCGTCGCCGCGTCCCGCGGCGCGCGCCCGCGCGACGTCCTCGGCGTTGGCCGCCAGCACGTCGGTCTGCTCGGCCCGGAGCGCCGCCGCCATCGCCTCCAACGCCTGGTTTTTGGCGTCGGCGTCCAACTTGGCGACCTCTCGCGCGGCACTCCGCGCGGCGTCCACCAAGTCGCGGACGCTCGGGCGGACGGCGGTCGACGCGTCGATTGCGGCGTTGATGTCGGCCTCCTCGGTCGGACTCAGGGACTGTCCAGCAAGACCAGGTTGTTGCGATGCACGGCTTCCGCGCCGTGCTCGTAGTCGAGGATCGAGGCAATCAGGTGCGACGGCCGACCCAAGATTCGAACCAAGTCGTGCGAGGCATAGTTTACAAGCCCACGGGCAAAGACCCGTTCGTCGGGGCCGGCCACCGCCACCACGTCGCCCCGGATAAAGTCGCCATCCACGGCGCAGATTCCGGCCGGCAGCAAGCTGCGCCCGGCATCGGTGAGGGCCCGTTTGGCGCCGCCGTCGACGCGCAGCGTGCCGCGCTCGGTCGCGGCCGAGCTGAGCCAGCGGGCTCGGCTCGTGCGGGTCACCTCACGCGGTGCGAATCGCGTGCCAATGCGCTCGCCGGCAGCCACGCGTGGAAGGACGTTGGGCTCATTCCCACCGGCGACGACGACTTCGATCCCGTCGAAGCTGGCGCTGCGAGCCGCCTCGACCTTCGACCGGACGCCGCCGGAGCCGCCGGCCCCGGTCGCTCCCGCCGCGCTGGCCAACACCTCGTCGGTGATCTCATGCCCGTCCCGAATCAACTCCGCGTCGGGGTGGCGACGAGGATCGCCGGTAAAGAGACCGTCGGTTGCCGTAAGCAGAATCAGCAAGTCGGCGTCGACCAGTTGCGCAATTAGGGCCGACAGCGGGTCGTTATCGCCAAACCGGAGCTCTTCGGTCGCGACCACGTCGTTTTCGTTGGCGATCGGCAGCACGCCCTGGTCCAGCAATCCGCTCAGGGCGTTGCGCGCATTGAGAAAGCCGTCCCGCGTGGTCAGGTCGGCGCGGGACATCAGCGTCTGAGCCACCGTGATGCCATGCCCGGCGAACACGGTGCCGTAGCGGGCGATGAGTGGCGCCTGGCCCACGGCCGCCAGGACCTGTCGAATGACGAGCTGATTGCCCTGCAGCTGCAGCTTGGCGCGCCCGGACGCCACGGCGCCCGAGGATACGAGCACGACCTCCGAGCCGTGCTGCATGAGTGCCGCGATCTGGGCGGCGATTTGGTCGATGTAGGACTCGTTGAGGCCGGCCGCCGTCGTGAGCAGTTGCGTGCCGCATTTGACGACGATGCGCTTTCGACCAGCCATGCTTTCTCGGGATCCAGATCCGGCGAGCCGCTCGGGTGCGTGATTGTAGGGACTCGCCGATATAATGGCGCTCCCCTGCGCCGCGCGCCTTGTGGCGTGCCCAGCCCGAAGGAACACACGCCCATGGATCGGGACAACAGCGACGCGATCCGGAACGTGGTGTTCGTGGCGCACAGCGGCGCCGGCAAGACCTCGCTCACCGAGGCCATGGCCTACGTCACCGGTCAGACGTCGCGCCTCGGGCGGGTGGAAGACGGCAATACGATCTCCGACTTCGACCCCGACGAGGTGGAGCGGGGCATGTCCATCAACCTTTCGGTCGTGCCGTGTCCCTGGCGCGGCGCCACCGTCAACGTCATCGATACGCCCGGATATCCGGACTTCATCGGCGACGTGGTCTCGGGGCTGCGCGCGGCGGATGCGGCGATTGTGGTGATCGACGCCACCGCCGGCATCCAGGTGGGCACCGAAATCGTGTGGCGCCTCGTCGATCGGCGGGACCGCCCGCGACTTGTGGTCGTGAATCGCATGGACCGCGAAAACGTGAGCTGGGAAAACGTCGTCCAGGAACTGCGCGACAAGTTCGGCGCGGCCATCGCTCCCATTCAGATCCCGCTGGGCGACGCGCCGGAGTTCGACGGTGTGGTCGATCTGCTCGACGGCACGGCCCGCGCCTTTACCGACGACGGCAGCGAGCCGATTCCCGTGCCGGATGCCCTGGCGGAAACGGTCGAGATCGCGCGCGAACAGCTGACGGACGCCGTGGCCGCCACCGACGACGAACTGCTCGAGAAATACCTGGAAGGCGAAGAGCTCGAGCGCGCCGATCTCGAGCGGGCGCTGCGGGAAGGCGTGCGCAGCGGCGAGGTCTATCCCGTCGTCTTCACCGCCGCCACGGCCACGCATGGTGCGCGGGAATTGCTCGATGCCATCACCGCTGTGCTCCCGGCGCCGTCGGACCTGCCCGTCGCTCCCACCGCAAACGGCGCGGCCATCGACTTCGCCGGCGACGGACCGATCGTGGCCCAGGTCTTCAAGACCCTGGCCGACCCGTTCGTGGGCAAGGTCTCGCTGCTGCGCGTCTACACCGGGACGATCCCGGGAGACGTCGAGCTGCGCAACCAGACCAGCGGCAGAAACGAGCGGCTCTCGGGATTCCAATACCCGGTGGGCAAGGCCGGCGAGCAAGCGGGAGTCGTGGTGGCAGGGGACATTGCCTTTGTCACCAAGCTGGACAACGTCGCCACCGGCGACACGCTGGTATCCGACGGCTCCGCGCACAAGATGGGCGCCCTGGATATGCCCACGCCCCTGTTCGAGGCCGCCATCTCGCCCGCGACCCAGGCGGACTTGGACAAGATGGGGCAGGTGCTCGCGCGGATCGCCGAAGAGGACCCGTCGCTGCAGGTGCGGCGCGACGACCAGACCGGCGAGACCATCCTGGCCGGACTGGGCGAGTCGCACGTGCACATCAGCCTGGAGCGCATCCGGCGCAAGTTCGGCGTAAACCTGCTGGCCGAAGTGCCGCGGGTGCCCTATCTCGAGACCATTCGCAAAACCGTGAACGCCCACGGGCGGCATAAGCGCCAATCCGGCGGCCGTGGACAGTTTGGCGACGTGCACATCGAGTTCTCACCCCGGGAGCGGGGCGCGGGCTTCGAGTTCGAGGACCGCATCAAGGGCGGCGCGATCCCCAGGCAGTACCTGCCGGCCGTCGAGAAGGGGCTGGTCGAGTGCTTCGTCAAGGGCGCGCTGGCGGGCTATCCCGTGGTGGACATCAAGGCGGCGGCGTTCGACGGGCAGTATCACGACGTGGACTCGTCCGACGAGTCGTTCCGCAACGCCGCCCGGCTGGCGGTTGACGACGGCTACCACCAGGCCAGCCCGGTGATCCTGGAACCGATCGTCAAGCTGGCCATCGAAATCCCGGACCTCAACACAGGTGACGTGATCGGCGACATCAGCGCGCGGCGTGGGCACGTGCTGGGCATGAATCCGGCGGACTACGACGGCGCCTCGATCGTCGAGGTCGAGGTGCCCAAGGCGGAGGTGCAGCGCTACGCCACCGACCTGCGCTCGATCACCCAGGGGCGGGGCCAGTTCACCAGCGAATTCGTCCGCTACCAGGAAGTGCCGCCGCACGTGCAAGATCGCCTCGTCGCCGACGCGGCCGCCGAGAACGGCTAGCGCGCCGGATGGACGACGCGGGCCGCGAGTTCCTGCAGCGGCTGATCGACGCGCCGAGCCCGTCCGGCTACGAGCAGGCCGCACGCCGCGTCTGGCATGAGACGGTCGCCGACTATGCGGACGAGGTGCGCGGCGACGTGCACGGCAACGTGATCGCGACGCGAAATCCCGGCGGCAGCCCCAGGCTGATGTTCGCCGGCCACTGCGACGAGCTGGGCCTGCAGATCAACTACATCTCGGACAAGGGATTCCTCTACTTCAACACTATCGGCGGTCACGACCCAGGCCTGATCTCGGGACGGCGCGTGATCGTGCACACGCAGGACGGCCCGGTGCGCGGCGTGACCGGACAGCGGGCGGTGCACCTGACGCCTCGCGACGAACGCGGCAAAGAGCAAAAGGTCGAGAACATCTGGATCGACATCGGCGTGAGCGACAAGGCCGAGGCCGAGTCGCTGGTGCGGGTGGGCGACGCCGTGACCTACGAGCTGGGCATGCAGCCGCTGCGCAATGGAGTGGCCGTGGCGCGGGCGTTCGACAACAAGGTCGGCGCGTGGGTCGTGGCCGAAGCCCTACGGCGCGTCGACGCCGAGAATTGTGCGGCGGAGGTGGTATCCGTGGCCACGGTGCAGGAAGAGATTGGCCTGCGCGGCGCTATGACGAGCGCGTTTCGCATCGACCCGTTGGTCGGCGTGGCGGTGGACGTGACCCACGCCACCGATCATCCCAACGTCAACAAGGTCACCGCCGGGGACATCAGCCTGGACGGCGGCCCTGTGATCACGCGCGGCGCGAACGTGAATCCGGTAGTCGAGCGGCTGCTCATGGAGAGCGCCGAGGCGCTGGGGATGAAGGTCCAGATAGAAGCCGAGCCCCGCGGCACGGGCACGGACGCCAACGCCATGCAGCTCTCGCGAGCCGGCGTCGCCACCGGCCTGGTGAGCGTGCCGCTGCGCTACATGCACACGCCGTCGGAAATCATCTCGCTCGAGGTGGCCAACCAGGCCGCCGATCTGCTGGCGGCATTCGCCGAGCGGCTGACGCCGGAGATGGACTTCACGCCGTAAGTCGAGCCGCACCCTCTGTCATTCCGAGCGCAGCGAGGAATCTCAGACCTTCGATCTCAGCGAGGGGATCGTGCCTGGTGGCCCATGCTGCGTGCAGCATGGGATTCCTGACTCTCACCACGCACCGCACCGCATGGAACTCACGAGTCCGACGAGCCGTGCCATGCCCACAAATCAACTAGACGATTCCTTGCCAAATCAAACAGTGTCAGGCCGCGAACCCCTCCACGACCTAGGCCACAAACCAGGCCAACCTCCCTCGTCGTGATATCCTTCCACTCGACATGCCACTCGTAGCATTCACGTACGCCATGCCATTCTCACGCTACTCCACAAGTCCTTTCGCCCAACCGCCGCCGAGCTCTCTTCTCCACTCACTCGCTTCGAACTAGTCAGATTCAAATGGATCGGGTCGACTACGAATCCGTTATCATCAACGATCTCATTGGCTATCACACCCGTGCTGAACTTCACATCTCACCTTGGTATCAGCGTCGATCCGTCTGGTCTCAGCAACAAAAGTCCTACCTCATCAATACCCTGCATGAGAACAAGCCTATACCCACAATCTACATTCGACACATTGTCGATCTCGATTCCGAGAAGAGCATTAAGGAAGTCGTAGACGGACAGCAGCGCATCCGCTCCATTATCGACTATAAGAATGACCACTTTCCCGCAAAGCACCCCAACCATAAACGTCCGATTCATTATAGCGACCTCTCCCGCATCGAAAAGACCCATTATCTCCAATCGGCATTGTCGGTCGGATATCTAGTCGGCGCTACCGATCCAGAAGTCATCGACATATTTGCGCGTATCAATTCCGTATCCAAAACACTCAACCCTCAAGAGCGTCGGAACGCCAGATTCAGCGGAGCCTTCAAGCAATTTTCTCTTGCCGAGGCGGTATCGCGTCTGTCGTTCTGGAGGAACAACGCCATATTCACTGACACTCAGATTGCTAGAATGCAGGAGGTCCAATTCATATCCGATCTAATTATGAACCTCGATCAGGGATTACAGGACTTCGCATCTCCAAGACTAGATCGCTACTATAGCCAACACGACGAATCGTACGATCCAGCCGAGAATATGCACCGTAGACTTGAAGACGTATTTCAGTCCCTCATCAGTCTTCCTGACGGCCTACTTCGAGGAACGATTTTCTCCACCCCCCAACTACTCTTTAGTCTCATGATAGTGATCGACGGCCATCGCAGTATAAAGCCACACGTGATTCTAGACTGCGTAAACGATTTACACTCTCGGGTAGAAGCCGTTCGCTCCAGCGAGTATGTTCAGGCTCTCACGACCGAGGTCTTTGGGGCCTTCACATCTGGCAATCTGCATCGAATAAGAGCCAGGAAGCTTAGGCACGATGCAATAGACAAATATTTTGTTTGAGTAATGCCCGCTCCAAATCTGGAGGTTGATTGGCGGAGGTTTCAGCAGCAAGCTGGAAGTCTAGAGTCGCTCTTGCCGTCACTGCACTCTCTGCCAGTGTCCCATCGAAAGCTTGTCGCAGAGATGATAATGATACGACTTGTGATGCTCGTCGGGAATACGATGTCGTCTGCTTGTCTCAAGATCCTTTGTGGCACGCAATACCTGGATGGCGCTTCTCCATTGACGATTGAAACCGCGACATCAATGGCCAATGCAAGGAATCTAGTGCGGTGTTATGGACGCCAGCAGTCTAGGTCCAGGATATCTTGGCTGAGCTCAGCCGATATTCGTGAGAACCTTAGGTATGTGATTTTACCTTGCGACCCAATCTATACCGCGATTGACAATCACGCGCATATGCTGACCGAGGCGCGGCAGATTAGGAATCACATCGCGCACAGGAATGACTCGACGAGCAGGAAGTTTAGGTCGATAGTGCGAGCCCACTATGGTGGTCTCAAGAGGGGGGTTTCCCCAGGAGTATTCTTGCTTACAGACGCTTTCGGAATACCTGTGTTGTTGGAGAAGTACATTCGTTATCTCAGAGTCTTCATTAGGGAAGTAGTGCGGGCATTCTGAAGCGCCTTGCGCCGCCGCCGATCCCGCGCTGCGGCTAGCGCGGGCGACCGAATGGGCTATTGCGTCCGCCGCGCTAGCCGCGGAACAGGTCGCCGAGCGCCTCTTTGCAGGTATCGTCGCCGTCCGCCGGCGCGGCTTGCGCCGCCTAGATTCTCAGGGCGCCAGCGGTGGATGCACTCCCGCTGCCGGGGATGTCGCTCGAGGTTGCACGCGTTTGTCGATATCCGGTCCCGACCTCATCTCCGCCACGCGCAGTTCAAAGGTCTTTTGGAGGTTGAGCCAGAACTGCGGCGTGGTGCCGAAATAGCGCGACAGGCGCAGCGCAGTGTCGGCCGTCACCCCGCGTTGGCCGTTCAGAATGGCCGTGATTCGGTTGGTCGGGACGGCCAGGGCCTTCGCGAGCGCATTGGCCGAGAGGCCGATTTCGTGGAGCTCGCCGCCCAAGATCTCTCCCGGATGCACGGGTCGCATGCGGTTGGTCGTCGACATCGCCGGCCTCCTCATCGGTGGTAGTCCACGATCTCCACGTCATAGGGCCCATCGTCGCCCCACCGGAAGCAGAGGCGCCACTGACGATTGATCCGAATGCTGTAGGCGCCCGACCGGGCAACGCGCTGGCACCCGGCCGCACCCCGACTGCAGTGCGAGTGGGGAGTTTCAGCGACGGTTGGCGGAAAGTCCTTTGAGTCGTGTGGTTGGGAGCCTCGTGAGCCGTTGATTTCGCGGATCGACCTCGATGCCTACCGATTCCAGCGCTGTCACCCCGAGCAGCGGCTCGGCATCCGCCTCGCCGAAGACGATTGTCGATCCAACGACCTCGCCCATGAACTCGATGTCACCCGTCGTGATGTCCAACCGGACCTCGCTGCCGTCAGCCAGGCCATAGACACGCTGCCCCTTGGGCGCCAGTCCAATGGACTCCAGACACGGCCGTGGGACCAGGGAGTCGATTGCGCTTGTATCAACGAGAAACAGGCCTTCCCAGGTCCGCGTCGGCTCGGCCGGATTTCGGACGACGGCGGTCACCTGGGTGACTCCCACTTCAAACCCCTTTCCGCACATGCCGTGCTCTACGCAGACCTGAGTGACCCGGTGGACAGACGGCATCCGATAGCCATTGTATTGCCCGACGGTCCTGGCTGCGGTCGGATCTTGCACTCGGTCCATGGCAGATTCTGCGCCCCATGCGTTGATGGCCGCACGGTTTTCTGAAACCCGGCGTTCGCCTGAAGGGCGGTCCAGCGCGGCACCGGCCGCTTAGGCTGACACGCATCCCGATTTCGCCGGATTGGTCACACTGGCGTCGATTCGGCTGGGGCTATGCTCGGCCCGTGGGTCTCCAGGGTTGATCTGCTCATGCGGTACACGGATGTTCGTGCCTGCGCGCGATTCCTGATGCGCTCGCGTCACGGTGGGCCAACGGCCCTGGTGGCGCTTGGGCTCGTGGTCACGCTGGTGGCCGCGGCCTGCGGTGAGGATGAGCCGCCGCCGGCACCGGCCACGCCGCAGCCGACGGTGGAGGCCGCCGCGCCTTCGCCGACGCCGGAACCGCCCACACCCACCGCAGCCGCGACCGTGGCGCCCACGGCGACCGCCAACCCAACGCCAACGCCGAGCCCAACCGCCACCCCGGCGCCCACGCCGACCCCGAGTCCAAGTCCCACAGCCACGCCTTCACCGACTCCCACGCCGGAGCCGACCTCCGAGGCCCTCGACGCGTCCGACTTCGACCGCGACCGACTCAACGAAGCCGTCGTGAACAACCCGCCGGAGACGGTTCGCATGACGACCCTGGCGCGGTTGATGCCCATGGTCGAGGGCGAGATCGCGGTGACGCTCGAACTCGTACCCGCCGACGAGGCGATCCGCATGCTGATGGTGCTTGGGGCGGACGACCAGCAGCTGAGCCTCGAGCTGATCGTGATCGGCAACACCCAATACATCCGCGCCGTGGATCTGGACGGAACCGAGAGCCCGTGGCTGGCTTCGTCGATCAACCCCGGCGATCCGGCGCTGATCGACGCGATGGGAGCCGGCAACCTGATCGACGACTTGATCCCCGACGACGAACTGGCGCTGATCGAGGCGGTCGGCGTGGAGGATTGCGGCGACGGCCGGCAGTGCTTCGTGCTCACCAGTCCCGAGGATGCCTCGGTGCAGCTGCTGGTGGATACCGAGACCTATCTGCCCGTCGCGTTTCGCGGCCCGGCGCTCGGCGAGGGCTTCGGTACGGACATCGAGATGCGCTTGGAATGGAACGCCGATATCTCGATCAGCGCACCGGCCGACGCGCGGCAGGTTTCCCCCGACGAGTTTGCGCTCACGCTGGCCGGCTTCTTCTTCGGCGGGGCGGGCATCTCGCTGGGACCGACCCTGCCGCCCAGTGCCGGGGGGCAAGCGGGTGCCGCCGAGGAAATCGTGCGCCCCGATGAGCGCTCCGCCTTGTGGCTGGAGTTGGGCGCGTCGCCCTACGGCGAGGCGCTCGACGAGCTCGGCGATCTGTTTCACGGCGACCCCGGCATCGCGCAAGTTCGCTATGACTCAACGGTGGACATCTGGAACTGGGGCGCGGGAAGCATCGAGCTGGCCGAGGCCGCGGCGCGCGAGCTGTTCGGGCCGGACGGCGCCTTCCCCTGCGGCTCGCTGGACCCGGTGGTGGTCTGCGGCGCAGATAGCGTCGGGGCCGGAACATACCTCCTGGTCTGGACCGAAGTGCTCGACCCGCTGCCGCTCGACGACGCCGAATTCGTACGCACCTTCTGGGCCCTGTTCCAAGACGGCGATCCGGCGAACGATTGGGAGGCGCTGCCGCAGTTCGCCAACGACGTGCTGGACGCCAGCGACTCGCACTACTGGATTGCGGCGATACCGGGCGGCTGGGAGTTGCGCCGCACCTTCGGCCCGCAGCTGGAACCCAGGCCCACCGACGGCGCGGCCATGATTCTGGCGAACGTCGTGGTGTTCTGGGTGCCGGTGTCGGAGCTTGGCGATCTGGACGCCCTCAGCCTGGGCGTCGCCAGCTTCAGCGGCCCCGCCGACGATCCCTACGGGGTGAACGGGGCGTTGGACCGGTCGCCGGAGCCACAGAGTCCATTGACGCCGCTGGGCGAGGTGGGGTTCTAGGGGACTCCGAGGGTGGTCAGCTCTCGTCGGCGCCGTAGAGCGTCGTGGCGGGGTGGAACGAGGACCAGCCGAGCCAGTAGGCCAGGTGGCCGGGAAGGCGCGCGAGTTGGGCGCCGTCCGGGCCGACGAGCGCCTCCTCCGTGACTTGCCAGACGGCTCCCTGCCCGTCCACGACCGTGCGCGGCTCGCTTCCCGGCGCGAATTCCCGCTCGCCGCGCTCGAAGGCCCGCACTGCGGCACCGGCGCTCCAGGAGACATTGCCCCGACGCCGGTCGATGCCGTCAATCGTCAGCTCCTCGCCGAGCGCGACGAGCACGACCGGCTGGTCGGCGACCGTGTCGTTGAGCACCCGGGCTTCGACCACGTCGGTCACGGCATAGGCGCGAGCGGCGTCCCCCAGCACGAGCGCGAACACGCGGTCCTTGGGGGCCAGACCTTCCGCGGTCGGCGCCGGGAACATCACGTCGGGGCTGGCGAAGTAGCCGCCGTAGGCCGCGCCCGGCGAGTAGTCGCGGCGGTGGCCCGTGTTGATGCTGAGCACGGCGGTGGTGGGGTTGGCCGTGCGCCAGGCATCCCAGGTGGTCGTGACGATCGGGATGACGTCGAGCCGGCCCGGATCCGCCGCCAGCGGCCCCAGCACCGGCTCGCCGGTCAACTGGTTCCAGAGGGTGAACGTGCCGCGGTCGTACATGAGCTTGTTGCTGCGCATCAGGAAGCCCGACGTGCCGATGCTGAGCACGTCGCCGCGGTAGCGGCGGCTGAACAGCACGCCGGCACCGCAGAGGGTGCAATAGGCCAGCGCCACGGGCTCGCCGCCCACCACGTCGTTGGCCATCTCGTGCCAGTCCAGGATGCGGAGCGGATAGGCGCGGTAGTCGCCGTTGATGGCGACGCCAAAGACCACGTCGTCGGGTTCGAGATAACCCGCGTTCTCGGCCGCAATCATCTCGGCCGACTCCAGCGGCGGAATGCCGTCCAGGCGCACACCGCCCCAGACGATCTCCTCGAAGCGGATGCTGCGCGGCGCGTCCTCGTCGAAGAATCGGGCGAACTGCGGGTCGACGCGGCTGTAGATGCGGCCCTTCCAGGTGGCGAACCCAGGCACGGTGGTCAGGTCGCTCCGCGCGTACCACTCGGCCCACTCCGCCCACGATTCGTATTGCTCACCGGTGAGTTGGAACAGACCCTGCCGAGCGTTGTCCCACGCGTCGGGATGAAATGCCCCAAGCTGCGCCGCCCGCAGGACCTCGATGAGCACCGAGATGAGCCGGTCGTCGCCGGTGGTACCCATATACGCCACAAGCTCCACCTGCGCCTCCGGATAGGTGGGGTCGAGCAGCAGGCCGTCAAGCAGCGATCGCGCCTGGTCATCCGATAGCCGGCGGTCGTCCGGCACGGGGGTGCCGGCGAGCGCCGGACGCGGCGTGGGCTCGGCAGTCGCCGTCGGCGTAGGCGCGGCGGTCGGCGTTGGCGCGGGCGTGGCGGTGGGACTGGGTGTTGGAGATGGAGGCGCGGTGACGATCACTCTGGCGGCGGCGGCAGGCCTGGTCGGCGTGGCCGTCGACGGAGTCTCATCACAAGCCGCCAGCGTGGCGAGCGCGGCGCCGCCGGACGCCAGCAGACCAAGCACCCGGCGGCGCGACACCACCACTCGTCGTGAGGCGCGTGGCTTGGGCGGCCGGCCCTCGCCGGTAGACCCGGTTACCGGCGCCCTCACGCTATCCCGCCCCATCGAGAGACTCTTGCGTAACCCTTCGTCATTCCCGCGAAGAGCCTGCCCCGTACTCGATACGGGGCGGGAATCCACCCCTCATTGAACCTGGGGGCGGAAGGGACACGCCCGGTCACCCCCAAGCCCGGCTGGATTTCGCAAAGGTCTCCATCGAGAGACTCTTGCGTAACCCCTCCGTCATTCCGGCGGAGAGCCTGCCCCATACTCGATACGGGGGCGGAATCCAGTCCGGTCGAATCCGGAGGCGCGCCGGACGCTCGGCGCCGGGCGGGTCTGAGACTCGCCCCTACCGGCCCTTGCAGAGGTTTCATGGACCGAGAGGGAACCGGACGTCGGCGGAGACTCACTCGTGTTTCGTCCCGATTGCAGCGACCGATGCCTCCGTGAGCGGCAATGCGCGCCCTTGAGCTATCATCGCCGCTACTGTCAGCGGCCCCATTGTCAGGCCGCCGTTCTGTGCGGGCGCTATTGACATCCATCGCCAAGACTCCGGTGGGGCCCTTCAACAAGCCATACGTATTTGGCCGCCGGGCCGTTTTGCCTACCGTGCCAAACCCACCATTCGGGCGCACGACGCCGACCATCTTGCCGAGCGGCTGACGTGACTGTCGACGCCAAGGATCTTCCCTCGCCCGAGGAATTGCACTTTGGGCACTTCGCGGCGGTTCCCGAGTATCGCCAGGTCAACCGCGAACTCGTGCAAGAGCTGTTTCGCCACATGCCAAACCCCTTCGTGCACGTCGACCTGGCCACCGGCACAGGTCTCGTGCCGCAGCTCCTGATCGAGGAGGCCGAGAAGCGGGGATTCCGGGGCACGATCATCGGCATCGACCGCAGCCCCAAGGCGCTGGAAATCGCCGAGGCCACCACGCCGCGACCGTCAAACATTGACCTGCGCTTCGTGGAAGCCGACGCGCGGTACTTGGAGCGGCTGCAAGGCGACGAGCTTCCCGCCGACGGCGCCGACAGCCTGAGCATTCACGACGCCATCCACGAGATCACCGACCAGGAGGGGCAGCGCCAGGTCTACGGCGGCATGGCGGCGATCGCGCGCGAGGGCGCCCTGCTGTCGTCGAACAGCACGTTCACGACGGTCTCGATGGCGGTGGCGAACTCGATGCGGGGACACGGCGAGTGGAAGCTGCACTTCATGCGGCTCACCGGCGCCCGCCGCAACGACAAGGGTGGCTCACTGCCCTACCGTCGGCCCGAGGACTACCGCAAGATGATCGAGGAGGCGGGCTTCAAGGTCGTGCACGAGCTGGAGCGGGCGATTCACCTCACCCGCGAAGCGCTCAAGGCCATCGCCCGCTACCCGGCGTTCGTGGAAGGCGTCGCGGGCGACCTGGACTTTCCCCGCAAGTTCAGCCTGGCCGAGCAGAGCCACTACCTGAGCCTGGCCGTCGACAAAGTGCGCTACGACGGCCTGCCCCGCATCTGGCACGAGATCATCGGGCGGAGACGCGCGACGCCCTAGGCTCGCCTGCTCGTCGGCCTGGGTCCGTCACTTTCGCCCCCTCCGTCATTCCCGCGGAGGCGGGAATCCACCGTTCACCAAACCTCGGGCACACGGACATCCGCCGCCTGGCAGACGCGTCATTCGAACCAGAAATGTCATTCCAAACGCCGTGAGGAATCCAAGTACGCTGCGCCTTCTCCCTGCCCCCGAGGTTTCTCGCTCCGCTCGAAATGACTACGGTGGCCCACGCTGCGTGCAGCGTGGGACCGGCCGCCGTCCTGTCTCCCAGGCAGGACTACGGCGCCGGTTCGGATCCGTCGCCCTCGCAGAGGGCCGGAGTGAGGGCGATCCGGTCAAGAGTGAAACGACGGATCACGGCACCGCCCTTGGCGACACCGCTCGGCGGATTGGGGCGAGGCTGCTTCTGTGAGAATGTTGGTGGTCGGACGCCGTCGGCCACAGCGGACTCCGACCCGGGCAGGAACGCGAGCCTGCCAACCAGGAGGTCAAACCATGCGAAGGCAGATGACCGCGATCATCGAGCGCGAAGGGGAGGACTACGTCGCGCTCTGCCCCGAGCTCGACATCGCCAGCCAGGGTGTCAGCGTGTCCGAGGCTCGAGCCAATCTCAAGGAAGCGATCGAGCTCTTCTACGAGGCAGCTTCCGCCGACGAAATCCAGCGCCGGCTTCATGACGAGGTCTACGTGACGCACGTCGAGGTAGCGGTTGGCTAGGCTTCGGGTGCTATCGGGCCGGGAGGTCTGCGCGATCCTGGCAAGGCATGGGTTCGCTGAAGTGCGACGCCGGGGCAGCCACATACTGATGCAACGGGTCGAAGATGGGGACACGACCACCGTTCCGGTGCCGGACCACAGGGAACTCCGGATCGGAACGTTGATGTCGATCATCCGGCAATCGGGGCTGCCCAGGACATTGTTCGAGTGAGAACTTAGCCCTTGAGGGTCATTGCGCAGCCGCGGCAACGGCGGCATCCAGATCCGTCGGGTGGATCGCGGCTACTTTGCTTCTGACCGACGATTGCGAGGCCGGATTCCAGCCCCGTATCGGATAAGGGGCAGTCTCTTCGCGGGAACGATGGATTCTTGGGCCGTAATCCAGCGACGCATCAATCCGAAAAGCCGCAATCGAACGTCTGAGATTCCTCGCCGCGCTCGGACTGACGGGGTGGGGAGCGCGTGGGGTCGTGGTTGCGCGTGAAGGTGACGGATGGGTGGACTCCCGCCTTCGCGGGAGTGACGGGATGGGAGTCACCTGCTAGTCGAAGAATGTGCAGCTGCATTCCGTAGGATTAGAACCGGCAAGCGATCCGCTTGCCGATCCCGGACCCGGTGGTCGTGACGACTTCCTCGATCGCTCCAACGAACCTGGTCGATGGGCTGTGTCCCACCGTGCGGGACTGGTTCGTGGAGCGCTTTGGCGCGCCGACGGATGCGCAGGCGGCTGGGTGGCCTTCGATCATGAGCGGGCGCGACACGCTGCTGGCGGCGCCTACGGGCTCGGGCAAGACGCTGGCGGCTTTCATGGCCGGTATCGATCGGCTGGTGCGCGAGGCCGAGGCGGGCGACCTCGAGGCCACGACGTCGATCGTCTACGTCTCGCCGTTGAAGGCGCTCAGCAACGACATCCAGCGCAACCTGGAGGAGCCCCTGGAGGGCATCCGCCGGCGCGCCGTCGCCGAGGGTCGAGAGCCGCCGGCCATTCGCACGGGCCTGCGCACCGGCGACACCACCGCCAATGAGCGGCAGCAGATGGTGCGTCGGCCGCCGCACATCCTCATCACCACGCCGGAGTCGCTCTACCTGATGGTCACCGCGCAGCGCAGCCGCGAAACGCTGCGCGGCGTGACCACCGTGATCGTCGACGAAATCCACGCCCTGGCCCGCGATCGCCGCGGCTCGCACCTGGCGCTGACGTTGGCGCGGCTGGACCACGTGGCCGACGCGCGGCCGCAGCGCGTCGGGCTCTCCGCCACCCAGCGACCCATCGACGAAATCGCCCGGTTCCTCACGGGCATGGATCCGGACGCGGCGTCGCGACCCTGCGACATCGTGGACCTCGGCCACCAACGCGACCTGGACCTGGCCATCGAGGTGCCGCCCACCGACCTGGAAGCCGTGGCGCCCCGCGAGCAGTGGGGCGAAATCTACGACCGCCTGGCCGAGCTGGTGACCGGGCACCGCACGACGCTGGTGTTCGTGAACACCCGCACCCAGTCGGAGCGGGTGGCCCACAACCTGGCCGAGCGGCTGGGCGACGAGGCGGTGGCCAGCCATCACGGGAGCCTGTCCAAGGAGCGCCGCCAACGCGTCGAGCAGCGGCTGAAGGCCGGCGACCTCAAGGCGCTGGTGGCCACGGCCTCGCTGGAGCTCGGCATCGACATCGGCAGCATCGACCTGGTGTGTCAGATCGGATCGCCGCGCAGCATGGCGACGTTCCTGCAGCGCATCGGGCGATCCGGTCACGCGCTCGGCCTGCGTCCCCACGGGCGGCTCTTCCCGACGACGCGGGACGAGTTGATCGAGGCCGCCGCGCTGATTCGGGCGGTGCGCGCGGGCCGGCTGGACCGCATACACATCCCCGAGACGCCGCGCGATGTCCTGGCGCAGCAGATCGTGGCCGAGTGCGCCTGCGAGGACTGGTCGGAAGACGCCCTGTTCGACCTCATGCGCACCGCCTGGCCGTATGCGCGGCTCGCGCGGAGCGAATTCGACGAAATCGTCGCGATGCTCGCCGGGGGCATCGGCGACGGCGCCGGCCGGTCGGCTCCGCTCGTCCACTGGGACCGGATTCACGGGGTCGTGCGGGGTCAGCGGGGCGCGCGCCTGGCCGCCGTCATGAACGGCGGGACGATTCCCGAGACCGGCGACTACCAGGTCGTGGCCGAGCCCGACGACGCGGTGGTCGGCTCGGTGAACGAGGACTTCGCCATGGAAAGCATGGCGGGCGACATTTTCCTGCTGGGGAGCACCTCGTGGCGCATTCGCCGCGTCGAGCAGAGCACCGTGCGCGTCGTGGACGCCCAGGGCGCGCCGCCCACGATCCCCTTCTGGCTCGGCGAGGCGCCGGGTCGAACGCGGGAGCTATCGCAGGAAGTCGGTCGGTTGCGCCGCGACATCGTGGCGGGACTCGACGATCCGGACGCCCTGCGGGCGCGACTGCAAACCGAGTGCGCCCTGTCACCGACCGCGGCGGCGCAGATGATCGACTACCTGCGCGCGACGCGCGACGGCCTGGGCCTGGTGCCGTCCGACCGTGACGTCGTCTATGAGCGGTTCTTCGACGACTCGGGCGGCATGCAGCTGGTGGTGCACGCGCCGTTCGGCCAGCGCGTCAACCGTGCCTGGGGGCTGGCGCTGCGCAAGCGGTTTTGCGTGCGCTTCGACTTCGAGCTGCAGGCGGCGGCCAACGACGACGCGATTCTGCTGTCGCTGGGTCCGCAGCACTCGTTTCCCCTGGAGGAGACCTTTCGCTACGTCACGTCGGTCAACGTCGCGAAGTCGCTCCGGCAGGCGATTCTCTACGTGCCGCTGTTTCCGACCCGCTGGCGCTGGAACGTCACGCGTGCGCTGGCGGTGCGACGGCAGCGCGGCGGGAAGCGCGTGCCGCCCTATCTCCAGCGCATGCGCTCGGACGATCTGCTGGCCGCCGTGTTCCCCGAGCAAGTCGGCTGCCAGGAGAACGTCACCGGCCCCCTGGAGATGCCGGATCATCCCCTGATCGAGCAGACGGTGAAGGACTGCCTCACGGAGGCAATGGACTTGCCGGAGCTCGTTCGCATCCTGGAGCGGATCGAGGCGGGTGAGATCCAGATGCACGCCCGGGACACCGTCGAGCCCTCGCCGATGGCGCATGAGATCGTGAGCGGTAAGCCCTACACCTACCTCGACGACGCGCCGATCGAGGAGCGGCGCACGCGAGCCGTGAGCCTGCGGCGGGCGCTGCCCGAAAGCGCCAGGGATCTGGGCGCATTGGACGCCGACGCCATCGCGCGGGTCGCCGAGGAGGCCTGGCCGGATCCCCGCGATGCCGAAGAGGTGCACGACGCGCTGCTGGGCCTGGTGGCCGTGGCCGAACCGGTAGTTGGCGATTGGCTGGACTGGCTCCACGAGCTTTCCGCGGCTGGCCGCGCGCTCAAGCTCCACTTGGGCGACACGGTGCTGTGGGCGGCGGCGGAGCACCTGCCGGCTCTGCGGCTGCTCTACCCCGCGGAAGCGATTCCAGACCTGCGGCTGCCGGCGCGCGCCGAGCTTCCGGTCGACGACCGCGAATCGGCCCGCCGGCTCCTGCTCCGGGGGCACTCCGAGGTCCTGGGTCCCTTCACGGTGGACGAGCTTGCAGGACGCACGGGACTGCCGGCCGAGGACGCGGCGCGCGGGCTGGTGCAACTCGAGGCGGGCGGCTTTGTGCTGCGCGGTGAGTTCACGCCGGGGCTGAGCCGCGAGGAGTTCTCCGACCGGCGCCTGCTGGCCCGGATTCACCGCGCCACGCTCGAACGGTTGCGACGCGCTATCGACCCGGTGTCGGCGCAGGACTACATGCGCTTCCTCATCGAGTGGCAGGGACTCGGTTCCACCGGCAGGTTCGAGGGTCGCGCCGGCTTGCGCACCGCGATCGAGCGGCTGCGCGGGTTCGAGGCGCCGGTGGCCGCGTGGGAGAGCGTGCTCCTGCCGAGCCGCGTGCGGGACTTTCAGCCCAGCTGGCTCGACGAGCTGTGCCTGAGCGGCGAGGTGGCGTGGGGCCGCCTGTCGCAGCCGCGCCCGAACACCAATGGCGACTCGCCGATCACCGGTTACACGCTGGCCGCCACGCGCGCGACGCCCATCACCCTGGCGCCCCGTCGCGATCTTCAGATGTTGCTCGCGGCGGCGCGCGGCACGGACCGCGGGGCGGCCTCGCCCCCAACCGTCGGCGCCGCGGGTGAGATCTATCGGCTGCTCGAGACGCGCGGCGCGCTCTTCTTCGACGAGTTGGCATCTGCCACGCGACGCTTGCCCGGCGACGTGGAAGAAGGGCTGCGCGCCCTCATCGGGGGTGGCTGGGTGGCCTCCGACGGCTTCCACGGCGTGCGCGCGCTCGCCGGGAGGCGCCGCCGCGGCGGCTGGCGCCGGCGCGGCGGCGGTCGGCATGCCTTGGACGCGTCAGCCTCGCCGCCCGGTCGATGGTCGCGGCTGGAGGCGGCTCCAGACGGCGAAGCCTTGTCCGACGACCTCGCGGAGCTCGTGGCGCACGTGATCCTGCAGCGCTACGGCGTCGTCTTCCGCGACCTGCGCCAGCGAGAAGCATTCGCGGTTCCGTGGCGCGAGGTGCTGCGCGCCCTGCGCCGGCTCGAAGCCAAGGGCACGGTTCGCGGCGGACGGTTCGTGTCGGGATTCGTGGGGGAGCAATACGCCCTCCCCGAGGCCGTCACCGCCCTGCGCCGTCACCGCGCCGCGGCGCCGAGCGGCCAGCGGGTCCGGATCAGCGCCGTGGACCCGTTGAATCTGACGGGCATCGTGACGCCCGGCGAGCGCGCGCCCGCCTATCCGGGACGCTCGATCGAGCTGGTCGACGGCCTGCCGGCCGTGGAGCCGGACGCCGTCCCTCGCTGACAGGACCGCGGCGGCGCTGCACAATCCGCCGGAGCGAGAGTTGCGTAGTGTCTCAGAGAGACGGAATGCGCTCTGACGCCCACGCCGAGGGCGGCGTGATTCAGAGGTGACAGACGAGCTTCGGCGCGCGCTCGCCCCTCACGCTTCCGGCGCGCCATTGCCGAACGGCGGAGATCGAGCATGACCGATCGAACGCGTTGGTTGAGCCTGGCGGGCTCGGTTGCCGCCATTGCCGCGATCATCGCCATCATCTTCATCGTGGTGCAGCCGCCGCAATCAGTCAGCGTGGCCCCCGTGGCGGACGAACCAACAACCCCCGAGGCCGCGACGACCGTGCCGCAGGCCGCGGCTCCCGCGCCGCCCACGCCCCAGGCCGCGGCGACGCCGGCGCCGTCCGGGCCGCTCGCGCCGGAGTTCGCGCGGGTCACCCAGTGGCTCAACGGCCCGGCGCTGAGCCTCGCCGACCTGCGGGGCCGGGTGGTGCTGATCGATGTGTGGACCTTCGGCTGCTACAACTGCCGCAACACCCTGCCGTACCTGCGCGACTGGCACGCGAAGTACGCCTCCGAGGGCCTCCAAATCGTCGGCGTGCACACGCCCGAGTTCGAGTTTGAGAGCGTCGAGGCCAACGTGCGCGAGGCCATGATCCGGCTGAACGTGACCTGGCCGGTGGCGATGGACAACGACTGGGGCACCTGGCGCGCCTACAAGAACCGCTATTGGCCGCGCAAGTACCTGGTGGATCAGCGGGGCCAAATCCGCTTCGACGTGATCGGCGAGGGATCGTACGCGGAGATGGAACGCCGCATTCGCGAGTTGCTCGAAGCGGGCGGGGCCTCGCTCGACCACATTCCGATGGGCGGCGTGGACGAGGGCGCCGCGCCCGCGCAAACCGCGCTGTTCACGGGCGACTCATGGGACGAGGGTCGGTTCCTGGCCGTCGAAGGCGGGGCTGAGGTGGCGCGACTCGGGCTGCGCGGCGGCTGGATCGTGGATTCGGATCGCGTGCAGCCCGACCCAACCGGAGGCTCGAACTCATGGGACGCGACGGTTCTCGTAACGTCCGGCATGGCCAATGTCTCCGCCGCGGCGGCCGGCGAAACGCCGGTGCTCATGAAGGTGACCCTCGACGGCGCACCGGTGCCGGAAGCGCTGCGCGGCGCTCACGTCTTTGCCGGGTACGACGGCGCGACGTTTGTCGAAATCGACGCCTTCGGCGCCTACGGGCTGCTGCGCAACGGCGACGCCGGACCGCGTGAGCTGCGGCTGCAAACGGCCGATCCCGGCCTATCGCTCTATACGTTCGTGTTTGGGGCGTAGCACGACCCGCCGTGGACCAATCGGTCAACCTGGCGGTGGCCTTCGGGGCGGGGGTGGCCTCATTCATCGCACCGTGCACGCTGGCGCTGGTGCCGGCCTACGTGCTCTATCTTGGGGGACTCACCCTGAGCGATGGGGACGCGGCGGGCGCTCGAGCATCCCGCGGCGCCACTTTGCGAAGCGTCCTGGCGTTCACCATTGGATTCACGGCCGTGTTCGTGATTCTCGGCGCCTCGCTCGGGGCGCTCACCCAGACGCTGGCGGATCATTCGGTCTGGCTCAATCGGGTAGGCGGCAGCCTCATCATCATCCTGGGGCTGATGGCCCTGGGGCTGCTGCGGATACCGGTGGCGCAGCGCGGATTCGCGTTTCGGCCGCAGGTATCCGGCCAGCTGCACGTTGCCGGCGCATTTTTGATCGGCGGGACGTTTGCGGTCAGTTGGGTCCCCTGCGTGGGACCCATCCTCGGCGCGATTCTCGTGCTGGCGGCCACCACGGCATCCGTGGGCGAAGGCGCCCTGCTGCTGCTGGCGTACTCGTTGGGCCTGATGCTGCCGTTTGCGGGCGCGGGCGCGTTTTCGGGCTGGACGCGCGCGCTCTTGCAGCGCCACGGCCACGCCCTGACCTACGCGACTCAGGCCGGAGGCATCCTGCTGATCGCGCTGGGAATCGTCGTATTCACGAATCTCATGCCCGTAATCGCCCAATTCATTCCAATTGGCGTATGACGGGCGCGACGGACGGAATAGAATGTGGCGAGGTCACGGGAATGCGCCGGCGCGTCACGGCCACTTCTGGCGCAGGGCCCGGACCCTAGGACGGAGCGAGGAACGTGAACGGCATGCCAGACAGCCAAGCCACGGCGCGGCTTGCCGCCGCCGTCGGTCAGATTCTTCCTGTTGACGGTGAGCGCTCGCTGACGGCGGTTGGCGCGCAAATCGACCTCGAAATCGCGCCCGTGGACGACGCGGCGGAATTCGCCGGGCAACTGATCGCGGCGGCCGGTGAGGCGGGCACGCTCGAGGAGGTGGTGCGCGCCTTGGTCTCCGAGAGTGTCAGGTACCGGCGGGACGCGCGCGAGCCGATCGACCCGGCCGAATACGCCGAACTCGCGGCGGCCGCGCTGGCGCTCGGGGTCACAGTTCCCTCCTCGGCGGAAGTGGATGACGCTTCGGCGGAGGACGACGGCACCGAGCGCCGATCACGGCTGCTCGCCGCCATGCTCGACCTGTATTCCGACATGATGAGCGGCCCTGAGGACGAGCGTCCGTTGAAGCTCGCCAACGTGCTGGGCGGGCTGCTGCGGGCCAATGACATCGACATCCTGCGTCTGCCGCAGGTCCGCGCCCACGATGTTCGGGGCGTCGTGCGCATGGGAGGCATCGAGCACCTCCTCACGGCGGTGTGGGAAGTCGGCGACGACCCGCTGGCCGTCGACACCTCGGAAGAGTCTATCCAGGCCCAGGATCGGCGCACGTTGATCGTGGCGCTCCAGGGCTTTCCGCGCGAAATGCGGCTGGACCCCGAACGTGACCGCCGCAAGATCCTGCTGGACGGTCGCGATCTGACCCTGCTGCTCGAAGGCCGCTGGACGCTGCCGCACGCCGTCCGCTGGAAGGCGCGCGAGCAGCGGGAGACGGGAGTGTTTGCGCGGCTGCCGATGGCTCCGCCCGAGAACGACCCGACGGCGATCGCCTTTTCGTCGGACACCGCCGAAATCGTCGAAGTTGATGATGACCAAAAGACTCTGGCGGCCAACGTCGCCGAATTCGACCAGACGATTTCGGAAGAGATCGAGGCTTCGGAAGCCGAAGCGAAGCGCCTGCGAGTCATCGGATTCATCCTGGCGGGCATTGCCGCGGCTGTGGTCGCGGGCCTGTTCATCAACTCCAAGATTCAAGAGTCGATCGCGGCCAGCAACCTCGACGCGGCCAGCGTCACGGCCATGCGCGCCGCCCAAGCGCAGGAAGACGCCCTGGAACGGCTCGAGATCACCGGCCTGAACCGGTATTTCTCCGACGACGTCATTGCCAGCATCCGGCAGCAGATCGAGAGTCTGCGGGCCAACAACGTCTACATCACCGCCCGCATCGACCGCGAAGTCCTGCGCGAAAACTCGGGCGTGCAGGACGAACTCGCGTTCATCGCCTTTCGCGAGACTGGGGAAACGGAGCTTCGCGGCGCCGGTGATGGGCGCATCATCAGCAGTGATCCGGCCTATCGCGCCGTGCTGGGCTTCATCATGTCCCGGAGCGAGACCGGCCAATGGTTGGTCACCGACCGCCGGGTGTTTGACACGAGCTAGCGCTCGGGGCGGGTGGACCGGCACGCGGCGACGTTAGGTATTCTGGCGCGCGGCTAGTGGGGCTGCCAAGGCTCGCGGCCGCTGCGGCGACGTAGCCAAGTGGTAAGGCGGGGGTCTGCAAAACCCCTATACCTCGGTTCGATTCCGAGCGTCGCCTCCAATCGAGGTCCATGCCGCGCCCACCCATCCCGGTGCCGGTTCGTTGGCTCAGTTGTGCGCCGCGCGGCGCACGCGCGCCCACACTTGCTCGACGAGCTCGCGACTCGGGTTCCCGGGCGGCGCGGTCAGAAACTCATCGCGTCCGGCGCGCGCATGGAGCCAGGCGATGACGATCGAGCGATGGTCGGCGGACACGGTCTCGCTGGATTCACGGGGTTTCAGGAGATTCTGCAGCGCGCGGCGAACGTCGCCGCGGCGCGGCCGGCTCAAAACGACGTGGCGAGCTATCTGGCCGTCGTCGATGAGCGCAATCTCGGCATCTCCGGGCCGCGGACCGCTGTCCACGACGACGACGCGCTCACCGCCAAGTCCGCCGGCGAGCGGCCGGCGCTCGGTGCGCGAACGCCGCAAACGCCGAACGAGCGCCTCGCGCACCTCGTCCGGCGCGTCCGCATCGGTGACGACGGCAATCGCCGCGGCACGACCGTTGCTGAGATAGGCCAGAGCCGCGGCGCGCCGCCACGGCTCAACCGGGCTGGCGCCGCGCGCCGGAAGGCCCAACAAGCGGCGGGCCGCCTGAGCGGCCAGTCGGGCGTCGCGCGCCGTGGGGAACGGCCCCACGTAGTCGCCGGACTCACCCCGCACGGTCGACGCGGTATTGACGACCGCCGCTTCCGGGGGGCCGACGTGTACCAAGAGCCGCGACGCGCGGCGCTGGCGCTGCACGTTGTAAACCGGCGCCAGCTCCGCGATGAGCTCGGCCTCGCGCAGCAGCGCGCGCAGCTCCGAGCCTGTCACTTCCCAATCGACGCGGTCGATTCGCGGGAGCATGTCGGCTCGCTGGCGCACGAAGCTGTGGGACGTGGTGAAGTGGGCGCGCACGCGGCGCTGCAGCGAGACGGTCTTGCCGACGTAGAGCGCCCGACCGGCCGGATCGCGAAACACGTAGACCCCTGGGGACGGCGGCAGGTTGCGCGAGGCCCAGCGGGCGAGTTCCTTGGCGCGCTGTGGCATCCGTCCCTCGGGCCCGCCTTCGGCGCCCAGCGCCCGCAGCGCCTCGACGGTGGTCACGTCGCGGGCCCGCGCCCGGCCCAGCAGCGCCGCAAACAAGCGGTGCGTGGCGCGGGCGTCCGGCAGCGCCCGGTGCCGCGGGGACTCCTGCTCGCCCAGCAACTCCAAGGCATCGGCGAGTCCAGAGACCTCGGCTTCCGGCATCAACACCTGCATCAGCTCCATGGTGTCGAGGCCGTCGCCCGGAAACAGTGGGCGTTGCGCCCACACGGCCTCCCGGTTGAGGTAGCCGAGATCGGTTGGCAGGTTGTGCGCCACTAGCACCGCGCCGGATTGGAAGTCGCGAAACTCATCCAGCACCTGCTCGACCGGCGGTGCGTCGACCAGCATCTCGTCGGTGACGCCGGTGTAGCGCGTGATGAACTTGGAGACGCGGCCCGGAATGCGGACCAGGGTCTCGAACGTGCCAACCACCGCGCCGTCGCGCACGCGTTCGGCGCCGACTTCCAGCACGCGGTGCCGCCCGCCGCGTCCGCCGTTAGTCTCGATGTCGAAGATCACGAACTCGGCGTCGTCGAGCTCTTGGGCACGGTGCCGCCATTCGGCCAGCTCCCACTGACCCTCCGGCGCCTGCCGCAGGCGGTCGTCCTTCAGCAACAGCGGCTCCAGGGCGCGAGTGGCGATGGCGGCGGCCTTGGACTCCACGTGCAGCACCGCCCGCGCCAGATGCTGCAGCGACAGCGGCCGGTCGGCTTCGGTGAGCTCGCCGATGGCGGCCTCGACGAGCGCACTGCGTCGCGACCGCGCCGGCCCGTTGGCCGAGGTCACGCCATGCCGGCGCGGGGCGTCATCCCTCGCGTCCTCCGAGCAAGAGCGATCCGCCCATGTTGACCAGCCCGACAAGAATCGACCCGACCACCGCGCCGACCACGTTGCGGATTTCGATGGCCTCGACGGCTTGCGCCACCAGCCAGAAGACGCCGGCGCTGACGAGCACGTGCGACAGTCCCAGGGTCAGCACGCCCAGCACGCACGTGACCGGCTTGAGCAGCACATCCACCACGGGTCGGACGTAGGCGTTCACCAGGGCCAGCACCGCGGCAAACGCGGTGATGGTGGTCCAGTAGTCGTTCGTCCCCGCGGGGGGAAATGAAATCCCCTCGGGAACCAGAGCCGCCACGGCCAGCGCCGCGAAGAAGCAGGTGACGAAGCGCGCGAGGAGATAGCGCAATTCGCGGGTCATAGGTGACCCGTGCCAACGCCGGCGGCGCCTCTGGGGCTACGCGGAATCGCCGGAGCGAACCTCCACACCCGCCAGCTCCTCGAGCGGCTTGATCAGCGCCGCCGCGTCCAGATCGCCCAGGCCCTTGTGGCGGACCTCCTGATAGAGCTGATCGGCCAGCGTCGTCGCCAGCAGGCGCACGTTGCTGCGCCGTCCCAACTCCAGCGCGAGGCCCAGGTCCTTGAGCAAAAGCTCCACTCCGAAGCGAGCCTCGAAGTCGCCCGGAAACACCAGGCTCGGCATGTCCACTTCCATGCAGCGGCTGGCGGCGTATGCCCCCATGAGCGTGTCGAAGAGCTGCTGGGGGTCGATGCCGTTTTTCACCGCCAGCACGTAGGCTTCGGCGTTGGCGGCGCGGACCCCGGCAATGATCATCTGGTTGGCCAGCTTGGCCACGCAGCCCGCGCCCACCGGCCCGAAGTGCTGCACGTTGCCGCCCACGATGTCGAGCAGTTCCTGGCCGGCCTGGTAGTCCTCGGCGGTGCCACCGACGAATACGGCCAGCGTGCCCGCGGTGGCCCCGGCCGGTCCCCCGCTCACGGGAGCGTCCAGATAGCCCACGCCCTTGCCGGCGGCCTCGGCGGCACAATGCTGCGCGGTGTCGGGCCCGTTGGTGCCGAAGTCGATCCAAAGCTGGCCGTCACGGGCCGTCTCGAGGGCGCCGTTCTCGCCCAGCAGGATTTCCAAAGAGTCCTGTGGCAGCGGCACGTTGAGGCAGACCACGTCCGACTGCGCGGCGACCTCGGCCGGTGTGTCGGCGGCGGCGCCGCCGTCGGCGACGAAGTCGTCCACCTTGCCCCGGCTGCGGTTGTGGACGATGAGGTCGTGCCCGGCCGCCCGCAGGTTTGTCGCCATGGGCAGGCCCATCTTGCCGAGGCCGATATATCCAATTCGCATGCGCGGTTAGCTCCTTAAGTCACTCACTCACATCGGCAGCGCGCCGCGACCCAAATCCTTCCAAACGGTATGAGCAGTCGGCGACCACGCTGCCGCTGGGGCATTCCCAGCCTCCGCAAACCATACCAACGGACTCAGACGCGCGCCCACGCCGCGGCGAAGGTGCGCTTGGCGTTGCCGATGATCTCGGCCGTCGTCTGGTACGGCGCCGGCTTCATCTCGAAGCTGACCAGCGGCATCGCCGTCGGCAGGTCCTTGTCGAAATAGCCGATCTCGAACAGCGCCTGCAGGAACGCCGTCAGCTCCGGCACGTCGTTCACGCCGCCGGGCTCGCCGAACACCGGATGCTGGTCGCCCCATTGCGGGTGGGAGCGATCGCTGATGAGGCAATTGCCGATGTGGGCCTGGATGATGTGATCCGCCGCCCGGCGCACGGACGTCGGAGGATCCTCGCCCAGCAGCGGCAGGTGGCTGAGGTCGAGGCAGAGCCCGAAGTTGGGCGTGTCGGCCCGAACCATCTCGCTCACGCGAATGCAGAGCTCGATGGGACCGAGCAGCGAGCACTTTTCAATATCCCGGTCGAACTGCTCCAGCGCGATCCAAATGCCGTGGCGAGCGGCGTAGTGGCAAATCTGCTGGAGCGAGTCGGCCAGGCGGGTCAGCGCCGGTTCGACGTCCGCATCGGTCGCCGGCGCCGAGTTGGGGCCGTCGAGCACCCCAACGAGCGTCGCGTCGAGCGCGTGGGCCTCGTCGACGCCGCGCAGCATCGCCTCGATTGCCCGCTCCCGAATGTCGGAGTCGGCCGATGAGAGATCGAGCTTGTCCAGCAGCAGCGCCGGATGCGCCCCGTAGCCGAGCGCCAGGCGGGCCGTGCGGGCGCGGCGGGCCAGCTCCGCGCGGGTCGCGTCGTCGTTGACGTGCGTGACCTCGAGCGCGTGAAAGAAGCCGTCCGTGGCGAGCGCCTCGACCGATTCGAGAATCGGCCCGTCGCCACCCTGCACCTCCGGGTGCAGCATGAAGTGGACGATGCCCACGTGCATATACGCCTCGGGTGGTCGGTCCATCGCACGGTCCTCCGTCACACGGCATTGCGCGCATAGTGGCCCGACGGCAGGCCGCTGTCGAGATTTCGGACGTCGGAGCTACGTGGAATCCGCGGGCGCTCGCTCCACCAGCACATTGTCGGATTCGTACTCCCGAGCCACCTGCGCCACAAGCTCGGAACTGGCGCTCACAGCGGTCGGCCAGCGAAGGCGCGTTACGTCGCCGTCGGGCGCCTCGACATGCAGCTCAAGAGGAACCTCGCCGGGATGGGCGGCGGCGGCCTCGTTGAGACGGCGCAGCAGGTCAATGTCATGTCCCAGGTCCGGGCTGCGTCGCAGCACGACGACCACGCGCGTCGGCGCGCCGCCGTTCGCCGCCCCGTTCGCCTCGCCGGAAGCTGCGCGCGCATCGTCGCCATTCACCGACGCTGCCGGCGCTTCCTCGTCGCTCGGCGCCATGTATTCGCTGCCCGCCGCTTGCACCTCCAGGCTGCCGACCACGGGTGACGGCTCGACCGGCGCGTCGGCGTCCGCCGTCGGAGCGGATGCCGCGGCCTCCGCGGAGTCGCCGTTGACCGCCGCTTCAGCGTCCGGCGCGATGTCGCCGTCGACGCCAAAGTGTCCTGGCATGGCGGGAACGTCGGCTTGTGCTTCGGGGGCGTCGTCGGGCATTGGCACCTCTTGAGTCGCGGCCGCATCGCCCGTATCCGTCGCGACCGGCTGCGGTGGATACAGGTTGTCGGCGACGAGTTGCAGGGATCCCCGGCGGTCCTCGAGTCTGCCCCTGGCCACGATGACGCGGTCGATCTCCAGACTGTCGCCAATCTGCGACCAAATCCGCGGGAACACGACGACTTCGATGGTTCCCGGCGCATCCTCGAGCGTGACGATGGCCATGGTGTCGCCCTTTTGCGTGATGAGCTGCCGCACGTCCGCCACCAGCCCGCCGACGGTGAGGGTTTGGCCGAGGTGCGCGGCCTCCAGGTCGAAAATCTGGGTATCGACACTCGCGCGCAGCGCCTCACGCACGCCAGGGTTCGACAACGGGCTCGGCGAGACGTGCAGCCCCAGCAAGTCTTTCTCCCAGCGTCGCCGATCGCCGTTGCTCGCCTCTTCGACGTCGGGCAACTTTTCGTCGTCGCTCGCGCTCGCCGGCAGTGCGCCCATTTCGAACATCGTGGTCTGCCCCGACACGCGGTCGCTGCGAGCTTGCTGGCCGCGCTTGAACGCGGACTCCAGGCCTGCGAGCAGCGCGTTGCGCTCGCCCAGGGCGTCGAGCGCGCCCACTTTGATCAGCGGCTCAACGGTGCGGCGCGTCACCACCCGGCCGTCGATCCTGGCGCAGAGATCGGCCAGTGACTCGAACGGCCCGCCGTCCTCGCGGGCGTCGAGGATCGCGGCGACCGCCTGCTCCCCGACGGATTTGACCGTCCCGAGTCCAAAGACGATCTGGCGGCCGCGATGCACGAAGGAGGCGCCGCTCCGGTTCACGTCGGGCGCCAGTACTTCCAGCTCCAGCGCCTCGGCCTCGGATTTGGCCCGCGCGACCTTGGCCAGATCGCCGCTGTCGGTGACCAGCAGGGCCGTGAGGAACTGCACCGGATAGAGCGCCTTAAGCCACGCCGTCCAATAGGCAATGACGGCGTAGGAGACCGCGTGGGCCTTGTTGAATCCGTAGCCCGCGAACGGCTCGATCAGCCCGAACACGTCCTCCGCGACCTTCGCCGTCAGGCCGTTGGCCGTGGCCCGCTCGATGAACTCCGAGCGCTCCTTCTCGAGTGCGGCGCGAATCTTCTTGCCCACCGCCTTGCGGAAGCGATCGGCCTCGTCCCAGTCATAGCCCGCCAGCTCCCGCACGACCCGCAGCACCTGGTCGGCGTAGACCAGCACCCCGTGCGTCTCCCGCAGGATCGGCTCGAGCTTGGGATGGGGATAGACCGGCTGTTCGCGCCCGTGCATCGTGTCGATGTAGCGGTCGATGTGCTGCATCGGGCCCGGGCGGTACAGGGCGATGATCGCCGCCAGATCGTCAATGTTCGTCGGTTGCAGGCGGCGCAGGGTGGACGTCATGCCGCTGCTTTCGAGCTGGAACATGCCGACCGTGCGGCCGGCCCGCAGCATGGCGAAGGCCCGGTCGTCGTCCAACGGGATTTCCTGCGGCGCGATCTTGTCCCCGGTGTCCTGGCGGACCAGCTCGAGCGCGTGCGTGATCGTGCGGAAGTTCGAGAGCCCCAGGATGTCGAGCTTGAGGATGCCGATGCGATCGATGGTCTGCCCCGTGAACTGCGCCACCGGCTGACCGTCGGCCGAGCGCATCAGCGGCACGTGCTCGATCAGGGGTTCGCGTGACACGACCAGCCCCGCGGCGTGCGTCGACGCGTGTCGGGACACCCCCTCGATATCCCGCGCCATGTCGAGCAGCCGCCGAATCTCGTCATTGGCGTGGTAGAGCTGCTGCAGCTCGGTGACGGTTTCCAGCGACCGCTCGATGGTGAAGGGATTCACTGGATTGACCGGGATGAGCTTGGCGACGCGATCCACGTCGGGCAGCGGCAGATCCATCACGCGGCCGACGTCGCGCACGGCGGCCCGTGCCGCCAGGGTGCCGAACGTCGCGATCTGCGCCACGTGGTCCGACCCATAGGTGTCGGAGATGTAGTTGATCACCTCGTCCCGCCGGTCGCTGGGGAAGTCGAGGTCCACGTCGGGCATTGACCCCTTGCGCCCGACCGTGAGGAAGCGCTCGAACATGATGTCGTGCTTGATCGGGTCGATGTCCGACATGCCCATCGCAAAGGCGACCAGGCTGCCGTTGACGGAGCCGCGCGGGGCCGTGAGCATGCCGCGGTCGCGGGCAAAGGCCACGATGTCGCCCACGAGCACCAGGTACGACGCGAACTCCGTCTGCTCGATGACATTGAGTTCATACGCCAGCCGCTCCTGGTACGTCGGCGAGGGATCGGCGGCCAGCCGCGACCGCAAGCCTCGTTGGGCCTGGTCGCGGAGGTAGTCGATGGCGGCGCCGCCGCCGGGCAGCTCGATTTCGGGCATGGCAATGCGCCCGAACGGCAGATCGATGTCGCACTTCCCCGCGATGGCGACCGTGTTCGACAAGGCGTCCGGAACGTCGGCGAACAGCCCGGCCATCTCCTCGGGCGCGCGCAGGTGGAAGTCGCCCTCCATGCGCATGCGCGAGGTGTCCGACAGCGTGCGGCCGGTCTGGATGCAAAGCAGCGTGTCGTGGGCGTCGCGGTCCTCACGACGTACGTAGTGCACGTCGTTGGTCGCCACCAGGGGCAGACCCAGACCGTCGGCCAGCTCCATCAGCCGCTGGTAGTGCGTCTCCAGCTCCGGCAGCGAGCGCTGGAGCTCGATGTAGTAGTTCCCCTCGCCGTAGACCTCGGCGTGCCAGCGCGCCACCGACTCCGCATGCGCCATGTCACCCGCTTCGATGGCGCGCATCAGCTCGCCCGAGGGACATCCGCTGAGGCAGATCAACCCTTCACTGTGCTCACGGAGCAGCTCGCGATCGACCCGCGGGCGGTAGTAGAACCCCTCCATGTGCGCGCGCGAGGTGAGCTTGACGAGGCTGCGATAGCCCTCGTGATTGCGCGCCAGCAGCGTCAGGTGAAAGGCGCGCCGGTCGAGAGTCGCGTCGCGGTCGGTGCGTGATCGTGGGGCGACGTAGACCTCGCAGCCAATGATGGGGCGGACGCCGGCGTCCTTGGCGGCCAGGTAGAAGTCGGCCGCGCCGTACATGACCCCGTGGTCGGTGAGGGCGACGGCATCCATCTCGAGCTCGCGCGTGCGGTCGAGGAGGTCGGGAATGCGGCAGAAGCCGTCGAGCAGACTGAATTCGCTGTGAACGTGCAAATGGGCGAAGTCAGCCACGCCGTGCCTCCCGGATCAGCCGGCGGCAATTGTAGGCACCGAACATATTGCGGACAAACGGCGATGCCGACGGCCCCGTAGGGGCGCCCCTGGTGGGCGCCCGCACCTCGGCGCGGATGGGTTCGCCTGCGGGCAGCCACAAGGGCTGCCCCTACAGCCGGATGCGCGGTGGCCCAGGCTGCGCGCAGCCTGGGATCGACGACTGAAGCCCCTCCCGCGCTGCACGCAGCGCGGTCTACCGGGCAGCGCCCGTAGAATGGCCGCGCCGTCCAACCCGAGGGTCTCTGCGTGCTCCGTGTGCCTCGCGTGGCCCCATTTGGCTGGCTCGCGGCCGCCAACTTCGCCTTCGGGCTGGGCATGGGCATTTATCAGACGATCTTCTTCAACTTCATCGGGCAAGACCTTGGCATCAGTCCCAACGAGCTAGGGCTGTTGGAAACGGTCCGCGAGATTCCCGGCCTGCTGACCGCCGGCATCGCGGCGCTGGTGATGACCGTGGCGGAGCCGCTGGTCGGAGCGGTGGCGCTGCTGCTGCTGGGCGTGGGATTCGTCAACTACTTCCACATTGACGGCATCCCGAGCCTGATCCTCTTTTCGCTCGTGGCCAGTGTGGGCTTTCACATGTGGATGCCGATTTCCAGCACCCTGGCCCTGCGGCTGAGCCGCGTGACCGAGCAGGGCAGCCGGTTGGGTCAACTCCGCGCCGTGGCGGCGGTGGCCAACCTGGCCGGCATCGGGCTCGTGGCGCTGGCCGCCGGAGCCAGCGGGCTGCGGCCGCTCTTCGTCGTGGCTGGCGTGCTCGCGATCGCCGGAGCGCTGCTGGTCCTGCGCGTGCGCGGGATCCCACGCACGCGGCGGCCGCCGCGCATCCTGATTCGGCGGGCCTACTGGCTCTATTACGCCCTGACGTTCCTGGACGGCGCCCGCCGCCACATCTTTATGACCTTCGCCTTGTTTCTGCTGGTGCGGGACTACGGATCGCCGGTGCAGACGATCGCCATCCTCAGCCTCGTCAACGGCGTGGTCAGCATCGCCGCCGTGTACCAATTCGGCCGCCTCATCGACCGGTTCGGCGAGCGCCTGATCCTGATGGTCGCCTACGGGGCGCTGGCCCTGATCTTCGTCGGCTACGCGGCCATCCCCGTTCTCGGCGTGCTCTTCGTGCTCTACGTGCTGGACAACCTGTTCTTCAGCGCCGACACGGGCGTGACCACCTATCTGGGCAAGATTGCCGTCGACCCCGCCGACATCCGCCCAAGCCTCGTCACCGGGATGACCGTCAACCACATCGCGGCGGTCATCATCCCCATCACCGGCGGCATCCTCTGGGAGGCCTTTGGCCACTGGGTCCCGTTCGTTGGCGGCGCGATCCTGGCGGTCGGGTCGCTGGCGCTGAGCTCGCGCATCCGCGTTCAGGTGGGTGAAGCCACCGCGACGCCGGTGGCGGAAGCCAAAGCCTCGCCCTAAGCGAACACCCGACTACGGCAGGGAGTTCCGTTCCGTCCAGTCGATGATTTCGGTGCTGAGCATGTATTCGATGGGCCGCTCGTCGCTGCGCTCGGCCAGCCAGGCGTCGAGACGCCTCGCTCGCAGCGTTCGGGCATGGGCGGAGCTCAAGGGGCGCTCGTCCACGCGGTCCGTCACGCGCAGCAGATACCAGCCCAGGTTGCCTTCGAAAGGTCCGACGATCTCACCAATCGGTGAGGTGAACGCCACGGCGTCCCAGGCCTCTTGGCGGATACCGCTGGGCGTCCAATCGACCATGCCGCCGGCGCCGCGCGACAGGCTGTCGACCGACACCTCGCGCGCCACGTCCTCCATCGCCTCCCCATCTTCGATTCGCTGGATGACCTCCGCGGCGTCCTCCTCGCGGGCAAGCACGATCTCCACGGCCTTGACGTGCGCGGGCGTGGGGTCGGTCTCCGCAAACAGCTCATCCGCGAGCCGCTCCCGCCGGAAGCTGTCGGCCGCGAATCGCTCGATAGTCGCGGCGTCGAGGCCCGTCGCCTCGCGGATGGTCTCGATCGCCGCGGCCTGGGCATCCTCGCGTTCCGGCGCCGTGCCGGCCAGCGCCACCAGCTGCGCGCGGAGGTCGTCCGGCCCGACCTCTCGCCCGTCGGCGGCCCACGCATCGCGGATCAATACGGCGTGCGCCATATGGGACACGCCATTGAAAGCCACGCCCCCCAACTGCGCGCGCAAGTCGTTCGACCGCGCCTCGTAGTCCTCGACCGTTTCGTCGGCGTCGAGCGCGGCAATCTCCTGCTGCAACTCGTAGCGTCGGTATGACAGAAAGTCGCGGTATTCGCTCGCCGGGATCGGTTCGGACCCGACCGTGGCCACGGCCGAGTTTGGCAGGGCGCCGTATTCGGCGTAGAAGGCGCTCCCGACGAGGCTGAGCACGACGGCCGCGGCGAGACCGGCCAGAAGCGTCAGCCATTTCGCCGCCGCCGCGGTGCGCTGCTGCCGCGTGAGCATGCCCCAGTCGCGCAGGGCGACCATGAGGTCGCGCCAGCCGATGGTCGCGGTACGCGGGCGGCGCTGCGCTCGGCGGCGATCACGGTCGGCACGGCGCCGCTGCGCGTGGGTGCGCGGTGCCATGCGGCGCCAGCGACTAGCCGCTACGCGTGCAGACGGCGTCGCACGACGTAGGGCAACAGCGCGAGGTAACGCGCGCGCTTGATCGCGCGGGCCAACTCACGCTGGTGACGCGCGCACGTCGACGTCTTGCGGCGCGTCTCGATTCGACCCGAATCGGCGATGAACCGGCGCAGGAGCTGAGCGTTCTTGAAGTCGATGGGCTCGCGCGTCTCGCAGAAATAGCAGGCGCGGCGCCGAAAGCCGCGGCCGCCCCGTCGCGACCGCCCGCCGCGTCCACCACCACCACCGCCGCCGCCGGGCGGCCGCGAGTCGGGCGGCGTTGGTCGGGCGTCCTCACGGATTTGCCGGGCCGAAGCCGGGGCGCCCTCGCCCGGAGCGCCGGAGCCTTGGTCAGTCATGCAACCTCACGGTGAATCAAATCGCAATCAGAAGGGGAGATCATCGGCGGTGATCGAGTCGTCCTGGTCGGGGCGGCCGCCCTGCGACTGTTGGCCGCGGAAGTCACGCCGGTCCCCGCCGCCGTCGTCGTCGCGCGGCGGCCCATCGGCGTCATCCCTGCCGCCGAGCATGATCATCTCGCGGACGACCAGCTCGGTGGTCGTGCGATCGTTGCCCTCGCGGTCCTGCCACTCGCGCGTCTGGAGGCGACCTTCGATGAATACTTGGCGACCGCGCCGGAGATACTGGTTGGCAATCTCGGCCAACTGGCTCCAGGCGACGACGCGAAACCACTCGGTGCGCTCGCGCTGCTCGCCGCCGCGGCTGCGCCACGACTCGTTGACGGCGACCGTGAAATTGGCCACGGGAGTGCCATCTTGGGTGAAGCGCAACTCCGGGTCGCGGCCAAGATTGCCAATGATCTGCACCTTGTTGAGCCCACGGGACCTGCCGCGCCGCCGGCCGCCATCGTCGTTCATCGCCGACCTTCGCTCTCAACCGCGAGCGCCGGCGACATGTCCAACTCCTGGCGGGCCACCAGAAACCGCATCACGTCCTCGTTGATGCGCAGCGATTGCTCGAGGTTCTGGATTCGAGACGGGTCGGCGGAAAACTCGAGGAGCACATAGTGCCCTTCCCGCTCGTTCTGAATCGGATAGGCGAGCTTGCGCTTGCCCCAGCTGTTGACGCTGTTGACCTCGCCGCCCGCACCGCTTATGTGGTCGGCCACGGTGTCAATGTGAGCGGAGGTTAGGGTGGCAATGCGCTCGGCGCCATAGATCACCACGAGCGCGTAGTCGCGTACCAACGGCCCTTCCCACTGGGTTTGCACGGCTCGCCGCAAACGGCCGCGCCGAAAGGGTTCTTACGTTCGCTGCGATACTAGCACGGGGTGCAACCGAGACTGACGCATGGCGTCCTGGTCCCGACTGGTCTGGCTGGCCGCGCTGGCGGGCGGCGTGTGGGCGGCGACGCGCGGGCGTCCGCAGCCGTTCGACGTGGAATCCCACCTCGATGGCGGAACGCTGCAGCCGGTGTCGGACGGCCGGATCTACCACCGCTCGGTCGGCGCCGGACCCGACGTGGTCATGCTGCCGGGATTCGGCGGCAATGTCAGAACCTGGGAGTTCATCACGCCGTCGCTGGCCGAGACGCACCGCGTGCACTGGGTGGACTTGCTGGGGCACGGACTCTCCGACAAGCCGTCCGCGGCGGACTACGGCGCTTACGCGCAGGCCGAGCGGCTGGAAGAATTGCTCCGCGCCGAGGGGCTGGAGCGCGTGGTCCTCGTGGGAAGCTCGGCCGGCGCCCAGCCCGCCGTCGCCCTGGCCGCTAGACACCCCGACCGCGTGGCCGGGCTGGTGCTGGTCGATCCCTTCCTGGTCGCGGGAGCGGGAGTCCGCCTGGGCATCTGGCTCAGCCGGCAGCTTCCCGGCACGGCGGGCATTGTGTTGCGCACTCTCAGCGCGCAGCGATGGTACGTGCGCCTCGGCAACATGATTGGCCGGCGGCATCCGTTGAGCGTGGATCGGGCAACGGTGGACCGCCAGTACCTGCCTTACGGCGCGCCTGGGTACCTGGACGCGCTTCCCTCGCTGCTGGCCGGTGTCGATCCGGCGCCGGCGCGGGCGTCGATCGGCGAAGTGCAGTGCCCGGTGTTGCTGATCTGGGGCGCCGCGGATCGAATGGCCGGCCGCGGTCAGGCGCTGGCCCTGGCGGCGAGCTTCAAGGACTCCGAACCGGTGATCCTCGAAGACGCCGGCCACGTGCCCCAGGAAGAAGTGCCCGAAGAAGTGGTCGCGTGCATGCGGCCGTTCCTGGAGCGTCTGAAGCGCGAGGGCTTGAATCTGAATGGTCAGAGCGTCGCCCATACGGGATGAGTCGCGCGTGGCCGCGCTCACCGAGCTGAAACAGCGCATCGTGGACTGCCGGCGCTGCCCGCGATTGGTGGCGTGGCGGGAGCAGACCGCGCGTGAGAAACGCGCCGCCTATCGCGCCGAGACCTATTGGGGGCGTCCGGTGCCCGGTTTCGGCGATCCGGCGGCTCGAATTCTGGTCGTCGGTCTGGCGCCCGCGGCGCACGGCGGCAATCGCACGGGCCGGGTCTTTACCGGCGACCGCTCGGGCAACTTCCTGTTCAGCGCGCTGCACCGGGCGGGTCTGGCCAACCAGCCCACCAGCACCCGCCGGGGAGACGGCCTGCGCCTGCGCGACGCGTTCGTCACCGCCACCGTGCGATGCGCGCCGCCCGCAAACAAGCCGACGACCGCGGAGCGCGAGAGCTGCCGCCCCTACCTGGAGACCGAGCTCGACCTGCTCACCAATGTCCGCGTGATGCTCGCCCTCGGTGGTTATGCATGGGCGCAGGTGCTGCGCATCTTTCGGGCACGCGGAGAGTCGCCGTCGCCCGCGCCGGCGCGATTCGGCCACGGCGCCGAGGTCCAATTGGGCGACCGCACGCTGCTCGGGTCGTATCACCCCAGCCAGCAGAACACCTTCACGGGCCGCCTCACGCCGGCCATGCTCGACGCCGTCATGAAACGCGCCGTGGAGCTGGCCGACGGGGCCGTGCCCTAGCTCAGGCGTCGCCCGAATCAACCGTCTCAGATTCAGTCCGGTCCGTTCGCGCTGAGCCAATCGAAGTGGCGTCGAACGGATTGGGGGTGAGCCTGCGGGCCTATTCGGACCCTTTCGAGCCCTTGGGCCCGCGAAACACCGCCAGCAGTTGCCGACGCCGCGTCACGACATAGACCACGAACGCCACGAACAGCAGGACGACGAGCGCGCCGAATAAGGCGAAGGCCCCAGCCAGCGCGTACCAGAGCACCGACCAGAACACGACGAGCAGAACCAGGGCGGTCACCAGGAGCAGCGGCGGCGCCAGCACGGCGAATCGCACCCAGCCCTTGACGGTGTGCGGGCGCAGGCGGTCCAGCAAGCGGCGACGCCACCCTGGAGAATCGGCCGGTTCCGAGAATGGGTTCGACACGTCAGGTCGCTACTTCCACCGGTGTGCGCCGCGCCTTTCCAATCCCCGGTGACGCCGCGGGTTGAGCCTCGGGTCGGGCCATCCGGGAGTTCTCGTTAGCGCCGGACTTTACCGCGTCTGCGCGGCGCTTGAGGTGAACCAGCAGCACGGCGATGTCCGCCGGGGTCACGCCCTCGATGCGCGCCGCCTGGCCCACCGTGGCCGGTCGGAACTTCTCAAGCCGAATCCGCGCCTCCGTGCGCATGCCGTGAATGTCCGCGTAGCCGACCGTCGCCGGGATGCGCGCCTGCTCCATCTCGCGCGCCCGGGCGACCTGCGCGCGCTGCTGCCGCAGGTAGCCGGCGTAGCTGACGTCGAACTCCACCGCCGCCGCGGCGGCCGGCGAGACCCTTGGATCGCCGCCGGCCAACTCGGCCACCAGATCGAGCGTGACGCCGGGTCGGCGAAGGAACTCGGCCGCGCGCATGGTCTGGGCCATCGGCGGCAGGCCGATTTGCGCCAGACGCTCGGCAACGGCCGGGGTGGCGGGAATCCGGGCCTCGGCGAGCCACGCCTTGGCGCGCTCGATCTCGTCCCGCGTCCGATGCAGACGGCGAACCCGGGCCTCGCCGGCCAAGCCGACCCGGTGACCAAGTTCGGTGAGGCGCATGTCGGCGCTGTCATGACGCAAGAGCAGCCGGTACTCGGCGCGCGAGGTGTGCAGGCGGTAGGGCTCGGTGAGGTCGCAGCTCACGAGGTCGTCGATCATCACGCCGGTATAGGCCTGATCGCGCCCGAGGACCAGCGGCTCGGCGTCGCGGATGCTCCGCACGGCGTTGATGCCCGCCATGAGCCCCTGGGCCGCCGCCTCCTCATATCCGGTCGTGCCGTTGATCTGCCCGGCGAGGAAGAGTCCGGCCGCTCGCTCGGTCTCCAGCGTGCGCGTGAGCTGGAAGGGCCGGACGAAGTCGTACTCCACGGCGTAGCCCAGCCGGATCACCTGTGCGTCGCGCAACGCCGGCACGCTGCGAATCATCTCGACCTGAACTTCGGCGGGAAGGCTGGTGTTGGCGCCCTGCACGTAGACCTCGGGTGTGGCGAAGCCTTCCGGCTCCAGAAACAGGGTGTGCGCCGGCTTGTCCGCGAAGCGCACGATCTTGTCCTCGATGGACGGGCAATAGCGCGGGCCGGGAACCGTGATCTCGCCGTTGAACATCGGCGCGCGGTGCAGATTGGCGCGAATGACGGCATGCGTGCGCTCGTTGGTGGCGACCCGATAGCAGGGCATCTGCAGACGCCACCCTGACGGCGCCACGTGGGGATAGGCGGCGTGCGGCGGCTCGGTAAGCCGCTCGTCGACGGGCACGGGGTCGAAGCTGAAGTGCAGCGGTTCGGTGGATCCGTGCTGAATCTCGGTGCGTGAGAAGTCAATCGTGCGCGCGTCCACGCGCGGCGGCGTGCCGGTCTTGAGCCGTCCGAGATCGAAGCCGTGGCGCGCCAGATCCTCCGCCAGGGCGGTGGATGGCGCCTCGTCCGCGCGACCGCCGGGCGTCGACTCGCCGCCCCGGATCAACCGTCCTTTCAGGAACGTGCCCGTGGTGACCACGACTGCACGCGCGGAATAGGTGCGGCCATCCACGGTCCGAACGCCGACGACCCGCCGGCGCCGCTCGTCTCGCCCGGAGAGGCGGCGCCAGATTAGGCCCTCGACCTCACCCTCGACCAGGTCGAGTCCGGCTTGGCGCTCGACCACTTCCTGCATGGCGACGCCGTAGAGCCGCTTGTCGGACTGCGCCCGCAGCGCCCGCACCGCCGGCCCCTTGCCGGTGTTCAGCTCCCGGATCTGGATGAGGGTGCGGTCGGTGTTGCGGCCCATCTCGCCACCCAGCGCGTCGATCTCACGCACCAGGTTGCCCTTGGCCGGACCGCCGATGGACGGATTGCAGGGCATGAGCGCCACACCGGCCTTGCCGAGCGTGAGCACCAGGGTGCGAGCGCCCATGCGGGCGGCGGCCAGCGCGGCTTCACAGCCCGCGTGACCCGCGCCGACTACGATGACGTCGTAGCTCACGGCGTGGGCCATGGTCAGAAGCGGCGCAGAGCCGCGCCCGTTAGTCTCGGTCGGAGACGAGGGTCGCGGGCTATAATTGGCGTCAACGTTGGCCGGCCGATCGTTCCGTTGGTCGCGCTCCGGAGCCCATTATCGTCACCAGCGGGCCTGACTTCACTACCCAGGTCGTCGACGCGTTCGTCGTGCCCACCGAAACCGGGGCCGCGTTCTTCGTCGATGCGGACTATTCGGAGTTGGACGCTGCCAACGGGCCGGTGCAACTGGCCATCTACAGCCCCTATGAGGTCTCGCCGGGCGAGGTCGCGGTGGTCCGCGGGCGCCTGGAGGCGGACCTCTTCAGCTACGCGGCATCGGCGGCCGGGTTGGGGCGGGCGTGGATGAGACACGGGCTGCTGGCGATCCTGGAGCTCACGATCCTGGGCGTGCTCATAGCGTTTCTGGTCGCCAATCCGTCACGCGTGGCTTTCATCGTCGGATGGGCGCTGCCATTTGGGTTCTTCATCGCCACTCGCTCGGCGCTGCACGCCTTTGCACAGCGTGAATATGGGGCGCGCGCGCGCCGCATGCTGGAATCCGGGGCGGTGCTGGCCGAGCCGGCCATCTCGCAATTCGGCGGCAGCCTGGCGCACGTGCGCGACATTTGGCGCGGGCTGGAGGAAGGCGCGTTTGCCCGCGACACGGTGGCGCTCGAGCTGGCCTCCGAGCGTCTCCTGCGCTGGCCCGGCGCCGTCGCGTTCTATCGCTCCCAGCGAGATGCGGACGAGCCCTCGCGGCCGAGGACCCTGCGAAGCCGGCTGGCGCGCCTGCTCTTGCCGAAACGACCCGTCGCCCCGCTGACGACGCTGGTCGCCCGACCCCGCCCATGATGCAGTTGGTGTGCTGGGCAGTCCCCGTTCGCGGCGGCTACGTGCTGCGCGCCGATCAGGCGGCGCCGGCCGCCGTTCGGTCCGCCGATGGGCGTCGACCGCAATTCGTCGACTGGGAGGTCGCCATCGTGCATCCCGGCTCCGCGGGATTCTCGGCCGAGCGGGTTCGCCGGCCAACCGTGCTGGCGATCGAGTCGGCGCTGCGCCACGGATCACCGGCGCGTCCCAAGCCCGGCGGACGCCTGGCGCGCCTGCGCCGATCGTGGGCGTCGCTGGCGCTGGGCGTGGCGCTCGTGGTGCTTTCGGGGACTCACTGGGTGCTCGCGCTCGCGGGCGCATGGTTGCTGGCCGGGCGGGCATGGACCGCGGCCCTGCTGAACATCCGCGCCCCCATGGCGCCTGCCACCGCCTGGACGGCCGGGGGCGTGCAGGTCACGGCCGCGCCGCATGCGGGTCTCGGCCAGGTCGCTGACGCGCTGGGGCGCGCCCTCGACGACGCCGGTGGCTACGGACAGGCGCTGGCGATGGCCCAAACGCTGGGGCTCAACGAGGTCACGGAGGTCTACGCGGCGTTGATCAGGCATCCCAACCCAATGGCGCTGCCGGCCGAGGTCGGCATGTGGACGCCGGCGGAGTCGGTCGACGATCCGGCGCTGATCGCTGCCTCGCGAGATGTGGCCGAGCCACTGGACGCGCCGAGCGACGGTGACGCCGCCGTCGGGACGACCGAACCCGGAGACGAGGCTTCCGACGATCCCATGGACCGCCTCCCATGATCTCGACCGGGTCGCGAAGCCTCGAAGTTCCCATGGACGTCGACCGGTTCGCGGACAGTCTGCGGGGGAGCAAGTGGCGCGAAATTCGGCAGTCGCTGGGCGACACCTACGAGGTGCGAACGCTGTATGAGGGCCCCCTGCCGGGCCTGCCGCGGGCGCAGGTGGTGCGCCTGTCCTCGGGTGATCCCGACAGCCCCATTCGAATCCTCTTCGATGCCGTGCCACTGAGCCTCTCGCGGCCGGTGCTGGTCGCGGGGCGCGCGGTGACCCGGGTATTCACCTCGCGAGCCCGCGAACGCGCCGAGCTGCTCGATCGAATCGCCGTGCGAATCCACGTGATTGAGGTTGACGGTGACGCCACCGATATCCCACCGCTGCCGCTGGCCACCGGGCTCGACGGTGGCTTGCGCCTGGCGCACAGCGTTGCCAACGAGCAGGCCTGGAGCGCGTTGCGCGAGTCGGTGCAGCGGTTCCGGCCGACGCTGGCCATGGACCTCCGCGACGCCGGGGCGGCGGTACCCGACGCGCACCTGGCGCTCATGGTCCACAGCCTGACGCACGCGGCCGGCGAATTCGAACTCGAACCGCTTCCCGGAACGACCGAGGGCCGGGCCATCGCCCGCGACGTCGCCCGTCGAGGTATCTCGACCTATCGGGGCACGCCGAGCGAGCGCGCGTCGGCCGGATTGCGGCAGCTCGGCAATGGCGCCCTCACGCGGATGAGCCCGCGCGACCCGTCGCGATCCGTGGCTGGCGTTGCGACCGATATCGGCGCGGCCGTCGGGATTACGGCGCTTGCGCTGGGGCTGCGGGAGCTTGACCGAGCGATCGCCCTGACCGAGGCCGCCGCCGCGGGCGTCGATGAGTCGATCCGCGAGTTCCGACGCATGGGCGCCTAGATGGCCGGGGAAGGCCGACCCATGGCATCCAGCGCCTTCGATCCCGTGCGCCACGCGCCCACGATTCCCGTCGAGTACGCGCCCATTCCGGTGGGGCCAAACGACAGCGAGCTGGTGGCGCATGACCGGCACCGCTTGAGCGACGCCCTGGTGCGCGGGATCCCCATCGCCCGCACCCTGCGGATCGACGAGCTTCCCGACGACGTGGCCACGGTTGCCCGGATCGAGGTCGGCGCGATTCGCCGCTTGCGGCAGGCCGCGCGCGCGGCGCAGGCGCGCCGCTGGCGCGTTTATGTCTCGGCGGCCGGGCTGCCGTTCCTGACCGCGGCGCTGCTGGGCCTCCTGGGCGTGTGGCTGGCGACGATTCCGGTCATCGGCGAGCCGATCGGCGCGTTCGTGGGCACCGCCGGCGGTAACGTTGGCGGGCTGCCGCTGGCGGCGATCATCGCGGCGCTGCCGTCCGTGTGGTGGATTCGACGCGTGCGCCGAGCGGCGCGGGCGGCGCCGCAGCCCAACCTGCGCCCGGAGTCGGTGGCGACGAGCGAGCTCACCGTCAATGACGATTTGGGGCCGTTCCTCGCCGACGCGCGCGAGACCATGCGCGACATCGGCGGCATCCTCAGCGGCAATCCCCGGCCCGGCGGCGAACAGGCGCACCGCCTGGCGACTCGATTCGGCGCGCTGGCCCGAATCGCGGCGCGGCACGACGTACCGTCCGTGGTTGCCTTTGCGGCCGACGCCAGCGAGCAGTTCCGCATCGCATCCCAGCCGCCTGCTCGGCTCATCCCCGGCCTGCGCCTGCGGCGCCGGCCGGCCAGCGTCGTCAAGATTCTCGCCCCCTATATGCAGCGGCGGACATCGCGGGTTCAGGCCCGAGCATCCCGTCTGCTGGGAATCGCGAGTGGGCTGATCGTCGCGGCGGCGGCGTTTTTCTTGGCCGGCGTGTTCGGCATCAGGGGCGACGAAGCGCTGCTGCTGCGATCCAACGAGGCCGTTGTGTTTCCGTCGTCGAGCACCGTGCTCGCGCTGCGGCACGGGTTCGACGGCCCCGCCGAGCCCAGCGCGAGCACGCTCACCGTGGTGCAGGGCCCCGGCATCTTCTGGAGTTGGCCGCGGCCGATAACCGAGCGTCTGCTCGTGCCGCTGACCAACCGCGCGCTCAAAATCGCGGTGCCCTTCCCCGGCGAACTGCCCGGCCAGCATCTCAATGTCGAATTCCGCTACGAGATCGACGACCTCAAATCATTTGTCGCCCGGATGGAGTCCTTCGAAGAGATCGACGCGGCCCTGGCCCGAGTGGTCACCAGCGAGCTGGCACGGGGATTCGCCGAGCGCTACGAGCAGGAACTGGCGGCGCCCAACGCGGTGCCTGAACCATTCATCGTGGCCGGCCTCCAAGAGGGCGCCGGAGAACTGCTGGACAGCTTCGTCGAGTTCACGGAGGTCAACAGCGCATTTGGGACGTTCGGCGTAACGCTGCGCCCCGAGCCTTCCCACAGCTTCGCGCGCCCTTAGGCGGCGGCAGCGTGGCCGTGGCATCGCTCGGCCGCGGGTGATAATCCCTGCATGGCATCGCTTGGCGAACAGCTCCGCACCGCACGGGAAGCCGCCGCGCTCACTATCGAGGAAGCCGCCGTCATCACGCACATTCCCCGCGAGCATCTGGCGGCCCTGGAGTCGGACAACCTGGCGGCGCTGCCCGGACCGCCCTTCAACGCCGGATTCATTCGCATCTACGCCGAGGCGCTGCAGCTTCCCGTCCAAGCCTTGCTCAACGTGTACTACGCGCAGGCCGGCGAGCCTCCGGCGACGATCGGCATCGCACCGATTTCCGCCGCGCGGCGCGGACGTCTGCTCATGCTGGCATCCCTGCTGCTCACCGTGGCGCTGGGCGCGGTGCTGGCCGTTCTGCTGTTCAACATCTTCGGCGGTGGGGCCGACGACGGCGGGGCGACAATCGGACCCGATACCGCCGAGCCCACGATCGTCGATCGCGGCGCCGTGTTCGAGCTCGTGGTCGTGAGCGAGACTCGGGTGCGCATCGAAGTTGACGGTCGCGCGCTGGTGGATGAGACCCTGGCGCCCGGCGAGTCGCGACAATGGAGCCTGGAGCGCGAGACGATCCTCGAGGTCGGCGCGGCAGACGCCGTAACACTGACGATCGATGGGGAGGCGGTCGAGCCACTCGCCAATCCGGGACAGCCGGCGCAACACTCGTGGCGGGTCGACCTTCCGGCGGCGCCCGCCGCGCCGCGACCCAGGAGCAGCTGAGCCGTGACATCCGCTCCCGAGGACGCCCGCCCCGCCGCCAAGCAATGGCAGTCCTATCTGCCCAACGCCCTGACGCTCGCCCGCGTCGCGTCGATCCCAGTCATCGTCTGGCTGCTGTTTTGGGACTGGTGGTTCTCGAACCAGATGGCCGGCTTCGTATTCGCCGCAGCCGGGGCGAGCGATGTCTTCGATGGAACGCTGGCGCGGCGTTATGGCACGGGATCGCAGCTTGGGATCTTTCTGGACCTCGTCGGCGACAAGCTGCTGATCGCCGCGGTGCTCTTCACTTTCGTTGAGCTGGGCTGGATGCCTGGATGGTTGGGCGCCAGCTTCATCGCGCGTGAGTTCGCGGTCATGGGCCTGCGGGCCTACGCCGGCGCCCAGGGGGTAACCGTCGCCGCCGGCCGCCTGGGCAAGGCCAAGATGATGTGGCAATACATCGCCTTCAACGCGCTGATGTGGGAGCGCACGGCCCTGCCGTGGTTCCTCGTCGGCGTGGCGCTGCTGCTCACGCTGGCTTCGGGTATTCACTACGCCGTGGGGATCTGGCGGGGCCTGCGAGCCCGCCCGGCGCCCGACATTCCGGAAGTGATCTAAGCCGGAAACGCCGAGGCGCCGTCGCCGCTTGCGTCCGGGCTCGCTACCATGGCCGCAACTTTGGGCCGTGGACAGGGTGGTGCTGATGACGCGCCTGGCGTTGGTCGGCAGCGGGCCGGACGACGAGGCCTATGCCCGCATCGCGCCACGGGCGTGCGGCGCGCCCATCGCCGCCGTCACGGACGGCGCAGAGGTTGCCTCGAATAGCGCCATCGCCCGGCCCACGTTCGGCGAACTGCTGGACACGCACCCGGACGCCTTCGACGCGGCGATCATCCAGACGCCCACCGACGAGCGGGCGAGCCACATCGAGGCGGCGGCTACGGCCGGCAAGCATGTGCTGGTGAAGGGTCCGCTGGGACGCTCGGCCGGCGCAGCGCGCGAAATGGCCGAAGCCTGCGCCAACGCCGACATCGTGCTCATGTCCGGGCAGATCGATCGGTATCGCCCGGAGGTCTCGGCCGTGCGCGCGAGCATGGACGCGGGCCAGATGGGTCAACCCGGCCTGGTGCGCAGCCATCGCTGGCAATCGCCACCCACGGGCTGGCGGCTCGACCCGGACCGTAGCGGCGGCATCTTCATCCACGAGCTCACGCGGGATATCGACATCGCCGCCTGGCTCTTCGACGGGCCTCCCGACACGGTGTTCGCGGTCGCGCGCGGCTCGGACCCCGACCGACCCGATGCGGCGGTGGTGCACCTTGGGTTTCCCGACGGCGGGATGGCCGTGCTGGACGTGACGACCGCGTTGCCCCAGGGCGAAGGCTACTGGTCCCTGCAACTCATCGGCGCGGACGGCGCCGTGTACGCCGACGACCAGCACAACATGCAGCTGCTCTACGCCGGCGGGTCGCCCGCCGCACGGCTCACAAGTTCTGGCGACGCCACGGTGTTGAGCCAGCTCGAGGCGTTCGTGAGCGCCATGAACAGCGGCGCAGACACGTCAGGCAGCGTCGCCGCAGGCGTCTTGGCCCTCGAAGTCGCCGAAGCGGCCGTGGCCTCAGCCGCGTCCGGTCGGTCGGCCGGGCGCACGGAGGACGGCTATGTCCTTGTCTAGAGATAGCTCGGTCTTCCGCGTTGCGGTGCTGAGCGTCGTGAAGCACGACTACGTCCCGCTGGGACTCATTACGCACCCACGGTTCAAGCCGGTCGTGGTGGCGGACGATGCCGAGCAGCCCGAATGGGTCCACGAGCGCAACCAGAAGCTGGCCAACGAGCTCAACATTCCCTACGTGCGCGACGTGGAGGCGGCGATACGGGATTACGACGTCCAGGTGGCCTGCGTGAGCCCCGAGGCCGAGCGCCACGCGGACCTCAGCGTGCGCGCCGCCGACGCCGGGCTGCACGTGGTGCAGGACAAGCCCATGTCCACCCTGGTCTCCGAGTGCGATCGCATCGTGGAGGCCGTGGAGCGCAACGGCGTCAAGTTCCTCATGTGGAACCGCGACATGCTGCCGGCGATGCTGCACGCCCGGCGGAACCTGCAAAGCGGCGCGATCGGTGACGTGCGCGCCGTGCACGTCGACTTCTACTTCGCCAAGGACGCGGGTCCGCGCCGCGGGGAGAGCCCGGCCGGCGCTCCCAAGATCGACTGGCTGGAAGCGCTCAAGGCGGCGCACGTGGACGGCTCGGACGGCGGCGTGGGGCATGCCCCGATGGGCGAGCTGCAGATCGAGGGCATCTATCCGCTGTCGCACGTCGGCCTGCTCACGGGCGCGCGCGTGCAGCGCGTCTTCGCTCGCACGGCCTCCCATTTCCACCAGCGCAACGTGGACCACGGCATCGACGACCTGGCCTCGGTGACGCTGGAGATGGAACACGGGATCGTGGGCACGCTGTGCATCGGCCGCATCGGGCGCGCCAAGCACGACAACGACGGCGAGATCAAGGTCCGCATCCTGGGCACCGCCGGCGCAATGGTCATCGACGAGCCGCGGCCCGCAGTGCGGGTCTTCTACAGGGGCCGGACCGCCGGCGATTCGCCCGCCGCACGCGTGGGCGGCGACGCCGACTGGCTGCTGATGGAAAATCTCGCCCAGGCCATCGACACCGACGGCGACACGATCCTCAACGCGCGCGTCGGACGCGACATCGCGGCCACGGTGCAGGCCGCCATCGACTCGGGTCGCACGGGCCGCCCGGTCGAGGTGAGCTAGCTAGGCGTCGTACGGGGCGTCAAACTCCGCCGTCTCCACCCACGCGCCGCGCTCGGCGGACGCGACGGCGGCGTCGGTGAAGATCTGCACCCGCCACCCGCCGTGCAACTCCGGCACCTCCGTCGGCTCGCCGGCCATGGTCGCGAGCAGGCCGGGATGCACCATGTCCCTGAAGTTGTTGAGGGCGTCGGGCGGCGGCACGGTCTCAAGGTGCTCCGAATCCCACGGCTTGCGCGAGATGCGCAGGTCGCCGGTCCAGCGGTCGACGGCAAGGGAGGCCTCTTCGCCGTGCAACTCGATATCCGGCGCCAGTCCCGTGCGCAGATACGGCGCGTGGGAAACCAGGAGCACGCCGACGGCGCCGTTGTTCATCTCGAACGTGAGATTGCCATAGTCGAACGCCGTGCCCTTCCGCCGTGACTCCGCGGCCGTGGCGTCGTGCGCTTCGCTCCAGGCGAGCGCCTCCTCAAGATTGGGCTCGCCCAGGTCGGGCTTAGGCGGCGCCAGCACGCCGGCCTGCGCGAACACACGACGGGCTTCGAGGCCGGTGAGCCAGCGCAGTGTGTCGTAGGCATGGGAGCCGCCATCGGCGACGCTGCCCGCGGCCGACTGCTCGGCATCGTCACGCCAGGTGAAGGGTATGGACGTCAGCCGCGGGTTGTGCCAGCGATAAACCACGCCTCTGACCTCGCCGATCAAGCCCTCGGCCAGCAACTGCCGCACACGCGCGATTACCGGCACGCCACGGATCCAAAACGGCACCATATGCCCCAACCCGCCATCGCGATAGGCGGCCCAGACGTCATAGGCTTCGCGCGCATTCATGGCCACCGGCTTCTCGCACACGATGTGCTTGCCCTGCGCGGCGCATTCCAGGGCAATTTCGTAGTGCATGACGTCGGGAACCACCACCACGACGACATCGACGTCGGGATGGGCCACCACTTCACGCCAGTCGGTGGTGACCAGCGCGGCGCCGTCCTCGCTCCCGGCGGCCTCCAGCAGATCGCGGCGACGCGCGCAGACGGCGACGATGTCGAATTGCTCCGGAACCTCTCGCATCTCGCGCCGATAGGGCACGCCGATGAACCCCGACGCGCCGATGACGCCAACCCTGAATCGCATGGCTCTACCTAACGGATGCCGCGCCGCATCATCAAACCGCGCGCAGTGGGCTTTGTCCACTTGACCGGGTAGCTGCCTCGGGTCATTCGGCGCATTGCCGCACGGACGGGCGAGTCAGAGACCCACCCTTTTCGCTGTAGGGGCAGGCCTTGTGCCTGCCCGGGTAACCGGCGGTGCGGGCGCCCACAAGACACCCCAGGTGCGTAAGGTGTCAAGCCGCGAGCGGTGTG
>JAPPNP010000060.1:0-35781 GCA_028873795.1 Chloroflexota bacterium
GCGCCCGCCTCACCACCCGGCCACGTGGTGAGGCCGCTGCCAACATACAAATGACTGAGTAGCGGTTTGGAAGCGCGTGCGCGGCGTGGTTCGAGGTCGGTCTCGGCCGAGGTGACCTATGGGCCTGACTTGCGTCGTCCGGAAGCAGTGGCCTCTCGCGCCCGAGCCGCCAGCGGCAGCGCGGCCAGTCCCACCACCATGGCCGCCGCACCGACGTAGAACGCCGCGTCCAGCGACGCTTCCGCGGTCGCCAGCACCACCGCCGCGCCGATCACCGCGCCGGCGGAATAGGCCGTGCCGTCCAGCACCATCACGCGGCTCAGCGACCCCGGCGGCGCCACGTCGCCGCAGAGGCTCACCGACATGGTGTTGATGCCCCACATCGCCACCGCCCACACGGTGGCGACGACCAGCAGTCCCGGCACGCTGTCCACGAATCCGAACGCGGCCGTGGCCGGGACCGCCAGCGCCAGGATCCCGGCCAGCACGGCGCGCCGGCCCAACCGGTCCGAGAGCCTGCCGATTGCCAGTTGCGCGACGGCACCTCCGATGGACGCTACCAGCGTCATGGCCCCGACCGCGCGCAGGTCGCCGCCGACTTCGACCACTCGCGGCCCCGCCAACAAGATCATGGCCGCATAGGCCACCGTAGACGCGAGCCGCAAGACCATGACCGCCGCCACGCCCCGGAAGCGCATCAGGCGCACAAAGCTGATTCCAGGCGCCAACCGCCGCGTTCGGACGGCCGTTGGCCGCGGCAAGGCCCCGAGCGTGAGCGCCAGCGCAGCCGCAAGGGCCGTTCCCGCGCCAATGGCAAACACGCGAAAACCGAAGGCGTCCGCTACGAATCCCTGCGCCACGCCGGCCACACCCGGAACCAGGACCACGACGAAGCCGACTAGGCCGACCGCGGCCCCGCGCCTGGACTCCGGCGCGATCTCAATGAGGTAGGTCTGCAGCCCCGTCCAGAAGAAGGCCATGGCCAGTCCCGCGACTGGGGCGGCCACGATCACCCAGCCGACGTCCGGCGCGACGACCAGCACCACCATCAGCGCCGTCATGCCCGCGAGACCCAGCGCGTGCACGCCGCGGCTCTCGAGCCGTGTGACCCAGGGTCCGGTGACCGTGGCGCCGATCGAGCGCGCCAGGTGCATCGTGCCGATCACCAGCGCCGCCCCCGCGATGCCGCCGCCAAGCTGCTCGCGCACCAACAGCGACATGAAATAGGACGTCGGCAGCCACCCCGCCACGCCCAGCGCCGCGACCAGCGCAAAGGTCACGAAGCCGCGAGTGCGTAGACTGGCGGACTCGGGTGTGACGCGCTCGCTGGCTGGCATCGGGTGACGGTAGCAAGGCCCCGACAACCGAAGGATCAACACATGGTCTGCGCTGCGTCCATGCCGATCGCGGCTCGTCGACGTCCCCTGCGCAGCCCTCCGCCATTCCCGCGCAAAACGTGGCCAGAACGCGATATGGAGGAAACCCTTGCCATGTCCTCCGTCATTCCCGCGCTTCCCTCTGTCATTCTCGCGTCCCCCTCCGTCATTCCCGCGAATGCGGGAATCCACCCCACATCAAACCTCGAAGCCCCCAAAATGCCCCGGCCAACCCTGCGCTTGACTGAATCAGGCATCCGTCTCGGTGGTGGGCGCGCCCAGTGAGCCAACGCGCCTACCTGCCCGTCGTCCTCAACATGCAGGAACGCACCGCGCTCGTCGTGGGCAGCGGCCCGGCGGCGGCGGACAAGGCCGCCTACCTCGCTGACTTCGGCATCCATCCCGCCGTGCTGGTCGAGCCGGAAGAAGCAGTCAATGAGGGTCTCCAGGCCCTCGCTGACGCGGGGCAGGCCGAGCTGCAGCGCGCCACCTACGCCCCTTCCCACCTCGACGGCCAGGCACTGGTCATCATCGCCACCGGCGACCGCGCCCGCGATCGAGCCATCGCCGGCGAAGCGCGCACCCGCGGGGCCATCGTCAACGTGGTCGACGACCCCGACGCCTGCGACGTCTTCGCCGTCGGCTACGTGCGCCGGGGCCCGGTGGCAGTCGCCGTCAGCACCGGCGGCCGCAGCCCGGCATTCACAGCCGCCCTGCGCGAGCACCTCGACGACGCCCTCGGGCCGGAAATCGAGGATCACCTGGAGCACTACGTCCGCTGGCGCGAGCGCGTGCGCGCGGCCGTGTCCGGCTTCGGCTCGCGCGAGCGACTCTGGCGCGAGCTCCGCGCGGCCGGACTCTACAAGGTGCTGCTGCGCGACGGCCCCGAAGCCGCGGGCCGCCTCGTCGACGCCGCCATCGCCCGCCACCAGTCCGACGGGTCCGCAAGCTAAGCCAACGCGACGGCGACGTCCGGCTCCCTCTCCAGTCCGGCCCCCTCTCCCACGGGGAGAGGGTCGGGGTGAGGGGATTCCCACCACCGCCATTGCGCCTGCGGTCGCGGCCGCCCCTCCCGGCAATTGCCTGTCGCGATGCCCGCGGCTAGATCACCGCCTCATCCGACGCCACTGCCGGCGCCAGCACCGACTCCGGCGTGCCGTGGATCACCTTGTTCGCCGCCGGCACCACCGTCACCAGCACCCCGGCCAGCGTCACGTCGTCATTCGCCACGATGTAGAAGGGCGAAATGCGCGTGCGCCCGTTCATCTCCCGCGCCTCGTCCGCCTCGAAATCGAAATACGGCACCCGCACCCGGCGGCTCTCGTGGTAGGGCTGGATGACATAGGGGCTGTTCGGGAAACTCTCCAGAGCCTGCCCGACGGCCAGTCCCCAATCATCGGCGGACACGTCGTGTCCCACCGTGACCCCGCGCGCGCCCCAGGCCAGCTCGGAGAACCCGGAAGGCTTGATCACCAGCCGCCGCTGCCGCTGGGTCAGTTCCGGCAGCTCGTCCCACGTCCGCACCTGACGTCCTGCCGTTTCCAGCGCCGGATCTATCGCTGCAAACGGCGGCAGCGTCGCCGGATCGAGCACCCAGGTCGGCGCCAGAGCGACGCTCAGGCGGTCCTTCACGTCCCGGCCCAACTCACCCCGCCAGAAATCCTGCAAGGCCGCGTGTCGGAACAGCGCCATCAGCAGCTTCTCTTCCAGGTACGCCTTAAACGGCGGCGTAACCACGGCCAGCCGCTGCTTCATCGCGTAGATCAGCAGATCGATCTTGGGGATGTTTGGCAGGTCGTGCAGCTCCAGGAAGCGATACACCACGTCCACTCGCCGCGCGTCGTTGCCAAAGCACAGCGCGTCGCCCGCCAGCGAGAGATCCCGCGGATGCACCGCGTGCGCATCGAGCCCCAGCGCCTGAAGGTCGGCGGCAATCGAGATCATCTCGGGGCGATAGTCCTCGGACTCATCCGCCACTACGATGGCCACCGTCGGATCGTCTACCTCGGCCACCTCGCGGAACATGTCCGCCAGCGCCTGCGGAATGCCTTCCGAACCGCCGACCGGATCGAAACCCAGGTGGGCGTAGCGCCGGGTGAGCGCCGCCAGCGTGCCGAACCCCCCGGGCACCGAGTCGAGTTCGGTCGCGCGCAGGGTGCCGTCCTCGCCCGCCATCAGATCGGGCCGGATGATGCGCGGCAGCATTGACCGCATCCGTCGCAGCTGGCCCAGCTCGCGGACGCGCTCCGGCTTACCCTGGTCGAGCAGCCGCAGGACCCAAGGTGGCTGCCGCCCCCGCGCGGCGCTCAGATACAGGCGATTGACCGCCTGATAGAACGCCAGCAGATCGTGCCCCAGGGTGTGCAGTCGATCCACCGTTTCGGGCCGCAGAGGGAAAGGCTCCGGCGAGACGCGCCATGGCACCACCGGCGCGTCGGGTCGGACGCTCGGCACGTCGCTGCCGAGGTAGAGCGCTCGATCTCGGAGAGAGGGCGTGGGAGTGTTCAGCAGATGCGTCTCACGCGTTGGCGCCGTTGCGCCGTGCGGCCAGCGTTCCGCGGCAGCCGCGGGGAGTCTAGCAGAGGGGTTGCGGCGCGCCGGTTATGGTAGCCCGACAGCACGCCGTGGAGATTTCCCATGACCATCGTACGCGCGGAATCCAAGCCCCTCGCTCCGACCGACGTGCCCGGCCTCGAGGCCAGCGAGGCGCTCAACGCCGAAGCCGAGTCTGCCGCGCTCACCGCCGGCGCCTTCCTGCTGCGCCCCAACAGTGAGCTGCCGATGCACCGCCACCGCGTCGAGGAGGGGTTCTACGTCACCGAAGGCACGGGCACGTTGCTGATTCGCGACGAGGAGCACGCCGTGTCGGCTGGAGACTTCCTCCTCGCGCCGGCGTGGACGCCCCACGGCTTCCGCACCGGCGACGGCGAAACCATCCACGTCGTCTACATGTACCCCGCCCTCGACCCCTGGACGGAGATGCTGTAGGGCGGCTGGACGGACGCCTAAGCCCTGTCGCTCCCCACCCTGTCATTCCGAACGCAGTGAGGAATCTAAGGCCGCCGCGCCATCTCCCAGGCCCCTTGGATTTCCCGCTCCGCTCGAAATAACAATCGGGGCGCTTCGGTGGCCCACGCTGCGTGCAGCGTGGGACGGGGGCTGTCCGTCATTCCGGCGAAGGCCGGAATCCAGACGGCCTGGGCGCCGGGTATGTTCCCCGCCCCTTGGACTCCTCGCTGCGCTCGGAGTGACAGACCGAAGGGACCACGCGCACGCTACGGCCCGGATTCCCTTGACCTCCCCTGCCTACTCCCCCGTCCCGTACCTCTCGAAGCTCCAGCCGTCCAGGTCGCGGATGCGGGTCGTCGTGGGCGCCAGCTCCGGCTCCCCGGCCGCGCGCCAGGCGCGAATCTCGTCCATGTGCCCCAGGCGCCGCAGCCCTTCCCAGGAGCCCGGCTTGTAGGGGCTCGTGTCCCAGAAGTAGAGGTTCTCCACGCCGGCGTCGTAGAGCGTGCCCGCCCGTCGCCGGTAGTCGGCCGAGGCCAGACCGCGCGGCATTACGTTCGGCGCCAGCCGTGTTCCGGTGTCTTTGGTCAGGCTCACCCACGGCGCGATGTCCACCGGGTCCGTCCACGACTGCTGCGTGCTGCCCCACGCCGGGTGCGACGAGTAGGGAATCAGCGTGTCCACCAGGCCCTCGCGCACCCAGGTGGGCGCGTCGATGCCGTAGAACAGGTTTTCGTCCTCGAATCCCGTCACGATGGCCGACACGGCGATGCGGGTCGTGCGACCCAGCCGCGCCGCCTCCTCGTCCAGCGTGGCGCGCAGCTCGCGCATGAACTGCGTCAGCGTCTCGGCGCGATAGGTCAGCCAGCCGGGATCGCGCGGATCGAGCTTGCGCGGGTCCTGCCCATAGCGCTCCAAGAACCCTTCCACCAGGGGCGTCTCGTACTCCAGCACCGGCATGCGCCGGTTGAAGAACATGCACACCCCGTCGACGCCGTAGGCGGCGATCTCGCGAAACAGGCTGAGCACGTACGCGCGCGCCGCCGGATGACTGTAGGAGATGCGCGGCGTCGGACGCCCCTGCCGGTCCATGCCGCGCTGTTCGGGGTGGTCCGCGATGTACGAGGCGTCGTGCAGGTCCGGCAGCGGCGGCGGCTCGTGGAACCCCGCGACCCGGTAGCTGGCGTGCAGCTCCAGGCCCACGTCGTGCGCGTGTTTCACGGCGATGCGCAGCGGGTCGATGCCTTTTTCGCGAAAGATGCGCCAGCTTTCCGCCACGAAACGGTCGCCCTGGCGACCGAAGTCCTGCGCGGTGTCACACGTCGCCGGCTTGCCGATGGCGCTGAGGTAGTTGGTGCGGTCGCCTGCCGCGAATTCCCAGTAGATGCGGCCAAAGTCCGAATCGCGATAGGGCTCCAGCTCGCGACAAATCTCGTCCGCCTCCGTCAGGCGGTACGACCAGTGCGGCCCGTGGGCGTCGTTGTGCGCGAAGAGACGCCGGCGGCTCGAGTTGTCCCGATCGAGTTGGAGCGCGCGGACCTCGGCATCATCGAGCGGCACCAGCTTGACATAAGCAATCGTCGCGTCCGATCCCTGCACCGTGCCCGGCGCATCACCCGGCGTCACTCGCCAGTTGATCTGGCGAATCTCGAGCTGCTTGTCCGTCAAGTCCGCGACCGTCCAGAACAGCTCCGTGAACTCCTCGTTGTCGGCTGAGTGCGTGGTCCAGCCGGGCTCCAGTTCCGGTACCTGCAGAATCGAGAAGGCCGAGTCGCCGCTCAGCCGCACCGCCAGCCGAATGGTGGCGTCCGGAAACGTGTAGGAACCGATGGATATGGCGTGCCAGCCCCGCGCATTCAGCGGATAGCTGATCGGCGGCGCGGCGGTTTCCGGGCCGGCGATCAGCAACGTGCCGGCGAGGTCGCCGGCGGTGTACGACACCGTCCGCCAGCGGCCCCGGACAGCGCTGGGGCTGACCGCATCCGAGGGCTGGCACCGGTCCATATCGCAGCGGTAGACCGCCGGCGCCCGCAGCCACCGGTCCGTGAATCCGTCCCTCGGCATTTCAGACATCGAGGACTCCTTCCGGTCGCTGCTTGCTCGGTGTAGGGGCGGGTCTCAGACCCGCCCGCTCGCGTTTAGGCAACCACTCTTCGAGAGAGCGTATCGAGCATCGCTTGGCGTCGCGCCCGTCCGGCTCCTTCTCCCCAGGGGAGAAGGATGGGATGAGGGGACGCTACTCCCGACGCGCATGTTGTCGCACTCGCCACCGTGGCGCGATGCGGGAATAAGGGCAAAACCCCCGCACCTACGTCGGCCCCAGACGCACCGGCCCCAGGTTCGCCCGGTCGAGAATCTGGATGCTGTCCACGAAGCGAATCACCGACGACGGCAAGTCCATCACGAGCGAATGCGTGCGCGCGCCGCCGCCGAAGAAGCGCACGCCGCGCAGCAGGTCCCCGTCGGTCACGCCGGTGATCGCCACCGCCAGCTGGTTGCCGCTGGCCAGGTCCTCGGTGCGGAAGATGCGCTCCTCCGCGTCCGACACTCCCATCGCCGACAACCGCTCCCGATCCGCCTCGTCCCGCGGCTTGAACCGGGCCTGAATCTCGCCGCCGAGGCAGCGCAGGGCCGCGGCGGCCAGCACGCCCTCCGGGGCGCCGCCGATGCCCATCACAACATGGTCGGCGGTTCCGGCCACGGCCACCGAGACTGCCGCGGTGAGGTCGCCGTCGCTGATGAGCTTGATACGTGCGCCGGCGGTGCGGATTTCTTCGATAAGTGACTCGTGACGCGGGCGATCCAGCACCACCACGGTCAGATCAGCGATCCCTCGTCGGAGCGTGTCGGCGATGATTTGCAGGTTTTCGCGAACCGAGTAATCCAGGCTCACGCGTCCCGCGGCCGGCGGACCGACGATCAGCTTGTCCATATAGGTATCGGGCGCGTTGAGCAGCCCGCCGCGCTCCGCGATGGCCATGGTGGCCACGGCATTCGGCAGGCCGCCCGCCACCAGGTTCGTGCCCTCCAGCGGATCGACCGCGATGTCGAACGGCGTGCCGGTCTCGGGTCCTACGGTTTCGCCGATAAAGAGCATCGGCGCTTCATCCCGCTCGCCCTCGCCGATCACAATCCGCCCCGCCAGACCGACCTGATCGAGCGCGGTGCGCATGGCGTCCACGGCCAGCGAATCGGCGTGCTTGCCGTCGCCGTGCCCCATGGCCCGCGCCGCGGCCACCGCGCCGGCTTCCGTCACCCGGGCCAGGGCCGAGGCGGCCGGACGATTAGCGATGATCACGAATCAGCATCCCCCGGCGCGCTCGCGCGGCCAATTGTGCCCACGCGTAGGGTGGCCTGCCGCCAGAGGCCGCTCCAGCTATTCGCGATGGTGGGCCTCGACGGGCTTGCCGCCGGACTCGGTGAACTGCCGCAGTCCCAGGCTCAGCGTGTTCCACCCCAGCACCGCGCACTTGATGCGCACCGGAAACTGCCGCACGCCTTCCAGGGCGATGCCGTCGCCGAGCAAGTCTTCGTTGGGCTCCTCGCCCTCCAGCATCATGCCGCGCAGCGCCTGGATGATTTCGTCGACCTCCCCAATCGGCCGACCTTCGATCGCCTCCGTCATGATCGACGCCGACGCCTGGCTGATGGAGCATCCGTGCCCGGCGAAGCGCACCTTCTGCACGAGGCCGTCCTCGATTTCGAGCCAGAGCGTGACCTCGTCCCCGCAGAGCGGATTGGCCCCCTCCACCACCACGTCCGCGTCGTCCAGCGTTCCGTGGTTCCGCGGACGCTTGTAGTGATCCATGATCACTTCGCGGTAGAGGTCGTCCAGCGCCATGTCAAACGGTGCCGAAGAAGCGCTGCGCCTTGACCACGCTCTCGACCAGACAGTCGATCTCGTCGGTCGTGTTATAGAGATAGACGCTGGCGCGCGCGGTTGCGTGAACGCCCAGCTTGCGCATCAGCGGCTGCGCGCAGTGGTGCCCGGCGCGGATGGCGATGCCGTCGCCGTCGAGCACCGTGCCCACGTCGTGCGGGTGCAGGTCCTCCACCGTGAACGACACCACCCCGCCGCGATCCCCGTCGGCATCCGGTCCGTGGACTGCCACGCCCGGCATGTCGCTCAGCACATTGACCGCGTAGCCCCCGAGCTGGCGCGCATGCGCGTTGATCGCGTCCATGCCCACCCGCTCCAGGTAGTCCACCGCAACGCCCAGGCCGATGGCGCCGGCGATGTTGGGCGTGCCGCCCTCGAACTTGTCCGGCAGGTCCGCCCAGGTGGACGACTCCAGCTCCACCATGCGAATCATGCTGCCGCCGTAATGCGCGGGCTCCATCGCCTCCAGCACGTGCTCCTTGCCGTAGAGGACGCCGATTCCGGTTGGACCGGCCATCTTGTGTCCCGAAAACGTCAGGAAGTCCACGTCTAGCGACTGCACGTCCACCGGCATATGCGGGACCGACTGCGCCCCGTCCACGGCGATCAGCGCGCCGTGCTCGTGGGCCAGCCTCGCCATCTCCGCGACGGGCGCAATCACGCCGAGGACGTTGGACACGTGGTGCACCGCCACCAGCTTGGTTTGCGGACCCAGCATGTCGCGATAGGCATCGAGATCGATCACGCCCGCGTCGTCCGTGGGAATGAACCGCAGGCGCGCGCCGCGTCGCTTGGCCAGCTCTTGCCAGGGCACCAGGTTGCTGTGGTGCTCGACCTCGGTGAGCAGAATCTCGTCGCCGGACGCGACGTTCGCATCGCCCCACGCGCGGGCCACCATGTTGATCCCGTCGGTCGTCCCGCGAGTGAAGATCACCTCATGCGGGCGCCGCGCATTGATAAAGCTGGCGACCCGCACGCGCGCGTCTTCGTAGGCCGCCGTGCCCTTCTCGCTCAGGTAGTGAATCCCGCGGTGGATGTTGGCGTTGGTGGTCTCGTAGTACTCGCGGAGGGCGTCGATCACGACCCGCGGCTTTTGCGAAGTCGCCGCGTTGTCCAGGTAGACCAGCGGTTTCCCGCGAACCTCCTGCGCCAGGATCGGGAAATCGCGCCTCAGCGCCACGGCGTCGAGCGGGGCAGTCCGGGCGGCTGGCGTCGCGGCGCCGCGGATCGAGGTGCTCATGTTCTAAGTATCGAACAACACCAGGATGCGGCCCTGCTCGACTTTCGCCTCGTAGACCTGCACCGGCAGGATGGCCGGCAGTGTTCGCGGCCGGCCCGTGCGCACGTCGAAGTGGGAGCTGTGCCTGGGGCAGCGGATGGTGCCCGCCGACGGGTTGAAGTCACCCTCCGACAAGTAGGCCTCGTCGTGCGTGCAGAGGTCGTCCATCGCGTAAATCTCGCCGTCGACGTTGTACAAGCCGACCGGCTCTCCCCCAATCTCCACTGCCGCCTTGCTGCCCACGGGAACCGACGCAATTGAACCCACGTCCACATATCCGCCCGCGACGCCCGGTGGTTCGGTCACGACTTAGATTCCCGTCGCGCCGTCGTTGCCCGCTGCCGGCCCGGTCAGGGCCTCACGCAGCACGTCGCGCACGCCCTCGTGGGGCACACGGTCGAGGACCGCCTCGAAATAGCCCTCCACGATCAACTCTCGCGCCTGGGCGTGGGTCAGGCCGCGCGAGCACAGGTAGTAGAGGTGACTGGGCTCCAGCGTCGATGTCGTCGCGCCGTGCGTGCAGCGCACGTCATCGGCCATGATCTCCAGCCGCGGAATCGAGTCGGCGCGCGTGCCGCTGCTGAGCAGCAGGTTGCGGTTGTTCTGGTAGGCGTTGGTGCGTTGGGCCGCGGGATCCACCACGATCGTGCCGGCGTACACCGAGCGGGCGCGACCGTCGAGCACCCCGGCAAACAGCAGATCGCTCGTGCCGTCCGTCGCCAGGTGGTCCTGGGTGGTGTGGTGATCCACGAACTGCCGGCTGCCAAGCCTGAACGCCCCGTTCAAGACCGCATTGGCTCCCGGCTCGACCAGGGTCGCCTCGACCCGCGCTTTGTGGAAGCGTCCGCCCACGGTCACGTTGGTGCTGGCGAGCGTGGCGTCGCGGCTCACGACGGCGCGCTGGGAGAGCACCGACCGCGCATCGAGCGCCAGGGCCTGAACGTGCGCATAGGTGAGGTGTGCGCCGGAAGCGGCAAACAGCTCGGTCGCGCCGTTGACGAGCACCGGCGATCCGGCGCCCGTGTCCGCCCACCACTCCACGATCGATGCCTGCGCCCCCTCGCCCAGCGACGCCAGCAGATGCGGCTGCCGCAGCGCCGCGTCACCTGAGGCGACCACCAGGATCGGCTGCGCCAGCGCCGCGCCGCGCGGCACGTGCACCAACGCGCCGCCCTGCCACAGCGCCGCGTTGAGCGCTTGAAACTTGCCCTGCTCCGGGGCCACCGCGGTGGTGCTCAGGTTGTCGCGCACCAGTTCGGGCCGCGTCTGCGCGGCTTCCGCCAGATCCAGCGCGACCACGCCGGCGCTCCGGGCTTCTGGGCTGACGTCGACCACGTGCGCCCCGGCGGCGCTCATCACCAGCGTGACGCTGGGGTCAAGGGCCGCAGTGGGAACCGTCGCCGGCACGCCGGCGACGCCGTCCAGCGGCGCAGCGGGCGTCAGCGACTCCCACTGCAGCCATCGCAGGTCCGTGCGTCGCCACTCCTCGTCGGTGCGTTCGGGGTTCGGCGTGGCCTCGTAGACATCCCACGCGGCTCTCCGGCGCGCGCGGAGCCAATCCGGCTCCTGTTGCGCGTCCGCCAGGTCGTCGACGCTTTGGCGCGTGAGCCCAGGCGCCCGCGCGTCAATCGCCATGCGCGAGCGTCCTTCGTTGGGTACCGGCCCGGATGCTGAGCCTGATCAGGTCCAGTCGGGCTATCCGATCGAGCCTTCCATCTGCAACTCGATCAGGCGATTCATCTCCACGGCGTATTCCATGGGCAGCTCGCGCACGATGGGCTCGATGAAGCCGCTCACCACCATGGCCATCGCCTGCTCTTCGGTTAGCCCGCGGCTCATCAGGTAGAAGAGCTGCTGCTCGCCGATCTTGCTCACCGTGGCCTCGTGCTGCACGGCGGTGTTGCTTTCCTCGATGTCCATGTAGGGATAGGTGTCGGACCGCGACTCGTCGTCGAACAGCAGCGCGTCGCACACCACGTTCGACTTCGAGCGCTCTGCGCCCGGCAGCACGCTCACGTGGCCGCGGTAGCCGGCGCGGCCACCGTCCTTGCTGATCGACTTGGACGTGATGATCGACGAGGTGTCCGGCGCGGCGTGCACCATCTTGGCCCCGGCGTCCTGGTGCTGGCCCTGGCTCGCGAATGCGATCGACAGCACCTCGCCGTGCGCGCCCGGCTCCATCAGGTACACCGACGGGTACTTCATGGTCACCTTGCTGCCCAGGTTGCCGTCGATCCACTCCATCGTGGCGTCGCGGTAGGCCACCGCGCGCTTGGTCACCAGGTTGAAGACGTCGGTCGACCAGTTCTGGATCGTCGTGTAGCGGCAGCGCGCGCCTTCCTTGACGACAATCTCGACCACCGCCGAGTGCAGCGAATCCGTGGCGTAGATCGGCGCCGTGCAGCCTTCGACGTAGTGCACGTAGGCCCCGGGCTCGACGACGATCAGCGTGCGCTCGAACTGCCCCATGTTCTCCGCATTGATGCGGAAGTACGCCTGCAGCGGCACCTCGACCTTCACGCCCGCCGGGACGTAGACGAAGCTCCCGCCGCTCCAGACGGCGCTGTTGAGCGCGGCGAACTTGTTGTCGCCGTTGGGGATGATCGTGCCGAAGTACTCGCGGACGATCTCCGGGTGCTCGCGCAGCCCCGAGTCCATGTCGAGGAAGACCACGCCCTCGCGTTCCAGGTCCTCGCGGATGCTGTGATAGACGACCTCGGAGTCGTATTGTGCGCCCACGCCGGCCAGAAACTTGCGCTCGGCCTCGGGAATGCCCAGGCGGTCGAACGTGTTCTTGATGTCGTCCGGCACGTCGTCCCAGCTGCGGGCCTGACGGTCTTGGGGCCGGATGTAGTAGTAGATGTCGTCGAAGTCGATGCGCGACAAGTCGGCGCCCCAGGTCGGCATCGGCTTGCTCTCGAACTGCCGCAGCGACTCCAGCCGGAACTCGAGCATCCACTCCGGCTCGTCCTTCTGGCGGGAAATTTCACGCACGATGTCGGCGCTGAGCCCCTTGGGCGACTTATAGACCGGCTTGATGTCGTCGTGGAACCCGAACTTGTAGCTATCGAGTCCAATGTCCGCCGACTTCACCGCCATTCGCTATGCCTCCTGTGCCGCCGTTATGGCCTCGTAGCCCATCTCGTCGAGCTCCAGCGCCAACTCCTTGTCGCCCGTGCGCGCGATGCGCCCGTCGATCAGCACGTGCACCACGTCGGGGACGATGTAGTTCAGTAGCCGCTGGTAGTGCGTGATGACCAGAGTAGCCATCTCCGCGCCCCGCAGCGTGTTGACGCCGTCCGCCACGATGCGCAGGGCGTCGATGTCCAGGCCCGAGTCCGTCTCGTCGAGAATTGCGAGTTCCGGCTGGAGCACCGCCATCTGCAAGATTTCGTTGCGCTTCTTCTCACCGCCGGAGAAACCCTCGTTCAAGTAGCGGCCGGCGAACTTGGGGTCCATGCGCAGCAGCCGCATCTTCTCCATCATGAGCCGGCGAAACTCCATGGCCGAGATTTCGTCCTCGCGCTGGGCGTTCAGCGCCATGCGTAGGAAATTGGACACGCGCACGCCGGTGATCTCGGACGGGTACTGAAACGCCATGAAGACGCCCAGGCGCGCGCGTTCGTCGGTTTCCAACTCCAGCAGGTTCTGGCCCTTGAACGTCACGCTGCCGCTGGTGACCTCGAAAGCGGGGTGACCCATCAGGGTGTTGGCCAGCGTGCTCTTGCCGGAGCCGTTGGGCCCCATCAGCGCATGCACTTCACCCTTGGGCACGTGCAAGTCGATGCCCTTGAGGATCGGCATATCGTTAACGGTGACGTGCAAGTCGTCAATGACCAGCGCGTCGGCCCCGCTGCCGTTATGCATATTCCAGCCTCGGTCGTCTCAGGTCAGTGAGGTCCTCTCTGGCTCCGAGGCATCGGATGTACCTGGGGCGCACAACGCCCGGAGCCACCTAATCGAAGCTATCACCGCGTACCGTTCGCCCGCAAATATTGACAGGAAATTCTGCGAAAAAGCCGAGGCAATCAGCGAATAAGCCCCTGCCCCCGTGGCGCAACCCTCCGTCATTCCCGCGCAGAGCCTGCCCCGTACTCGATACGGTGCGGGGATCCACCCCAAACCCACCTCACGTCCCTCACCCACAACCTGTCATTCCGAGCGGAGCGAGGAATCTAAGGAGCCGACGATTGGGCAGAACGCCTGTCTAAGCCTCACGCCGTCACCCCTCCGTCATTCCGGCGGAAGCCGGAATCCAGTCCGGTCGAACCAGTCACTCCACTACGCACCCTCCGCCCTGGTTTCGTAGGCTTGGACCCATACGCGAACGCTGACGGCGGCCGCAAGTGGCCCCGCGACGCGCGCACCCCGAGGAGCCATGGCCCACCAGCGAACCCGACCCCGCGCCGAGTGGCAGGAGCAGCTTGCCAAGGGCGTGCGGGATGTGCGTGAGATTCCGGGCCTCACCGAAGAGCAGTACCAGCAGCTCGAGGCCATCGACGAGGAATACCCCTTCTTCACCACGCCCTACTACCTCAGCCTGATCGAGAACTGGGACGCCAGCGATCCGATCTACCTGCAGCAGATGCCGGATGCGCGGGAGTTCGAGAACCCCAACTTCCTCGAGGACGACCCGCTCGACGAAGAAGACGACATGCCGGTGCCGCACCTCACGCACCGCTATCCCGACCGCGTGCTGTTCGTCGTCACGCACACCTGCGCCATGTACTGCCGCTTCTGCACCCGCAAGCGCAAGGTGGGCAAGAACCCGGTGCCGCGGCCCGAAGAGCTGCAGCGCGCCATCGACTACATCGCCGAGCACGAGGAGATCCGCGACGTGCTGCTCAGCGGCGGAGACCCCCTCACCCTCACCGACTCGGCGCTCGAGTGGATCATCAGCCGGCTGCGCGCGATTCCGCACGTGGACCTCATCCGCGTCGGCACCAAGATCCCCTGCGTCAACCCCGAGCGCATCACGCCCGAGCTGTGCCGGATGCTCGCCAAGTACCACCCGTTCTACGTCAATACGCACTTCAACCACCCGCGTGAGCTCACGCCGGAAGCGGTGCGCGCCTGCGGCTTGCTGGTGGACCACGGCATTCCCATGGGCTGCCAGACAGTGCTGCTGCGCGGCGTCAACGACGATCCCGAGGTGATGAAGGAGCTCATGCACGCCCTGCTCAAGGCCCGCGTGAAGCCCTACTACATCTACCAGGCCGACCTGGTGAAGGGCACCGACTACTTTCGGACGTCGGTGCAGAAGGGGCTCGAGATCATCGAATCGCTGCAGGGGCACACCACCGGATTCGGCGTGCCCACCTTTGTGATCGATGCTCCCGGCGGCGGTGGCAAGATTCCCGTGACCCCTGATCGGATCGTGCGTCTCACAGACGACACCATCACGCTGCGCAACTTCGAGGGTGGGGTTTACGACTACCCGGCGCAGGGATACTCGCGAGACCACGCGGACGGCGACGCGGCCGACGGCAACGGCGACCCCGAGGCCTCGCGCGCGTACCCGATCTACGACTAGGCAACCTCACATCGAGTCCCTTCCCCCTGGAAGGGGGAAGGTTAGGATGGGGGTCAGCGCCTGACGTTCCTGGTAGGGCCATTCGGCCACCCCGTCGCGGACGGCTTCGAATACCGACACTACGAGGAGTTCTTCGGATTTTCCCTCCGCGATCGGCCGTCGCGGGCGTGACCGCGCCGCTCGGCGGATGAGTGGCATGCGCCTAACCCGACTCGGCGACACCGGCTGGTCGGTGGTCGCCCTGTTTGCCGCGTTTGCCTTCGTCTCGTTCAGCACGGCCGTCATCGGGCCTGTGCTGGGCCAGCTCGACGACGAATTCGGGGTGAGCTACGCGTCGTTGGGATTGATCGCCGGCATGCAGGCGCTCGGCCGCGGCGTGGCCATGATTCCAGCCGGCCGCGTGGCCGATCGGTACCCGCCGCGCCTGCTGGTGAGCCTCGGCGGGGTGCTCATGGTCGTTGGCTCCCTTGCGTCGGCGGCCGCGCCCGTCTATCCGATCCTGGTGTTCGGCACGGCCGTGATCGGCGTCTCGATGGCCTTGATCTTCACCGCCGGGATGGCCCATCTGATCCGCAGCGCGCCGACCGGAGAGCGCGGGCGCACGATGGGCCGCGCCATGGCCGGTTGGGGCCTCGGTTCGCTGCTCGCCCCGCTGGCGGCCGGGGCCCTCGCCAGCGCCTTCGGTTGGCGGTCGGTGTTTGTTCTAGCGGCCGTGCTCAGCGTGGCCGTGGTGCCGCTCGGGTTGAGCATTCGGGGCGCCTTGCCTCACGCGCCGGACCTCTCGCCGTCAGAACCGCAGCGTCGCTGGGCGCTGGGTCTGACCCGGCGTCTGGTCCCCGTCGTGGTCGTGAGCGCGCTCATCTGGGGCAGCGGCAGCGCCATCATGCGCCTGATACTGCCCCTATATGGCAGCGAAGGCGCGCAACTGACCCCGGCGCTCATCGGCGCCTGGCTCAGTGTCTTCGCCGCGGTCACGTTCGGCCTCATGCTCGTGAGCGGCACCATTCTCGATCGGCTCGGACGCCTGACGGTGCTGCTGCTGGCCGCGATTCCTGGATTGCTCGGCGGATTCGTCCTGCTGCTGCCCATCGGCCTGGTGCCGTTCGTCCTCTTTGGCCTGACCAAGGCCGGCATCGGCTTCTCGATGCCCTTGATACCCGTCCTCGTCGCCGACCGATCCCCGCCCGCGCACGTTGGACGCTCCATGGGAGTCGTCCAATTCCTGACGGATATCGTGAACCTGACGCTGCCGCTGGCGCTCGGCGCCCTGCTCGACGTGAGTGGCTTCGGCGCCGTGGGCATCTTCTTCATCGTCGCGTTTGCCGCCGCCGCGATCATCGGTTCGCGGGTCATCGCCGCCACGCCGCGCCGGCCCGCGGCGCCCGAGGCCGGCGCGACCGCACCAGCCGCCGATCCCGCCTCGCCGCCGGTCGGCTGACTGTCCGCTGACGGTTACGGAATCGCCGCCCCCGAAACGATCAACTCACCGTCATCCAGCACGAGCGATTCGATGCGCATGGGAATGCGTGGCAATCCCGCGTCGACCGTTCGGGTGACCAACTCCAGCAGGGCGGTGGTGATAAAGCCCGGCGCGTGAATGTCGCCCACCTGCATGCGCCGGATCGCGACGCGGCGCTCGCTCTGCTCGATTGCCAGCTCCAGATCGAGCCGGAAGTCGAAATTCAATCCGAGCGACATCACTTCGCCCGTGAGCACGATCACGTCGGGGCCGAACCACACCTCCAGCCGGTCGATCGATCCCCACCAGTCGGACTGTCGCCCCCAGTCGGAGATCAGCGAGGTGATCTCGGCGTCCGAAAAGATGATCTGCACCGGCTGCGACTCGCCGCTGGCGCGCGCTCGCGCGCTCACCACCCCGAACTGCGCGACCTTGTCCAACGCCGAATCGGCGATCTCCGCCGACACCACGACCTCCGACAGATCGCCGCGGTCCACGCGGCCGATCGCGGCAAAGAACCCGACCACGATCACCAGCGCCGCGAACGCCACGATCAGCCACAAGATGAAGACCATCAGCCGGCGCATCTAGGCGTCGCTCCAATGGGAGACCCTTGCGCAACCCCTCCAGGGAAGATTGAAGACCAGGTCCGATCTCCTCTCCCTGGTAGGGATGTGCTCCTTCCCCTTAGCAGAGACCCTTGCGTAACCCTTCGTCATTCCCGCGAAGAGCCTGCCCCGTACTTGATACGGGGCGGGAATCCACCCCTCATTGAACGTGGGGGCGGAATGAATGCACCCGGTAATCCCCAAGCCCAGCTGGACCCTGCAGAGGTCTCTGGCAGGGGGAGGGTTGGGGTGGGCGTCACCCGAGGCCTGGGCGTGGGATGTCGACCACCTGTGCCCCGGTTGCCAGTGGCGGGCCCGTCGCGCCCCGCCGCGGCGCGTAACCCTCCCGCCGCCGCTCGCCTGGAACCCCAATTCCCGTCGGCCTCGCCGCATCAGTCTCGCAATTCGGCTGGAAGTCGCCCCGTCACTATCGTAAGTATTGGTTGCCGAGGCGTTGAGAGCCGCGGCCGGACGAGCCCCAATGGCAGCGGCTGGTCCGGCGCCGCGACGGTATGCTGCCGGGCGGACTAGCGCGGACTCCGCCGAGCTGCGCCAGGCTCACTGCGAAAGGGACGCCCATGGTCGATCGCTCGGATGTCCGGGCCCCCGTGCGCCGCCTTGAGGACGGCGTGCTCCTATTCGACGGCGCCATGGGCTCGAACCTCAACGAGTACGAGGACCTCGATCGGGAAGCGCCCGAAGAAGACACGCTGCGCTACCCCGACCACGTCGCCAAGGTCTACGCCGGCTATGTGGCCGCCGGCGCCGACGTCATCTCGACCAACACCTTCGGCGGCAACTTGATCCGTCTTAAACGGGCCGGGCTGTTGGATCAGGCCGAATCACTCAATCGGCGCGCCGCCGAGATGGCGCGCGAGGCGGCGGGCGACAAGGCCTGGGTGGCGGGCGACATCGGCCAGAGCGGGGACTTTCTGGAACCCCTGGGCGAGATCACGCCCGACGAGATGTACGAGGCCTTCGCCGTCCAGGCCGAGCACCTCAAGGCCGGCGGCGCCGACCTGCTGCTGTGCGAGACCTTCAGCGATATCCAGGAAGTGCAAATCGCCATCCGGGCCGCCAAGGAAACCGGCCTGCCGGTATTCGCCACCATGACCTACGACATCAACCTGCACACCATGATGGGCGTCCCGCCGGCCGATGGTCTCCGGGCCTGCGAGGAAGCCGGTGCCGACGTAGTCGGCTGCAACTGCGGCAACGGCCCCGAAGAGATGACGCAGGTTCTGCAGCAGATGGTGGACGCCGGGCCGACGCGCCCGCTCATGGCGCAGTCGAATGCCGGCGTCCCCGAGCTCATCGCCGGCAAGGTCTGCTACACCTACCCGCCGGAGCGCATGGTCGACTTCGCCGCGCAGTGGATCGACCTCGGCGTCCGCGTCGTCGGATCGTGCTGCGGCAGCACCAACCACACCACCACCCTGCTGCGCGAGATGATCGACGGGCGAAACCACGCGCCGAATGGGGCCTAGTCTCCCTCTAGCCGCGCGCGCCGCCGTTCAGCAGCCCCTTGGGCGCTCGTTGACGAATGGAATCAGGCGCCTGATCAGGTTGTCGCGAAACTCCACGGTGATTTGCAGCCCGTTCACTAGCCCGAGGACGGCGTAAACGGCTTCACCGGGCGAGTCCCTGAAGCGATCGTCGGTGTACCCCGCGGTAAACGCGTCGAGCAGCCTGAACTGAGTTTCCCCGGCCAGCAGCGCCAGGCCGCGCAGCAGCCTGAACTGGTGGGCGAACAACGCCGGCCCCCCGTAGCTGCGCGGCGCCAAGGCGGGCGACAGGCGCAGCGCGTCATTCACCGCGCCGCTGGCCGCCATCAGGCGCACCGGATCGACCTGCCCCCGCCGCGCGCCGTCCGCCAGTAGGGCCAAGTGTCCGATCGCCGGGTCGAGGGCGAAGATTGCGTCGTCGACGCTCGTCAGAAACTGCAGCAGCTCGTACGAGGCGGCATGGTGTCCGAAAAAAGGGCACGTGCGCGCGAGCCGCATGGGCTCCGCCTCGACGATCGGGAATCCCACGGAGGATCGGCTCTCCACCGGAGCGGCCAGCGCCTCGGCGGAAATCGGCGGCGTCGCGGCGGCATCGGGCAGCGTCGCCTCGGTTGGCGACGGGCTGGCAGCTTGGGCCGCCGCGTTCGTCGCCTCGCTCCCCCGGCCCGCCACGAACGTGAGGACCACCACGGCTGTCATCGCCGCGAGGGCCACGGCTAGGGCGCCAATGCTGAGGATCCTGGAGCGTCCGCTCATGTCGCCGCACTCGGTGTCGTGCAACCGCCGCCGCCGCGTTCGAGCATGTCCGGAGACGACCTATCGGCGTGGGCGATCGGAGAATTCGTCAATGGCAACACGCCACCAGCAGCCCATTTGGGCGATTGCCCCGCCGGAAGTATAGGGGCAGCGTGCCTACAGCCCGGCGGCGTATCCGTCCCGGCGCGGATCGGCCCCGCCGGTCAGCACACCCGTTGATGGGTCGCGAGCGACGCCCTGCATTCCCCCGACGTAGTTGGTGAATGCATCCAGCACCTTCACGTCGTGCCCACGACGGCCCAGCTCCTCGATCGTCTCCGGCCCGATCCGCGATTCGATACGCAGCGCCGTCCCATCGTCCAGGACCCCGCGAGGGTCCTCGATGGCCTGCTGCACGCCCAATCCGTAGTCGGCCCACTTCACAAACACCTGGGTCTGCGTTTGGCAAATGCCGTGGCCGCCCGGCGTGCCCAGCGCGAGCACCGGCTCGCCGTCGCGGGTCGTCACGCTCGGGGCGATCGGCAGCGACAACGGCGCGCCGGGGGACATGTAGTTCGGGCTGTCGGGATGCAACTCGCCCCAGTTCAGGAAGTTGTTGAGCACCACGCCCGTCCCCGGTACCGCGATGCCCGCGCCGAACGGCGACCCGAGGCTCTGCGTCACGCAGATGAGGTTGCCGTCCGCATCACCTACCGAGAGCGACGTCGTGTGCTCGCGCGACCCGCGGATACCCGACGTCGGCTCGCCGTAGAGCTCGGTCCGGGCGCAGATCGGCTCGCCCGACGCCAAGCGCTCGCGCAGCGCCGCCACCTCGGCCTCGCCGAGCATCTCGTCGATCCTTTCGCGCGAGGCGTTGGCGTTCAAAATCCGCTGCTCGGCGGCCAGCCGGATGGCCCGCAATACCACGTCGAGCTGCTCGATGCCGTTTCGCGGCAGCGCGGCGATATCGGTGCCCGCGATGATCCGCAGCGACTGCAACATCTGAAAACCCTCGGACTGCGGCGGCGGCGTGTGCACCCGCAGTCCGCGGTAGCTCGTCGCCACCGGCTCGTCCCAGCGCGGCTGCACCGCGGCCAGGTCATCCAGCGAGACGCTGCCCCCAAGGGCTCCCAATCGGTCCACCAGCTTTCGTGCGAGCTGCCCGCGGTGCAAGTCGTCCGGCCCGTCGGTCACCGCCGTCTCCAGCGTGTCCGCGAGATCGGGCTGCCGCAGCACCCAGCCTGGCGCCGGGGCCTCGCCGTTGTCGGTGTAGATCGCCGACCAGGCCTCGTCCCCCGCACACACCTCCATCGACTCGTCGATGACGTAGGCGTTGAAATCCGTGATCGGATACCCGTTCCGCGCCAAATCGATCGCCGGCGCAAAGACCTCGCCGCGCGGGCGCCGTCCGTACTCGGCCAGCAATTCGCACCACCCGGCCAGGTTTCCGGGGGTTCCGACGCTGTGCGGTCCCCGCTTCAAGTCTGCGCGTGCCTTGGTGGTGGCGTCGTAGGTGCCGGGAACCGGCGGAATGAAGTCCAGCGTGCGAATCCGGCCCTCGCTCGCGACGTACAACGTGGCGACGCCCATGCCGGCCACGCCCGACATATAGGGCTCCACAACGTTGAGCGCGGCCGTCGTGGCAACCGCGGCGTCGACGGCATTGCCGCCGGCCAGCAGCAGCCGCAGTCCGGCTTGCGTGGCCAAGGGGTGGGCGCTCGACACCACGCCCCGAATCGACGCGATCAGCGGGCGATGTCCGTGCATGCGATCCCCTGCGGCCGTCGGGCGGCGCATTGTGTCACACGCCGGATTTCAGGCCGTCAGGCAGCCAGTCCTCATTCCCGCCGTCCGTCATTCCGGCGGAAGCCGGAATCCAGCCCGACCGAATCCCGACACCCGCCCGTCGCGTGGTACTTCGCCGAACGAGTCTTCATTCGAGCGAAGCGAGAAACCTAAAGAGCCGGCAATTGGGCGCATCCCCGCAGGCGCCGCGCACGTCCGGTGCCCTCTCCAACAGGAGGCGTGTGCGTAACCCTTCGTCATTCCCGCGAAGGCGGGAATCCACCCCTCATTGAACCTGGAGGCGGAAAGGAGGCGCTCGGTCGTCCCCAAGCTCGGCCGAATTCTGCGAACGTCTCCACAGGGAGAGGGCCGAGGTGAGGGAACAACGCCACCGCGCCATTCCCGCGAAAAGACTGCCCCATACTCGATACGCGGCGGGAATCCACCCTCGGCTACCCACGAGGCGCGCTAAGCCCGGCGGTAGGGGCGGGCCTCAGACCCGCCCGTTCGACACCAGGCAGTCGACCTGGAAAGCCGGCAATCCCCACCCCGACCACGCGCTCAATACGACTCGGCGATGGCCTCCAGGCCTTCCCGGTCCAGGATCTCGATGCGCTTGCGCCCAATGGCGATCAGCCCGTCCGCCTTCAGCTCATTCAGCGCTTGGGTGGCCGTCTCGCGCGACGTGCCGACGCGCTCGGCCAGGTCGTTGTGCGTCAGCCCCAGCATTTGCCGGTCGTCTTGACCCGCGTGGCGCAGGATGAAGGTGGCCAGGCGGGCGGACAGCGACTTGAGCGCCAGGTCCTCGAGCTGTGTCTCCGCCTCGCTCAATCGCTGCGAGAGCGCCTGCATCATCCGCACCGCAACCGTCGGATACCGCTGCATGAGTTGTTCGATGTCGTAGCGGCTCATCGCGCAGAGCACGGAGCTTTCGGTGGTCTCGGCAAACGACCCGTACATGGACTGGCCCAGGAAGGCCATCTCGCCGAAGAACGTTCCAGGCTCGACGTTGGACACGACAAACCGCTTGCCCTCGGGCGAGATGCGGTAGACCTGCACCCCGCCGGACTTGAGAATGAACAATCCTTCACCAGTCTCGTCGGGCTGGAAGACGATGCGCCCCTTCGGGACGGTCGTCATGCGAAAGATCTGGTGGACGTCGTTGAGCTGCTGCTCCGACAGGTCACGGAAAATGTCGATGGCCGAGAGGTATTGGCGCTTTCGCTCAGCGACGCTCCGGACTGCCGCCCGCCCCAGCGAGCGACGCATGGCCGGCTGGGACTCGATTCCCATGCGATGTCTCTTTCTTCAGACGCAACAGCAGGTCGCCGCACCAGGCCGGGCTCGGATTGCCCAAGTGAACCAAACGACCGTCCAGCACGTATGTTGGCACAGCGACGACCGACGCCGGAACGGACGTGGGCTCGGTGTCGATGTCGACGATGCGGACGGCAAGGTCGGGCGCGGCGCGCGCCACGTCGTTGGCGATGCGCCACGCCGCCGCGCTTGCGGCGCACTCGGCGGCGACGAAGACTTCCAACGATCGCATCGGAATCGACGGACAGCGTGATACGCGGGCCTCGGCGGCGGCAGTGAGTTAGCCCACACTCCCGGCTTCCGCCGGCTCGCCCCGGACGAACGGCGCCAGCGTCCGTGCCGAAGGCAGCCGGGTTGCCCGCACGGCTGCCACGTCCGCCGCGATCTTCTCGGCCAACGTTTCGGTATCCGAGAAGGTCTCCTGCGGGCGCAGCCGCGAAACGAAAAACAGGCGCAGCGGCCGGTCGTAGAAGTCCTGCGCGGCGTCCAGCACGTGAGCCTCCACGACCCGTGGGTGCTCACCGTAGGTGGGACGCGTGCCGATGCTGATGGCGGCCCGCTGCGGCTGGGATCCGCCGACCGTGCTCAGGCCCGCATACACCCCGTCCCCGGGCACGCACAGCCATTCCGGATGGGAGACGTTGGCCGTGGCGAAACCCAGCTTCCGACCCTCGCCCGAGCCGCGCACGACCATGCCCTCCAGGCTGTAGGTCCGGCCCAAGCCGCTGTTGACGGCGTCGATGTCGCCGTCCGCCAGCGCGGCGCGAATCGTCGAGCTGCGATTGGTACCGGTCGGACCGTGCCACGCGATCTCCCGGTAGCGAAAGCCCAACTCGCGGCTGAGCGCCCGCAGCACCGGCGGAGTGCCGGCGCCACCCTTGCCGATACGGGCGTTCGGCCCCGACACCATTTCACGCATGCCGGCCTCGTCGAGCAACCGGCTCAGGAACTCTCGCGGTTCTTGCTGGGCGAATTCGAGATCGAACGTGAGCACGACGATTGCGTCGACGCCGGTGGCCGCCATGAGCGCCAGGCGGTCGTGAAGCGTCGTCAGCAACGCGCGGGGCTGCGCCGGACGCAGGATCCACTCGGGCGGCGGCCACAGGGTGACCGCCACGGCGCGGGTTCCGGGCGTTTCTTTGGCCGCGGCCACCGCGGCGCCCAGCAGGGCGCGGTGACCCTCGTGCACGCCGTCGAAGCGACCCAGCGTCAGCGCCGTCGGTGCGTGCGCGCCCAGCGCGCCAAGGTCGGCGTGCACCGGGCATCCGGCGATCTGCGCTGGCAGGTTCATGCCGCCGCCAGCATCACGCGCCGCTTCTGCCACCCGCCGTCCGCACGCTCCGCGACGCCCAGGAAGACTCCGGCGTCGTCATAGAAGCGGTGCAGCCCCGGCTCGCCGGGCGCCGCGCGCAGGTCGCGGCCGTGCACGAAATCCTCTCGATCGGATGCCGCGACGACGCACGCGGGCAGGTGGTCCAGGACCACGTCCGATGCATGCACGAGTCTCGCGAGCTCCGCCGACGACGCCTGGCGCAAGGCTACGAGGTCGATGGCCTCCGCCAGGGTAAACGGGCCCACGGCGGTGCGCACCAGCGCCAGCAGGGTCGCGCCACACCCAATCGTTTCGCCGATATCGCGGGCCAGGCTGCGGATGAAGGTCCCACGGCCGCACCGAACTTCGAGGGCCAGGACCAGCGCCGGCCGGCCGGCCTCGACACCCTCCAGCAGCAGTCGGTTCTCGCGAACCGCCAGCGTGACGGTGCTCCGCGCCACGGGCGTAATCGCGTGCACGGCGACCTCCCGTTCCGGGGGCGTGACGTCCTCGCCGGCCCGCGCCCGTGCGTAGGCGCGCCGGCCGTCGACCCGCACCGCCGACGCTGCCGGCGGGCGCTGGCGGATCACACCCACGAATCGCGGCAGCAGGCGCACGACCTGCGCCACGTCCGGGGACGGACGCGGCGCCGCCACGACATCCCCTTCGAGGTCGTCCGTGGTGGTCTGCACGCCGAAGAGCACGGCCGCCACATAGGTCTTGGGCGCCCGCAGCACGTGCTCGCTCAGCCGCGTGGCGCGGCCGATCGCCAGCGGCAGCACCCCGGCGGCCAGGGGGTCGAGCGTGCCGCAGTGGCCCACCCGTCGCCGGCCCAAGCAGCGACGCACCGCGTGCACCACGTCCGTCGAGCGCGCGCCGACCGGCTTGGACGCGACGAGAAACCCGCTTGGAGGGTCGGCTGGCGAGGTCACCACGCGTCAGTGCTGATGGCGAGTCGCGCGATGCCGTGCGGCGCTCACTCAGACCGATCGGTCGGGAGGTTTGCGCCGGGGTTTGCATCTTCGTGGCGCTCATCCAGCACCTGCCGCAGGCGCTCTTCCGTCACCATCGCCGGGTCGAGCTGAAACCTGATCTCGGGCGTAAATCGCAGCCGCAATCGCGCGCTCAGCTCGCGGCGAACCACGCCCGCCGCTCGCTCCAGCGCCTCGAGCGCCTCTTCGCACTGCTCCGCATCGCCGAGCACGGTCACAAAGACGGTGGCCCGGCGAAGGTCGGGGCTCACCTGCGCCCGATTTACCGTCGCAAGTCGAATCTTCGGGTCGCCGAGCGTGAAGCGGACGATCTCCCCGGCTTCGCGGGCAATCTGCGCGGCGATGCGCTCCGGACGGCGCGTGGGCATGCGGTCGGCTCCGACGATCAGGGCTGACGAGTCTCGGTGTGGAAGACCTCGATGATGTCCGCAAGCTCGATGTTCGTCGTCGTCTGGACGCCCAGCCCGCAGTCGAAGCCTTCCCGCACTTCCTCCACCGGATCGGCAAATCGCCGCAGCGTGCTGATCCGACCCTGCCCGATCTCATCGCCGCGGCGGAGGATGCGCACGTCGGCGCCCCGGTAGATGCGGCCGGTCAGCATCATGCCGCCGACGATCTGCAGCGTCCGTTCGCTGCGGAACTCGCCGCGAATCTCGAGCCGCCCGTCGATCACCTCGAATTCCTCGGGTTCCAGGAGTCCTCGCAGGGCGGCGTCGACTTCGTCGATGAGCTCGTAGATCGTGAAGTAGACCCGCACGTCCACGCCCTGGCGGTCGGCCTCGGCGCGGGCGGCCGGGTCGATTCGCACGTCGAAGCCCACCACGATGCCCTCGGCGGCGGCGGCAAGATTCACATCCGATTCCGTGATCGTGCCCACGCCCTCGTAGATCACCACGGCCCGCGTGCGAGCCTCGCCGACGTCGCCCAGCGATTTCACCACCGCGGCCGCCGCACCGTCCGTGCTGGCCTTCACCACCACGCTCAGTTGGTGGAGCTGGCCGGCGGTCATCTGCGCCGCCAGTTGCTCCAGGCTTAGGCGGATCGCCTGCTCGCCGCCGCCGCGTTGCGCCGCGGACCGTTCGGCGCGCCGGCGGCGCTTGCTCCGCTTCGCCACGCGCAGTTCATCGCCGGCGGTAGGCGTCGACTCGAGGCCGACCACCTGCACCGGCGTGGACGGCCCGGCCTCTTTCAGTCGCTCGCCGTTGTGGTCGTAGAGCGCGCGCACGCGACCCTCGACGTTGCCCACCTGCACGTGGTCGCCGACGCTGAGCGTGCCGCTCGTGACGATGGCGCTCGCGATGGGACCCTGACTGCGATCCAGCCGCGTCTCGATCACCGTGGCGACGGCCGGTCCGTCCGCGGGCGCGCGCAGCTCCTCGAGTTGCGCCGTCAGATTGATGTACTCCAGCAGCTCGTCGATGCCGTCGCCCTGTTCGGCGGAAAGCGGCACGGCCACCACGTCGCCGCCGTAGGCTTCCACCACCACTTGATGCTCGGTCAGCTGCTGATAGGCCCGCTCCGGGTTGGCCGTGGGCAAGTCGATCTTGTTGACCGCCATGATCATCGGCACGCCGGCGGCCCGGGCGTGTCCAATGGCCTCCACCGTCTGCGGCATCACGCCGTCATCGGCCGCCACCACCACGACGACGATGTCGGTCACTCCGGCGCCGCGCGCGCGCATGGCGGTGAAGGCCTCGTGACCCGGCGTGTCGATGAACGTGATCGCGCCCTCGGCGGTCGTCACCTGATAGGCGCCGATGCTCTGGGTGATCCCGCCGTGCTCGCCCGCGGCGATCTGCGTCTGCCGGATGGCGTCCAGTAGCGTGGTTTTGCCATGGTCGACGTGACCCATCACCGTCACCACGGGCGGGCGCGGATCGCCCGACTTGGGCTCGTCGTCCGCTGCGGCCGCGTCGGCGTCGGTCGCCGCTGCCGGCGGCGCGTCGGCCGCTTCCTCCGTGACGTCGATGCCGAACTTGGCCAACACCGCCCGGGCGGTGTCCCGGTCGATGGCGGCGTTGATGGTCGCCAGCACATTGCGCGAGAGCAGCTCGACAATGATGTCGGTGCTTTCGACCTCCGCGCGCTCGGCGATCTGCGCGATGGTGGCGGTCTCGGGCAGGGGGACCGTGCGCATCGGCGCGGCTTCCGGCGCCGCGGGCGCCGGGGCGGGCGTCGACGGCTGCGGCGGCGGGGCCTTGCGGCGGCCGCCGGGTCGCGAAGGTGCGCGCCGCGCCGGGCGGCGACCACGCGCCACGCTAGTCGCTCATCGCGGGTGCGAGGCGCTGCTCGCGCACGGTTGCCATTTCATGGCCCAACTCGTCGATGATCGCCTCGGGAATGGTTACGCGAAGCTGGGTCGCCAGCGCGCCGCGCTTGACGGCCGTGGTCCAACACGCCTCATCGGTGCACATGTAGGCGCCGCGACCGGGCGCGCGCCCGCCCGCGTCGAGCTCGACCGCTCCCGCGGGGGTGCGCACGATGCGCACAAGCTCGCGCTTGGAGCGCTTGGTGCGGCAGGCGATGCAGGTGCGTTGAGGCTGGTGACGCAGAGCTATGTCTCCGCGGACTCGGCCGCCGGACGCTCGGCGGTGGCGCCGGCCACGTCCGCATCGATTTCAGCGTCGCCGTCGGCCGCGTCACCCGATCCGTTGCTCTCCGCAGTGTCCGCGCTGACGATCTCCTCGTCGGGCGCCGCCACGCCTCGGGTTTCGGCGGGCGCCGACGCGTCGCGAATGTTGATGCGGAATCCGGTCAGACGCGCGGCAAGTCGTGAATTCTGCCCTTCGCGACCGATGGCCAGCGACACCATGTCCGGATGCACGAAGACATCGGCCGTGCGTTCGGTTGGGCTGATGTGCACCGTCTGGACCCGGGCCGGGCTCAGCGAGTTCGCCACGAATGCGCGCGGCTCCGCCGCCCACTCGATGATCTCGGCCTTCTCCTGTCCCAACTCGCGCAGGATGTTCTGAATGCGCGTGCCGCGCATGCCCACGCAGGCGCCAACGGGATCCAGCCCGTCCTGCAGCGAGCGCACCGCGACCTTGGAGCGCACGCCCGCGTCCCGCGCGATGCCGGTGATCTCCACCAGGCCGTTTTGAATCTCCGGAACCTCGCGCTCGAACAGCCGCCGCACGAAATCCGCGTGTCCGCGCGAGACCCGCAGCTGCGTCCCGCGCCCGCCCTCGGCGACCTCGAGCAGGAGCACGCGCAATCGCTGACCCACGCGATAGAACTCGCCGGGAATCTGCTCGGCGACCGGCATGATGGCCTCGGCGCGACCCAGTTCCACGAACACGCCGCGAGACTCCACCCGTGTCACCCGACCCACCAGGATCTCGCCCTGGTGCTCGATGAACTGGGTGTAGACCTCCATCTGCTCGGCGTCGCGCAACGCCTGTTGCATGGCCTGCCGCGCCCGCTGCGTCGCGATGCGCCCGAAATTCGGCGGCGTCACGTCGATCTGGAAAATCTCGCCTAGCGGGACCGTCTCGTCATAGGACCGGGCGTCGCTGAGCGAAATCTCCCGTAACGGATCGGTGACCTCGTCGACCACGGTCTTGTTCGCGTAAATGGTGGCCTCGCCCGTATCCGGCGAGATCTCGACATCGATGTCGTCATACTCGGTGTCGGAATCCAGGTAGGCGGACGCCACGGCCGTGCGGAGCGAGTCGAGGACGGCGTCGACTTGGATGCCCTTCTCGTCGGCAAGCTGCTGCAGGGCGAGAATGAACTCGCTGCGCATCGCTGCCTCCTTCGGGCTTTTGTTCTAGTCCCTCCCCAGAGACAAAGAAAAGCGGGCCCCGTCCGCTTCGAGAAGTCGCCGCTGGGCCGCTCCCTCAAAGTATATCACCGAGCGGTCTGCGTCGCGAGGCCGATCGCACCGACGGCGCACCTCAATTTGCTTTTGCTGCGTCAAAAATATCGGCGATATAGGTAGGATGTTGTATTTGCTCCTACAAAAATGATGGGTGTGGCTAGGCCCGCCGCCGACGCGTTCCGCCCGGCCCGCCCGATCGCAGCACGGCCGTAAACGCTTCCTGCGGCACGTCGATCTGGCCCACCCGCTTGAGGCGCCGCTTCCCGGCCTTTTGCGCCTCCAGCAGCTTGCGCTTGCGGCTCACGTCGCGGCCGTAGCACTTGGCCAGCACGTCCTTCCGCACCGGCCGCACGGTCTCCCGCGCCACGATCCGCGAGCCCACCGCCGCCTGCACGCTCACCTCGAACTGTTGCCGTGGAATCTCGCGCTTGAGGCGCAGGGCCAGGTCGCGCCCGATTTCCGCCGCGCGGGCCCGGGGCACGATCGTCGACAGCGCGTCGACCATCTGCCCGTTGAGCCGCATGTCGAGCCGCACGAAGTCCCCGGCCCGGTACTCCCCGAACGTGTAGTCGAGCGATCCATATCCCCGTGTCGAAGATTTGAGCGCGTCGAAGAACTCCGTCAGCATCTCGCCGAGCGGCAGGCCGTATTCCAGCAGCACGCGCGTCGGCTCGAGGTACTCGAGTCGCCGATGCTCGCCACGCCGGGCTTGTAGCAGCTCGATCACCGCCCCGAGGTGAGCCTCGGGCGTCACGACGGTCACCACCATCCACGGCTCGCGCACCTCGGCGATCTGCGACGGTTCCGGCAGCTCCGCCGGGCTGTCCACCCGCACCACCTCGCCGTCCCGCCTCGCCACCTCGTACTCGACCTGTGGCGTAGTGAGCACCAGCTCCAGCTCGTACTCGCGCTCCAGGCGCTCGCGCACGATGTCCATGTGCAGCACCCCGAGGAATCCGCAGCGAAACCCGAATCCCAGCGCCGCGGACTGCTCCGGCTGGCTGACGATCGCGGGGTCGCTGAGCCGCAGGCGGTCCAGCGCGTCGCGCAGGGCCGTGTAGCCCTCCGGATCGGTGGAGTAGAGGCTGGCGAAGACCAGCGGCTTGGGCGTCCGGTATCCCGCCAGCGGCTGCCTGGCCGGCGCGTGCTCGTGGGTCACGGTGTCGCCCACCGGCCACTCGCGAACCTCCTTGAGCCCCGTGGCCACGTAGCCCACGTGGCCCGTCGTCAGCGTCTCGCGGGCGCTCACCGCCGGGGTGAACACGCCGGTTTCGACCGCCTCCGCGCGAGTGCCGGCCTGCATCAGCCGCAGCCGGTCGAGCCGGTGCAGCGACCCATCGAACACCCGCACGCTCGCCACCACGCCCCGGTGCTGGTCATAGCTCGAATCGACCACCAGCGCCCGCAGCGGGGCGGCAGGATCGCCCGCGGGCGGCGGGACGGCCGCGACGATCCGGCGCAAGAGCTCGTCGACGCCCTCGCCGGACTTGGCGGAGACCTGCAGCACCTCCGCGACGCTCGTGCCCAGAAAGTCCGCCACCTCCTGGGCCACGACATCCGCTTGGGCGGTCGGCAGATCGATCTTGTTGACCACCGGAATCACGGCCAGATCGTGTTCCACCGCCACGTACGCATTGGCCAGGGTCTGGGCTTCGATGCCTTGCGTGGCGTCCACCAGCAGCACCGCGCCTTCGCAGGCGGCCAGGGATCGTGAGACTTCATAGCTGAAATCCACGTGGCCCGGCGTGTCGATGAGATTCAGCGTGTAGCCGGTGCCATCCAGGTCCAGCGACATGCGCACCGGGTGCGCCTTGATAGTGATGCCGCGCTCGCGCTCCAGGTCCATCGAATCCAGCACCTGGTCGCGCATCTGGCGGGCCGACAGCGTGGCCGTGCGCTCCAGCATGCGGTCGGCCAGCGTGGACTTGCCGTGATCGATGTGGGCGATGATGCAGAAGTTGCGCGTGTGCGCCTGGTCACCGCCGCCGTCGTGGTTCATGCGTGATTCTATTCAGCCAGCCGCGCGCCGCAGCTTGCCGGCGATTCGCCCGGTGAGCTCATCGAGTTCGGGGATGCGCATGAGGCGCGCCGCGCCCACATAGACCACCAGCGCCGTCGCCAGGTAGGCCGCCAGCCACCCGGCGGCCGACCAGCCGTCGCCTGCCGGCCAGGTTGCGTGCTGGAACGCCCAAATCGCTGCCCCCATCAGCGCCGTCGCCAGCGCGATGTCCAGCACCCAGCGCGCGTCGTCGTCGCGAACCAGCACGCCGCCGCGGCGCCGCAGGATGGCGACCAGGATCACCGCCTCGACCAGCACGCCGATCGACAGCCCCAGGGCGATTCCGGGATTCCCCAGGACCAGCGAGAAGGCCCACGACAGCACCATGTGCAGCGCCAGCGAGCCGGCGCCCACGGCCACCGGCGTGCGCGTGTCGTGCATGGCGAAGAATCCCCGCACCAGCACTTCGACCGCCGCGTGACCCGCCAGTCCCACGGCATAGAGCCGCAGCGCGTTGGCCGTCAGCTCGGTGGCGCGGGCGTCGAACGCGTGCCGCTCGAAGGCCACCGTCACGATCGGCTCCGCCAGCACGGCCAGCACCACCGCCGCCGGAACGCTTAGAAACAGGACCAGCCGACCCACGCCGCGCACGCGGCGAGCGAAGGCGGCGCGCTCGCCGCCGATCCAGCGGTGCGCCAGATCCGGCAGGGCCGCTTCTCCCAGCGCCATGCCGAACACGCCCAACGGCAGCAGCATGAGCAGAAAGGCGTTGTTGAGCACCGCCACCGCCGACGGTCCCTGCAGCGACGCCAGTATGTTGATGTAGATCAGGCTGGCCTGCAGCACCGCCACCCCGAGCATGCGGGGCACCATCAGGCGAATGACTTTGCGCACGTCGGGGTCCGCCCACGCCGCCCCCGGATGCCAGTCGGTAACCGCGAGCCGGCCCGACTTGCCGTCGCTTGCGCGGAGGATCGACGGCAGCCCGGGAACCTGCACCAGCAAGTGCAGGCCCGTCCCGATCAACGTGCCCCATACCAGGCCCGTGAGGCCGAAGACCCGCGCCAGCCCGAGTGCGCCCGCGATGATCCCCAGGTTGTAGAGCAGCGGGCTGAGCGCCGGCAGGGCGAATCTGCGCTCGGCCTGCAGCGCCGCCTTGGCCACGGCGCTGACGGCGAGCACCACCGGCGAGATCATCAACCAGCGCGCCGCGTCGGTCGCCAGCCCCACGGTGTCCTCTGGGAATCCCGGCGCAATGGCCCGCATCAGCGGCTCGGCCAGCAGGGCGCCGGCGCCCGCGGCCACCGCGGTGGCTCCGGCCACCAGGCCGCCGATGCGCCCCACGAATCGCGCCAACGCCTGGCGATCGCCCCGCGCTTTCACCTCGGCGTATACGGGAATCACGGCCGAAAGCAGCGCGCCGCCGGCCAGCAGCATGAAGATCGTGTCGGGAATGCGGAAGGCCGCAAACCACGCGTCAGCTTCCGGTCCCACGCCAAACTCGGCATTGATCGCCGCCTGGCGCACGAACCCCAGCACCCGGCTCACAAGGATCGAAGCGACCACAATCGCCGCCGCCCGCCCCACGCCGGCGCCCAGCGCGTCCCCCCGCGGCTGGGGATCCCGCCCCCGCTGGTCTACCACGGAGAGAGCGGAGACCGGGTCTGGTCCCCTCTCCCTGCAAGGGAGAGGGCTAGAGCCTGCCCCGTACCTGAAACGGGGGAGAGGGTCATCCGGCGCACGGGCACGGAGAGTCGACCGGTCGCGTAACGTCCTCCGAACGCGGGAATCTGGGCTCTGACCGAAAGCGATCCGCCACTTTCGGTCATTCCGGCGAAAGCCGGAATCCAGGATCGGTCGCAAGCAGAGCTGCAGCCCCTCACTATCCCGTCGTACGGAGACCTTGGTGTAACTGGTCGCGTGAAGCCAGGAGGCCAAGTCCGGTCCCCTCTCCCTTGATGGGAGAGGGTTAGGGTGAGGGGGACCCAAGGCATGGGCGGGCGCCGATGTCGAGCAGTGCAAGGGCCTTCGAACGCGGGTGTCCACGCGATTGCCGACCTGGAAGTGCGACCCTCCGTCATTCCCGCGAAGAGCCTGCCCTGTACTCGATACGGGGCGGGAATCCACTCTTCGTCCAACCTCGAACTGAAACCTTCCGTCATTCCAGCGAAAAGCCTGCCCCGTACTTGATACGGGGCCGGAATCCAGTCCGGCCAAACGTCCACAGGCGCTGGGCCATCACTGTAGGGGCGGGTCTCAGACCCGCCCGTTCGGGGGCTTGCAGAAGTCTCCGAACACGCGAATCCCATCCCAAGGAAAACACCTCGCAAGCCCCCGCCCGTCGCTACTATGACCCCACCACCCCCTGCACGATGCAAGGCCCCGGCCCGCCGCATGTCATTCACCCCGGACGACCTCGAGTTCGTCTTCCTGTCCTTCGAGGGACCCGACCAACCCTACGCCCAGGCCGGCGGGCTCGGCGTCCGCGTCACCCAGCTCACTCGCACGCTCGCCAGGCACGGATTCCAGACCCATCTGATCTTCGTGGGCGACCCCGCGCTGCCCGGTACGGAAACGCGCGAGGACGGAAACCTCCATCTGCATCGCTGGTGCCAGTGGATCAGCGCCTCGCACCCGGAGGGCGCCTACGCCGACGAGATCGCCAAGGTTCATGACTACCAGGATTCGGTTCCGGCCTTTGTCACGCAAGCCATTGTCGAGCCGGCCCAGGCCGCCGGGCGCCGCGTGGCGGTCATCGCCGAGGAGTGGCACACCGCCGACGCCCTGTCGCGCCTGAGCGACTCGCTGCACTTCCTGGGCATTCGCGAGGCGGCCGTCCTGTTGTGGAATGCCAACAACGACATGTCGTTCAACCGCATCAACTGGAATCGCCTGGGATACGTGGCGCAGTTCACGGCAGTATCACGCTTCGTCAAGACCCAGATGTGGTCGCACGGCGTCAACCCGCTGGTGATTCCCAACGGCATCCCCTCGGAGCTCATCGAGCCCGTCGACGCCGGCGCGATCGACGCCGTTCGCGAAGCCGTCGGTCCTGGCCCCTGGTTCTTCAAGCTCGGACGAATGGATCCGGACAAGGGCTGGCTGGCCGCCGTCGAGGCCGTGCATCGCCTGCGGGAACGCGGCGTGCCGGCACGCCTGGTGATGAAAGGTGGGCAGTTGGAGGATCACGGCGCCGAGGTCTACGGCCACATGGCCTGGCGCGGCCTCCAGGCGGCCGGCGTGTACAGCGACGACCGCTCGGTTACCGGCATCGCGCAGGCCCTCGGCGGCGCCGACCCCGAATCCGCCGTGCTCAACGTCGAATTCTTCCTGCCCGACGACCTGCTGCCGGTGCTCTACGCCGCCGCCGACGGCGTGCTCGCCAACAGCGGCTACGAGCCGTTCGGCCTGGTCGGCCTCGAGGCGATGGCCGCCGGGGGCGTCGCCTATGTCGGGTCAACCGGCGAGGACTACGCCATTCCCATGCGCAACAGTGTCGTTCTCGACGATGTCGGCAGCCCGGACGAGATCGTGCAGGTGGCGCAATTGCTGATCGACGATCCCGACCTCACCGGGAACATCCGCGCCTGTGCCCGCGAAACAGCCCAACTGCACACCTGGGACGCGCTGCTGCCCCTGCTGCTGAGCAAGTTGGAGCTTGCCGGGCGGCGCCAGGGGCTGCGCGGGCTGTAGCATCGGACGGGCCGAATTCGACATCGGCCCGGGAGTTGACGACCCCTGGCCGAGCAACTGGTCATCTACACGGTCCTGCACCAGCCGCGCCGCGTGCGCCTGCCGGCGGTGGATCTGCCGCGGGGCGCGCCCGCCGCCGAGCTGGCGCGCCTCATGTTCGACCACGACCTCAACCGGCACTACTTCCAAAAGGTCGCGCGCTGGTGCTATCGCCCGGCGCTGCCGCTCTGGCGGCGGCTGCTGGACGAGGGCCTGACGCTGGCGTTGGGCGTGCCGCTCTCCACCGTAAAGCAGTTCGAGACCTGGGCGCCGGACCTGCTGGAGGAGATGCAGGGTCTCGTGGCCCATCCTCGCGCCGAGCTCGTGGCGGTCGAACCGTTTCACGCCATGACCATGCTTATCGACCTGCCGACGTTCGTGACCCAGATGGAGCTGGCCCGGGCGGGCGCGGCCAAGCGATTCGGCGTCGAGCCGGCCGTGGCGGATACCACCGAGATGCTCATGTCCGCCGACATCTATCGCGCCCTGCAAGCCGCCGGATACCAGGGCACCTTCATCGACGGCCGCGGCTGGGTCATGCAATGGCGCGAGTCCACCCACCGGTACAACGTCGACGGCGGCTCGCTCACGATCCTGCCGCGGCACTTTCCCCTCAGCGACGACGTGGGCTACCGCTTCTCGAACCAGAGTTGGGATCGCTGGCCGCTCATGGCCGATACCTACGCCCGGTGGGTCCGCGACGCGCCGGGTGAGTTCGTGCTGCTCGCCTGGGACTTCGAGACCTTCGGCGAGCATCACAATCGCGACACCGGCATCTTCGAGTTCCTCAAGGCCTTGCCGGGCGCGCTCGCCGAACGCGGCGTCACCTGCGTCACGCCCAGCGAGATCCTGCAAGCGCCCGACCAGGACGTGCACGACCTGCCGCTCACGCCGTTCCCGGCCACCTGGGCCGGCGAGCACGGCGGCCTCGAGTTCTTTCTCGGCAACCACGCCCAGCAGGCCATCTACCGCCTCATGTGCGTGGCTTACGGCGAGGCGCGGATGTCCGACGACCCGGAGCTGGTCGAGCTCGCCCACTGGCTCATGCAATCCGACAACCTGCACTGGCTGCAATGGGTCGGCCGCACCGGCGCCGAGGCCGACGTCTCCGCCTATTTCACCCCGCAAGAGTGGATGTGGATGGGCACCGAGCGCCTGCTCTGGGAGCACCAACGCGTCTACGTCAACTTCCTGGATGCCATTGCCTAGCCAGTCTTCAAGCAGCGAACGGGTAGGGGCGGTTCGCGAACCGCCCCCCTCCGTCATTCCGGCGAAGAGCCTGCCCCGTACTCGATACAGGACCGGAGTCCAGTCCGATCAGACCTGCGAGCGCTGGATATTTCGTGTAGGGGCGGGTCTCCGACCCCCCCCCGCCGTAATTACGAGCCCAGGCAGGAATACAAAGATCCAAGAAGCCGCCAGACGCCACTGGCAGCCAGCCGC
>JAPPNP010000060.1:35791-37419 GCA_028873795.1 Chloroflexota bacterium
CCGCTAACTATAAACGCCCCGGTCGCCCTGCCCCCGCGCCGGGGGGGGGGTTTTTTTTTTGTTTGGGGGGGGGGCCCCCCCCCCCCCCGCTCCGTCATTCCGAGCGCAGCGAGGAATCCAAGGAGCAAGGAAGCGGCACGACGCCTCTGGCAGCCTGCCGCCACCCCGCAGAGCGGCTCCGGTCCCCTTTCCCACAGGGAGAGGGCTAGAGCCTGCCCCGGACTCGATCCGGGGGTGAGGGTCATCCGGGCCTCTGGAGTGGCCTAACCCCTCATGCGCATCGCCATCGTCACCTGGGAATACCCGCCCCACGTCGTCGGCGGGCTGGGCACCTACGCCGGCGCCATGGCGGCGGCTCTGCGCGCCGCCGGGCATGAGGTGGAGGTCTTCGCCGCCCTGCGCGCTACTGACCCCGACCCCGCGGACGGCACGCACTGGGCGCGGCCGCTCGAGCTCACCCCGCTCTACTCCTCACTCCTCAACGGCGAAGCCCAGGCCTGGGGACCCCTGCTCGGCGAATTGGCGGCCACGAACGTCATCTGGGCCGACCGCGTGCGCGAGCGCCACTGCCGCAAGCCGTTCGACGTCGTGGCCATCCACGACTGGCTCGCGGCCCCGGCGGGCCTGGTGCTGGCGCCGCTGCTGGACGTGCCGCTGGTCTTTCACGTGCACAGCACCGAGCGCGGCCGCCAGGGCGTGGCGCCCTCGCCCATCGTCGGGTCGTGGGAATACGCCCTCGGGCACACGGCGGCGGCGGTCGTCACCGTCAGCAAGGCGATGCGCGAGGACCTGGTCGCGCACGGCTGGCCGAACGACCGGGTCCACGCCGTCTGGAACGGCGTCGATACGCGCCGCTACCACCCGCAAGCGCCGGGCGGACGCGACGTTCGCGCCCGCTACGGAATTCCGGCGTCGGCGCCGGTGGCGCTATTCATCGGCCGTCTCACTGAGGTGAAAGGCGTGCGGCAGCTGGCGGCGGCCTGGGGGACGGTGGCGGCGCAGCATCCGGACGTTTGGCTCGTCGTGCTCGGATCCGGCGAGTTGGAGCACGAGCTGCGCGAGACTTTCGCTCACGCCGCGGGGTCGGTCCGCGTGGTCATGCGCACCGAGTTCGTCGACGAGCCGGAGCGCATCGCCCACTACGCCGCCAGCGACGTCGTGGTGCTGCCCTCGACCTACGAGCCGTTCGGCCTCGTAGCCGCCGAGGCCATGGCCTGCGGCACGCCGGCCGTCGTCGGCGCGCAGGGCGTGGTGGGCTTCCGCGAGCAGGTGATCGCCGGCGGCCCCGAGCAGACCGGCCTGCACGTCAACGGCGCCGACCCGGACGACATCGCCTGGGGTCTCAGCCACGCCCTGGAAGACCCCAACCGCCTCGCCGCCTGGGGCCACAACGCCCGCACCCGCGCCGCGACCGCCTTCACCTGGGAGCAATCCGCCGCCACAACCACCGCCGTCTACCAATCCGCCATCGAGGCCCACGCCGAAGCCCGAGGCTCTCCCAACTCATCCTCCGCCTAGCTTCGCCGTAGCGGCAGCCCTCTTGGCTGCCCGATGACCGGCCAGCTTCGCTGTAGGGCAGCCCTAATGGGACTCGACCAGTAACCCGGCGTCATCCGGGACACTGGTCC
>JAPPNP010000066.1 GCA_028873795.1 Chloroflexota bacterium
GAGCTTATGTGCCCGCGCACGATATGTGGCCGTGGGTGTACCGGGCGAAGCTCTGCGAGGCGGACCTCGAGCGGGCGGCCACATAACGGTTCACAGCGAAGCGAGCCAGGACAGCAGCGCCTCGTCGTTGCGCCAAATAGATCTTCGGCGGGGTGAATCCGTAGCGGTTGCGACGGGCTCACAGAGTTGTACGGCTGCCAGCTTCGTGCGAATCGTGATCTCGGCGTACCGGTTGGTCGTGTCGAGGTGAACGTGGCCGAGCCAGCTGCGGATCACGTTGACGTCGACTCCGGCTTCCAGGAGGTGGACGGCCGCTGTGTGTCGAAAGACATGCGGGCTGATGTGCTGTCTGGTCGGCGGGCCCAGGCTGTCCAGATGGCGGGTGTGGCGACGCACGATCTTGTAGATCCCGAAGCGTGTGAGGGCACGGGCGCTGCGGGAGACGAAGACGGGCATCGTAGCCGATGGCGCGGGGCGTCTGGTCTGGAGCAGGTCTTCCAGCAGCTGAGCCGTCTGGGGCCAGAGTGGACAGGTCCGCCATTTGTCACCCTTGCCGTGCAGTCGGACACTCGGCTGGCCCTGCAAGTCGAGGTCCGCGATGCGCAGGTCGGCGACTTCCTGCACGCGAGCGCCGGTGTTGTAGAGCAGTAACAACAGGGTCCGGTCACGGAGGGCGTAGGGCCCGGCGGAGGGCAGTCGGCGGAAGAGCTGAGCGATCTCCTCCCGCTCGAGGAAACGAGTCTCGGCTGGGGCCGTACGCTTGACGGCAATCGCGGCGACGCGCTGTGCGACCGCGAGCAGCTCGGGGCACCGCTGCGCGAGAAACTCGAAGAAGGTCTGCAGGATCGTGAGTCGATGGTTGCGGGTACGCCGGTGATTGTGCCGCTTCTCCTCGAGATGCAACAGGAAACGCTGGACCCGTTCGACGGTCAGGTCCTCGGGGGTGAGCTGCGTCAGCCGGCAAGCCCGGTCTGCGGCAACGAACGTGAGAAAGAGGCGTAGTCCGTCCCGGTACGCCTTTATCGAAGCGGGGCGGAAGCCCCTCTGGAGCGGCAGCTCATCGACCAGGAGCGCGTGCAGCAGCGCACCGAGCGAGGGTGTCATCGCGGCACCTCCTCGAGGACGGGCTCGGCCCACGTGCGAAACCGCTCGCTCGCATGACTCAAGAGCTCCGGCGTCATCGTGAGATAGACGGCCGTGGAGGCAGGATTCACGTGTCCAAGGAAAGTGGCGAGCGACAACAGCCGCGAGCGGGGGTCGATTCCGTTCCGGTACCATCGCGTCAGCGTGCGGGTCGCAAACGCATGGCGCAGGTCGTGGACCCGCGGGCCGACGGCGCCGTCGGGAACGACCAGCTCCAGTTGCGGCACGAGCTGATGGAACATCAGACTGATGGCGACGGCGCTGATCGGTCGCCCGCTACGCTTCGCGAACACGGGCATCTCGGCTGAGAGAAGCTGCTGCTGCGCGCGCCGCGCGAGATGCGCGGTGAGCACCGCGTCGATCCGCGGGCCGAACGGCACCAGACGGCTCTTGGCGAACTTCGTGTCCCGAATGTGGAGCACGCGCCGGGTGGCGTCGATGTCGCTGATGCGCAACCGTTCGACTTCCCCCACCCGCAGGCCCAAGCCGTAGAGCAGCGTGAAGATGGTGCGGAAGCTCGACCCGCGGCAGGTTGTGAAACGGGTGTCCGGTAACTGACCCGCCACGTTGAAGAGCCGCCGCGCGGCCGCGGGATCGAGGAGGAACGGCAGGCGAACGCGGGTCCCGCGGCGCGGCTTCGAGCGCACGGGGGAGCACTGGAGACGCTCATGGCGAATCATCCAGTCGAAGAATCGGGCCAGGGTCCCGTGCAGGTGGTTGTAGCTTCGCGGCGCCGGGCGTGGTCGGGAGGAGAGGAACTCGTCGATCATCACGGGCGTGACCTCGGCGGCCGTGGTGATGCGATGCTCCGCAAGGAAGCGATCGAAGAGCCGCAAGGCCTTCTCCTCGGCCCGGTACTGCCGCCCGAGAGCGCGCTTGTACGCCAGGAAGGCCTGTATCCCGTCGGTGCAGGCGCTCCGAAATCCGGTCCAGAGGCGGCTCATACGACCTCCTCCTCGCCATCGCCGCAGGCGACCTCACGGAGGGTCTCGATGGCCACCTTGCTGTAGACCTCGGTCGACGCGGAACTGCGATGCCCGACGTAGTCGCCGATCGACTTCAGGGGCCACCCCGCGTCGACGAGGCGTTGTACGCAGGTATGGCGCAGCGTGTGCGAACCGGGCCGGGGAACGACGATGCCCGCTTCCCGCAAGTAGTAGGTGACGCGGCAGGAAACCGCGTGGGACTCGATGGGCTTGCACGGAGCGATGATTCGGAAGAACACGCGGCGCGACTGCGTCGTCGGTCGGCCGGACTTCAGGTAGTCGATGATGGCTCCACCCACGAGCGGGGACAGGGGGTAGGCCGTCGAGTGGCCGGCCTTCCGCTCCGGGATGCGAAGGCGATCATGGGACCAGTCGATGTCGTCGAGCGTGAGCGCAGCGACCTCCCGCGCCCGCAAGCCGTAGGTGACGAGCAGGAGCAGCATCGCGTAGTCGCGCCGGCCCACGACGGTACGGCGATCCACCGCCTCCAACATGCGTCGAACCTCGTCCCACTGAATCGACCGCGGCACCTTAGCCAGACGGTAGACCCGTGGGGTCTCGACGGTACGACTCAGGTCCCGCGCGACGAGCCCTTCGCGATGGAGGTACCGCAAGAACACGCGCAGCACGACACACCGACACGCGATTCCCGAGCGTGAGAGATGCCGGCTGCGATCGGTCAGGAATCCACTGATGACCACTGGCGACAGCGCCCGCAGGTCGTCGAGCCGATGGTCGCGCAGATACGCAGCAAGCTGCCGCAGGTGGTGGGTGTACTCCGTGAGCGTGGCGGCGCGCAGGCCGCGCTCATCACGCAGGTAAGCGAAGAAGCCCGGTGCTTGGTCGATGAACGGCGTCGCCAGTACGGGGCGCTGCGTGCCGACGAAGCCCGGGACGATCAGCCGGAGCATCTGCTCGATCGGCCGGCGGATCTCCTGCGCCAACCGCGGCCGTACGGGTCCCGGGGCGCGACGGTGGTCCGGGCGGGTAATCCAGTGCTCCACAAACGGCCGCACCACGGGCGGAAGCTCCGCGTAGCATCTCGCGCCCCGGTCGTAGGCGAACGTCCCGAAGCGGAGCAGGATCGGCACCGCGCGACCGAGATGCTTCGGGGAATAGCCACGCTCCAGGAACCACGTGGCGTACTGCTCGATGGCGGCACCGAGCCAGGATGACCGAATGCGGTCGACGGTTTTCGGGCGGGCGTAGCATCGTTCCAGCATGGACAACCTCCTTGCGCTCTCGGCGCTCGGCGATCATCCCCGTGCTGACGTGCTCACCGTTATGTGGCCATCGGAAGCCGCCACAGCCTTGCTTCACCGAGCCGCTCCACCCGCAGCGCCACATATCGTGCGCGGGCACATAACTTGGAC
>JAPPNP010000037.1 GCA_028873795.1 Chloroflexota bacterium
GCGTGGTGATCGGGGACGCGATCGACGAGTGCCGGGCGCTCGCCGAGCGCCTCGACGCGCCGGTCTGCTCCGGCTACCAGCACAACGACAGCTTCCCCGGCTCGCACCCGCTTGCCGTCGGCCCCCTCGGCTACAACGGCTCCAAGGCCGCGATGGAGCTGATCGCGCAGGCCGACGTGGTGCTGGCTCTCGGCACTCGCCTCAACCCGTTCTCGACCCTGCCGGGCTACGGTATCGACTACTGGCCCAAGGATGCGGCGATCATCCAGGTGGAGCTGAACCCGGACCGCATCGGGCTTACCAAGACGGTCACCGTCGGGATCTGCGGCGATGCCAAGAAGGTGGCGCGGCAGCTTTGCGACCGACTCTCCAGCTTGGCCGGAGACACCGGCCGCGAGCAGCGCCGGGCAGCGATCCACCAGACCCGGTCTGCCTGGCTCCAGACGCTCGCCAGCATGGACCACGAGGACGACGATCCTGGAACCACCTGGAACGTGGACGCGCGGACACGCGAGCCCGACCGGATGTCGGCGCGGATGGCGTGGCGCGCCATTCAGGACGGCCTGCCGAAGGACGCCATCATCTCGTCCGACATCGGCAACAACTGCGCCATCGGCAACGCCTATCCGACCTTCGAGAAGGGCAGAAAGTACCTCGCGCCCGGCCTCTTCGGCCCCTGCGGCTACGGCTTCCCCGCCATCCTCGGCGCCAAGATCGGCTGCCCCGACGTGCCGGTCGTAGGCTTCGCCGGCGACGGCGCCTTCGGCATCTCCATGAACGAGATGACGTCCATGGGGCGCGAGGGCTGGCCCGCGATCACCATGGTGGTCTTCCGCAACTACCAGTGGGGCGCGGAGAAGCGCAACTCGATCCTCTGGTACGACAACAACTTCGTCGGCACGGAGCTCAATCCCGACCTGAGCTATGCCAGGGTCGCAGACGCGTGCGGGCTGAAGGGTGTGGCAGTGAGCACGATGGAGGAGCTGACCGCGGCGCTGCGCGAGTCGTGCGTGGCACAGGCCGATGGCGTCACGACCTTCATCGAGGTGATCCTGAACCAGGAACTGGGCGAGCCGTTCCGCCGCGATGCGATGAAGAAGCCGAATGTCGTGGCCGGCATCGAAGGCGCCGACATGCACCCCCAGTAGTGGACATCGTTCAGCAGCTCATCGAACGTGCGAAGCAGCGTCATCGTACCGTCGTCCTGCCGGAGGGCGATGACCCGAGGATCCTCCAGGCGGCGAGACGACTGCACGACGAGGGCATCGCCCGGCCCATCCTGATCGGCGCGCGTGCGGCGCTGGAGGAGGCCGCCGAATCGGCCGGCGTGTCGCTGGATGCGATCGAGAGCGTGGCGCCGGCAGAGAGCGGCACGCTCGACGCCTACGCGGCGCTCTACGTCGAGGGCCGGCCAAAGGCGAACGAGCGGGTGGCCAAGCGCTTGCTCGCAAAGCCGCTGTTCTACTCCGCGATGGCGGTGAAAGCCGGCGATGCCGATGCGCTCGTGGCCGGCGCGAGCCAGCCCACGGCGCGGGTCATCGAGGCCGGGCTGATGTCGGTGGGCCTCGCGCAAGGCATCGCGACGCCGTCGAGCTTCTTCATCATGGTGCCCAGCGACGGCGCGCCGCTCGTCTTTGCCGACTGCGCGGTCAACATCGACCCGGATGCGGAGGCGCTCGCGGACATCGCCGTCGCCTCGGCCGAGAGTGCGGAGCGGTTGGGGATTCCTGCGCGGGTCGCGATGCTCTCGTTCTCGACGCACGGCAGCGCCAAGCACGAACGGGTCGAGAAGGTCCGCCGGGCGGTGGAGATCGTGCGCGCAAGGGCGCCCGAGATCGCGATCGACGGCGATCTGCAGGCCGATGCCGCGCTCGTCCCGCGGGTCGCCGCGCTCAAGGTCAAGAGCCCAAGCGATGTTGCGGGGCGGGCCAACGTCCTCGTGTTCCCGGACCTCGACGCCGGCAACATCGGCTACAAGCTGAGCGAGCACCTCGGCGGCATGCGGGCGATCGGCCCCTTCCTGCAGGGCTTTGCGCGTCCCTTGTGCGACCTCTCGCGCGGGGCGACGGTGGACGACATCGTGGCCGCAGCGGCGATCACCGCGGCGATGGCGTGAACGCTTACCCCCGCTCGTCGATCGGGACGTAGTCGCGCGCCTCGGGTCCGGTGTAGAGCAGGCGCGGGCGGATCAGGATGTTGTTTTCAAGCTGCTCCATCGCCTGCACGGTCCATCCCGGAATCCGGCCGATGGCGAAGATCGGCACGAACAGGTCCTCCGGGATCCCGTGCAGGTAGTAGACGACGCCCGCGTAGAAATCGACGTTCACGTTGACGCCGTGCCGGGCGTAGGGGCGCATCGCCTCGACCAGCGCTTCGAGGATCGCGTGCCAGTGGGGCTCTCCCATCTCCTCGGAGAGCCGTCTCACCCCCTCGCGCATGTGCCTGGCTCTGGGGTCCTCGGCCCGGTAGACCCGGTGGCCGAAGCCCATGATCGGCTGGCGCGCCTTCCGCTTGGCCTTGACGTAGGCCGCCGCCTCGGCCGGATCGCCGATCTCCTTGGCCATGCGCATCACGTTCTCGGCCGCGCCGCCGTGGGCCGGGCCGGAGAGCGCGGCCACCGCCGCGGTGATGCCCGCATGCAGGTTGGCATCGGTGCTGACCACGACCCGCGCGGTAAACGACGACGCGTTGGAGCCGTGCTCGGCGTGCAGCACCATGTCGGTGTCCATCAGCGCGCAGGCATCCCCGCTCGGCGCCTCGCCCTTGAGCATGTAAAGGAAGTTCGCGGCATGGCCGAGTGCCGGGCTTGCCGGCACCGGCTCCCGACCCTGGCGAATGTGGTGGTGCGCGGTGACGATCATCGGCACTTGCGAGGTCAGCCGGATGCCCTTGCGGCGGGTTGCCTCCAGTGAGTTGTCGCCCGTCTCGGGATCGTAGGCTGCGAGCGCGGAGACTGCGGTCCGCAGCACGTCCATGGGATGCGAATCCTTCACCGCGGCGATGATGTCGTGGATCGCGCCGGGCAGCGTGCGCGCCTCTTTCAACGCGCCGTCGAAGGCATCGAGCTCGGATCGTGTCGGAAGCTCGTCATGCAACAGGAGGTAGGCGGTCTCCTCGAAGGACGAGTGCCGGGCGAGATCGTGGATGGAGTACCCGCGATATCGAAGCTCGCCGGCGCGGCCGTCGATGAGCGTGGTCGGCGAGCGGTCGAAGCACAGGTCCTTCAGACCGCGATGCACCTCGGGCTGGTTCGCGTCCGTCATGAGTTTCTCGCCCTCCACCGGTTGGGAAACTGAATCGTAGCCGACAAGGACGGCCAGGCAATCGCCTGCTCAGCCTAGCGCCGCGTGAAGAGCGCGTCCGAGCTCCGACGGCGTGTCGAGCACCTCGATCCCTGCCGCTTCGAGCGCGGTGCGCTTCGATGCGTAGGTGCCCTTGTCGCCCATCACGATCGCGCCCGCGTGCCCCATCTTCTTGCCCGGCGGCGACGCGCGGCCCGCGATGAAGGCCACGACGGGCTTCGACATGGTGCAGGCGTACTCCGCCGCGTCCTCCTCCATGGTCCCGCCGATCTCACCCACGATCACGACCGCATCGGTGCTCTCGTCGGCATCGAGTTCCTGTAGCGCATCGCGGGTGGTCGTCCCGACGATCGGGTCGCCACCGATACCGATGAAGGCAGACTGGCCGAAGCCCGCCTGCACGAGGTTGAGGCAGATCAGCGCGCCGAGGCTACCGCTGCGGGAGATCACGCCGACGCGGCCTGGTCGGAAAACGTCGCTCTCGAACGCCGGCATGAAGCCAACGAAGCATTCGCCCGGCGTGACCAGCCCCGCGGTATTGGGGCCGACAACGATGGCGCCGTTCGCGCGCGCCATCGCCAGCAACTCCATGACGTCCTGTACCGGCACGTGCTCGGTCAGGATGACGAGGCGCCCGCAGCCCGCCTCGATCGCATCCCGCGCCGCCGCCTTCACACCGAGCGGCGGGATGAACAGGACGGACACGTCGAAGCCCGTCTCGCGCATAGCCTCGCCGGCGCTGGCGCAAACCGGTACGCCGCAATGCTCGGTGCCGGCCTTCTTCGGGTTCACGCCCGCCACGACGCGCGTGCCGTACGCCTGCATGCGCTCGGTCCAGTACGTGCCCTGCTTGCCGGTGATTCCCTGGACGAGCACGCGGTCTGCGTCCCGCACGATCATGAGGGTCCGCCCGCTTCCCGAGCCGCGGCGATGGCGGCGACGATCGCCCCGTCCATCGTCTTGTAGGGGGACACGCCGAGGCGCTGGCGCAGCATCGCCTGCGCCTCGGCCGAACCGGTGCCGTGCACGCTGAAGTAGATCGGGAGAGTGGGCGACAGCGCCTCCCAGGCGTCGATCAGCCCGCCCGTCATCACGTCGGTGCGCGCGAAGGCGCCGCAGAAGTTCACTAGGAGACACTTGACCTTGGGGTTGTCGAGCACGAGCTCCAGGGCGGGCCTGGCCTTGGTGTATGCGTCACCGCCGATTTCCAGAAAATTCGCGGGCCGCCCGCCGCGATGCGCGATCACGTCCATGGTGGTCATCGTGAGCCCGGCGCCGTTGCCAAGCACGCCGATGTCGCCGTCGAGCTCGATGTACCGCAATCCGAGGGCCTTCCCGCGCGTCTCCAGCGTAGTGAGCGTCTCTGGGCTCCCTCCACTCGACAATTCCTGTCTGCGCTGGATCCCGGAGTCGTCGAGTGCGAACTTGCAGTCGAGCGCGACCAGCCGCCCGTCCCCGAGCCTGGCGAGCGGATTCACTTCGAGCAGTTCACCGTCGTTGTCGCGATACGCGCGATAGAGCGCAACGAGGGTCTCGGCGACCGGCGCCTCATCGCTGCCGAGGCCAAGGCCGTCGATCATCGCGCGCGCGGCTTCAAGGTCGAAGCCTTGCAGGATATCGACGAGCGCCCGCCGCAGACGATCGGGCTTCGAGGCCGCAATCTCCTCGATGTCCATGCCGCCCTCGGACGAGGCCATCACCAGCGGCCCCTTCGACGCCGCGTCGTTGACAACCGCCGCATAGTATTCCGCCGCGATCGTCGCGCGCTCTTCAACCAGCACCGCTTCGACGCGATGTCCCGCGATCTCCATGCCGAGAATTGCGTTGGCGGCCTTGCCCGCGGCAGCGGGGCCATCCGCCGCGAGAATTCCGCCGGCCTTGCTGCGCTTGCCCGCCGGCACTTGCGCCTTGACCACTACGGGCACTCCGAGCGCCGTTGCGGCGGCCTGCGCCTCGGCAACACTCCGGGCCAGGCACCCGCGCGGGATCGCGATTCCCGCCGCCTGCAGCAATGGCTTCGCCGCGTGCTCCTCGAAGTTCACGATGCTTGGTTCCGTATGGCGCAGCCGGCTTCGCCTACTTGCCGTACTTCTCCCAGTAGTCGCCGAACAGCGCTTCCTCGCTGGGCCTGTCCTCGGGGATCGGCACCGCAAGATGCGTGATGTTGAGGAAGTGCCGGTAGTTCAGGTTCTCGCTGATGCTGTTGCCCTGCCACGTCCCGCAACCCATGGAGAGCGTGAAGTTGAGCCCGCTGTCGAAGCCCCCTCCGTTGCCGAACGTGTGCGCCATGTTTACCAGAACGCGCGCCGTATCGAGTTCCTCGGCGAGCCGACGTGCGTGTGCCATCTCCTCGGTGTGAATGCCGACGGAGTGGCCCCGGCCTTTGACGCCCATGATCGCGCGGACCTTACCCACGGCGTCGTCGAAGGATTTCGCGCGGTAGACGGTGAGCACGAGGGCGAGCTTCTCATCTGAGAACGGATGCTCGGGGCCGATCCCGGTCTCCTCGACCATGACGAACCTGGACGTGTGCGCCCCATCGTCAAGACCGCATTCGGCCGCGAAGACTCCGAAATCCTTGGCGATGACCCGGCGGTTGAGCCTCCCGTCCACCCAGAGGGTACGCTGGATCGCGTCCTTCTCTGCCGCGTTCGCGAGGTAGCCGCCGACGCGCTGGAGCGCGGCCACTGCCTCGGCGTACACGTCGTCCAGGATGATCACCGCGTTCTCCGACGAGCACGACGTTGCGTTGTCGAAGCATTTCGACGCGGCAATCTTCGCTGCCGCCTCGTCGAGCCTCGCGGTGGCATCGATGATGACCGGTACGTTGCCCGCGCCGACCCCGATGGCTGGCGTTCCACTGCGGTAGGCGGCGCGCACATTGCTCTGGGAGCCGGTGACGACCACGAGGTCGCAGGCCGCCATCAGCGCGTTGGTGATGTCCTTGTCCACCGGCGGCGGTAGCACCTGCACCAGGTCCGCCGGTGCGCCGATCTTCTCGAGCTCCGCTCGCATCAGCGCCACCGCGCGGGTGGTCGTCGCAAGGCCCGCCGGTGACGGCGCAATGACGATCGCGTTGCGGCCCTTGATCGCCATCATTGCCTTGTTCACCGGCGTTGCCGCGGGATTGGTGGAGGGCGTCACCGCACCAACCACGCCGACCGGCTTCGCGTATTTCACGAGCCCGAGCTCCGGCTGCTCCTCGATGATGCCGACGCTCTTCACCCGCATGAGATCGCGCAGCGTGCCGAAGGTCTTGCGCTGGTTCTTGATCTGCTTGTCCGCCGCATTGCCGAGCCCGGTGTCGTCGACCGCCATCGCGGCCAGCGCCTCGGCGTGCTCGGGCTTGTACAGCGACCACGCGAGCGCGGTCACGGCCTCGTCGACTCGCGCCTGATCCGAGGCCGCGAAGGCCTCCATGGCCGCGCGCCCGCGGCGCACCAGCGTGTCGACGGTCGCGATCGGGTCGCGCCCGAAGAGTTCGGCGGGCTGGCTCATCGTCTGTGTCGCTCCTCGAGTCTCCGGGTATCGCGTCGAGGGCGGAACTTGCTGCAGGTTCCGGCTTTGAATCAAGTATCTTACGTGCAGAACCGCAGTCGCGCAGCAGGGGAAAGGTCAAGCCATGGGGAATCAGGCCTGGATGAACGAGTACCGCAACCATTGCGGGACAGGGAACACCATCGGCGTCCCCTTCGGGCTGATCGGCCCCAACGAATTCGGTGCGCGCACCGACATCTTCGTGGAGTGAACAATGCGATCGAAACGCCTTGTGCAAATCGTCGGCTGCCATGCGGAAGGCGAGGTGGGTGATGTCATCATCGGAGGCGTCGCTCCGCCTCCCGGCGACACGCTCTGGGAACAATCACGCTTCATCGCCCGCGATCAGTCGCTGCGCCGCTTCGTGTTGAACGAGCCACGCGGCGGAGTGTTCCGCCACGTCAACCTGTTGGTGCCACCCAAGGATTCTCGCGCCGACATGGGCTTCATCATCATGGAGCCTGAGGACACGCCTCCGATGTCGGGATCGAACAGCCTCTGCGTCGCCACAGTGCTGCTGGAGACCGGCATCCTGCCGATGACCGAGCCCGAGACCGTAATGGTTCTGGAAGCCCCCGGCGGCCTCATCCGGGTTCACGCCGCGTGCAGTGACGGGCGCGTCGAGTCCGTTCGCGTGCACAACGTGGCATCCTTCGCGGCGCGGCTCGGGGCCGCGCTCGAGGTCGAGGGGCTTGGAACGCTTTCCGCCGACACCGCTTACGGCGGCGACAGCTTCGTGCTGGTGGACTCTGAGGCGCTCGGCTTCGCGCTCCGCCCCGACGAGGCACACGACATTGTGGAGATGGGCATCCGCATTACCCGTGCGGCAAACGAGCAACTGGGTTTCGCCCATCCCGAAATCCCTGACTGGCGCCATATCTCATTCTGCCAGATCGCCGCGCCACTCCAGGACGTCGAGGGCGTTCCGACGGGCCGCAATGCCGTGGTGATCCGGCCAGGCAAGATCGATCGATGCCCGACCGGCACCGGCTGCTCCGCACGCATGGCGGTGCTGCATGCGAGGGGCGAGCTTGGGGTCGGCGGCCGCTTCCGCGGGGTGTCGATCATCGACTCCGTCTTCGACTGCCGCATCGAGGAGAAAACCACATTGGGCGGGCGCCCGGCGATCCTGCCGTCGGTCTCGGGCCGTGCGTGGCTGACCAGCACGACCCAACTTCATCTCGACCCGCGTGATCCGTGGCCGGAAGGCTATCGGCTCAGCGACACCTGGCCTCCCGGCGCGGAGGTCCCTGCCCCCGCCCCAAATGACGGCGCGCAAGGCAGCCACGATTAGCGCGCAAGATCGGCATCGCACTCGCCCCCGACCCCACCACCCGGTGGATGGGCCCCTCACCCGCTCCACCCATCGGGACATTCGCAGAGCGGGTATTGTGCATCGGCGACCCCGAAGCCTATCCTTTTCGCCTCCGTGTTCGGCACAGCTTCGATCGGGGGGAAGCCTGAGATGGTGAATGCCAACGCCGCGCGGCACGCGGACGATCCGGTCACTCTCGAGATCATCTGGGGGAAACTGCAGGCCGCGGCCGACGAAATGGGCCTGATGCTGGCGCGCTCAAGCATGTCGCCGGTCATCTACGAGGTTCTCGATTTCGCCTGCGGAGTCTGCGACGACAAGGCGCAGCTCGTTGCCCAGACCAACGGCATCACCGTGTTCACGGGCACTTTCCAGGGGCACGTGAAGGCGGTGATCGGTAAGTTCGGGGACAGGATGCGCCCCGGCGATATCTATATGGTCAACGACCCCTACAGCGGTGGCACGCATCTCTCCGACGTCGGCATCGTCAAGCCGATATTCGTGGATGGTGAGCTGCTTGCGTTCGGTATCGCCGTCGCGCACTGGACCGAGATTGGCGGCAGCGTCCCCGGCTCGCTTTCGCCCAAGGCGACCGAGATTTTCCACGAGGGACTGCGCTTCCCGGGGCTCCGCATCTATCGCGAGGGTGAACGACAGGACGATCTGTTCGACCTGATCGCAGCGAACGTGCGGCTGCCGAAAATGACGCTCGGCGATCTCAATGCGGAGATCGCAGCCGTCCGCATTGCCGACACGCGCATCCAGGAGATGTGCACAAAGTATGGCGCTGAGACGATCCGCCGCAGCTTCTCCCACCTCATGTCCCAGAGCGAGAAGGTCAGCCGCGCCGCCATCGCAGCGCTGCCGGATGGCGTCTACAAGGCGAGCGACCTGATCGACGGCGACGGGTTCACAGACGAGCAGGTTCCCGTGCAGGTCGAGGTGCGCATCAGGGGGGATACCATCGCCTTCGATTTCACGGGCACGAGCGCCCAGCGCCCCGGGCCACTCAATTGCGCGCGCGGCGCGCTGCTCTCCGCCGTCAAGACCGTGTTCAAGGCGCTAGTCGACCCACAGGCACCGTCGAACGAGGGCTGGTTCCGTCCGATAGAAATCATCGTGCCCGACGGCACCGCGTTCAGTGCCACCTATCCCCAGGCGGTCGGCTGGTATTTCGAGATGACCGGCCAGATCTCCGAGCTGGTCTGGATGGCACTGGCGCCGCTGGTGCCGGAGCGTTTCAGCGTCGGCAGCTTCATGAGCCTGTGCGCCACGTTCTTCTATGGCAAGGAGCCGCGAAGCGGAGACCAGTTCGTCCTGGTCGAGCCGCACATGGGCGGTTGGGGAGCCTCCCACGATCAGGACGGCACCAGTGTGCTGATCGGGACTGCCGACGGCGACACATACAACTATTCGATTGAGCTGCTGGAGGCGAAGTTCCCGATCCGCTGCAACCGTTACGCCATGAACGTCGAGGCCGGCACCGGCAAGGGGCGCTATCGCGGCGGCTTCGGCGTGGTTCGCGAGTATCAGATGCTGACCGACGACGCGCACATGTATGCAAGCCTGGGCCGGTCGATCGAGCGACCCTGGGGTCTCGAGGGAGGCGGCCACGGCAGCAACAATTATGTCGAGGTCACGAGCAACGGCGACAGCTGGCGCGGCGCGCGGGTGCCGACGACCGAGCTTGCGGAAGGCGCTCGCGTGGCGATCGTGACCGGCAGCGGAGGCGGTTATGGCGATGCACATTTGCGCCCGCCCGAAGCCGTGCGCGACGACGTTCTCGACGGCTTCATCACCGTGGAAGCCGCGCGTGTCGACTACGGCGTGATTGTTTCGCAGGACGGGACGATCGACTCTGACGCGACCCAAGAATTGCGTCTACAGGCGTAAAACCATGGGTCGGTTGGCGGTCGATATCGGTGGAACCTTCACCGACCTGGTCCATTTCGACGAGGAAAGCGGCAACCTCGAAGCGGAAAAGTCGCTGAGCACGCCGCGCGATCTGACCCAGGGCGTGCTCGATACCATCAATCTCTCCGGCATTGAGCCGGACAGCGTCTCCTTCTTCGTGCACGGCGGCACCACCGTCATCAACGCCATCACCGAGCGCAAGGGCGTGCGCACGGCGCTGGTGACCACGAAGGGCTTTCGCGACATTCTGGAGATCGCACGGGGCAATCGCCCCGACATGTACAACCTGCGGTTCCAGAAGCCCGTCGCCTTTGTGCCGCGCCGGCGGCGCTTCGAGGTGCGCGAGCGGATCGATGCCGAGGGCTGCGAGATCGAGCCGCTCGAGCAGGAAGACCTCGAAGCGGTGGTCGAACAGTGCCGCAAACAGGCTGTCGAGGCGATCGCGGTCCAGTTCCTGCATAGTTACGTCGCACCGGAGCACGAGGCGGCGTGCGCGGCCTTCCTGCGTGAACGGTTGCCGGACGTGGCGGTCACTGCATCGCACGAGATCACACGTGAATGGCGCGAGTACGAGCGCGGCAACACCGCCGTTCTGAACGCCTACGTTCAGCCCATCGTGCAGCGCTACTTCACCAAACTGGAGGATGCGTTGCGGGCACTCGGGATCGAGTGCCCCTACACCGCCATGCAGTCGAATGGCGGCACTACCAGCTTCGGCTGGGCCAAGGCACATCCGATCACGCTCATCGAATCGGGGCCTGCAGCCGGCGTGAACGGGGCGGCGCTCATCGGCGAGCTCTGCGACGAGCCCAACGTGATCTACCTGGATGTCGGGGGAACCACGGTCAAGTGCTCGGTGATCGAGGACGGCAAACCAAAGGTGACGACCGAGTACAAGCTCGAATGGTCGCGCCTTAATCCGGGTTATCCGGTTCGCGTGCCGGTGGCTGATCTTGTGGAGATCGGTGCGGGCGGGGGCTCCATCGCGCACTTCGACGCCGCGGGCTCGCTCCGTGTCGGCCCGCAGAGTGCCGGCGCCGATCCGGGACCCGCCTGCTACGACCTCGGTGGCACCGAGCCCACGGTCACCGACGCCAAGCTCCTTACCGGGGTCCTCAATCCGAAAAACTTTGCCGGCGGGCGCATCGCACTTGACGTGGGCCGGGCACGCAACGCGATGCAGATCATCGCCGACGGGCTGGGAACGACGGTCGAGGACGCGGCGGCAGCGGTCATCCGCGTCGTCGAGGCGAACATGAACAACGCGCTCAAGCTCGTCTCGATCCAGCGCGGACACGATCCACGCGACTTCGTCCTCGTCGCCGCCGGCGGCGGCGGCGCGATGCACGCGGCTCCACTCGGCCGCGAGCTCGGCGTCAAGGAGATCATCGTGCCGCGCTATCCGGGCTATTTCTCCGCATGGGGAATGCTGGCAACCGAGCCGCGCAGCGATTTCGCGATCACCGCGCTGACCCGCGCGGAGGACATCACCGTCGAACAAATTCACAGCGTCTTCTCGAACCTGGAAGAGGAGGCCGACGCATACTTCGGCGCCGCAGACGGCGTGGGAGGCAGCGGGCTCAGTTTCAGTCGCTCGGTCGACATGCGCTATTTCGGCCAGGAGCACACCGTGACCGTAGCGGTCGACAATGCGGCGGCCGATCTCGACGTGATATTGAGTGAGTTCCACGCGGCCCATGAGCGCGCCTACACCTTCAGCCTGACCGATACGCCTGTCGAATTCGTCACCTTCCGATTGACCGCCTCAGCCTCCGTCCCGCGCCCTCGGGTCAACCCCATGGACGACGAGCACCTCTCCGCCGACAGGGCGCGCGTGGGGCGGCGGATGGTCGGCTTCGGAGAGGACGGACGCCACGAGGCGGATATCTACGACCGCGAGGCGCTGCCCGCCGGCTTCGAGGCACCGGGTCCCCTGGTCGTCGAGGAGCCGTCGTCCACCACGCTCGTTCATCCTAACCAGCGGCTGTGGGTCGATCGGCTCGGCTTCCTCCACATCGGTGAGGCCGGCTGAATCAAGCCCCGCTCGCCGACATTTCCCACCAACGGCGCGACGGCCCCGCAAGAGGATTGAGGAGGCTTCTCCCCTTCCGATCTCCGGTTTGACGGGCATCGACCGGTCCCGATACGCTTACCGGTCAGCAGTCGCCTAACGCCGCTTAGTAGACGTGAGAACCGTGGTGGCGGCCAAGCTAGGGAGAAAACACCATGAAACGATTGGCCATGCTTCTGTCGCTGGCGCTAGCAGTTGTCGTTCTGCACGCCAGCGTCACCCTCGCCGCCGACAAGCGGATCTTTCGCCTCGAAGAGGCGCCCGTCGGCGAGATCGAGCCGGGGAAGGCGACCGATTTCGCCGACCTCATTCTGGTGTCGAACATCTATGACTGCTTGGTCGCGCCACGGGCGGGTGGCGGTGTCCAGCCGCACGTGGCCGAGAGCTGGACCATCTCCGAGGACGGCCTGACCTACATGTTCGCGCTTCGCGAGGGCGTCAAATTCCACGACGGCAGCACGATGGACTCAGGCGACGTCGTGTTCTCCGTCGAGCGGATGATGACGATGAAGGAAGGCTTCTTCTTTCTCTTCGACGGCTGGATCGAGAGCTGGGAGGCAGTCGACCCGCAAACTGTGCGGATCACGCTGGCCAAGCGCTACGCTCCCTTCCTCGCGGCGCTGACGCGCCTGCCGCTGGTCAACAAGGATCTCGTAATGGCCAATCTCGCGGAAGGCGAGTACGGCGAGCTCGGCGACTACGGGGAAGGCTATCTCTCCCAGGCCGATGGGGGCTCCGGCGCCTATTCGGTGAAATCCCACAACAAGCAGGACCTCACCGTCATGACGCGGTTCGATGACTATTTCTTGGGCTTTCCCGAGCACGCGCCTGATGAGGTGCGGATGCGTTACGGCCTCGAGGATGCCACGCTCCGCGCAATGATGAGTCGTGGCGAGCACGACGTGTCGAGCATGTGGCACTCCTTCCCAGTCTACAAGGCGCTCGATCAACTCGACGGCATCAGCGCCGTCATGGAGCCACAGGCCGGCGGCTACTACGTGAAGATCAACACCCAGCGGCCGCCGACCGACGACAAGCACCTGCGCCGTGCGCTGGCGTTGGCGCTGGACTATGACGCCCTCGCCGCGCTGATTACGGTGAAGGAGGGGGTCGCCGGCGGCACGGCGGCGCGGGGGCCGATCCCCGCCAGCCTGATGGGCCATGACGAGAGCCTGCCGTTCCGTGGTCGCGATATCGAGGCGGCGAAGGCCGAGCTCGCCAAGTCGAACTACGACCCGGAGACCTCGGAGCCGGTGCGCATTACCTCGCATCTGTGCTGCGATACTCATGCCAAGGTGGCGCTGCTGATGGCGGCAAACCTTGCGGAGATCGGGGTCAAGACCGAGTTGCAGGAGATGCCGTGGCCGCTCGTCATGGAGTCCGCCGCAACCATCGAGACGACGCCCAACCTCACGCCGATGGTGCAGATCACCTCGACGCCGGACGTCGATCCGCTGCTCTACGAGCTCTATCATTCGAGCTCGACGGGCCAGTGGCACAACATGGAATGGCTGCTCGATGACGAGGTGGACAGCCTGCTCGCCGAGGCACGGGGCGAGATGGACGAGGCCAAGCGGGAGGCGCTCTACAAGCAGGTGAACGCACGGCTGGTCGACCTTCAGCCGGACGTCTTCCTGTTCGATTCGGCGGGTGTCTTCGCCAAGCGGGACAACATCACCCTGCCCTTCGAGAACGAGGCCAAGCGCACAGGCGTAATCTGGGCGGACTTCAACTTCCGGCTTACCGAAGTCCGGTAGAACGCCACGACGTTCCTAGCTAAGCGGCGGCTGCCACGGCCTGGCGGCCGCCGCTCCCCTTCAGCCCCGGGCAGCATATGGGCGTAGCCGGGTTCATTCTTCGGCGATCGGCAGCGGCGATCGTCGTCCTCGTGGGGCTCTCGATCCTGATCTTCGTGGTCGCCCGCATCATTCCGGGCGATCCCGCGCGCATGGCCCTCGGCTCCGTCGCAACGCCGGAGCAGGTCGAGAAGCTGCGCAACCGTCTTCATCTCGACGAGTCGCTGCCGATCCAGTACTGGGAGTTCATCAAGGGCCTCGCGAGGGGCGATCTCGGCGAATCGCTGGTCACCCGGCGCTCGGTCTCGCTGGACCTGATCGATACCTTCCCGGCAACGCTGGAGCTCGTTCTCGCGGCCGGGCTGATCATGGTGCTGGTGGGCGTGCCGCTCGGCATCATCGCCGCGCGCTACCGTGACACTGCTGTCGACAATGTCGCCCGGCTCTTTGCGCTCCTCGGCGTCGTGACGCCGAGCTTCGTCTGGGCCGTCTTCCTGATGCTGCTGCTGAGCTTTGTTCTCGGCCTTTTACCGGTTGCGGGGCGGTTGAGCGAGGCCTTCGATCCGCCGCCGATGGTCAGTGGCATGTACACGCTCGACGCGCTGATCGCGGGACAGTGGCGCGCCTTCTGGGATGCCATCCAGCACCTGATCCTGCCCGCCCTCGCCCTTGCACTGGCGGGGATGGGCCAGGCGGCGCGCCTCACGCGCACGAACATGGCCGAGGTCTATGGCCGCCAGTATATCGAAATGGCGCGGGCCTTCGCCTTTCGCGAGCACGAAATCGCCCTCAAGTACGCGCTCCGTCCCGCGATGATCCCGACGCTCACGATCCTCGGCCTCGATTTCGCGGTGATGCTGGGCAACGCCTTCCTGGTGGAAGCCGTGTTCGTCTGGCCCGGCATGGCCAAGTACGGCGTCTTCGCGATCCTGAGGAAGGATCTCAACGCCATCGTCGGCACGGTGCTCGTGATCGGCGCCATGTTCCTCATCGTCAACATCATCGTCGACATGTTGACTGCCTACATCAATCCGCAGATCCGGCTGGGGAGGCGGGTGGCATGAGGCGGCTGTTCCGCTCGCGCGCCTGGTACAAGTTCAGCCGCAGCTGGCTTTCGGTCGCCGGTCTCGCCACAATTCTGGTGATCGCACTGGTGACCGTTGTGGCGCCGCTGATCGCGCCGTTTCCCGAGCACGTCGGAATCTTCGTCGACTTCCGAAACACCGAACAACCGCCGGGCTGGCTCTACTTCTTCGGCACCGACGACAACGGGCGCGACATCTTTACGCGAGTCCTCTACGCCTACCGCGTCTCCTTCGCGGTCGGACTTCTGGTGCTCGCGATCGCGGTGCCGGTGGGCGTCATCCTCGGCCTGCTCGCCGGCTACTACGGCGGCCTGGTCGACACCGTCATCATGCGCACGACGGACGTATTCCTGGCGCTGCCGCCCCTCGTGCTCGCCATGGCCATCATGGGCTATCTCCAGCCCTCGCTCTTCAACATCATGCTGGCGATCTCCGTGATGTGGTGGCCGTGGTACACCCGGCTGATTTACAACCTCACGCGCTCGCTTCGCCACGAAGGCTACGTCCAGGCCGCCAAGGTCTCCGGCGCGTCGGACCTGCACATCCTGCTCAAGGAGATTCTGCCCAACTGCGTGCCGAGCCTGCTCACCAAGATGGCTTTCGACATGAGCTTCGTGATCCTGATGATCGCGGCGCTCGGCTTCGTCGGCCTCGGCATGCAGCCGCCGACGCCCGATCTCGGGCGGATGGTTGCCGAAGGCGTCCGCTTCATGCCGTTCGACTGGTGGATGTCGGTCTTCCCCGGCCTTGCAATCCTGATCCTGGTCCTCGCCTTCAACCTGTTCGGCGATGGCCTGCGCGACATGCTGGACGTGGACGTCTAGGCCATGGCTCTCCTGGAAACCACGGACCTTCACGTTCGTTTCGAGCTCTTCGAGGGCATGTCGCACGTCCTCAACGGCGTCAACCTCAAGGTCGAGCGGGGCGAGCGCGTCGCCGTCGTCGGCGAATCCGGGTGCGGAAAGTCTCTTACGGCCCGCGCGGTGCTGGGATTGCTGCGCCACACCAACGCGCAAATCGACGGCAGCGTGCGCTTCGACGGATCGGAGCTTCTCTCGCTCTCGGAACGCGGCTGGCGATCAATCCGAGGCCGGCGCATCGGCATGATCTTTCAGGACCCGACCGCTGCGCTCAACCCGACCTTCACTGTCGGCGACCAGTTGTTCAAGGTGATCATCAGGGGCGGCCGCGCCCGCACCAAGCGGCGGGCACGCGAGATCGCGCGTGAAGCTCTCCGCCACACAGCGATCGCCGATCCGGACCGCGTTCTGAATGCCTATCCGTTCCAGCTCAGCGGTGGCCTCGCCCAGCGGGTGCTCATCACGATGGCACTGGTCAACGAGCCAGAACTCGTGCTCGCGGACGAGCCCGGCTCCGCCCTCGACGTCACCGTGCAGGAGCAGACGCTCCGCCTCATGCGGGCGCTCGGCGACGAGCTCGGCGCCGCCGTCCTGATCATCACCCACAATCTGGGCGTGGTCCGAGAATTCGCGCAGCGAGTCTATGTCATGTACGCCGGGTCGATCGTCGAGGAGGCCGATGTCGACACGCTGTTCCACGCACCGCGGCACCCCTACACGCGCGCCTTGCTGGAGGCCGTGCCGCGCCTGACTGGCGAGATGCTGCCACAGCCCATCGAAGGCGTGGTGCCGGACTACACCGCAGCGCCCGTCGGCTGCCGCTTCCACCCGCGCTGCCCCCACGCGCAGCCGGCCTGCCAAGAGCCGCCCCCGGTGGTCGACCTTGGTGGCGGCCATCGGGTTGCCTGCGTGTTGCCGGAGGCGGCACCGTGAGTACGGCGCCGGTGCTCAGCGTTCGCGGACTAAGCAAGTACTACCGGGTCAAGGGAACGCGCGTCGACGCGCTCGCTGGCATCGACCTCGACATCCGGCGCGGCGAAACCATGGCGATCGTCGGCGAGTCCGGCTCCGGCAAGACGACGCTCGGCAACCTCATCCTCGGTCTGGAACGCGCATCCGCCGGCCAAGTCATCTTCGAGGGAGCGCCGCTTCAGATGAGGCGAAGTAGCGCGCTCCGCCGCCGCATTCAGGTCGTGCAGCAAAATCCCTTCTCGACGCTTAATCCGAAGCGGACCGTGCGGGCCACGATCGAGCTGCCCCTGCGTGCTTACAAGATGGTCTCGCGCGATCGCTATCGCGCGCGCGTCGGTGAGCTGCTCGATATCGTCGGCATGTCGTCGACGCACATGAATCGCTACCCGGCCGCGCTTTCGGGCGGGCAACGCCAGCGGGTCGCCCTCGCCCGCGCATTGGCGAGCGAGCCCGAGATTATCGTGCTGGACGAACCGACTTCGGCGTTGGACGTTTCCGTTCAGGCGCGGGTTCTTGCGCTTCTGGTCGAATTGCAGCGGACATTCGACCTCACTTACATCTTCATTACCCACGATCTCAGCGTGGTCCGGAACATCGCCCGCCGGGTGTCGGTGATGTATCGGGGGCGGGTCGTGGAGAGCGGCCCGACCGAAAGCGTGTTCGCAGCCCCACGACATCGCTACACGTCCATGCTGCTGTCGTCGATCCCGGTGGTCTCCGACGCCGAACTCGCGGTCAAACCCAGCTGGACCTGGGATCCCGGTGCGATCGAAGGTCAGGGGCTGCATTCCGACGGTTGTCCCTTCGCCCCGCGATGCCCCCATGCGGTCGATGCCTGTTGGTCGGATGTGCCTGAGCTCGAATCCCTGGAGACCGCGCATCTCGCCGCATGCCACCGGCCCGCCGGATCGTCTTGACGGTGGGGAAGTAGGGGTGATCAGCGAGACTCCCACAGAGCGTTGGGGCGTATCGGACTTTGCTGCGGCTTTGCACGCAGATGCCCTGAATTGCGACGTGACCGTGAATTGGGAGGAAGAGTTCGCCGAGCATCACCGCCTGAACGTTCAGCCCGCTGCTCCGATGCGGCCGAAGGGTTCAAGCGACCGAGTCGAGAAAGTCCGCAACCGCACTGGCCAGCGCATCGCCACGCGTCTCGGGCAGCATGTGGCCGCCGCCATCCAGCGCGAGGCGGGCCGCACCGGGGATCAACGCCGCGAGTTCCGTGCCGAACCAGGGCGGCATCAACTGGTCATCGGCCGCGGTCGCTATTAGGGTCGGGCAGGTCAGGCCCGTCGCCAGCGGCCGCGCGTCGAAAGCCAGGATTGCCTCCAGCCTGCCCTCGATCCGGTCGGCATTCTGCGGAGCGGCGTCCCTCGCCAGTCTCTCGAATGCCTCTAAGTGCGCGCGGCGGTAGTCGGACGGGAACAGCAGGCTGGCGTTGAACCAGGCGTATTGGTAGGGGTCAAGCGCCCGCGCGGCGGCCACTCGCAGACGTTGCATCGTCGTCAGATGCGCATCGCCGTGGCTCCACGGATTGGCCAGAACCAGCCCGGCAACCCGGTCCGGGAAAGCCGCGGCCAGCGACAGGCCGACGCCACAACCGGTGGAGTGGCAAAACATGTGGGCACTTTCGATCCCCAGCGCGTCGAAAAGCCCCGCAAGCTCCGCCGCGCGGCCCGCCATGGTCATGCCCTCGGGCGCCGCCGCGGGTGCGCTTCGTCCGGTGCCGCGCTGGTCGTAGCGGATCACCCGGAAACGTTCCGCCAACCTGTCGTGGAACGGGCGCAGGCCGACTGGCCCGACACTCACCGGCAGCAGCATCGCGAGCACCGCGCCGCTGCCGCTCTCCTCGTAGTAGATGTCACCGCCTTCGATCTGCGCCAGGGGCATGTGCAAGGTGTCCGTCGTCCAGGACGAGGGGACAGTCGGCTCCGGGTGACTCTCGCCGAGGACTTCCGCCGGCGACGGATCGCCAAGCCCTACGCAGGCGCGGGCGCGCCCGGGACGGGGAGCGTCGGGATGCGGTTCACATCCTTGTACAGCAGGTAACGAAACAACCCCGGTCCGCCGGCGTAGCAGGCCTGCGGACAGAAGGCGCGCAGCCACATGTAGTCGCCGGCCTCAACCTCCACCCAGTCCTGGTTGAGCCGGTACACCGCCTTGCCCTCGAGCACGTAGAGTCCGTGTTCCATGACATGGGTCTCGGCGAAGGGAATCGATCCCCCCGGCTGGAAGGTCACGATGTTCACGTGCATGTCGTGGCGCATGTCTCCCGAGTCCACGAAGCGCGTCGTCGCCCACGCGCCGTCCGTATCCGGCATCGGCACCGGCTCAACGTCGTGGTCGGACGTCACGAAGCACTCGGGCGCGTCGACACCGTCCAGAGGCTGATAGGCCTTTCGGATCCAGTGGAAGCTGGCGGGCTCGCGTCCCGCGTTCGTGATCGTCCAGCGCTTGCCCGGCGCGACATAGGCATAGCCGCCCGGAGAAAGCGTGTGTTCGGCATTGTCGAGCGCAAGCCGCAATTCCCCGGCCATGACGAACAGCACGCATTCGACGTGCGTGCTTGGCTCGGGCTGGTCGCTGCCGCCTCCCGGCTCGATCTCGACGATCGACTGGGAAAACGTCGTCGCGAATCCTGCGACCGGACGTGACAGCACCCACGCGCGCGTGCCCTGCCAGTGCGGGAAGTAGCTGGTGACGATGTCGCGCAGCACCCCTCGCGGAATGATCGTGTACGCCTCGGTGATCACGGCGCGGTCGGACAACAGCGCCTGCTGCGGCGGAAGGCCGGCCACCGGCGTGAAGTAACGGTCTGTGCTCATCGGTCGGCCAAATCCTGCCCAATGCTCATCGCGCACATTCCTCCTTCGACGTTGCCGCGCAGCGCCCGGCCGCGTGCCGCGAGAGCCGCACTGTAGCCGCTTGCGGAAAGGACTCCCAATACCGTTGTCTTGGGAGTCCCATCAGAAAATGCTCGGTCCGGAAAATGGAAGGATGACGTTGTCTGAGTTCACCACGACGTAACAGGAGAGCTGCGCCGCGGCCGGCTCATGCCTCGCCCAGCCCCTTGCAGATCGCTGGTGTCGGGGATGTGTCGACGGGGCCAGAAAATTCTCCTCTTGGCAACTCGGCCGGCTCCCGCCAGTGAACCCGCCGGCCGGGCCGGGCGAAACCGGCCACATGCGCGAAATCTGGCCAGCTCGGGCCATTGTCTACCCCAGTGAAGCACAACCGGTACTGCTGCAACATGCGGACTCGCGACGAGCCCCTCGAATTCGAAGCAGGAGATGTCGAGACGGGAAAGTTTCCGTCCCTCGCCAGCAGACGATGGTGTGGCGGGGATACTGACCTGCTGCCGAGATGACTGTGGGCGCGGCGCTCGGCCATGGGCATCGATCCCTCGAACGCTCGACGCACCGGACAAGTCATTTAAATCGACCTGTCCGGCACAAGGGGGCCACTTCAATCCAAGGTCAATGTTCCACTCTTAACGACACACTGGTCAGATTTCCCGTCGCTCGTCGTCCGCGCTGTTAGCAACAATATTTGCATCTGTATGTAGGAGCGTCGCCGAGCGCGCCTTTAGCCTTGGTCGTGCGAAGGGAGCGACCCGACGGCGGGCCGCTTTCTCCAGCAGGACGGCAGAATGTCTTGAGCCGGGGCTCCGGCCCTCCTGCGCCACCAGCTGAACGGGTCCTCTTTCGGCCGAACTCGTCAGCCTGGCGCGGGGACAGGTCGTGGCACCTTGGTCTCGGAGAAGCACAGTTCGGATGAGACCGAACAGACTGGCCAGCGAGCGAGGTGGGACGCGTAAGCGTCGATTGAAGAAACCATAGAGGAGGCAGCGCAATGAGATGGTTGTTGAGTTCTACCGTAATCGCGGTAGGGGTCGCGCTTGCAGCGGGTAGCGCGCAGGCGGTCGATCTGACGGTCGTGTCCTGGGGCGGTGCCTACACTGCAAGCCAGCAGAAGGCGTATCACGACCCATACATGGCGGCGAACCCCGATGTAAACATCGTCAACGACGATTCCGCCAACGAGGGCCTGGCCAAACTGCGAGCCCAAATAGAGGCGAACAATATTACTTGGGACCTCGTCGACATGGTCGCCTCGGACGCGATCACCGCGTGTGACGAAGGGCTGGTCGAAGAGATCGACCCGGACACCTGGCTGGCGCCGGCACCCGACGGAACACCCGCATCCGAGGACTTCATCGCCGGTACACTGACACCCGGAGGCAGCAACTGCTTCATCCCGCAAGTGGTCTATTCCACGACCTTCGGCTATCGCACCGATGCCTTCGAAGGCGAACAACCCTCGACGATTGCGGACGTGTTCGACCTGGAGAAGTTCCCCGGCAGGCGGTCACTGGAAAAAAGACCCATCAACAATCTCGAATGGGCGCTGCTGGCCGACGGTGTCGCTGCTGAGGATGTCTACTCCGCTCTCAGCACGCCGGAGGGTGTGGATCGGGCCCTTGCCAAGCTGGATACCATCAAGGATCAGGTGGTCTGGTGGTCGAAGGGGGCCGAGACCCCGCAGCGCCTGGCGGACGGCGAAGTCGTGATCGGATCGACGTACAATGGGCGACTCTTCTCGCTGATCGCTGAAAAGAACCAGCCGGTCGCCATGCTGTGGGACTGGCAGATCTTCGATCTCGACGGCTGGGCGGTACCGAAGGGCGGCAAGAACCTCGAGGACGTGAAGAAGTTTCTCTACTTCGCCACCGACACCCAGCGCCTGGCAGACCAGACGAAGTTCATCTCCTACGGGCCCGCCCGCACATCGTCGGGTCCGTTGGTGGGCACGCATGCCGAACTCGGCATCGACATGAAGCCCCACATGCCGACCAATCCGGAGAACACCACGAACAACTTCAATTTCGACTACGTCTGGTGGGCTGACCACAAGGCGGAAATGGACGAGATATTCAACACCTGGCTCGCGAAATAGCCGCATACAGCGGGGACGGAGGTGCGTTGACGCACGCCCGTCCCCGTTTCTTTGTCTTCCGTGCCAATGAGCTGCGCTGACGCGTGCTTTGCAAGGGCGCGGGCCAAACCACGCACCGGACCCGAGCCTTCTACGACGAAGAAGACGATGTGGGACGACAAGCTGGAATTCAGTACAAAGCGAGAGCATGGGACGCGTGTACTGCGTGTGTTGCGTATCGGGAGGCTGGCGGAGCCCACCCCTACACGGATGCAACAGGGACGAGGAAAGACCGAGCGTCACTAATCGCAAATTGTCGTAGACGCATTTGGAAGAGCACCGCTCTGCGCGGGGCCTCGAAGAAGTCGCGGGCGCCGGAGGAGATATTCTCGGCGCCCGCGAACCCGCCGGCGTGGAGATAGCATGATGCTCTATGACGGCACCGGCCCGTCGATAGTCCGCAAGTGGCCTCGTGTCAGAGAGTATCGTCTGTTGCCACGCACCCCCTGGACCGCTCGCGTGTGCCGAGGCCAGAACGGCCGACACGCGCACCCATGCGCCGCTCCTCGCACAGAGCGCAAACGGTAGATGTCCACGGGGAGAAGCGCTATCTACAGCTCGAAAATTTGCTGCGTACAGAGACCCGCTCGCACGCTGACCGGGATACAGCCGGCGACCCCTTCGGCGGCGCCCTCCACCCCATTTCAGTCCACCCCCACCATGTCTTCCTGTCTTGTCCAGTTGATGGGCGATAGGGGCGCTGGGACTTGCGGGGACTTGACACGATGCAGACGCCGGCCGCCGGACCGATGTCTAAAGGCCCGGACTGCACCGAGCACTCGCCGGCGGCACATAGCCGATCATGGCTGTGCAGCCTCTGGCCTTGGGTTGGCAAGAAAATGGTCGGAGCGGGCGGATTCGAACCGCCGACCCCTTGACCCCCAGTCAAGTGCGCTACCAGGCTGCGCCACGCTCCGACCGGCCCGCACGGCGTCGGCGCACCGCCGCCGCAGGGCCGCGCGCACTATAGCCTCCGCCTCCGGGCACGGCCAATCCTCCGTGCAGAGCAGGCGCCAGGATAGGACTGCAGCTTATGAAAAGACCTCGCCCAGGGCCGGCAGATCCACTCTCGGATGCCGAGAAGCGGCGCTTCGTGAAGCAGGGCTTCCTGCTCGTTGCGTCCGCGGTCTCGGCTCGGCTCGTCCGCTGCGCCCGCCGGGCTATCAATCACTCCCTGGGTGCCGGTATCGACAAGCGCGACGTCGCGCGCCTGAACGCACAGTCGTTCTGCGAAGAGCTGGTCGAGGACCCGCGCCTGCTTCGCCTCGCGACGAGCCCCGGTGTCTGGTCCTATGTGCGCTCGCTGGTCGGGGAGCGCCGCGTCGAGAGGCCCAGGGAGTGCCAGATTGCCCTGCGCTTCCCGCGGTCCGAAGGAGCCTCCCGAAAGCTCGACCCTCCGCATCTGGACGGCTACCATACACCGTGGAACGGTCTTCCGGACGACGGCGTCGTGTACGCGCACACGCTCCTGCTCGGCGTGATGCTGAGCGACGTCGACCAGCCTCTGAGCGGAAACTTCACCGTCTGGCCGGGCTCTCACATGAAGCTCGAGCAGCACTTCCGGCAGCACGGCGTTCAGTCCCTCGAACGAGGCGACGTGACGACATCCGGAATTCGGCTCCCGCGCGCCCACCCCATCACGGGCAGGTCGGGCGACATCGTCCTCGCCCACTACCAGCTCGCGCACGCCGCATCACCGAACCTGTCCGGCGACATTCGCTACATGTGCTTCTTCCGGCTCTCGGTGCGCGGACTGGCCAATCACCGCGTTGAATCGATGGTAGACATCTGGCGCGACTGGCCCGCACTCCGCAAATTCGTTGGGCGCAGCCCAGACTGAGCAACTTCCGGAAGACGAGTTTGCTTGACGCGCGCCCTCTTGTAGTCTCTAGTTCACTCACGTGGCGATTTGAGCGACCGGCTTGCGGCCACGTTAAACAATCGCGCTAAAAGGTCGAAGGGAGGGACCCCGGCCAGCGCGGCCGGGGTTTTTGCATATGGGGCGGAGGGAACACGAGAGAGCCTGGGCGCAGGCCACCCAACTGGTGCGGGGGGGAACAGAGCGCTCGCATCACGGCGAAACCAGCGAGGCGCTCTATCTCGCCTCGGGCTTCGTCTACGACACGGCAGCGCAGGGCAACGCGCGCACGGCGGGCGAAGAGGCCGGCTACGTCTACGGCCGCTTTGGCAACCCCACAGTCACCATGTTCGAGGACCGGCTCGCGCTGATCGAGGGCGCCGAAGCCTGCCAGGCGACCGCCACCGGCATGGCGGCGGTCTTCGCGGCCCTGATGAGCCAACTCCGCGCGGGCGACCACGTCGTCGCGTCTCGCGTCATGTTCGGCGCCTGCTACATGGTGATCGACCAGCTGCTGCCGCGCTACGGCATCGAGACCGATCTCGTGGACGGCACCGACCTCGACGCATGGGAGCGCGCGCTCCGGCCGGAGACCCGCTGCATATTCCTCGAAAGCCCCGGCAATCCGACCATGCCGGTCGTCGACATCGCCGCGGTCTCCGAGCTCGCTCACGGTGTCGGCGCCCGCGTCGTCGTGGACAACGTGCTCGGCATGCCGACCGTGCAGCGCCCCCTCGCCCTCGGCGCCGACGTGGTCGTCTATTCCACGACCAAGCACATCGATGGCCAGGGCCGCTGTCTGGGCGGCGCCATATTGGGTGACGAAAAGTTCTTCACAGACGATCTCGTGCCCTTCATTCGCACCACGGGGCCGGTCATGAGCCCCTTCAACGCTTGGGTCATGCTCAAGGGTCTGGAGACCCTGGAGCTGCGCACCGCCCGCATGTGCGAGACGGCGGAGCGACTGGCGGCGTTTCTCGAAGGCCATCCTGCCGTGGATGCCGTGCACTTTCCGGGCCTCGCAAGCCATCCCCAGCACGCGCTTGCGACGCGCCAGATGAGCCGGGGCGGCAGCGTGATCGCCTTCGACCTCGCAGGCGGGTGGGACGCCGCCTTTCGCTTTCTCGATGCGCTGGAACTGATCGATATTTCCAACAACCTGGGCGATGCCAAGAGCCTCGCCACCCATCCCGCCAGCACCACGCATCAGAAGATCGGCGCCGACGCCCGCGCCGTGCTCGGGGTGGGCGACGGCCTCGTCCGCTTTTCGGTCGGTCTCGAAGCGGAGGCGGACCTGCGCACCGACCTGGAGCGCGCCTTGAGTGCGGCGAAAGACTGAGTCGCCGCTGCAGGCGATCTTATGTGGCGCAGCGCGCGGCGCGGGTTTAGGCTGCCGCGTGTCACGATAGCGAGTCTGATCCGCAGCGACGCCCATGAGCCTGCTCGAAGTTCGCGAACTGTCTCGGCATTTCGGCGGCCTTGCCGCCGTGAACAACCTCACCTTCACCGTGGATGAGGGCGCGATACACGGGCTGATTGGCCCGAACGGCGCCGGCAAGACCACCACCTTCAACGTCATCAGCGGCTTCTACAAGCCGACTGCCGGTGACGTCGTCTTCGGCGGGCGCAAGATATCCGGGCTGCGCCCGAGCCGGATCGCGGCACGGGGGGTGGTCCGCACCTTTCAAGCGACCACGCTCTTCCAGGAACTCACCGTCCTGGAGAATGTGCTGATCGGCTGCCACATGCAGTCAAGAGTGGGGCCGTTCAGCGCGCTGTTGGGCACCAGTCGTCACGCCGAACGGGAGTCGGAGGCGCGCGCCATAGAAATTCTCGAGTTCATGGGCCTAGGCGACCGCCGCGACGAAGAGACGGTCAACCTGCCGCACGGCCACCAGCGGGCTCTCGGCATCGCGGTGGCGCTGGCGGCCGAGCCCAAGCTGATCTTGCTCGACGAGCCGTTCACCGGCATGAACCCCGAAGAAACGCGGCAGATGATGGTGTTGGTCGAGCGCGTGCGCGGCCAGGGTGTCACCATCCTCCTGGTCGAGCACGATATGCAGGCTGTCATGGGGCTTTGCGACCAGATCACGGTGTTGAGCTTCGGCGAGTTGCTGGCGGAAGGCACACCCGACGAAATCCGGTCCGATCAGGCTGTGATCGAAGCCTATCTGGGTACCGCCTGAATGCTGTTCCAGATCAAGTCGCTCTCGGTCCACTACAACAAGGTGAGGGCATTGCGCGCGGTCTCGATGGAGGTGGACGAAGGCGACATCGTGACCCTGATCGGGTCCAACGGCGCAGGCAAGAGCACGACGCTGCGCACGGTCTCGGGCCTCGTGCGCGCAAGCGCGGGCGAGATCTGGTTCGACGGTACGCGCATCGACAAGCTCCCCCCCGACGAGGTGGTCAAGCGTGGCATCGCCCATGTGCCCGAGGGCCGGCATGTCTTCCCCGAGCTTACGGTCTTCGAGAACCTGAACACGGGCGCCTTCCTCCGGCGCGACAAGGACGGGATCAAGCAGGATCTCGAAGCCGTCTACGAGCGCTTCCCGCGGCTCAAGGAGCGCCGTACCCAGTACGGCAAGACCCTTTCCGGCGGCGAGCAGCAGATGCTGGCGATCGGCCGGGCGCTGATGGCGCGGCCCAAGCTGCTACTACTGGACGAGCCCTCCCTCGGGCTCTCGCCGGTGATGGTGCAGGAGATTGCCAAGATCGTCGTCGATATCAACGCGCGCGGCGTACCCGTGGTGCTGGTCGAGCAGAACGCGGAACTCGCGCTCAAGCTCGCACGCTACGCCTATGTGCTGGAAACCGGCCGCGTCGCGCTCGAGGGCGAGGCTGAGCGGATTCGTGACGACCAGCACGTCCGCAAGGTGTACTTGGGCGGCTAGTGGCCGGGCCTCATAAGGCCGTGTGAGCGAGTGGAAACCCGCGAGCTTTTCTGGGAGATCACCTCCCTCGGTCATACGCTCTTCTTCGTGGTGGCGGGCGCGGCGATGGCGGTGGCTGCGGCCGGCGTCGCGTGGCACGTCTACCGGTACGCCCGAGCACGCAGAAGCCCGGTCCCGGTCCATCCGTGGCGCGGCTTTTGGCGCATGGTGTTCGACGTCTTCACGCAGCGGACCGTGCATCGGCGCGACCGTCGCGCCGGCCACGCCCACACGCCGATCATGTACGGCTTCCTCCTGCTGCTCGCCGCAACCAGCATCATCACGGTCGAGTACGACATCTCGGAGCCGTTCTTCGGCTTCACCTTCTGGCACGGTGACTTCTACCTCGCCTTCAGCCTGATCGCCGATCTCGCTGGCCTCGGGCTCATCGTCGGCGTCGTCTACATGATGTGGCGCCGCTGGCAGGTCAGGCCCCCGAAACTCGCTTACCGGCGAGAGTATCGTGGCGAGACGGAGACGCGGCCGGACGCCCGCGCCTGGGAATGGGACGACACGCTGTTCCTGTGGGCGCTGCTTCTGATCGGGGTGACCGGATTCCTGCAGGAAGGCGTGCGGCTCGCCATGGATCAGCCGCCGTGGGGGCCGTGGTCGCCCGTGGGCTGGGTGCTCGCCCAGATCTTTCTCGGGCTTGGCATGGACGAGGCGGCGGCCGCCGCCGTGCGCCGGGCCAACTGGTGGATCCACGGCATCGCCGCTCTGGCTTTCATCGCCGCCATTCCCTGGACCAAGGCGAAGCACATAATCGCCGTGCTCGGCTCGCTGTCCACCCGCGATGCGCTGGCCCTGCGCCGCCTTCCAAAGCCTGCCCTTCCCCGCACGGCCGTCGCGGAGGATGCCGAGCCGGAAGTCGGTTTCGGCAGCATCGCCGAGTTCTCGTGGAAGGACCTGCTCAACCTCGACGCCTGCACCAAGTGCGGCCGCTGCCACGAGGCCTGCCCGGCCACCGCGAGCGGCGCACCGCTCAGCCCGCGCGACCTGATTCTCGATCTGCGCACTCATGCCGCGCGCAGCGCCTTCAAACCGGGAGCGAACGCTGCGGCGCTGATCGGCGACGTGATCGAAGCGGAGACCCTCTGGTCATGCCGCTCCTGCGGCGCCTGCATGGAGATTTGCCCGGTCGGTATCGAGCACCCGCCGATGATCGTGCAGATGCGGCGCCAGTTGGTCGAGGACGGCGCCATGGAGCAGCAGCTCCGCGATACCCTCGACATGATCGCCAATCGCGGCAACAGCTTCGGCGAGAGCCCGCGCAGCCGCGGCGGCTGGACCGCGGCCCTCGAGTTCCCGGTCAAGGATGTCCGCGCCGAGCCCGCCGAGAACCTCTGGTTTGTGGGCGACTACGCCTCCTACGACCCGCGCAACCAGGACGTCTCGCGCACGGTCGCGCGGCTGTTCCGCGCCGCCGGCCTCGACTTCGGCCTGCTCTACGAGAGCGAACGGACCGCCGGCAACGACGTCCGCCGGGTCGGCGAGGAAGGCCTCTTCGAATCGCTAACCGAGCACAATCTGACGGCGATGGGTGAGGCTAAGCAGTTCGACGCAATCGTGACCACCGACCCCCACAGCTACAACACCATCCGCAACGAGTATCCCGACTTCGGCGATGTCGCGCCGATCCGCCACTACACCAGCGTCCTCGCCGAGCTGCTGGAGAGCGGGCGGCTGACCGTGGTCGAACCTCTCGGCAAGCGGGTGACGCTCCACGACCCCTGCCATCTCGGCCGGCTTAACGGCCACTACGACGAACCGCGCCGGGTGCTGGAACTGATCGGCTGCGAGCTGGTCGACATGCCCCGCTGCCGCGACAACTCGTTCTGCTGCGGCGCCGGCGGCGGGCGCATCTGGATACCCGATCCCGTCGGCAAGGAGCGCCCCGCCGAGAACCGGATGCACGAAGCGGCGTCTCTCGGTAATCTCGATACCTTCGTCGTCTGTTGCCCCAAGGACCTGACCATGTTCGAGGACGCCCGCAAGACCAGTGGCCACGAAGGCGACTTCGTCGTTCAGGACCTGGCGGAGCTGGTGGCCGAGGCCATCGACCTAAAGAGCCTTGATCTCAAGGAGGTGCCGGCGCTGGTCGATCGCATCACCGAGGCCGCTGCGACCCGTATCGCCGATACCGTGGCGGACCGGCTGGCCGAGCGCCTCGCCGAAACCGTGACGGAGCGGGTACTGAGCGAGCTCGCCACACGCGCCCCGACGCTCGCAGCAGCGCCGCAGCCCGCGCCAGCGGAGGAGCCGCAGGAGCAGACGGAGGCGACGCCAACCGCCGGGCCGTGGCGTGCAGCGCCGGCCAGCGCGGCGACGCTGCCTCCCTACGAAGTGCCGGCGAAAGAAGGCCCTCGCGTGCTCGTTGCGGTCAAGCGGGTCGGCGAGTTGAACCCCGACTTCGCCATCGACGAAGCCGGGGGAACGATCGCCGACGAGCATTTCGAGTACGAGCTGAACGAGTGGGACGAGGCGGCGCTGGAGGAAGCACTGCTGCTGACCGAGAAGCTCGACGCAGGCGAGGTCGTCGCCGTCACCATCGGCCCGGAGGATGCCGAGGAGACCCTGCGCCGCGCGCTCGCCAAGGGTGCGCACCGGGGTGTGCGGGTGTGGGACGAAAGTCTGCGCGACGCCGACCCGGTGACCGTCGCCCGCGTCCTCGCCGGAGTCGCCTCGCAGGAATCGCCGGACATCGTGCTCACCGGCGCGCAATCGGCCGATCTCGGCCACGGCGCCACCGGCTCGGCGCTGGCCCGCATCCTCGGCCTGCCGCACGCGGCCGTCGTTCTCGGCATCGAGTGGGACGGCGCGGACGCGATGACCGTCACCCGCGAACTTGAAGGCGGCATGCGCCATCAGCTTTCGCTGCCGGCGCCGGCGCTGCTCACCGTGCAGACCGGCGGCAACACGCCGCGCTACGCCACCATGCGCATGATCAAGCAGGCCAAGAAGAAGCCGATCGCCGTAGTGGATGGCGCAGGTGTCGGTCTCGATCAGGCGGGCGCCGTCGTGCGCCGGCTCTACGAGCCGCCCAAATCCGGGCGCGCGGCGATGATCGAAGGCGACGCCGAAGCGGTTGCCAAGGCGATCGCGGACATCATTCGAGACAAACGGGGAGAAGTGTGATGGCGGGGATTCTCATCGTCGCCGAGCACTTCGACGGCGTCCTGCGCGACGTCACGCAGGAGATGATCGGCGCTGCCACGGAGGTCAGGGACGGCCTCGGCGGGCCGCTCGCCGTTCTCATCATCGGTCAGGATGTGGACGCGCTCGCCTCTGCAGCCAACCTGGAGGGAGTGGACGAGATCGTCACCATCGCGCAGCCCGATGGACACTTCGATCCCGCCCTCTACGAGGAGGCAGTTTGCGCCGTCGCCGAGGCGCGGCAGGTCCGGCTGGTGCTGATCGGCCACACCGCCGCCGGTATGGCCTTCGGGCCGGCGGTTGCCGCGCGGCTCGGGTCGGGCTTCGCATCCGATGTCTTCGGGCTCTCGGTCGAGGGTAGCAAGCCCATCGCGACCCGCAGCGGCTACGGCGGCAAGGTCTCGATGGACCTCGCCTTTCCGGACAAGCCCGTGATCGTGCTGACGCTGCGAGGCGCGACCTTCAAGGCGCCGGAGGCGGCCGGCAACGCGAGCATCCTTCCCTTCGCGGTCGATCTGGACACCGTGCCCGGCGCTGGCAACCACATCGATTATCTGCCGGCGCCGCCCGCTGACGTGGACATCGGCAAGGCCGAGTTCATCCTCTCGGTCGGGCGCGCCCTCGGCGAAGACAAGAACCTTCCTCAGTTCGCGGGGCTCGCAGAACGGCTCGGTGCCACCCTTGGCTGCTCGCGCCCGGTTGCGGATTCGGGCTGGCTGCCCAAAGCCCACCAGGTCGGCCAGTCAGGCACGATCGCGGGCAACTGCTCGCTCTATCTGGCTTTGGGTATTTCCGGCGCGGTGCAGCACCTGGCCGGTATGAAGCACGTGGACACCATCATTGCGGTCAACACCGACCCGGAGGCGCCGATCTTCAACGTCGCGCACCACGGCGCCTGCGTGGACATCTTCGAACTCGCCGAGGCGCTCGAGCGCGAGTTCAACTAACCCGCCGCTCCGACTTCACTGCAGCGGCGCCGAGCGCTCCAGGACGCGAATGCGACTCAGCAACTGGTCGCGGTCCACATAGCAGCCTTGTAGATGCCGCCCTCCGGTCGTGGGGTCGAATGCGGCGCGCCCGTGCAAGACCCGCCGGTTGTCAAAGATCAGAAGCTCGCCCGGATTGAGCCGGTAACAGCACTCCAATGCCGGGTCGCGAATCACCGCCGCAAAGGCACGCAGCGCCCGGCAGAGCGCTCCCATGCTCTTGGTCGGGGCGCTGATCGCATCCATCACAGCAAAGTTGAACCGTATCTCCGTGACCGCGCCAGTCTCGTCCAGGGCGATGGTGGGTGCCCTGAAGCGAATGTCCGAGTCACGGTCCTCAAAGTGGAAATCGATCGGGCATTGGCTGAGTAGCCGGAAGGCAGCGGGCTCCCGCCGGCGCAGCGTCTCCGCCGCTTGGAAGCCATCCACCAGTATGGATTCGCCGCCGTCGGCGTCGTTCTTCAGGCAGTGCAGCAGCTGGTAGTCGGGCGGTCGCTCCCAGTTGGGCAAATCGGTGTGACACGGTAGCCCGAGCGCCGTATAGGCGTTGCTGTTGGGCTCGAGCTTCGAGACGACATCGAAATGCTCGCCGAAATTGGTCGCCCGTGCGGGGCCAATGAGCCCCGCGAGGGCGAGGACACTGAGCGGCTCGCGCGGCGTGTTGCGCAGGACGGCGACTCCGAAGTCGCGCAGGAGACGGAGCCAGTCCAACAGAGTACCGTCGCTGCCCGCGACCGCGTCATGCTCCGCGCTCGGTATGGCTTCCGAAAGCTCGGCGCCCCACGTGGCAGGCGCTGGGCCGCATTGCGAAGCTTCGTCGGCGCCGCCGCGATGTCCCCTGAGCCAGTCCGAATCGTAGTCGCTGACATGGTCCTCGGGCCGCCATTGGACCCGCAGTCCGCCCGCCTCGGTAATCGAGACCGACCCGGCATCGAGATCGGCCGGCACGGAGAGCGGATCGAGAATTCGTTCCAGGGTGTCCGGGTGCCGGCACAGCCGGCAACCGCAGTTGTCCCGCAGCCATAGGTGATGGAAGGTCCCGGTGGTGCCGTCGTCCCAGGTGACGCGAATAGAGCGCGGCTGCCGCCTTATGCTGCGGAGTCGACGGCCTCCCGTACCAGCTCGTGAAAGTAGAACACGCCGTTCTCGTGCAGCGGGCTGAGCGGGCCCGCTTCGTATACGCCGGCCTCTAGGTTCTCCTGAATGATCGGCGTGATCCATTGGTCCTCCTTCGAAACCTGGACGCCGTATTCCAGCGTTGCCTCGAAGTCCTCCATGCTGATCGCGTCCGGCCGCCAGTAGTCGTAGACCAGACGTGTCTGGCGCGGTCCGACCGGCTCCATCCGCATGAAGGAAAGCCCGTCCGGATAAGAGTTGAACGCAAAATGAGGAAAACGCCAACCGAAAGCGCCGGGATGGGTCGAGCTCCCCTTCGCCGGAGCCTCATGCAGGCTGCCACCTTCGAAGTTGATGACCCTGTAGCGCTTCCAGTCGAGATCACGGTTCAATCCGGGGTGCAGCGGGGGGATGTGATAGCCCTCCTGGTAATTGTCTACGTAGGTCTTCCAATTGCAGTCGACAAGAAACTCCAAGCGCCGTCCGAAATCGACCTGCGCCGGCGCGGTTCGTTCCACCACGTCCTCGATCGGACCGAGCCACTCGATGAGCGGCGGCGCCTCCGGATCCAGGGAGACGAAGATCTGGCCACGCCAGACATCCACCGAAACTGGGAACAAAGACAGCTCGTCCTTCGGGAAGTCCGGCGCCTCGCCGAACAACGGCACATGGTCGAGCGCACCGTCGGAGCGGTAGCGCCAGCCGTGATAAGGGCATTCGATGGCGGCGCACTGTCCGCTCGACTCCGTCAGCAGCTTGGAGGCCCGGTGCCGGCACACGTTGTGGAATCCGTGGAGCGTTCCATCTTCCGAGCGCCGCACGAAGAGCGGGAACTCCACCGGAGCGGCCGTGAAGTACTGCCCCGGCTCGGCCACTTCGCCCTCGCGCCCGATCCAGAGCCAATGGCGCGAGAAGATGCTTTGTCGTTCGATTTGATAAATGTCGGGGTCGGCGTACCACCGCGCCGGCAGCGCCCACACGGTGGCCGCTTCCATCCGTTCTTTGATGCCACCGTCGGGGTCGTTGGCCGACCGTTCTGCAGACGCCATCGCGCGCCCTCACCCTTCAGCCGCAGCGGTCGTCGTCACGCGTCAATTCGATCGAGCGCCCTGCCTTCGGAATCAAAGCAGGCAGCAGTCAAGGTGCCGCCGAACCCTGCGCCGCCATCCACCGTTGCCACATAGTCGTCGAGGCTGACACCGCCCTGATAGGGGTCGAAGCCCCGAATGATCTTCTTGTATTCGGCATAGGGCGGCGTGAGTTCCGCGAGCTGATCGGCGCCCCACCAAAACGCGTCTCTCTGGGTATCGAGCGGACGCGACGGATCGAGCCCCGAATTCACGAAGAGCAGCGCTCCATCGTGGGTGACGGCCGCCTGCCGCACGCTGGCGAGCAATTCCTGATGCCCCGGATAGAGCTCCATCCTTGCGCGCAATTCGCCAAGCCAGCGCGCGATTTCTTGAGACCCGTTGGTGACTCGCTCCTGCGCCTGGGCGGCCCCCCAACCGTAGGCCGCGAGAGTCTGCTGCACGCCCTGATCCATCATCCAGGCCAACACATCCGTCGGCTCGACGGAGAGGTGCAGGCGGAACAGCTTCTGCCACATCTCCTCCTGGCTACCGCGCAGGTAGGCCACGTCGCAGACGTTCATGTGCGGCACCGCGAGCAACGCGCTGCGGAAGGCCACCATCTCGTCGAGGGTGGCAGCAACGTCTCGGCCGCGGCCAAGAAAATTTCCGAGATAGACGATGCGGTCGCCAGCCTCGAATCGATCTTCGATCCCCGCGTGCAGCTCGGCGAGCCTCGACGCTTCGCCATGGATGGCGCCGACAGCCCAAATCCGTCCGCCTCTGCGGATCGTTACGAACCGTTCGTTGGTGGCGCAGCCCACGTGGCTGAGGGGAGGCCCGCTCCTACGCCGCGCGTAGGACGTCCTCGAGCTTGTTCGCGGCCTGCTCGGTATCGGTGTTGTCGACCGCGGCGAACTCCCGCGCCAACCGATCCAGCGCTGCCTCGTACATCTGGCGCTCGCTGTAGCTCTGATCCGGCTGGCCAACGTTGCGGTGCAGGTCCCGCACGACCTCCGCGATCGAGACCGGATTGCCGGAGTTCAGCTTCGCCTCGTACTCCTGGGCGCGCCGGCTCCACATGACGCGGCGCTGACGTGCCCGCCCTCGCAGGGTTGTAATCGCCGCATCCATGGTCTCTTTCGAGCTCAACCGGCGCATGCCGGCCGACTCCACCTTGTCGGTCGGGACCATGAGGGTCATCTTGTCCTTCTCGAAGGCCACGACGAACATCTGCAGGGTCTGGTCCGCGACCGCCCGTTCGTCGATCCCGGTGATCCGCCCGACCCCGTGGGCCGGATAGACCACGTAATCGCCCACAGAGAATCCGTTGATCTCGGTCGGGACCTTCTTCTTGCGCCGCGCTTCGGCAGTCGCGCTGGACGTGCTCGCGTCGCTTGCCTTAGTAACCCGCTTGGCCCTGGGCCCGCCCTTGGCCTTGGGCTCTTTGGCGGGCTTGGTGCTCTTGCCGGCTTTGGCGGCCTTGGCGCTCTTCGCGCGCCCGGCCGCTCCCTCAGGCTTCACCGTGTCCCCTTCCTGAACCTCCGACTGCTTCGCCTCTGTCCGCGCCGCGGCGCGCCGCGCGCTGGACGCCGTGCCGGCCGTCTTCTTGGCTGCCGTCCGAGTGCGCGCCGATGCTTTCGTTCGCGCTACTGTACTCGGGGAGGGGGAAGACCGTTTGCGGGCCTTGGCGGAGGTCTGTTCTTTAGCGGAAGTCTTCGATTTCGACGGCGCCTTGCTGCTCACTTTGTCCTGAATTCCTTGTCCGATCGAGGTAAGGCCGTGCCCGAGGGGCCTTACGTCTGCGGCGGTCGCCATGCGCGCCGCCGCGTCCAGCCGGGCGCCGATCGCCCCGCTGCAATGGGAGGTACTATACCAGAGTCGCGGTGCAATTTCCAGGGTTTGCCCCGGGCGGTTAATCTCCTTCGCCCGGCTTGTCCGAAAAATACTTCTCGAACTTACCCGATTCGTCCTTGTAATCGTCCGCGTCCGCGGGCGGCTCGCCTTTGCGCGTGATGTTGGGCCAAATCTCGGCAAACTTTTGGTTGACCTCCAACCACTTCCCCTCGTCGTCGTCGCCTGCGGTATCGGGAATAATCGCCTCGACCGGACATTCCGGCTCGCACACGCCGCAGTCGATGCACTCGTCCGGGTGGATCACCAGCATGTTCTCGCCTTCATAGAAGCAATCCACCGGGCACACTTCGATGCAGTCCATGTACTTGCACCGAATGCAGGACTCGGTCACCAGGTACGTCATTCGCTTAGTGCTCCGTGCTTCGCTTGTGCGTGCGCCGCGGCCGGCTGCTCACGTGGTGGCCGCTCGCTCTGTTCCCTGTCCGACGCGGGCGAGGACACGTTTGCGCGCTTCCCCCCGTTCCCGGTCCGTGATGTGAAGCAAGCCGCCGACGCGGCGGATCAGATTGGCTTCGTATGCGTGAAGCCGACCGTCAGCATAAACCACCTCCCACAGCATCTCCATCACTGCAAGACGATCCGCATGGTCGTAGCGGTCGTTGATGGCCCGCGTGAAGCGGTGCAGATCGGTTGCCTCGTGGTGAACGGCCTCCGCCTCTTCGATCAGGGTGTCGGCTTCGGCTTCACTAAGCCCGAAGTGCGCGCCAAGGGCCGCACAAACCGCGTCGCGCTCGTCGCCGTCGAAGTGTCCGTCCATGCACGCCGCCTCGACCAGAAGCGCCGCCGCCGCGAGTTTCGGGACGTCGGGTTCGGCTGGCTCGGCGCCGACCGCATCGGCGCCGCTCAAAAGAGACTTGATTCTGTCGATCACGGGCGCTGCGTATCATAACGACGGCGGCCGACTCAAGGGGTGCCAGGACGCGCCCCGCCATATCAGATCCGTCCTACTCCTGCTCGATTTCCTCGTAGAGTTTCCGCGCTTCGGGCGCAGGCCCCCGCCGCTCCGCCACTGCCAGGATTCGCACGATTCTCACCATTCTGCCCTGCACGAACGTAAGAACGTCGCCAGGTCCGACGCTCCGGTGAGCTTTGGTGATGCGGCGCCCGTTGACGCGAATGCGTCCTGTTTCGCAGGCCTTCTGCGCGAGCCCCCGGGTCTTGAAGAAGCGCGCGTACCAGAGCCACTTGTCGAGCCGGCTCGCGGCGAAAGCGGGAGCGTCTCGCGTCACGACGGGCGCGCGGCGCCGCTTGCAAGCACGCGGAGTTTCGCGAAGGGAGAATCGGGGTCCACCCCCCTCCCCCTGTGGCGTCTCCTCTCTGCCGTCCGGCCCGGTCGCGTGCTGCTCCGCCCATAGCGCGGTAGACCGTCGGTGCCGAGTCCGACCATGGTGTAGTGTTGTTTCCCGCTCTAGGCCGATAGAAGCGCGCGCCTTTTGTTCACATTGA
>JAPPNP010000077.1 GCA_028873795.1 Chloroflexota bacterium
CCGCGACCGGGAGATGCGCGAAGTCGACATCGTGCTGGAACGCGACGACGGGACGATTGCGGGGATCGAGGTCAAGGCCGCCGCAACGGTGACGTCCAGGGATTTCGCTGGGCTGCGGACCCTAGCCGAAGCGTGCGAGGAGCGTTTCGCCTGCGGCGTCGTTCTCTATGACAGCGCCGATTTCGTGCCGTTCGGCGACAAGCTGGCGGCGGTGCCGCTGTCATGTCTGTGGGCGTGATGCAGTCGTCGAAATGGAGTGAATCCCCGACAGATGGCACTCCGTCAGCATCAGCGCTGAACGCGGGAATCCCATGGGAATCGCGCGAATTGTACTTTCAGGGTGCTCAAGACCGCTCGTGACCGGATTGGCGTCCGGGAAGTGCTGGAGGGTGAAGAGACGCGTGGTGCACGTTTCAAGTCTACAAGCCCGGCTCAGCTCACGTTGAAGAAAATTATGCAGTCTGAACAATAGGTTATGGAACTGGAAGTGCCGGATCGCGTCGAGTGTCTGGAGGGTCGAGACTGAGGCCGGCGCGATCCACAGGGACCAGACCCTCAGGTGGAAGGGTTGAGGATCAAGAGCGCGGAGTGGATCGTGTGCATAGGAAAAGCGGCGGCGCATCAACGGTTTGGTGCGGGCCCTGCGGCAACTTCAACGGCGGACTTCGTGGCCGGGAATCTCATGGGAAGCAATCGAAATCGATCTCAAGCGGACTCCAGGCATCCCGCGGTGGTTGGACTGTCACCGAGGGTCCGCCGGAAGCGTCGCGCGCCATGATAGGACGGAGACTAGCGCCGGACTGAACACGGGCATCCCGCACAATGAGGTACCTGTGCTCAGGCTTTGGCGAAATGGACGGACATGCAATGCGCTTATCTCGTGGATGCAGGGCGTGCGAACGAGCACGCACCGTAGGGAGTCTGAGAATCGCTCGCTGCAGTTGCCCGGGAGGCACCTGCATTGGAGGAGCCAGGAGTTCACCCTCTCGCAGATGATGCGGCGCGGCCACGTGTGAGCAGATGTCGGTCGCGTGGGATCGCCAGCCTGGCCTGCCGTACGAGAGGCAGAGAGCCTCAAGGATTGTCGCAGCGTATGACGTCGAATTGGGCGAACAATGGCAGGGTGAAGGCGACGCCGGGCGGGTGAGGCGCTCGACGGCTTCGGCTCAGGCACTCGCGCAGCGAAGTGGCAGCGACCTGAGGCCGCGGAGCACGATGGTCTTGCGGAAGCGTGGATACGAGGCGAGCTGGCGCATGCACGGGAAGTACTCGACCGGCGCTGGTAGAGCGGGGAGACGGTGTGGACGTCTCTGATCGTCCGGCCTCTCCCGAACCTGAGCGCCGCGGTCCTCTTGCTGGCCCGAGGTAAGGCGTGGGAACGATCCGGTGGCGGTGGAGATGGAGCGGTCCGGCGCTGGGTGGCGCGGCGTGCGCAACGCCGGAGGCGCCGGCGAGGCACCGTAGCTCGCGGCTGGAAGGACGCCCCGGGCGGCGCTGGCTGTCGTTCGGATCTGGAAACGCGCAAGCGGACGTTCGGCGGGTCTGCATCGTTTCGCCGCCGGACCGGTGTTTCGCTCCCCGGCGCGGGCGAAAACTGCGATGACGTACCTTCTCTTCCCAACCATACCGCCGCCTGCTGTACGGAGCTCCCCGGCCGCATGCTCCTTACGGATCACAGTGAGGCTGCGCGCTCGTCATTACAGCGCCTCCAGCAGGTTTGCTCTCGCTCGCGCGCGACGTTCTCCGGCCGCTTCCGGCGCGCAGGCGACACCCGACTCCCTCAGCGCACCCCAGGTGGGCCGAGCAGCATCACGTATTCGTCAAGGCGAAGTTGAACCCGCGTCTCGTCAACGGCCGAAGACGATCCCGTCCAGGCTTTCGATACGGACCCAGCCCCGGTGTGCTCGCTCGACCTGCCGCCGCGCGACCTCGAGGCCGCTCAGCGCCGGGTCGAAGGCGCCGCCGTCGATCACCCTGATCTGCCCCGTCTCGCGGCGCCGCCGAACCTTCAACACGAGCGCGCCGTCGAGCAACCGCAGACCCGTGAACGCCGCACCGGCCCTCAGCAGCAGGCAGGGCCACCCATGCTCCCCGGCCTCCGCCACCCGCGCCTCGACCACCGCCACGTCGGCCCAGAAGAGCTCGGCCCACTGCGGATGGTGCGGGTCCTCCCAGGCCAACAGGTTCCATCGCGCCGCCTTCAAGTCGGCCTCGGTCTGCCTGCGAAAGGCATACGGCGGCGCCTCGCGGACCGTCGGCCCGGCGCTGGCGCGCCAGTCCGCGACATAGTCCGGGTTCTCTCTCAGCCGTCTCCAGGCCCGCTGCGGGTCGCGACCTTGCGCGTTGGTCGTCATCCCCGGCTCCGCATCCCGCGCCGGTACCCTGAATACCGCACCGCGGCCGCGCACGTCTTAGATTCCCTTAATGAGCGAACCGCCGGGTACGCCCTTGCGGCCCCCGTCGCGGGGGTGGAAGCTCAGGCTCATCGCGGCGACTCCAGCGCCTGGGTCAGCCGCGTCCGCTGGGTGACGAACTGCGAGGCCTGCTGCCAGCGCCCGGGATCGCGCATCCCCCGCCGCGTGTGGTGCTTGAGCGCGCAGGCCAGCACCACGCGTCCGATCGCGGTCTTGACGAGATCCGCGTCGGTGTTCGCGATCCAGTCGGACGAGTAGTGGATCTCCCGCCCGTCGCTCGCGAGGGGCTCGCGGGGCGCGTCCGGCTTGATCGGAAGCCTGAGCGCGAGGCTGCCGAAGAAGGGCTGGTCGCGGAGCAGCGCGGTGACGCAGTCGGTGACGCGGGGCGCCGATTCCCGGCGGGCGGCCATCACGCGGCCTCCCGGTCGACGGCAGGGGTCCCGAAATACCCCGCGAACTTCTCCATCAGCGCATCGGCGTCGCGCTTCACCTGGCGCCGGACGTTCGGGTTGAAGCCGGGCGACGGCCTGAGCGTCGCCGGATCGGCGTGGGCGATCCTGTCCTTCACCTCCTGGCAGAGCTGCGCGAGCCGGTCGTCCCCGAAGATGTTGAGGCGGGGCACGACGTCGACCAGGTCGCGTGACCTGTCCCTATTGGATTGGTCCACCTATTGGTTATGAAAAGAGGCGGGCCAGCGATAGCAAGGAAGCGCTACAAGCCGGAGGAGATCGACAATCTGCTGCGGCGGGCCGAGGTGTTGCACGGCCAGGTTGGTCGCTGCGCAATCCCTTCATGAACGATCTCGCTGTCCAGTTCTGGGCCTCCCAAGCGCTGGCCCGTTGGGCGGCGAGACAGCAATTTCGCCTCGACTGACCCACCGGATGCCCCGTTGGTCCAAGCATAGAGCGTGATTCGAGTTTTGGATGTTGTTCGGCGACCAAATTGGACGCCACTTGTTGTTTCGCAGATCATCTGACCACGGGTTTCCCGGATTGTTTCGAACGA
>JAPPNP010000044.1:0-13441 GCA_028873795.1 Chloroflexota bacterium
ACACACCGCTCGCGGCTTGACACCTTACGCACCTGGGGTGTCTTGTGGCTGCCCGGATCGAGCCGGACGGGCGCCCACAAGGGGCGCCCCTACGCGGACATGGGCGTCGTCGAGCCCGGTTTACAGCGTTCGCCGGAATGACGAAGAGCTACGCACAGACCTGATTGAGGGACAGGGATCCGGAATTCGGCGCCATCACCACCCCAGTGCGTAACCGATGGCGCCCTTGGCGGAAACCGCTCCGGCGATGACGCCGTCGGAGCCTCCGAATTGGATTGCCATGGGCTTGCCGTTGGCCCAGCCGCTGGTGACTTCGACCTCGTGACCGCGGCGCTCGAGCTCTGCCAGCACTTCGCTGTCGATGCGGTCCTCGGCCACCACGCGCCCTGGGTAGGCGCCGCGCGGATAGAACGACGACGGAAAGTGCACCGAATGCACCGTGGGCGCGTCCAACGCTTCTTGGAGGCCCATGCCGAAGTGGACGTGGTTGAGAAAGAACTGCAGCGTCCACTGGTCCTGGCCGTCTCCGCCCGGCGTGCCGAACACCATGTAGGGCTCGCCGTCGCGCGTGACGAGCGACGGCGTGAGGGTGGCGCGGGGCCGCTTGCGCGGGGCCAGCGCGTTGGGCCGGGCCGGATTGAGGTAGAACATCTGACCGCGGGTGCCCAGCGGAAATCCGAGCCCGCGAATCACCGGTGAGGTGCCCAGCCATCCGCCGCTGGGCGTGGCTGCGACCATGTTGCCCTCGGCGTCAACGGCGTCGAGATGAGTGGTGTCGCCCAGATGGGCGTGGCCGAGGCCCAGGTCCCGGACTTCGCGGGCCTCGAGCTGCAGCGCCCGGCGGTTGTCCTCGGCCACGTCGATGGTGGCGTACGTCGGCAGGCCGTCCCCAAGGTCACCGGGCCGCATCTCCCGGGACGCTCGCTCGCCGACCAGCAAGCGGCGCTTAGCGGCGTAGTCCTCCGATAGCAGCCGGTCGAATGGCACGTCGTCGAAGCGCGGGTCGCCGTAGTGGGCCTCGCGGTCGGCGAAGGCCAGCTTGGCGCACTCGATCACCGTGTGCAGGTAGTCGGCCGAGTTGTGGCCCAGCGCCGCCAGGTCGAATCCTTCGAGCAGCGCCAGCTGTTGCACGAACACCGGGCCCTGGGTCCAGCTGGAGCACTTGGAGACCTCCAGGCCGTGGTAGTTGAAGCTGACGGGTTCCTCGAAGTCCGCCTCCCACTCGGCGAAGTCCTCGTACGTCAGCAGACCTGCGTGCGCCGAGCCGCTGGCGTCCTCGACCGGGTTGGCGGTGATGAAGTCGACGATGCGCTCGGCGATCTCGCCCTTGTAGAAGGCGTCGCGCGCGGCCTCGATGCCGGCCACGCGCCCGCGCCCGGCAGCCGCTTGCTCGGCTCGGCACAGGACGCGCAGCGTCTCGGCCCAATCGGGATTGCGGAGCAGAGCCCCGACCTGCGGCGCCTTCCCCGATGGCAGGTAGACCTCGCCGGTGCTGGGGTAGAGCTCGGTGTACTTGGCCTCGTTGCCCGCCAAGGCGTCGTGCAGCCCCTGGTAGACGGGAAAGCCGTGCTCGGCCAGCTCGATGGCAGGCTGCGCGACCTCGCCGAAGCTCAGGGTTCCAAACCGGGCCAAGGCCGCGGTCCACGTTCCCACCACGGCGGGCACGCAGGCCGGCAGATAGCCGTCGCCTGGGATCAGGTCGATGCCGTGCTCGCGGCACCAGTCGATGCTGAATGCCTGCGGAGACCAGCCCATGCCGCTGAGCGCGTAGGCCTTGCGCTCGCGCGCCGAGTAGATGAGCGTCGGCACCTCGCCGGCCAGCCCGTTGCTCTGCGGCTCCAGCAGGTTGAGACAGAAGCACATCGCCGCAGCCGCGTCGATGGCGTTGCCGCCCTGCTCCGTGATGCGGAAGCCGGCGGCCGTGGCCAGATAGTGACCCGAAGTGACGACGCCGCGCCGCCCCATCACCACTGGACGGGTGGCGTGCGTCGGGCGTTTTGCGGGGCGGTCGTCGCCCAGGAAGGTTGTGACCGTCACGGGCTAAAGCACGACGGTGAAGCACGCCGGCCACCGCGGTCGGCGGCCGGCGTGCTCACGTCGATCGGTCTCTAGCTCGCCGCTTCGGTCGCGCGCAGCTCGTCGGACCAGTCGCGCCACAGGTCGCCGTCCGGGTAGGCCAGCGCCAACTCGTCCGGGAGGGATTCCTCGGTCTTGTCGTAGGCGTAGATCGTGGCCTGACGGATGATGTCGCTGCTGGTGTTCTGCCCTGCCATGTGCAGCATGTTGGCGTGCCAAAGGACCACCGAGCCGCAAGGTCCGTGGGTGTCCACGACCGGCGTGTCTTCCTTGATCTCCGAGATCGGCGGCGTGACGTAGCCGTCGAACTTGCCCGCGGAATGCCGCAGGCTCAGCCAGTCGTCGTTGGACGGGATGTCGCCGCGGTGCATCGCGGACCACCGGTCCCAAATCCGCTGATGGCTGCCGGGCCACAGGTGAAGGCCGCCGGCGCCGAGCGGCAGGTCGTCAAAGTAGGCCGCGATCTGGAGCCGCCGCCGGCTCTCATACATGCCTTCCGCCGCGTGAGCCGAAGGATACCTGGCGCTCGGCTGGACTTTGGCGTACGGGTACTTGTTGACGCGGCCGCCCGGACTGTTGGGCAGCGTGCAATAGAGACCGCGCGATCCCTGGGCGGTGGCCCACACGGGGCCGGTCTTGGGAAGGCGCAGCTGCTCGGTCTTGCGCGTGGCCTTGCCGAGCCACTTGTCGGACTCCGGACCCAGGTGGACCTCCATGCTGGTGATGTGGTCCTCGGTCAAGAGCGCCGGACCGATGGTGGTGTTGGTCTCGTCGAGACCGTTCGGCCAAATGACCTCACCTTCGCCTAGCAGCTGCTCGGCGATGTCGAACATGGCGCGCGGCGCCAGGTCGAGCAGCAGCTCCTCGGCGCCGTTGCGAATGTAGAGCCGGTGGCCGCCGCCGCCGAAATACGGGTCGCCGCCGCCCTCGGGACGCTTGTAGCCTTCCCGCTCCTCGTCGGAAAACGGGAGCCATGTCTCGGGATCGTCCCGCTTCATGCTGGGGCGATGCTCCGCGATCAGCTCCCACATCTGCTCGCGGGTCTGGCGGCAGAGCTCTAAGTCGAGCACTGCCGGCAAAACTAGGAAGCCGTCGCGCTTGAATTGGGCGACCTGCTCGGTGGTGAGCCGCGGAACCTGCGCCACGCTGTTGGATGGCGTTGCCATGGGATCCCTGCCTCGTTGAGAGACGAGTGTGCGGATGCCTGATTATGGCTTATGGGCGCCCCGCTGGGGAGCGAAACTGCGATGCACGCCGGCCTTTTTTCGATCGTGTGCGTGCAATCTGCCGGGGACGCGCCACCGGCCAGCATCGAGTCCTCCGAACGACCCGGCGCGATGGGCGACGGTTCTCCGGCGACCGTGGACTTGACCCGTCCGCGCCACATCGGATTTGCTTGCCCGACCCGCCCGCGCGGCACCGTGCGCGGGGCTGCGCCTCACCTGATGGTGGCTTGGAATGCGTCTCGATGAGCTCGACCTGACACCTGAAGACTACGCACCCAAGTCGCCAAACGGGCAACGGCTCAAGATCGGCCTCGTGGGCTGCGGCGCGGTCGCCAATTCGGCCCACTTACCTGCCTACCGCGACTTTGGATACGACGTCGTCGCCTGCATGGATATCGATCCCCAAGCGGTCGAATCGACCCGCAGTCGCTGGGGCATCCCACGGGGCAGTACGAATCTGGACGAGCTGCTCGACGATCCGGAGGTCGAGGTGGTGGACCTGGCCGTGCACGCCAACGTGCGGCCCGAGGTTCTCCCCAAGATCGCGGCGGCGGGCAAACCGATTCTCTCGCAGAAGCCGTTCGCCATGGATTGGGCGTCGGCCAAGCACATGGTTCGCAGCGTCGAGGAGGCGGGCGTGCCGCTGATGGTCAACCAGCAGGCGCGCTGGGCGCCGGCCCATCGGGCCATCAGGGTGCTGATCGACCGCGGCGTCTGCGGCCCGCTCTACAGCGTGGCCCACGTGCGAAGGTCCTGGCAGGACCATCCGGACCGCTGGTGGCGCCACCTCCAGGAATTCAACATCGTGGACCACGGCGTCCACTACATCGATCTGGCTCGCTACTTCACCGGACGTTCGCCCGACGCCGTGAGCTGCACGACCGCCCGGGTCCCGGGTCAGCGCGCAGTCTCACCGCTGTGCCACTCGCTGCTCATGCGCTTCGACGGCGGCGACCTGCTATGCACCGAGCACTTCAACAACGTCGTGCCCAGCCCGGCGGCTCACTCCGACACCTGGTATTTGGATGGGGTTGAGGGATCGATCGTGGGTACGCAGCAGTGGGTGGAGGTCTCCCGCAAGGAGGAGCCCGACCGCCGGGCGCGTTTCCCAATCGAGGGCCGGTGGTTCCCGGACGCCTTCGGCGGCAGCATGGCCGAGATGATGGCCGCGGCAACGCAAGGCCGCGAGCCGATGACCTCCGGCCGCGACAACTTGCACTCGATCAAGACCGCCTTCGCCGCCGTCAGAAGCAGCGAGGAAGGCCGCACCGTACGACTGAGCGAGTTCGACTGAGCTCGTGCCAGACTCCGACCGCCAGATGGCCGTTCGCGCGCCCGACCAGGCGTCTGCGCGGGCTACTCGTCCTCTTCGGGGAGCAACAGCACGCGCAGGTAGCGGTCGTCGGTGAGGTAGAGCCGGGCCGCGGCGGAGACTTGCTCCAGGGTCACGGCGTCTAGCCGCTCCTCGAAGTCGAGAATCTCCAAGAACTCCCCATCCCGCTGCACGACGGCCTGGATCTGGCCTCGCCAGAAGCTGTTGTCGCGCAGCTGCTCCTCGCGAGGCGTGCGCAGCAACTCCTTGACCGTGTCCAGGTAGTCCTGCTCACCGCCGTCTCGCAGCCAGGCGATTTCCTCGAAGATCGCGTCGAAAAGCTCGTCAGCGCGCGCGGGGTCGCTGCCGAAGATGACATAGAACAGGAATTCGGGGTCCGGTAACCGGCTGGCCCTGGTGATGGCGCCGACGCTGTAGGTGCCGCCGAGCGCTTCGCGCAAGGTTTCGCGCAGCCGGATTTGGAGCATCTCCCCCACGACCGTAAGCGTGAGCGCGTTCTGGCGACTCCACTCCATGTCTCCGGCGAACACCACCGCCGTCCGGCTCCGAGGCTCGATGCCGCTGCGGACGACGTGCTCCTCCAGCCCGGCCGGTCGCTCGACCCCCACGTCGCGCCACTGCTCGACGCGCCCGGTGGTCGGCAGGCTGGCCACGTAGGTTTCCGTCAACGATCGCAGGGTCTCCCATTCGAACGCGCCGACGAACACGAAGGTCGCGTCGCCCAGATCGGCGAACCGGTCGGCGTAGACGGCTTCCGCGCGCTCCAGGCTGAGCTCGTCCACCAGCTCGAGCGTGAGTGGCCGCCGACGGAAATGTCCCTGACTGAACACCGAGTTCAGCGTGTCGGAGAAGACGGCGTCGGGTTGGTCGGCGCGTGTCTCGGCCGTGCTTCGCAGGCTGGTCTCGTAATTCGAAAAGTACACCGGATCCAGCCTGGGCTCGGTGGCATAGAGGTTGATCAGCTGGAACAGCGTCTCCAAGTCTTCCGGCGACGAGCTGCCGTTGAAGCCCTCGTAGAGCTCGCTGATGTAGGGCGACACCGAGACCCGCTTGCCGGCGAGCAGCTTGTCCAGGGCCACGTTGTCGTGCGGCCCCACGCCGCTGCCCGAGACCAATGCGGCGGCGTGAGTGGCGGACACGTAGTCAGCGTCGTCCACCAGCGAGTGTCCGCCCGGACTGAACGCGCCAAATATGACTTCGTCGTTCTTGAAGTCGGTTTGCTTGGCGATCACGGTGATGCCGTTGGACAGCGTCCACTTGACGGCGTCGATGGACTCGATGTTCTCTTCGCTGGTGATGGCGCCCGCCTGCGGGATGGTGGCCATGAGCGGCACGTCGGCGACCTCGTCCTCGTAGGGCTCGACCTCCAGCGTGTCGGCTGCCGCGAGCTGGGCTTGCAGCTCAGACTCCAACTCTTCATCCGACTTGCCATCGGTGCCTTCGGGCCGCATCACCAGGAGCACCGTATTTCCGGGCTCGCTCCAGGTCGCCGCCACGGCATCGACTTCCGCCAGCGAAATCTCCGGTAGCAGCGCCTGGTAGAGCGCCCACTCGGCCTCAACGCCGGGCACTGGCGTGCCGCTGAGGAAGTGGTCCGTGTACTCCTGGGCCAAATTGGCCGACTCCAACTGATCGCGTTCCTTGTAGACGCGTTCCGCCGCGCTCAGCAGGTTGGTCTTCTCGCGATCAAGCTCGGACTGGGTAAACCCGTGCTGTCGCGCACGCTGCGTCTCCTCGAGCAGCGCCGCAAACCCTGATTCGACCCCGTCTTGCTCCACCCATGCCGCGAACTGCACCAGGTCGAATGCATCGACGAACGACCCGCGCAGGCCGCTGGCCCCGAGATACGGGGGATTCTCGGCCTGACCTCGTTCGAAGAAGCGTGCATTGAGCATCATGAAGGCTAGGCGCTCCACGATGATGCGCCGCAGCGCCGCCACGTCGTCGCCCGAATCGGGCGGAAGCCTTCGTACCAGGAACATCTGCGTAGCCGGCGCCTCGGGATCGCTGAACACGTTCACCCGCGGCTCGTCCTGGTCGGGCACGCCATAGCGGGGCCGTTCGGTCGGCGGTCCGACGGAGGCCCCTGTCTGGCCGGCCTCGCCCTCGGGAGGCGGAGCGAAGTATTGCCGCACCTTGGCTTCGATCAGCTCGGTGTCGAAGTCGCCCACCGCGATCACGGCCATCAAATCGGGCCGATACCAGCGCTGGTAAAAGTCCACCAGGCGCTGCGCCGGAGCGTTTTGAAAGACTTCGGGCAGCCCAATTGGGCTTCGCTCGTTGTAGCGCGAGTCGCCGAATAGCAGCGGGAACCAGTTGTCCTGGAACCGCGCGCCGAAGCCTCGAAACAATCGCCACTCTTCCAGGATCACGCCGCGCTCGAGCTCCACTTCCTCCGGCGCAAACGCGATGGCGAAGGCCCACTCGCTGAGAATTTGGAACGCCTTCTCGAGAATCTCCGGATCGTCAGTTGGAATCTCAACGAAGTATTGGGTGGAGTCGAATCCCGTAGACGCGTTCACGTCGGGTCCAAAGTTGCTGCCGATGGACTCCAGGTATTCGACGATTTCCTGCTTGGCGAAGCGCTCGGTGCCGTTGAACGCCATGTGTTCGACGAAGTGCGCCAGCCCGCGCTGATCCTCCTCCTCGAGGATTGAGCCGGCCTTCACAATCAGTGATATGTGGGCCCGCTCTCGCGGCTCCTCGTTGTGCCTGACGTAGTAGACCAGGCCGTTGCTCAAGGTGCCGCGAATCACGGTGGGATCGAAGGCCAGCGGCGCATCGGAGTCGGTCGGCACGGCAACCGCAGGCGTGGGTTCGGGCGTTGGCGTGGGCTGAGGAGTTGGCGTCGGGGTGGGTTCCGGCGTCGGGGTTGGGGTGGGCTGCGGGGTTGGCGTGGGCGTGGGTGCGGGAGTTGGCGTGGGCGTCGGTTCCGGCGTCGGCGTCGGAGTGGGCTCAGGCGTTGGGGTAGCCGTCGGTTCCGGCGTTGGGGTGGACGTTGGCTCTGGACTTGGCGTTGGCGTGGCGGGTACCGGTGTTGCGGTGGGCGTTGGCGCCGCGGCCACGCGCGTGACGGCGGCCGTAGGCGTCGGTTCGGGAGTCGGCGTCGGCTCGGGTGCTGGCGTCGGTGCAACGGCCACCGGCGCGGCGGTGGCTGTCGGCGTCGGATCCGGCGCGGGTGGAACCTCGTCGCCGCACGCCGCGAACACCAGCACCAGCAGCGTGACCGCGGCAACGACCGCCGCTAGGTTCAGACGTAGCCGCATCGATCTCACTTCGAAGGGTCTATTCCGCCGCCCGTCGGCACTATTCCGTCTTCCGGAAGCTGTCCCCGCGGCATTCGCCACGGGCCAAGTCTTGACGGCGCGCGATCGTAGCAGGGTGACACGACGTAGGAGGAATGATTTATCGGTGGGCGCATCCGACGTCAAGGGTTGTGGCGCCAAGGACTGGCGCAGGGCCAACCTTGCCAGATTGCCGTCGCGATTACCGTGAGACTTCGTCCAAACTGCGAGCGACTTGGCGCAGTCGTGCGATCCGAAGCGACCGCGTGGCTGGTCCAGACGCGCCCCGCGGCAAATCAGTGTCTCTGGATCGGCCGATTGGTGAGGAGCGGGGGACGGGGCTCGAACCCGCGACATCCAGCTTGGCAGCGCGATTGGCCCGAAACCCGCCATCTCATCGCTCTAACAGGTTTGAGGCTCCGCCTTCGCGTCCGTCATCGCCAAGAAGTGCGGAAATTGGCTCTCACGGGAACGACTGATTCTCCAGGATCCCCACCTGCTGCAGAAACCTCCGCACGGCCACCGCACATTCCTTCGGTTTTTCGAGTTGCAGGAAATGTGTCGTGTCGGGAATGACCTCATGGTCCACGTCTGCGTCCCCGTAGTCGAATGACGGGTCGCTCGGGTCCTGTGCGGGGTCTGCGGCTACGGTCTTGACAGGACACCTCATGGCGCCGAAATCGACTGTCACCGCATAGGTCGAGGCATGGTCCCAGATCTGCGCCTCGAACTCGGCGGGACATCGGAGCTCAAACCCCCGGCCGGTCGCCGACGCCTTGAGGGTCGTTCGCGCCACAAGTTCGAAGACTCCCGGAACGGCCGCCTGAAAATAGGGCAAATAGGTGTGGAGTTCCGCCAGCTCTTCCCTGGACCGGAACCATTGGGTCCTCCGCCTGAGCATGTCGGCCGTGCCCTTCGCCCGCGCTTCGAATGCCCGGTACTTGGAGCCACGGTTGCAGAGAGGCGGGGCGAAAAGCACCAAGGCGGAGTAGCCGTCTCCACGCGACGGCGCATGCAGGCATGCCAGGGCTGAAATGGAGTGAAACACGCCGACCGTCGGTTTCTCTCCAAAGCGACGGCCGATCGCCTCACGAATGCGGTCGTGGTCTCGTGCAAAGGTGCCGACGCGGTGGTCAGTCTTGGCGCCGACGTTGTTCCAACCGTGATTCCGGAGGTCGTGGACAAGCAAGTCGAAATCGCGGCTCAGGAGCGACCAAAACGCATAGTAGAGGTCAATGGCAAGGCCGTTACCGTGGCTCAGCACCAGCCTGGGGCCTTCCGGGTTTCCGTGGCGACGCAGCATGATCACGGTGTCGTCGTCCACCTGGACTGGATGAACCGACAGCGGCTTTGGAATCTCCCAGATGGCTGCGAGAGGTCCTTTCACGGTACGCACCCTCCTGCTCGAGCGATCATGGACGCCAGGATCAATAGGCGGCTTACCCCGATTCATTCCTATTTGGAGCGGGGGACGGGGCTCGAACCCGCGACATCCAGCTTGGAAGGCTAGCGCTCTGCCAACTGAGCTACCCCCGCCGACGCTTGAATTATCGGGCGGTGGACGGCGCTGGGCAATGGCCCGGCGACTACTCGACGGCGCCGTGCTCCAGCGCCCAGGTCCTGGCCTGGCGCAGGGACTGCATGACCTCGTCTTCCGGCACGGCTTCTTCGTGCACTTCGTAGGTGGCGTCACCGAAGATTCCGATGTCGAAGGTGATGCGCTTGCCGGGATCGCGCGCGACGGTGAGGGGTCCGTCGAAACCCTGATCGGCCAACCCGGCCATGAACGGCTCCAACGGCGCGACGCCGTCACCCAAGTCCACCGGACAGTATTCGCCCTCCGCGGCCACGTCCTTTAGGTGAACCACCTTGATCCGGTCGCCGGCGATATCGAACAACTCGGCGGGGTCCTGCCCACCCGCGGCAAACCACCCGGTGTCCGGCCCCGCGCCGATACGCGAGCCAACCGATCCGTTGAGCCCCGAGTAGTCCGACGGGCGGCCGAACGGGTAGGGCCACTGGTTGGCGATGGCGAGGTCGATCTGAAACTTCTGACACAGCGGCTCGAGCTCGCGGGCCTTGCTGAGATTGGCGCATTCCGCCACCACGCGGCTGGCCCCCAGCCGAGACGCGACCTCGAACATGCGGGGCATGCGGGTCCAGTTCTCCTCGGCGTCGGCCGGGTAGTAGGCCACGACCTCGAGGCCGGTGCGGGCGATCTCGTGCGCGATGTTGTCGATCAACGCATTGGTCATGGTGTTGTAGTCGCAATGGACCGACGACAGCTCCACGTAGCGATATCCGGCGTCGGCGATTTTGACGACGGCCGTCTCAATGGGATCGCCGGCGAACACGCTGGTCATGCAGGCCAGCTTCATCGGAGCGGCGCTCCGTGTGGGGCCGAGATTCCCGGCTCCAAAACGCCAGCGCGATGCGACCCGCTCGGGACCATGCCAATACCCATCACGGACAAGCCGCAGCGGAACATTCACAAACGCGCAGTGCGCTTGAGAACGATGGCAGGAGCGTCATGGGGCATGAGTCTACCTAGCAGCCGCCGCTCCTGCGAGACGCCGCGCGCGGCGCCGACTGCCGGTCAGGTCGACCAGGGCGTACAGTGCGTCGCGTGATTCATTTCGATGATTCCGCGTCGGCTGCTTCCAGCGCCGCCAAACAGGCCCACGTCGCATGAACCAACTGCAGTCCGGGATTCGCGAGCGACTGCGGGGGCCGATCAACTCCGTCCCGGTGGCGTTCAGCGAGGACGGGCACATCGACTACGCCGCGCTCACGCGCATGATCGATCGGTCGCTGGACGCCGGCTGCGGCGTGGTGATGCTCACCTGGGGCAACAGCCTCATGTCGCTGCTCACCGACGACGAAGTGGCCGACGTGCACCAGGCCGTGGCGCGGGACGTGGCCGGTCGGGCGCTCACCGTGGCCTGCGACAACATGTGGGGCCTGCCAAAGTGCGTGGAGTTTGGACGCCACGTGCGCGAGCTGGGATTCGATCTCTACATGGTGCGGCCCCCCATCGCCATGCCGGGCACGCCGGAATCGCTGGCGGACTACTACACGGCGGTCGCCGGCGAGATTCCCGTCATGTTGGTGGGCGACGTGCCGTTCGGCACCTGCGAGGCCCTCGCGACCGTGCCGGGGGTCTGCGCTTTCAAGGAGGACGCGTCGCTGGACTACGCGCACGAAATGGGGATGCGCTGGGGCGACCGCTGGACGGTGGCCGGCGGCGGCGGCCTCAGGCGGCACCACATCCTGGCGTCCCATGAGTGGTGCCCTGCGTGGCTCGACTACTTCGTGTGCAGCCATCCGGCTCCGGCGTTTGACTACTGGGCGGCAGTGCAAGCGAACGATTCGGCGACCGCCTGGCGGCTCGTGACTCGCTGGGAGCTGCCGCTGCGCGATTTCGCCGCGGCGACTACCTACGGCTGGGACGGGCTCGTGCGGCACGCCCTGCCGGAGCTCTTTGGCACCGCGCCGCGTTGGCGCCGGTCGCCCGCGCCAAATCCGAGCGACGCCGAGATGGCGGCGCTGCGCGAGTTCCTCGAAGGACTGGAGTGGCCGTTGCCCGATGCGTGAGGGCATTGCCGATCGCGCGTTGATCGCGGAGCCGATTTATCTGACCGATCTGTCACGGTGCCAGCCGGCGGGGGCCCTCTCACGCACGCCCAAACGCAGGCACTGGCGCACGCTGAGCTACACGGCCGACGGGCTCTCGGGCGTGATGTTGCTGGCTGGGCCGGAGACGGCGGCGCCCGATATACACGTGCCGCTCGAGGTGGACGGCTGGCACGCGATATCGATTGGCGTGATGCCGGCGCGCACGGTGGAGGAAGGCGGCGGCCTCGAACTCGAGGTCCGACTGAGCGACGAATCCGTGCCCACGCTGATGAAGCTGCCGCCGGACCGCGAGAGCCCTCAGTCGCTGGTCGAGATGTATTGGAAAGCCGCCGACCTGACCGGGCGCACCCTGGTCTTGGGCCAGGTGACGGCGCGGATGGCGCCGGGCGATGGACCGGGGTCCGTCCAGTGCGGGGCCGCGCGCGTGGCTTATGTCAAGCTGGCGCCGCTCGATGCCTCCGAAGCCGCGGGCGTTCAGGCGGACCTGGCGCGCCGAGACACGCGGCGATTGTTCGCCCACCAGGACGCCAACGGCCCGCTGGGACTTTGGCGGCTTACCTCGGCGCGCGACATCCAGCGCGAGATCGAGCCCTACCGCGACACCGATTTCTCAAGGCTCTACTGGGAAGTCGGCCGCGGCGACTTGATGTTTTCCCACACGGAGTCGGGACGTGAGGCCACCTTCAACGGATTGGGCGACTTCGCCCGGGTCTTCGACCGCCTGCACGTGGAGAGCCGCCGCGTGCTGCGCGAGCAAGACATCGATCCGTTCGACGTGGCCGCAGACTACGCGCACGAGATCGGCATCGAGTTGCACGCGGCCTACCGCGTGGCGGGGTTTCGCTTTCCACCGCCCTACGACCACTTCAACTGGGGCGACAGCGTCTACGAGCGCCACCCGGAGTGGCGCGGCGTCAATCGCGAGGGCGGGCTCACGCCTCGACTGGCCTACACCTATCCCGAGGTGCGTGCGCAGGTGGTCGGGCTATTGCGGGAGATGTGCCGTCGCCCGATCGACGGAGTCTGTCTGCTCTATTGCCGCCGGCCGCCGCTGGTCGAGTACGAGCCGCCGCTGGTCGAGGCGTTTGAACAGCGGTTCGGTCTGAATCCACGCGCGCTCGACGCGCTCGATCCGCGATGGCTGCGCTTCCGGGCCGAGGTCCTGACCCAGTTCATGCGCGAGGTGCGGCAGGCCCTGGATGAGACCTCCGCCGCGCAAGGGCGTTCGGAGCCGTTCCATCTCTCGGCGGTGGTGCTAAGCAGCGACGCCGAGAACCTGGAGAACGCCATCGACCTGCGGCAGTGGGTCGCGCAGGGTCTGGTCGACACGATCATTCCCTATACCTCCGAGCCCGACCTCGACAGCACGACGCCGGCCTGGACCGATCCGGTCTCGCTGCGGTTCTTCGTTGACCTGGTGCGTGGGACGCCGGTCACGCTGGCGCCGAACGTGATGCCGCGGCACATGCCGCCGGGTGACCTACGACGCCGGGCGGCGGACATCTACGACGTCGGCGCGGAGCACATGTTCTTCTGGGACGCGGCCGGCGGCGGGGGCCGGGCGCACTACGGCGCCATGTGGAACGCGCTGCGCCGACTGGGGCACCGCGAGGAAATCGACGCCTGGCGGGCTGCGGGCGAACCGGATATCGCCGCGCGGGTCACGCCGCTGCAAGTGCTCGGCGACTGGAATCTCGACTACGTGACGCCGGGCTGAACCGGAGTCCGCGCCAGAATCTAGGGAAGGCCCGAATCAGTGGTGTAGGGGCGGTTGGCGAACCGCCCCTGATGCTGGCCATATAGGTTGGACGGGGGGTAGATTACCGCCGTAGGGGGGGGTTTGAGAGTGCGGGTAAGGGGGGGCAGAGACCCGCCCCCCGCCGGGG
>JAPPNP010000044.1:13451-35484 GCA_028873795.1 Chloroflexota bacterium
TTCCTTGGCCTGGCCTATTTCAATCTCCCCTCCGTGCGGCGGGCCCCCCCGGCCCCCCCCCCAACAACCCCCCCCCCCCCCCGGTGGGTGGTGGGGGGGGGGCCCCCCCCCCCCCCCTACTCGCGGGCCAACAGGTTGGACGGCGTCTAGATTCCCGCCTTCGGAGGCTGTTGCAGAGTCCGGTAAAGGCGGGACTGAGACCCGCCCGACGCCATGCATTCGGTGCGCCTCCATGATCGACCGGACTGGATTCCGGCCTTCGCCGGAATGACGGATGGCTTGCGCCAGGGCCTCCGTCCCATGGGAGGGACTGACCCAGACTCTCAGATATCCAGCGTGTTCGCGCGCTCCCACTCGCTGGTGTGGCCCATGAAGTCGTGCCAATTGGCCATCTTCAGCTTTAGGTAGCTGCTCACCAGCTCATCGCCAAGACCGGCGCGCATCACCGAGCTGCCGTCCAGGTTTCGCAGCGCGTCGAGCAGGTTCAACGGCAGCCGTGGGACGTCGACGTCCGCTCCGGCTTCGTACATGTTGTTGTCGAGGCGCTCGCCCGGATCGCGACGCTGCTCGATGCCGTCGAGCCCGGCGGCCAGCAGGGCGGCTTGCAGCAGGTAGGGATTGGCGGCGCCGTCAGGAAGGCGCGTCTCGAGCCGCCCCGCGTCGGGGATGCGCACCATGTGGGTGCGGTTGTTGCCGGCGTAGCTGATGGCGTTCGGCGCCCACGTCGAGCCGGAGGTCGTGGTCGGCGCGTTTAGGCGCTTGTAGCTGTTGACCGTGGGATTGGTGATGGCGCACAGGGCCGGCGCGGCGTGCAGCACCCCGCCCAGGAAGTGATAGGCCGTCTCGGAGAGGCCCATCTCCTCGGATTCGTCCAGGAAGACATTGGTGTCGCTCGAGGCGTCCCACAGCGAGAAGTGAACGTGGCAGCCGCTGCCGGTGAGCTGGGTGAACGGCTTGGGCATGAAGGTGGCCCGCAGACCGTGCTTCTCGGCCAGATGGCGGACCATGAACTTGAAGAATGCGTGGCGGTCGGCGGTGGTCAGCGCGTCGCTGTAGGTCCAATTCATCTCGAACTGACCGTTGGCGTCCTCGTGGTCGTTCTGATACGGCCCCCAGCCAAGCTCGTTCATCACGTCGCAGATCTCGCGAATGAGCTCGTAGCGGCGCAGCAGCGCCATCTGGTCGTAGCAGGGCTTGTCCTGAACATCTTGTCCGTCGGCAATACCCGAGCCGTCGGCTTCCAGGAGGAAGAATTCGCTCTCAACGCCGGATTTCATCTGGAAACCGCGGGCCTTGGCGGCCTCGATGACTTGGTTGAGCACGACACGCGGCGCATGACCGACGGGTGCGTCGTTCATCACGAGATTGGTGGCCACCCAGCCAAGCTCGGGTTCCCACGGAAGCTGGATGAGGCTGGCGGGATCCGGCACGGCCCACAGGTCGGGATCGGCCGGCGTCATGTCGAGGTGGGCGGCGAATCCGGCGAACCCGGCGCCCTCGTCCTGCATCTCCTCGACGGCATGGGCCGGCACGAGCTTCGAGCGCATGACGCCGAACAGATCGGTGAAGCTGAAGAGCAGGTATTTCATGCCCTTGTCGCGAACCATGGCCGCCAGATCGTGGTCCATTCGATGCTCCATCTCTGCAAACGCGCCGGTCCGGGAATCGAGGCTTACGGTAGCGCGAATTCCGCGCCGAGTACCGGGCCCCGGCACGGCGACGTTGACATCCGAGCGCCAATTGGCGAAACCGCACCGGCGGGTCCGCTCGATTCGCTGGTTGCCCTACGGGCATGGATTCCCGCCTTCGGAGACCTTTGCGAAATCCAGCCGGGCTTGGGGATGACCGGGTGCATCCTGTCCGCCCCCAGGTTCATTGAAGGGTGGATTCCCGCCTTCGCGGGAATGACGGACTCAACGTGGATCGCAACCGCCGAACGAATCACCTGATCAGCCTTAGTCCGAGGCTGCGACTCCCGGAATCCAGTTCGTGCCGGCCAGCGGTACGCGGGCCATGGCCGCGGCTTCGGGGGTCAGCGCCACGAGGTCCTCCGGCTCGAGATTGAGCATGTGCGACTTGCCGCAGGCTCGCGCCAAGGTTTGGGCTTCGAGCACCATAGTCGACAGGTAGTTGCGCACCCGCCGCGCCGCGGCCCTCGGTTCCAGCCGCGCCTCGAGCTCCGGATCCTGGGTCGTGACGCCCACCGGACAGCGGCCAGTCTGGCAGTGGTGACAGTAGCCGGGAGCCGTGCCCAGCGCCTCGTAGTCCTTCAGGTACAGGGGGCGGTTGCAGTTGAGCGCAATGAGCGCGGCGACGCCGATGGACACCGCGTCCGCGCCGAGCGCGAGCGCCTTGGCCACGTCGGCCCCGCTGCGAATGCCGCCCGACACCACCAGCTGCACTTTGCGATGCATGCCCAGCTCTTGCAGCGTGTCGGTGGCCTGGCGCACCGCCGGCAGGGTCGGGATGCCGACGTGCTCGATGAAGACGTCCTGCGTCGCGCCGGTTCCGCCCTGCATGCCATCGAGGACGATCACATCCGCGCCGGCCTTGACCGCCAGTTGGACGTCGTATTGCACGCGCGTGGCGGCCATCTTGACGTAGATCGGCTTCTGCCAGTCGGTGATCTCGCGCAGCTCGCGAATCTTGATCGTCAGGTCGTCGGGTCCGGTCCAGTCGGGGTGACGGCTGGCGCTGCGCTGGTCGATGCCCGCCGGCAGCGTGCGCATGTCGGCCACGCGGTCGCTCACCTTGAGCCCGAGCAGCATGCCGCCGCCGCCCGGCTTGGCGCCCTGGCCCACGACGATCTCGATGGCGTCGGCACGTCGCAGGTCGTCGGGATTGAGCCCGTAGCGCGACGGCAGGACCTGGTAGACCAGCGTTTTCGACGCGATGCGCTCCTCGTTGGTCATGCCGCCGTCGCCGGTGGTGGTGCTGGTGCCCATCTCGGTGGCGGCCAGGCCGAGCGCCTCCTTGGCGTTGGCGCTGAGCGACCCGAAGCTCATCCCGGCGATGGTGACGGGAATCTTCAACTCAATCGGCTGCTTGGCGAAGCGCGTGCCCAGGGTCACGTTGGTGTCGCAGCGCTCGCGATAGCCCTCCAGCGGGTAGCGCGACAGCGAGGCCCCGAGCAACAGCAGGTCGTCGAAGGTGGGAAGCCGCCGCTTGGCGCCCCAACCGCGAATGTCGTACAGACCCTCGGACGCCGCGCGTTGGATCTCGGCGATCGTCTCCGGCGGAAACGTTGCGGACTGGCGCAGGACGGGGGAATCCGACGGCTCGGCCACTAGTAGGCCCCCGCGTGGTCGACGTGGAAGTTATAGAGCGTGCGGGCCGACCCGTAGCGGCGAAACGAACCGGCGTCGGCATCGATGCCGGCGCGGCACAGGAGTTGGGTGAGACGGGTGCGGTGATCGTCGGTCACGTCCTTCTCGACGCAGTCCGCGCCCAATCCGCCAACCGATCCCGCGACGTACAGCTCGGCCTCGTAGATCGAGTCGCCGAGACCCGCGCCGGCGTCGCCGCACACCACCAGGCGACCCGACTGCGCCATGAACGCGCTCATGTGGCCGACAGAGCCGCCCACGACGATGTCGCCGCCCTTGAGCGAAATGCCGCAGCGGGAGCTGGCGTCGCCCTCGATCACCAGCAGGCCGCCGTGCGCCGAGGCGCCGGCCCCCTGGCTGGCGTTGCCGGTGACGCGCACGGTGCCCGACATCATGTTCTCGGCCAGACCCGGGCCGGCGTGGCCATTCACGGTCACATGCGCGTGCTGGTTCATGCCGGCGCAGTAGTAACCCACGTGCCCTTCGACGGTGACGGTCAAGGTCGCATCGAGCCCCACGGCGATCGAGTGACGGCCGTCGGGTCCGACGATGCGCCACGGGGTCCGCCCGTCGTCGCCGTTCTGATCGTGCAGACGTTGATTCAGCTCGCGGATGTCAACGCGGTTGAGATCGACGGTGATCATCCGCTCAGTTACGCGACCAGGCATAGACCGTCGCCGGCGCCGGCTCCCAAATCTGCGCGGCGGATGCACCGGGCAGGTGGGCGATGGAGCGGTACTCGGACGCCATGGCCACCCATTGGTCGGTTTCGGCCAGCACCGCCGGCTTGCAGGCGATGCCGTCCCGCAGCACGGCGAACCCGTCGCGCGTGCCGATGGCAAAGGTGAAGAAACCGTCGAGATCGTCGAGGCTGGATTGGAGCGCCTCTTCGAGCGACGCGCCCTCGGCCATGCGGTGCGTGAGATAGCCGGCGGCCACTTCGCTGTCGTTGTCGGTCTGAAACGTCATGCCGTGGCGCTCGAGCTCGCTGCGCAGCCGGTTGTGGTTGGAGAGCGAACCGTTGTGCACCAGGCACAGGTCACGCCCGGTCGAGAACGGGTGCGAGTGCTCGGTGGTCACGGCGCTTTCGGTGGCCATTCGGGTGTGCGCCAACGCGTGCGAGCCGGTCAAGTGACGGATGGCGTAGCTTTCGGCCACGTCGTCGGGCAGTCCTTTTTCCTTGTAGATCTCAATCTCGGCGCCGACGCTGGTGATGCGCACGTCGGGAAAGTGCCGTCGCAGCCAGGCGCGCGCCTCGGATTCCGTGGCGTTGACCACCATCACGGCATGCGTCACGCGCACGTGCAGGTTGACATTTCCCGCGAAAGCCGTGCCGAGCCCTTCCGCAATTGCCTCCCAGTCGAAGCCGGCGTCGGGGTGATAGAGCGTGAGCTTGAGCGCGCCGTCGGGGGCGGGGTCGTGGTAGATCGCGAACCCGGCGCTGTCGGGACCGCGGTCTGCCATTGCCACAAGCATGGGCTCGAGCCATTCGCCCAGCGAGGGCTCCAGTGATTCCTGCTTGAGGAACAAGCCAACGATGCCGCACATGTGGCGAAGGTCCCGATCAGGTTCGGCCCGGTGGGGCCGCCGCGCAACCCGCGATGCTACTCGAATTCACGGGCCAGCGCGTGCAGTGCGCGCAGTCCCACGGGCCTGCCGTCGAACTCCTGCATCGCATCGAGGAGCGATGCCCAGGCGTACTCGGCCGAGGCGCTGTCACCGAGCAGGTGGAACACCGGCATGTCGCCCAAGTCAACGCGCACGATGACCGCATTGAGCCGCGCGAGCGACGTCTGCGCGACCGAACCAACGGGGAATGCCGACTCGCGCATGTCCACGCCGCACAGCTTGGCCAGGCAGTCGACGGCCGACGCGCCCGTGAGCGCGAACCAGAACATCCCGTCGAACCGCGGCAGCGAATAGGCGCGAACGCGGTGACCGTCCGCCGCGCCCGCTTCCAGCCGGTCACAGACGCTGTCAGCGCCCCGAAGTGCCCCGAGCACCAGCGCCTCGGTCCAGGAACGCGCGATCGCGATCGAGCCGTCCGGTTGGACGCGCGCGCGGTTGGGCTCGTCCGGCAATTCGACGCCCCGCGCGGCGAGCCACTCGCGGGCGCCGGGTCCCCGGAATCCCACGCGCGCTAAGGGCGAGAGGTCAGCCAAGCCCAGCCGTCGGGACGCGGCGATCTCCGCCTCGGGATCGCCGTAGTCGGTCACGGCGGTTACGCCGGCGTGCTCACCGACTACCGCGCCGGCGGCTCGCACGGCGTCATCGATCGGGCTGCGTGGCTCAGTCACGGCTACATGGCCTGCCGGAGATTCTCGGGGTCGTAGAACGGCAGCCGCGCGACCTCGGCCTCGACCAGCCGCCCCCCCGCCGCCTTGATCGTGATGGCGCTGCCGACTGCGGCCTGGTCGGGCGCCACGTAGGCCAGTCCGATGGCCTGATCGAGGACGGGCGACCAGGCGGACGACGTGACGCGACCGGTGATCTCGCCATCCCGCACGACGAGGTGGCCTTCATCGGGCACGGTGGCGCGGCGGTCGGGCACCGCGTAGCCAACCAGCCGGCGCGAGAGGCCCTTCTCACGCAGGACTTCGATCGAGCGCTTGCCGACGAAGAAGGACTTGCGGCGGCCCAGCGCCCAGCCCAGATCGACCTCGTGCGGGTGGGTGAGGCCGTCGGTGTCCTGCGTGACGATCACGTGGCCCTTTTCCAGCCGCAGGACGCGCTGGGCCTCCACGCCGAACGGACGGATGCCGTACTCGCGCCCGGCGTCGATCAGCGCCTCCCAAACGCCGAGGCTTTGGGACGCGGGCGGGTGGATCTCGTAGCCCAGTTCGCCCACGAAGCCAATTCGCAACAGGCGCACGTCCACGCCGGCCAGCTTTCCGGTGCGCGCGGCGAGGTAGGGGCACGCCTCCGGTGACAGGGCGATGTCCGTTCCCAGCGTCTCCAGGACGTGGCGGGCCCGGGGACCCGCAATGTTGATGGCGCCGTAGGCCGAGGTGACATCGGCGATATCGACGTCGAGCTGCCATTGGGCCTGATACCAGAGCAGCAGGGGATAGAGCTGCTCCGCGCCCGACGTGCTGGCCGTCACGTAGTAGTGATCGGGTCCCAGTTTCGCCGCCACACCGTCGTCCACGACCACGCCTTGCTCATCGGTCAGCAGGGCGTAGCGAGTGCGGCCGACCCGCAATCGACGGAACGAGGGGGTATAGGCACGCTCGAGGAACTCCAGCGCGTCGGGGCCGCGGATCTCGAAACCGCCCAGCGTGGAGACATCGATCAGGCCCACGGCGCGGCGCACGGTCAAGACTTCGTCGGCGATTGCGTCGGCGCGCTCATCCGGGCGCCCGTAGTAGGCCGGACGCATCCAAAGTCCGGCGGTCATCATCTGGGCGCTGGCTTCTACGTGCCAGCCGTGCATCGGCGTGTGCCGCACCGGCTGGAATCCGCGGCCCGCGAACAGGCCGAATCGCGTGGGGACGGCCGGCGGGCGGTTGGTGGTGGCGCCGACTTCAGCCGACGTGGTGTCGCGAGCCGCCGCCGTGACTGCGGCCGTCGCGATGGCGGAAAGGCGCCCCTGGCTCGGTCCCATGCCCACGGTGGAATAGCGCTTGAGAAGCTCGATGTCGTCGTACCCCTCTGCCAGGGCGTCCTCGATCTCGCGCACGGTCACGTCCTCGTCCAAGTCGACGAACTCGTGGCCGTCCGGGTGCGGGAACACCGGCCACGTCGCGCTCGATTCATCGGCATCGGGTCGGGCGGAGTTCGCCGAGGCATCGGCAGCGGAGCCGGACAGGTCTGCCGCAGCCGCCAGACCGGCCTGCTCGGCTTGCGCCAGGGCCACCTCCACCGTCGCCGCACCCGCGACGACGCCCGCGGCGTTCGCGTGAGCCGGCAGCGACTCCAGGCGCGGCACGGCGCTGCGCCCAATGGGCCGGAACTTGGCGCCCGCCTGGGCCAGCAGTCCTCCGGCCGGCGCCACGCCGGCCGCAATGACCAGCAGGTCGCAGTCGATGGTCTCTCCGTCGGCGGCGCATGCGCCCCGTCCCGTGACGCGCGTGGCCAGCACGCCGCCAACCTGCAAGCGCTGCGGATCGCGCCGGGCCTCGCGCACGGTGTGCCCGGGCAGAATCCGATGACCACGTGCTTCGGCTTCAGCCGCCATTGGGCCCGTCGGCGGATCCGGGCGGCAGTCGACCACGGCGGCCACGTCGGTGCCGTGCTCGGCCAGATCGAGCGCGGCGGCGTAGCCCTCGTCGCCAGCCGTGAGCACCACGGCGCGCAGGCCCGGCCGCACCCCGTAGTGTCGGATCAGGCGCTGCACCGCCGCCGCCGACACGATGCCCGGCAAGTCGTTGTTGCGGAACACGGCCGGCTGGCTCGTGCCGCCGGTGCAGGCGATTACGGCGTTGGCGCGGATCTTGTGCAGACGATTGCCCTGCGTGACGGCAAGCCAGTTGTCGGCGAACCAGCCGGTGCAAGTGGCCGACGTCATCACCCGCACCGACGGCAGGGCCTGAATCCGCCGGCGCAGGTCATCGAGCACGCCGTCGTCGGAGTCCATTCGGCCGTACGTCAGCCAGCCGCCCAGCTCTGGTTCACGCTCGACGAGCAGCACGTCCAATCCCTCCGCGCCGCACGCAGCCGCGGCGGCCAGGCCGGCCGCGCCGCCGCCGATGACCGCGATGTCGCAATGTGCGTAGGCCTTGTCGAAGTATTCGGGCGTCCAGCTTTGATCGACCCGCCCGAGGCCGGCGGTGCGGCGGATGATCTTCTCCCACCAGTTCCAAACGCCGCGCGGCTTGTGGAAGGCTTTGTAGTAGAACCCCACGGGCAGGAATCGCTCGAAGCGCTCCAGCAGCGACGCCCAGTCCTTTTCGAGGCCGCCGACGGTGTTCTGCGCGTGCACCCGCATGCCGGGTTCGATCGCGCGCGCGTCGGCCTGGACGTTTGGCTCGGTGTCGAGCTGCACCAGGGAGCCGGCCTCGTCGCCGGCGAAGCCAAACGACCCGCGTGGCCGATGCAGCTTGAACGAGCGCGACAGGCACCACACGCCGTTCGCGGCCAAGGCGCTGGCGATGGTGTCGCCGGCATAGCCGGTGTAAGCGCGACCCTCGAACTCGAACCTCACGGGCCGCGACCGGTCGATCCGGCTGCCGGCCGGCGGCGGCAGGCGCTCGCGCATCATGGCTGGTCCCGCTGAGCGTCAGGACGGAACAGCTCGCGCGGCAGAAACGTGCGCACGATCTCGTCGGTGACCGTGTTCCGGTCTGCGATAAACCAGAAGCTCGTGGGCACGTGATACCACCATTCGCGCACGATTCCGGCGGCGTTGTGGTGCAGGAAAAGGTAGTCGGCCCAGGTCTCGGCGTCGGCGCGGTCGGGATTGGGTGTCGCCACCACCTCGCCGCCGCAGGTGAACTCCTGGATTGGGCGCGGCCCGTTGAGCGGGCAGGGCATGATCTTCATGCGCGCACCTAGTGGCCCACCGACGCCGCGCCCTTCTCGCCGACCTGCTCGAACTCGGCGAAGCGGCTGAGCCGAAACGGCTGCAAGAGGTCCGGCGTGCGTCCGGTGGCGATGAGCTCCGCCATCCGCTTGCCGCAGACCGGCGTGGCCTTGAAGCCCCAGGTGCCCCAGCCCGCGTCGATGTACAGGTTTTCGACCGGCGTGACGCCCATCACCGGGCTGAAGTCGGGCGTCATGTCGCACATGCCGGCCCACTGGCGCAGCATCTTGACGTTGGCGAGAAACGGAAACAGCTCCAGCACCGGCAGCAGCGTGCCCTCGGCGAACTCGAGCGTTGAGCGGTTGGCGTAGAGCCCGTAGGGATCGGTGGCGCCGCCGATGACGACTTCACCCCGGGCCGACTGCCAGATATAGACGTGGAGACTGCCCGAGACGACGATCGGATCGAGCCAGGGCTTGAGCGGCAGCGACACGCAGGCCTGCAGCGGCACGGTATGGATCGGCAGACGAAAACCGGCCATGCCCGAGACCAATGAGCTTTGCCCGGCCACGGCCTGCAGCACGCGGTTGCAGCTGATCGTGCCGCGTGAGGTCTCCACGCCGGTCACGCGGCCGCCCTCGACCTCGATTCCGGTGACTTCGGTATCGGAGTGCAACTCGACGCCCCGCGCGGCGGCCCGCGCGGCGTAGGCCCACACGACCGCGTCGTGCCGGGCCGTTGCGCCCGGCGGGTGGTAGAGCGCCGCCAGCACCGGATGCCGCACGTCGGACGATAGATCGAGGCCCGGCACCAGCCTGGCGATCTCGTCGGGGAAGATCAGCTCGGAATCGACACCGAGGTGCTTGTTCACCTCGGCACGCCAGCGCATGGTGCGAATGGCCGAGTCGGCGTGGGCCAGCGTGAGGTGCCCGCGCTCCGAGTATTGGAGGTTGAAGTCGAGCTCGCCGCTCAGCCCGCGCCAGAGGTCCAGGGACTCGGCGTAGAACCGCACGCCGTCCTCCGTGAGGTAGTTGGCCCGCACGATGGCGGTGTTGCGTCCGGTGTTGCCGCCGCCGAGATAGCCCTTGTCGAGCACCGCGACGTCGGTGATGCCGTGGTCGACGGCCAGGTAGTAGGCCGCGGCGAGTCCGTGACCGCCGCCGCCGATAATGACGGTGTCGTAGGCGCGCTTCAGCTCGGGCCGCGGCGGGAGAAACCGATCAGGCGGGCGGCGCGGTCGCAGTCCGTACTTCAGCAAGCCGAGCGGCATGGCTAAACGACGCTGTCCGGTGCGACGGGGAACCGCCCATCAAATCGCGCTGGAGACACGGCAGGAAGTCGCCACCGGCCAAACGCCGCATCTTGCTGAAGGCGCCCGATGATATCGCGCGACCGGCGCCGCGGCGCCGGCAGGCATAATCAGGGGCCGGCCTCACCGTGCGCGGCGCGTTCGCTGCAGAGCTGACTATCGCCGTACAGCTAGGTTGGGGGCGGGTAGAGGGGGCCAGACTGTGACCACGATCGCCAAGTACATCCAAAGCGTCCCGAAGTTCTACCTGGCGCTGATCGCCCTGATCGTGGTGATCGCAGTCGTGGTCGTGGTGGTTGTGCTGGCGCAAGGTCCCGGCGCGGAGGCGGACCGGGCCGATGCCACGCCGGCGCCCACGGTCGCCGCCGAGGCCGCGGCCCGAACGGCGTCCCCCGTCACGCCCGCCGCCCGCCCGACGACGGCGGCGGCAGCGACACCGCGCGCCCAGCCCGCCGAAACCGAGACCGCGGCCACGCCCTCGGCGACAGAAGCCGCGCGCATCTGGGCGGAGGAGCGAGCGAAGGCGCGCGTTGACGTCGAGCAGCAGGTGGCGGAGTCACGCACCGGTCTGCCGACGGCCGGCGACACCCTGGTCGACGCCACGGGCTTCGAAGTCACCTTGGTCGGGGTGGCCAACCTTGCCGAGTTGAAGCAGTTCACCGGCTCGCCGTTCAAGCCGAAGAACGGCGCCTTCAAGCTGGTGAACATTCACTTCAAGAACGGGTCGTCGGCGTTCATCACGCTTGCCAAGGCCAACATCGTCCTGCTCACCGCCGACGGTGACGAGATCGCCGTGAGCAACCTGGGGACGAACGCGCTGACTGGCATGGTGCCCGACATCGAGCGGGGCCGCCCGCTGTACCTGGTGGAAAGCCTGCCCGCCGGCCAAGAGGCGAACGTGAGCGTCGTATTCGACGTGCCGCCCGGCTTGACCGGGCTCAACATCGAGATCGAGGGCTTCCTGTTCGAGGTGCCGGACCCCGCGTAGCCGCCGCGCGCTAAGCTCGCCGCATCCGGCGCGAGCGAATGGGCCGCACGATGAGCGCACCGCACGACGACCTGGACCTGCGCGTTGCCGAGTACCGCATCAACGGCTTTACGGTGTTCGAGAACGCGCTTCCCGAGAAACTCGTGGACGCCCTCCACGAGGGCTTCATGCCGCTGCTGGAAGCCGTACGCGCGCGAAACTCGCGGGAGCTTTCCGGCGACCTGGCCACCGGGCGCGGCCGACTGGGCTATCCGAACCGCTACACGGTCGACCTGCCCTGGGCCATGCCCTTCTCCGACCCCGCCGTCTACGCGCACCCGACCGTCCTGGCATTCATGGATCGGTACTGGGGCGTATCGGACTACCAACTGACGGGCTATACGTCGAACAATCCCTACCCCGACAGCACCTATCAGCGCTGGCATCGCGACATGGCGCTGACAACGCCCCACATCGGCACCCAGACCTGCGACACCGTCAGCGCCAAGATCCCGCTGGTCGACACCTTCGAGGAAAACGGCAGCTTCGAAATCCTGCCGGGCACGCAGTATCTGGCCGATCCAAGCCTGCAGGGCCGCTACAACGACGTGCTCGAGGCGGGAGACTTCAGGCCGCGACGGCTCAACCTCAAGAAGGGCTCGATCTGGATGCAAGACCCGCGCCCGCTGCACCGCGGCACCCCCAACCGCTCCGACCACGCGCGCCCGGAGCTATGCCTGGTCTACACCCGTCCCTGGTACTACTCCGGCCACTGGGTCGAGATGACCGCCGCCCAGTTCGATGAGCTATCGGATCAAGGCAAGGAGCTGCTGGCCTCGGCGCGGATCACAAATGGCGGGTCGGCCTAGACATCGCCGAGCGCCGGGGTCTAGCGCGTTCCCTTACGACTTTCCGCGAGACGTATCGGTGTGGATGGGCCCAATATGTCTTCAGTCGGAATGGGAGAGCCGATCGAACGCGCCAAGCTCCCTCCAAGCGGCGTCCAACTCATCCGCTTCCGCCGCAGACCACCTTCCGATCAGGTGATCTAGGGAATCTCCGACGATGCCGGTGCGGACAGCTCCGTCTGTAAGTCCCGCGCCCTTTTCCAGAAGCTTGAGCGCGGCCGATATACCCAGGATACCGACACGCTCAGCGATCCATCCCAACGCGACATGCATGCCTCCTACGCGCGAGTGTGCCCTGAGAACGTCTGCCGAAAAAAGTCCACAGTCCGCTCTTCGCCATCTGCGTCGCCCAAAGACAGCCAGACGGTACCCTCGGGCAGCTATCTGCCCTCCACCACCACGATTTCATCGTCGTCTAACCCAAAGAGGCTATAAACCCTGCGGTCGATCTCCGCCTCTAGAACAGCGGTGTCGGCCGCCGCATTCGCCTCCTTCACGGCGACGATGTGCCGCGCCAGGCAGTCAAGCCGCCTTCGTTCGGAGGCGGCCAGCGTTGGAATCGGCAACTGCTCAAGCTCATAACCCTGGACGTGATTGTTCGTAGAGGTCATCCGAAAGAACCAGTCCATGAACTTGGAATTCAGCAATGCCAAGTATGCCCTACTGTTTTCCGGATTCTTCAGCTGTGTCTTATTAGTAGAATGCCCGCATAGATAGTCCGTAGGCAGACAATCAGCCAAACCGAAGTGCAGTCGACGGACGTCATTCGTACCAGTGACTTCTTGTGAGATCAGAAACACTCCGCGGCGGTTTGCCATCATCTTGTCATGCATGAAACCTTCGTCGCAATACTCTGTGGAGTCAGCATACCTTATGACGAATCGCCCGATATTGCGCCCGCGCAAGAGACGTATCCCGGTTGGTCGATACGAAAAGTGTGCAGAATGACCCGTGAGATTCAAGTCTCCCTGGACAATACTAGATGCGTAGCAGCGCAACGGCTTAATCGAATCATTTTCGGCAATCCTCTTCAATATCGACGCGCTTCCTTCTTTAATATGTGGCAGGCAATACAAGTCAGGATAGAGTTCCATGATCGTATCGGCGGTAATCGGAGCGAACTGTAGATCGTAAATTGAGTGAGCATCGTTGCCGGCAGAAATCAAAATTGGCTGATTGCCTGGCAACGCTCTTTTGAATTGGAAGATACAGGTTCCCTGCGTTACACTTTGAAATAGCTGTGCCGAGCGAGTTGCAGCTGCCTTGGGAAACTCAATAATGTGCTTCAACTGCGTTCTCTCCAATAGCAGTTTCCGTGTAAAAGACGATGAGAGATCGCACATTAGACTACTTTGTACAATCAGAGTAGCCAAACCTTCATATTTGGCTAGGTTATACGACTGCTCTACAAACAGCTTGTAGAGATTCTGCTTGCCCTTGTCCTTTCCCTCCGAATATGGAAACTGACGGAACGAGTACTGGCCCTTAGGCACTTGCCTGTACGGCGGATTGCCAATTACAACGTCAAAGCCACCTTCGACGCCGAACATGTAGACCGGATCGAACCATGGAGCACTGGCGTTGAGGTCATAGGGGTCCCATCGGGCGATCTCCTCGGCGTCGGCGGCGGGGAAATCGGATTCTTTGAGGGCAACCGCCAGCTGCGCGCGCAAAACAGCATCCTCCTGGCGGCAAGCCAGTTTCTCTGAGCGAGTCGTGGCGTTGAAATGGCGCTCGCGGTTTTCGTTGAGGCGCTGCTGACAGGCGGCGACGGCGCCGGTTTGCGCGAAGGACATTTGCGGTGGTCGCTCCAAGCCCAGCAGGGCGTCGGCAGCGACGAAGCGCGTTTCCAGGTTGGGAAGGGGCTTGACTCCGTAGTTGTCCTGCCGGTCGTCGGTCGGCTCCTGCTCGATCGCCAGGGAGATGAAGAAGCGCAGCTTGGCGATCTGGGTGGCCACGGCCTGAATGTCCACGCCATAGATGCTGCTCTGGATTAGGTAGAGCTTTCGACCGAAGTCCGAGCCGCGGTAGCGCTCAAAGGTGGCGCTGATCTCGGCCAACTCCGCATCTCGTTCCTGTTGGTCGCGGGTGTCGAAGGCGGCTTTGGCGCGTTTCCCGGCCAGGTCCTTTTGCAGCTCCTCCCAGCGCGCATTTCTAGGATCAAGCCGACTCAGGGCAAGCGTGAGTTTATTGAGTACGCCCATGGGAAACGCGCCGGAGCCCACAGCCGGGTCAAGGACCTTGAGTTCGGCGATTGCGCGGATAACCTCGGCACTCTCGTCCTCTGCAAAGAGTTCGGCGGCATCCTCAAAGGCATCGTTGTAGTCGAGGAGGTAACGCAGCCGGGCCTCCCACCAATCGGATTCGGCGCTAGCCGACTCCACCTTGCCGACCAGAGACGCCACCAATGCCTCTTCCACCATGTAGTCGACGACCGGCCGGGGCGTGTAATAGGAACCCGTCTGCTTGCGGGCAGTTCTTTGCGTTTCCGGGTTATAGGCGGCCAACAGGTTCTCGAAGACCTTGCCGAGCAACTCGGGATCCAGGGCCACCTCTTGTTCGGCCGGGGTGTTCTCCTCCACGGTGAACTTGTAGTGGTTGAAGAGATCAATCAGGCCTTCGTTTCCGAAGAACAGCCAATTCGGAATTGAAAGGATTTCGTACTCATCCGCCCTTTTGCGGACTACGTTATCGGTGAAGCAGTCGATGCGGTAGCCGCCGTCGCGGCCGGCCTCCTCGCTGTCCAGGCAGTCAAACAGGCCGCCGTTGATGAATGGCGTCTCAGCGAATAGCGCTAGCAAAGCATCCGGGTCGGCGATCTCGCTCTTGTAGCGATAGCGCGAGAAGTTGCGGTGAGTTGTGTTGGTCTGCCGGCTGAATCTCCGCCCGTCGATCTCCGTGTTCAGAGTGGCAAAGAAGAGGTTCTGCAGCACGGCGCGGTAGTAGGAATCGCCCCCGCGGTCGTAGCCGCGCAGCAGCTCGGCGACTTGAGGCTCGACGAAAAGCTCTTCGGCGATGAGGCGCTTTTCCTTGATGAACCAGACGAAGAGCATCCGGGTGATGAGCCGGATGACGTGCTCTTCAGGCGAAAGGGTCCGCGGCTGATCGGTGGGAAAGCGGGCCGAGTCGACCGCGTGCTCGAACCAGGTAAACAGGTCCTTGTAGAAGCGGCGATTCAGTTCTTCGGTGTCCAGCGCGTCGAGCCAGGCAGCGAGCAGGCCGTCGAAGTTTCGAGGCCGGCCGTGCTGATCCATCCAGTGCAGCCGCTCCTCCAGCCGAAGTTCGTCAAGGATGTCGAGGTGGGCGCGATGCGGCTCGATTGGAGCAATCTCGCGGATTAGCGAGACGCTGCCTATAACGTTGCGTTCCGGGTTGCGCTTGTTGGGGCGCACGTGGACGAAGGCCAGGGTAAGCCGCCCGGAGGAAGTGCGGAATATGACGACAGCGGGTATGGCGGGAAACCGCTTGTTGATCTCGCGGGTAAAGGTGGCGTAGCAGCCCCTGGTGTAGGAGTCGTCCAGGAGCTCCACGGCTGTGAATAGGAAACTCTCGACATTGCCGACTTGAAACCCGTCGTTTGGAAAGAGCGGTAGGTTGCCATCCGTCGCTCCAATCTCCTCGTCCGTAATCTGAAATAGCACCTGGATGGACTCGGCGGCCTCACGAAACCTCGCCTCAGATTGCGTGCCGAGGTTCGTTGCCGGGAACTGCTCGAGGAAGTAGTCCACGCTTCCGGTCTGCCCTGGCAGGGTGCGATCGCTGCGGTAGCCAAGGACGTCAAGCAGAACCGCAGCCTGATCGGCAAAGTCGCCTTCTGCCGCCGACGCCAGGGCGTCACGGATTGCCTGATGGGTGTCTACGCGAGTGCCAGCCATGTCACCAGATCGAAGTCCGTGGGGCTCTTGGGAGCCTCGGACGTCTTCGGCAGCACGAAGTCGCGGGAACCGTCCTTGCTCAGGCCTGCGGCCGCCGCCTTGGCCGCACTCTGCCGCACATGCGCGATGACCTCTCCGAGAAGCGAATCAAAGTGCGACATGTCCTGGCCGTGGCAGGTCTCGCGGTCGAACTGATCGCAAAGCTCTCGAATCGGCTGGGCCTTGCCGGCAGCGGCGCTCTCGAAGGCCTGGAGAGCTTGCCGAGCATTCGCGGACCCGTATCTGATCGAGCCGTCGTCCTTAATGTAGACCAGATAGAACGGGTGGACTGGGCTCGCGACGCGCTGCCGAGGGCCGACCCGCACAGCGTTGCGCTGACGCAACAGGAAGATTGCGCCCGGTCCAGGTCCATCCTGGGTCGCGGGCGCAATGGCGTAGGCGCCCCACGGCGTCTCTTCAAGGGCTTCCTTGTTCGCCAGCAAGAACTGCCGCAACTGCGCCAGGAAGTAGTCCAGGGACAGATCACTCAGCGCGATGTTGTCCGTGAGATCCTCCAGGTCGAGCACTTCGTCCTGAAGCCGCAGCAACTGCCGGTCGCGGAAGTTCAACTCCAGCTGCGCGACCTCACGCAGCTCGTCCTCCGTAAACGGATCGTCGCCGCCGCTCGCCGTGAGGTCCACCAGGGCCATTCGAGCCACGACACGGTTTTCGAGGTCCAGGTAGAGGTCCATGTCCTTGGTCGGCCAATAGTTGACCATGCGCACTGCCTGGCTGCGGCTTCCGATCCGGTCGATGCGCCCAAAGCGCTGGATGAGGCGGACCGGATTCCAGTGGATGTCGTAGTTGAGAACGGTGTCGCAATCCTGGAGATTCTGTCCCTCGGAAATGCAGTCGGTGGCGATGAGCAGGTCAATCTCACCGTTGCCGTGATCCGTCTCGCGCGCATGTGCGATGGGCGCAAAGTCCCGAAGAATGGGTTGGAAGTAGTGCGCCGGAGCCCCGTCTTTCGAGTCTCCGCGACCGGTGTCGCGAGTGATGTCGCCTGACACCATCGCCATCCGCACCCCGAGAGTCGCCACGTCGGGCTGCAACGCATCGTAAAGGTATAGAGCAGTGTCTTTGAAGGTCGTGAACACCAGCAGCTTGCGATTGGGCTTGCCGTCCAGATCGGTAGTTGGCCTGGTGACTCTGGCGCGGAGCGCCTTTCGCAATTCCTGTAGCTTGCCGTCCCGCGCCGGAGTAATGACGCGGACGCGCTCGTGCACGCCGGTAAGGGCTTCGCGGTCCTGCTCGATGTCCGCCCTCCAGCCGCGCAGGTCGAGTTCACGCAGGTGGTAGGGATGTCGGGCACGGTTTATGAGAAAGTCCTCGTCCTCCTCGTCCTCGTCGGGTAAGTTTTCGCCCAGATCCTCCCGGTCATGTCCCCGGCTGTCGTAGTCGTCAATGCGGTCCAGAAGAGCATCCATTTTGGCAATGGTCCGCTCGAGAGTGAGAAAGAGGGCGTGCGGTGAGCTTTCCAGCCGCTTCAGGAAGTTCTTCCGCATCATGGCAACGAGGTAGTGCTCGCGATCCCGCTGGTTGAAGTTGCGCTCCTTCTTTTCCTGCACCAATTCCAGCTGCCGCGCCTTGTCGGTCAGATAGTCGGAGGGACGGTAGATTGACAGGGTGAATCTCCCGATCTGCGCCGAGAGGTCCTCGTAGGACAGGTTTCCGCCCAAATCCGTGACGGGATAGACATTCGCCGGAGCGGCGCGCCGGGGAAACTGACCAATGCGGGACATTTCGGCCTCGTAGAAGCGCGTGATGTGCCGCCGAGACCGGGCGATGGATACGCCGTCTAGAAGCCGGAGAAACTCTGGACCCAGTCGAGCCAGGAGACTGGCCTTATCTGCGCCGCCGTGCCTAGATCTTGTCTTCTCCCACTCCTTGAATTCTCGCTGCGCAGTCGCCATGAGATTCCCGACGTGCCCGACCCCAAGACTCTCGCGGAAGTGCACTTCCTTCCGCTCAGTCATCAAGTGAATCTGGTTCCGCAGGTCTATGAGCGACGTGTTGACGGGAGTGGCTGAGAGAAGGAGCACCTTGGTGCTGCTCCCGCCCTTGATGATCTCGTCCAGCAGCCTTTCGTAGCGCATTCCTCCGTCGTTACGAAAGTTATGCGACTCGTCGATCACCACAAGGTCGAAAGCCCCCCAGTTGAAGCCGGAAAGACTGACGCCGCCCGATTGGCCGCTGTCTCGCGACAAGTCGGTGTGCGCAAGCAGGGTGTAGCGGAATCGGTCGTCCATGAATGGATTCCCGATTTGCGCCTGATGGACTGGATAGAGCGCCCAGTTCTGACGGAGCTTGTTGGGGCACAGCACAAGAACGTTCTCGTTGAGGATCTCGTAGTACTTGATGACCGCGAGCGCGGTGTACGTCTTCCCCAGGCCCACGCTGTCGGCAAGGATGCAGCCGTTGTGGTGCTTTAGCCGGTTGATGACGCTCCTGACGCCGTCCTTCTGAAACTCGTACAGCTTGTTCCAAACGGCGGTCTCAGTGAGGCGGTGTTCCTGTAGCTGCCGATCGCTATCGAGCTGGGCGTCCATCCTGTCCTTGAACAGCTCGTATAGCGTCTTGTAGTAGATGAACTGCGGGTCGTGGTCTTTTCCGAGGCGACCCAGTGCGTCCAGCACCTGCTGCTTGACGTCGTGGGTCAGCGCATCATCCGTCCAGAGCTCGTCGAACCATTCCTGGAGTTCAGCGAGCAGGCCAGCGTCGGCGACTGCCAGGTTGATCTCGAGGTTGGGTCTGTCGCTGCCGCCGAGACCATTCTTGGTGAAGTTGGAGCTTCCGACGATCCCGGCGTCCGCCGTCAGGTACATCTTGCCGTGGAGGAAGTTCGACCGCTTGACGGACCGAACGGCGACGGCGTCGCTGCCCACCCACTCCGCGCACCGACGGGCCAACGGCCTCTGCTGGAGCGTTTGGGTAGGCAGAAGCCCGTTCTCCGTCAGCTCGAAGGCCTTGGCCTCCTTCTCCCCCGTCGTGAGGTCTTCAATCGACGACGGGTCGCCGAAAAGAAAGCGAGTCTCGCTGACGCGACCGAGTCGATCAGCCAAGAGGTCGTAGCCGTAGATGCTGAAGTAGGCCGATACGATGCTGAGCTGGTCGGCGTCTCCCAGGTGATCGCGGAGGTAGTCGACAACCTTTAGGTCACGATTGTCGAGAATGTGGCGACGCATTCGCCGGCCCGGATGTGAATTTCCGATCATTCTAGTCATCTACGGAGACTACGATTCTCGTAGCAAGGCGGCTCGCGATTCAGCCCGGCCTGGCGGACCGGGCGAGGCAACATCAAGCGCCGCAGGCTCCGCGATTCCCTTTGCGGCCTCTTGCGTAGGGAACTGGCAGTCCCTGACGCGGCCGGCCTTCAGTCGGAGAGTGAGAGCCGATCGAATGCGTCAAGCTCCCGCAAGGCAGCGTCCAACTCATCCGCTTCCGCCGCGGACAAGCTTCCGATCAGGTGATCCAGGGAATTGCCGATGGTGCCGGCGCTGCGCCTGGCGTCCGCAATGCCCGCGCCCTTGCGAAGCAGTTTGAGCGCGGCCTGACTCAGGGAGATCCCCTCTTGCTTCGCGAGGCGATCCAGTGCGGCGAACAGAGCGTCGTCAAGGCCGCGAATTGTGATTCTGTCCACCTCAGCCACCCCCGCGCGTCGTGAGTCGATACACCAGGAATCCCCACGTTACCTGCTCGCGCCTAGGATTTTGCCGGCAGCTGTAGCGGGCGAGCAACGGCGAGGCCGAGAAGCCCGCACTTCCGCGTCGCTTGGTGGACCGGTCTACGCCGGCACGAACTTGTGCAGGCGGTTGGCGCGTTGGACTTCGCAGACGTAGAGGGCGCCTTGGTCGTCGATCCAGACGCCGTGCGGGGCGCCGAACTGGCCGGGGCCGGTGCCGGGTTCGCCCAGCTGGGTGATGCGCGTGCCGTCGAGATCGAGCACTGAGACCCGCCCGTCGAGTTGGGTGACATAGATGGCGTCGGCGTCCTCATCGACGAAGAAGTCCGTCGGGCGGTGCAAGCCGGTCCATTCTTCCTGGAACTCGCCGTCGCGGTTGAAGACCTGCACGCGGCTGTTTTCGCGGTCGGCCACGAGCACGCGGTCGTCGCGCGTGACCCAGATGCCGTGCGGCAAGTCGAACTGGCCCGGACCGCTGCCCGGGCTGCCCCATGACTTTTCGATGACGCCCGCCGCCGAGAACCGATGGCACTTGGCGGCTCGATAGCCGTCGGCCACGAACACCGTGCCGTCGGCGGCAAGGTGCGTGTTGGTCGGGTGGTTGAAGCCGTCGAAGCGCGGCGGCTCGCCCGGCGGCGGATCGCCTTTCATGTGGTAGTCGTCGTCGGTTGAACGAATGTGCAGCAGCCCGATCTTGCGGAGCACCCGGCCCGAGGTGTCGCAGACCCACACGACCTGCGCGAAGCGGTCCGTGAGCCAGAGTTGCTCATTGTCGTCAATGAAGGCGAGTCGCTCGTCGTCGTTGATGAAGGCCCCGTGCGCGTGACTGACGAACGTGTCGCCCCAGTGGTCGACCAGCGAGCCCTCGCGGTCGAAGACGAGCATGGGATGGGTGCCGCGTCCGAAGCAGTAGACCCGTCCGCGACGGTCGGTGACCACGCCGCCGATCCAGCCGGTGGAGATGTGGGGCGGGATCTTGGCCCAGCCCGGAACCAGGTCGTAGGTGAATCGACCGCTGCCAGTGCGCATGATCGGCCCCTTGAACTCACGTTTCGGGCGGACGGCGGGAGCGTAGCAGCCGGCGTCCGAGTCGGCGGGCGCACCGGCGTGAAGTTGACGCCACCGGTCAGTGTGCACGACCGTCAACACCGTTGTGCTCTGCCTTGAATGCGTCCACGGCGCGGCCACGTGACCCTTCCCCGTTCGCCCGAGGTTTCGCAGGTCGCCGCCACGTTCGGAATCATCGCGGCCACGGCCTTCGGGGCGTCCGTCTACGGACCGTTGCTCGTGCCGATCCAGGCGGAGTTCGACGTCAATTTCGCGACGCTGAGCGTGCTCGTGGCCGTGCCCTCGCTCAGCCGGGTTCTCGTCACTCCAGCGGCGGGCTATTTGACCGACCGCGTGGGTCCGCGGCGATTGCTCGCCATTGCGTCGCTCGCGTTCGCGCTGGGCGGGCTGGCCGCCGCCGCCGCGCCGGGGTTCTGGGCCCTGGTCGGCGCGGTGTTTGCGTCGGGAATGGCCGCGGCTTTCGTCGAGAGCGCCTCCGTCGCCCACCTGGTGCGGCTGGCGCCGCCCGCGGCCCGCGGACGCACGATTTCGCGCGGGCTCACCGGATTTCAGATCGGCATGCTGGCGAGCCCGGTTGCCGCAGGTGGCCTGGCGGTGGCCCTCGGATGGCGCTCGGCCCTGGTGATGGCGGCCGCCGTGGCGGTGGTTGGCGCGTTCATCGCCGTGGCCCTGATCCGCGACGCGCAGCCGTCCGCCAGCGCCGCCCCTGAGTCCCCGTCGACACCCGGGCATCCCGTGTCGTGGCGCGCGATCACCGGTGTGCTGGCGTTCGGTGCGCTGCTCTGGGGCGGCGCTTCGACGCTGCGCGCGGTGGCCCTTCCCCTCTACGGCGGAGTGACGCTGGAGCTCGACCCGGCAACCGTGGGGCTGGTGCTTTCCTTACTCACGGGGCTGCGAGCCGTGGCCACGTTTGCCGGCGGCCAGCTGATGGACCGCTACGGCAGGCTGATGGTGGTGAGCGCCACCGTCTGCATGAACCTGCTGAGCACGCTCGTGCTGCTGCTTCCGGCACACGTGGCGTTCCTGGGGCTCACGGCCTTCTGCTATTCGATGGGTGGATTTGGCGCCACCTCTCCCGTGATCTTGCTGGCCGATCGCGTGCCGGCGCGACATGCCGGACGGGGCGTGGCCGCGCTCCAGGCGTCGTCCGGGACTTCGGCGCTGCTGCTGCCGCTCGCGGCGGGCGCGCTGATGGATGCCGCCGGCATCGGGGCGCTGGCGCTGATGCTGCTGCCGGTCTTCGTGCTCGCGATCCTGGTGGGCGCCGTGGTTGCCCGACCATCCGGCGCGCGGCCGCAGCCGTCGGGCGTGGCCGCCGAGAACAGGTAGGGGCGGTTCGCGAACCGCCCCTTGTATGTTGCAAGGCCCCGCGGATCGTCCGTGGGGAAGCAGCGGGCC
>JAPPNP010000073.1 GCA_028873795.1 Chloroflexota bacterium
GGCGCGCGCCGGCGCGGGGTCAGGATCGTGGAAGGCGTGGAGGCGACGGGGTTCGGCGTGACCGGCCAGCGGGTGCGCCAGGTTCGCACCACCGCGGGCTCCGTGCATGCCGAGACCGTGGTCAACGCGGCCGGCATGTGGAGCCGCGAACTCGGAGGCATGGTGGGGGTCCGCGTGCCGACGGTCGCGTTGGAGCACCAGTACATCGTGACCGAGCCGATCCCCGACCTGCCCCCCGGCATGCCCACGATGCGCGACCCCGATCTGCTGAGCTACTGGAAGCCCGACGTGGGCGGCATGGTGGTGGGCGGCTATGAGCCCGATACCGTGCCCTTCGGCTCAGGCGGCATACCGCCGGGCTTCGCCCAACAGTTGCTGCCGGAGAACCTGGACCGCTTCGCGCAGATCGCCGAGCGTGCCGGCCGGCGCACGCCGATCATCAACGAGGTCGGCGTGCGTCAGTTCATCAACGGCGCCATCCCCTATTCAGCCGACGGTGAGTTCGTCATGGGCCGCGCAACCGGGCTCGCCAACTACTTCGTGGCCAGCGGCTTCCTCTACGGCATCGCGGGCGGGCCCGGCGCGGGCCGCATGATGGCCGAGTGGATTATCGACGGCCGGCCGAGCCTCGACCTCTGGTCGCTCGATATCCGGCGCTTCTCGGCCCACCACCACACGCGGCACTTCTTGGATAATCGCGCGGTCGAGCTCTACGGCAAGCACTACACCATGAAGTGGCCGGTCGAAGAGCCGGAGAGCGCTCGGGGCATTCGCCGCAGTCCGCTCTACTGGATGCTTCGGGAGAGGGGTGCCGTCTTCGGCAGCAAGGCCGGGTGGGAGCGGGCCAACTGGTTTGCGCCAGCGGGATCGATGCCGCGCGACGAGCCATCCTTCGGCCGCGCGAACTGGTTCGACATCGTAGGCGAGGAGCATCGCGCGGCGCGCGAACGCGTTGCCGTGATTGACCAGTCGTCGTTCGCGAAGATGGAGGTCTGGGGCCCGGGCGCGCTGGAGGGCCTGCAGCGGCTCGCCGTGGCGGACCTCGACCGGCCGGTCGGTAACGCGGTCTACACCCAGCTCTGCAACGAGCGCGGCGGAATCGAAGCGGACCTGACGATCAGCCGGATCGCGGAGGATCGCTTCTACGTGGTCACCGGCACCGCCTTCGGGCAGCACGATTTCGGCTGGATCGCGGCCCGTCTTCCGGATGACGGGACGGTCGCGTCCATGGATGTGACCTCGGCCTACGCAGTGCTGCACGTCTGCGGCCCCCGCTCGCGCGCCTTGCTGCAGAGCATCGCCGACAGCGACCTCTCCCCCGGGGCATTCCCGTTTGCCCGCTGCCGGGACATCGTCATGGGCGCCGCGCACGTCCGCGCGGTCCGGTTGTCCTATTCGGGCGAACTCGGCTGGGAGCTGCACGTACCGTCGGAATACGCGTGCCATGTCTACGAGCTACTGTGCGCCGCCGGGCGCGAGTTCGGGCTGGCCGACATCGGCTACCGGACACTCGATACGCTCAGGATCGAGAAGGGCTACGTGGCGTGGGCCGCCGATATCTCGCCGGACTATTCGCCCCATCACGCCGGCCTCGGGCGCTTCGTTTCCCGCCGAAAACGGGACTTCGTCGGACGCGAGGCGCTGGAGCGCATCGCGGCAGACGGGCCGGACGAGACGCTCTGCCTGTTCACCCTGGAGCAACCAGCGGACGTGTTCGGGGGCGAGGCGATTCTGCGCGGCGGGGCCGTCCTGGGCGTGACGTCGAGCGCGAATTTCGGCCATACCGTGGGGAAGCCCATTGCCATGGGCTACGTTCCGACGGCGGAGGCGCGGCACCGCGATTACGAGATTGAGGTGTATTCCCGATCGATTCCGGCCGTGCGCCACGACGAGCCGCTCTACGATCCGAAGGGGACGCGGCAGCTGGCCTGAATTCTCGGCGAGAGGGAGGACATGACGGTGGAAGATCTCGTTCGCGCGAAGGTGGCCGAGGTTCCGGCGTTCGGGCCGGGAGCCGAGGTCGGCCCAATCGTCAGAATGGCCAGCCTGACCAATCAGAGCTTCAAGGTCGCCGTCGATGGCCGCGACTACATATTGCGGATCGCCGGCCACGGCACCGAGGAATACATCGACCGCGGCGTGGAGGAGCATGCCGCACAGGTGACCGCGCAGGCCGGTGTCGGTGCGCCGCTCGTCTACTACGACCGGGAGGGTGGCCTGCAGGTCACGGAGTTCATCGAGAACGGCGCGCCGATGGATTCGGACGTCCTGAGCGATACGGTTGCGCTCGAGCGCGCCGCCGATGCGTTCCGGAGGCTGCACACCTGTGGGACGCCCTTCCTCGGCCGCTTCGACAATTTCGAGAAGATGGACGCGTATCTCGACGTTCTGCGTCGTCACGACGCCCGTCTGCCCGAGGGATACTTCGAGGCGAAACAGGATGCCGAAGCGGTGCGGCAAGCGCTCACCGAGGCCAATATCTCGCTCGCGCCCTGCCACAACGATCCGCTGCCGGAGAATCTGGTTTACACCGGCGAGCGCGTCTACCTCGTCGACTGGGAGTACGCCGGCAACAACGATCCCATGTGGGATCTCGCCGACCTCTCGGTGGAGACGGACTTCGACGAGCAGCAGGATGCGATCCTGCTCGAGGCCTACTGCGGCGGCGCGCCTTTGCCGGGGATGGCCGCCCGGCTGGTGATCTACAAGGCGATGGCCTTCCTGCTCTGGACCCTCTGGGGCCTGCTGCAGGAAGTCAACAAGAACCCCGCGCCCGCGTATCACTTCCCGAGCTATTGGGACTACGCGCTGGATCGATTTGCGCGCTGCAAGGCGATCATGGGCCGCGAGGATTTCGGCGCGCTGCTTGACCTAGTGCGTCGAGGCAATGCCGATTTTCCATAAGTGACGAGGCGCTTGGCGCTGGCGTCACGGCCCGCGTTTCGGACGCCAATAGATTTTCGTTAACGGCGGCATCGCCGTTGTGGCCGATGAGGGTACAGTCGCCGCCGAGGGCGCTGCGGCGCAGGGAACCAGTTAACGAACGGCTCAAAACCTGGCGGCCTCACCCTGAGATGCCGCCGGAGGGCATGGGCGGAATCTCAGCCCTCGCCTGTAGGGCCAACACGTCACACCGTCCATCTATATCCAACCATATCCGGAAATTATCCCGATATGGTGATCATTGCGACCCGACTTAAGGGTGTGCACGGGGAGAATTTGGCGGTGCTGTCCACGCCCCCCTCCGTCCTCTCGGAAAGGCTGAGAGGAAGAACGGGTGCCGCA
>JAPPNP010000072.1 GCA_028873795.1 Chloroflexota bacterium
CCTCCTGCGCCCGCGGCGGATAGAGACCGAACTGTCTCACGACGTTCTGAACCCAGCTCGCGTGCCACTTTAATGGGCGAACAGCCCAACCCTTGGGACCTTCTTCAGCCCCAGGATGTGACGAGCCGACATCGAGGTGCCGAACCGCGCCGTCTATGTGAACTATTGGGCGCGACTAGCCTGTTATCCCCGGGGTAGCTTTTATCCGATGACCACGGCCCTTCCACTCGGGACCGTAGGGTCGCTAAGCCCGACTTTCGTCTCTGCTCGACGTGTCTGTCTCGCAGTCAAGCTCCCTTGTGCCTTTGCACTCTACAGCTGATTGCCATCCAGCCTGAGGGAACCTTTGGGCGCCTCCGTTACATTTTGGGAGGCGACCGCCCCAGTCAAACTGCCCACCTGAGACTGTCCCTGCGCCGGATAACGGTCGCAGGTTAGGGACGCAACTGTGCAAGGGTGGTATCCCAAGGGTGACTCCACCGAGGCTAGCGCCCCGGATTCACCGTCTCCCACCTATCCTTCACATGCACAGACGCGGCTCAATCCCAAGATGCAGTAAAGCTCCACGGGGTCTTTTTGTCCTGCCGCAGGTCGCCCGCATCTTCACGGGCAATGCAATTTCGCCGGGTAGTCTGCCGAGACAGTGCTCAAGTCGTTACGCCATTCGTGCGGGTCGGAACTTACCCGACAAGGAATTTCGCTACCTTAGGACCGTTAGAGTTACGGCCGCCGTTCACCGGGGCTTCGGTTCCGAGCGTTAACCCGTTGCCTTAACCTTCCGGCACTGGGCAGGTGTCAGCCCCTATACATCACCTTACGGTTTCGCAGGGACCTGTGTTTTTGATAAACAGTCGATTGAGCCTGTGCACTGCGACCTCCTCGAGCTCAGGTGCGCGCAGCACCATCACTCTACCGAGGCACCCCTTCTCCCGAAGTTACGGGGCTAATTTGCCGAGTTCCTTAGCAGACCGTGTCCCGATCCCCTTCCGGTTTTCGCCGGTGCCCACCAGTGTCGGTTTGCGGTACGGACACCTCAAGTGCTCGCTACGAGGCTTTTCTAGCCAGGTCGGATCAATCGAGTTGCTCGCGGGTGACCTTGAGCTTCCCATCGCGTCTCGAAACTAGCGCCGTGGATTTGCCTGCGGCGCCTTCCTACACGCTTGGACGTACATAGCCATAAGTACGCTCGACCTACCGTCCCGGGTCCCCCCTTCGCTGATATCGCATTCGAGGTGGTACGGGAATATAAACCCGTTGCCCTTCGCCTACGCCCTTCGGCCTCGGCTTAGGCCCGACTAACCCTGAGCGGAGTAACCTTCCTCAGGAACCCTTGGGCTTTCGGGGTGCAGGATTCTCACCTGCATTGACGCTACTCATACCGGCATTCTCTCTTCTGCGCGCTCCAGCCGTGCTCACGCTCGACCTTCGCGGCACGCAGAACGCTCCCCTACCGCCGACGACATATGCCGCCGACCCGTGGCTTCGGTGTCTTGCTTGAGCCCCGTTACATTTTCGGCGCAGGGCCCCTGAACCAGTGAGCTGTTACGCACTCTTTAAATGATGGCGGCTTCTAAGCCAACATCCTGGCTGTCTGAGCGACCCCACATCCTTTCCCACTTAGCAAGAACTTAGGGACCTTAGCCGACGGTCTGGGCTGTTTCCCTTTTGACCATGGAGATTAGCCCCCACAGTCTGACTGCCGGGCCGATGTCGCAGCATTCGGAGTTTGATAGGACTTGGTATCCGTTAGGATCCGTACCCAGTCAGTGCTCTACCTCCACGACACCATAGCCCGACGCTAGCCCTAAAGCTATTTCGGGGAGAACCAGCTATCTCCAGGTACGATTGGCATTTCACCTCTACCCCCAGCTCATCCCCCAGATTTGAGACTCTGGTGAGTTCGGGCCTCCACGGAATGTTACTTCCGCTTCACCCTGGCCAGGGGTAGCTCACCTGGTTTCGGGTCTACTCCACATGACTCAGCGCCCTGTTCAGACTCGGTTTCCCTACGGCTCCGGACCTGAGGCCCTTAACCTTGCCATGCAAAGTAACTCGCCGGTTCATACTCCAAAAGGCACGCCATCACGCATTCCGTGCTGACGAGGCGCTTATCCGGTGGCTTGCTGCCCGTTTGGCCACCCGAAGGTGGCCGCCGGGGCCTCGCCCCACCGGTCCGCGCCTCACACGGCATAGCGCTCTGACTGTCTGTAAGCGCTCGGTTTCAGGTTCTATTTCACTCCCCTCCCGGGGTTCTTTTCACCTTTCCCTCACGGTACTTGTGCGCTATCGGTCGCCAAGGGTATTTAGTCTTGGAAGGTGGTCCTCCCAGGTTCCCACAGGGTTTCACGTGTCCCGTGGTACTCAGGAATTCCGGCCCAGATCGCTCCGTTTTCGCCTACCGGACTCTCACCGTCTCTGGTGGGGCGTTCCAGCCCCTTCGGCTAACGGACGATTTGGTAACTGGGTGCCGCTCCCACGAGCGGCTCCGGCTCCTACAACATCCCGTCGGCAACGGCGTGGGCCTATCACACCGACCGGATTTGGACTGTTCCCGTTTCGCTCGCCACTACTTCGGGAATCTCGTTTGATTTTGCTTCCTCGGGGTACTTAGAGGTTTCAGTTCCCCCGGTGCCCTCGATGCGGCTACTACGGCCCGAAGGCCTTCATCGCATCGTGGCGAGGTATTACCCCCGCCGGGTTTCCCCATTCGGGAATCCACGGATCAGCGCCTGCTCGCGGCTCCCCGTGGCTTATCGCAGCCTGCTACGCCCTTCGTCGGCCCTTGGCGCCAAGGCATCCGCCGAGCGCCCTTCGTAGCTTGAAAATCGTTAGACCGGCAAAACTGCAGCTTTGCGTGCTCTTCAGTTGTCAAGGTTCACCCGCGCGCCGCCCGTCGGCGCCCGAGGCACAGCAACGCAAGGCATAGCTTGCGCCCAGAAACGCAAGGATACTGACGCTCGGGTGCGCCGTCAACGGAAAACGCCGCGATGGCGGTGTTTCTCACAGTTTCCCGCCGGCCGGGCTCCCTCGAAATCCGACGGATCGGCGCCGGACGGCTGATCGTGCTCTGCGTGGCCGGGCGATGGACGGGTCAGCTCCGCCGTCCTGGCGCCCACAGGTACCAGAGCAATTGGATCTCGCCCGGAAACTCGGGGTACGCACGCTCCCGGATGCCGCCCAGCGTGAATCCGTGCTTGGCGTAGAAGCGGCATGCGGCGGGGTTGGTGTTCTGCGTCTCCACCTTCAGCCAGGTGCAGCCCTGGTCCCACGCAAACTGCGCCGCGGCCTGGAGCAGCCGGCTGCCGATGCCCTGTCCTCGATGTGACGGGGCGACGCGGATATCCCACAAGACGCCGAGGTCCGTCCGACCCTCGAGCATGCGCACCGCGGGCGTGCGGTGCGCCACCACGGCGCCGCCGACCCGGCGTCCGGCGTCGTAGGCGCCGAAGAAGCCCCAATGCGAAATGTCGCCAATCTGCAGCCAGCGCGACACCGGCTCGCCGTCGTCGAAATCCTTCGACAGCGGCGGGTCGATGGGCGCCTCGGTGATGCGGATGCCTTGGAGCCCGGAGCACTGCTACTCGATCCGCAGGACAGACATCGTGGTGAACGAGATCGGTACCGTGCCGTAGTCGGCCAGCGACGGTGACTCATCGCGTCGGACGGTGACGGACATCGTGGTTGAGGGGTGGAAAGGATGGTTGAGGGGTGGAAAGGAATTGGCGAGATTGTCCCGAGAGGCTACACCCGCGGGCGGCGGCACTCGCGCATGGGAGCACCGCCGTCGACATGGACAGCGTGCCCACTGCCTGCAACGATCGCATCCCGCATCGAGCCGGCGCACGCCACGGTGAACGAGCAGCCAGACACCGCGGAAGATCACCGGCCGGTCGTCACGCACGACGACGTCGTGGCCGGTCTCAAGGCGCTGGGGCTTCCCGGCGTCGAGGTCGTCGTGGTCCACTCGTCGCTCAGCGCCTTTGGCTGGGTGGCTGGCGGCGCCCAAACGGTCGTGGCCGCGGTGCGTTCCGTGGTTCCCACGGTCATCGCGCCCGCGTTTACCTATGTGGCCCGTCTGCCGTCGCCGCCGGAGCCCCATATTCCGTTCAACGCCGATACTCCCGCGACGTGGAAAGAGTTCCGGGAAGCGTTGTCTCGAACGCCGGTGCACCGCGCGGATGGACCGATCAACCGAAACATGGGCGCCATCGCGGCCGCGTTTGCCGCCGAGCCGGACGCGTCGCGCAGCCCGGCGCCGATTTGCGGGTTCTCGGGTGTGGGCCCCCGCGCACCCGAGATATTGGCCCATGGCACCGCCGACCAACCGCTCGCGGTTCTCGAGACGGCCGCCGAGCAAGGTGCGTGGATCCTGCTGCTCGGCGTCGGACACTGGTCGAACACGACGATTCACGTGGCGGAGAATCACGAGCACCGAGGCGGCTACACGCGCTTCGCGCGCGTCGCCGACGATCCGCGCGGCTGGACGGCGGTGCGAAACGTCGGCGGCACGTCGAGCGGGTTTCCGGCGATCGAGCCGCATCTGACCGGCATGCAGCGCGAAACCACCATCGGCGCCGCGCGTTGCTTGACAGTTCCGGCAGCGGACACTATCCGAGTGGCGCGCGAGCTCATTCGCCGCGACCCGGCGGCCCTGCTCACCCCAGAGGACCGCGCGCCCGGCGGCCGGGCTTCGGACGCCATCGCGAAGCGGCAGGCGTATCTGCGGAGCCTGCCTTCGACCGTGCAAGAGTCTGATTGACCCTGCGGAGTTGACCCCAATCCGTTCGCCCTGAGCCTGTCGAAGGGACTATCGAACGGATTGGGGTCCGTGTCTGCCACGGAGCCTTGCTTGTTTAGGGGTTGAGTAGGTTCTCGCGCCTACCGCCGTCCAGGACGTATCACGGCGATCACCGGACGTAAGATCGCGCCGCAGAGCACACGGTCGGCGCTTGGTGGATCCAGGAGCTGCCAAGGAAGGAAGCGATTTCATGGACATGGTGAAACGGCTCGTGGCGGTTGCGCTCGTGGCAATCGCGTTCGTCGTGGGGCTAAATCTGATCCTCACGCCGGTCTACCACGACGGCGGACCGACATATCCGGTGTGGCAGGTCGTCAACTGGTTCATGGCGGTGGCGGTGCCGGTTGCGCTGGCGGTGAGCGTTGGGCGCAAGCGCAGCTTGGCCGGAAGCCCCACGGATGCCGTCACTCGCGAATACTTCTCCGCCACGGCGGTGCTCTACGGATCAATCGCCCTGGTCATCCTGTTTTACTGGGGCTGGCTGTGGACGTTCTGGCCGGAGAACGAGACCGGACTCGCCGCCCAGTCCCACATCAGTCATTTCCCCTGGGTCGATGTGCTCTTCACCTGGGTGGTGGGCAACACCGGCTTCTACCTGTGGAGCGGCGCCGTGCGGCAGTGAGGCGCATGGCGCTTCGCCGGCGTCCCGCGTGGTCATGCGCCCACCGGGCGGTGCTCCGTTCGGTGGGCGTGCATTAGACGTGAGTAGTCGATGCGGCTACTCGGTTAGGAACGTCTCGAGCCGGTCGATCACGATCCGCTGCGCGGCCGAGATCGGTTGTTGGATCGTCAGGCCGGCCGCAAGCTGGTGTCCGCCGCCGCCGAACTCCTCGGCCAAGGCGCGGACCGGGCGTCCCGTCGACCGCAGACTGGCGCGGGTCCTGTCAGGATCGAGCTCATAGAACACCGCCGCAATCTCGGCGCCCACGACTTCTTGCAGCGTATTGGGCAGCCCGTGGGAGTAGTGCACGCTGGCGTCCACCGAGTCCGCCATGGCCTGGGTGACGCAGGTCCACACGATGCGGCCGCTCGCCGTGGTCTGCACCGCCGCCAGGGCGGCGCCGTAGAGGCGCGTGGCGGCGATGGTGCGGGCGTTGAGGACCCGCCGGGGAAGACCGTGCGTCGCGCCGCCGGCTTCGAGCAGACCGGCCGCCGCCCGCAGCGTCCGCGGCGAGGTGTCGGCGATCTGAAAGCCGAGCGTGTCGCCCACAAGTCCCGCTTGCAGATTGGTCGCCATGTCCGGGGACAGCGGAATGCCAGCGTCCGTAAAGATCCCCCAAAGAACCTCGGCCGTGGCCGCGGCGGCGGTCTCCACGTAGTTCACGCCGCCGTAGTGCTGATTGGAGTCGTGGTGGTCGATGTTCACGACGGGCCAACGCTGCAGCAGCGCGTCACGCAGCGACGGCTCGCCGCCCAACAGCGCGGGGCTGGCGGTGTCCACCACGAAGGTGATGTCGTGATCGGCCGTGGCCAGCTCAGCGCTTAGAGGAATCACGGCACTCGCGCCCGGCAATTCGTTTAGGGGCGGGGCGATGCGCTCGGGATGGTGGACGGCCAGTACCGCATCCACGCCAAGCTGGGCAAACGCGCCGCCGAGCGCCAGCGCGGAGCCCAGGCTGTCGGCGTCCGAATCCCGGTGCGAAAGCACCAGGGGACGCCGAGCGCGTTGCATGGACTCGATCACGCGGCGCCGCGCGGCGGGGAGGTCTGGTTCGGTCAGAATTCGAGGTGACTTTCGCCGGGGCTTGAGCGGCGGATTATTTCACAGCCTGCAGGCGTGCTTGGGTCGCCATGGCCAGGGCGCGGCTGAATGTCACGGCAAGTTTCGCTCGCGAAGTCGCCATTCACGGCATCCGTTCGGACGCCGGTTCGTCTCCCACGTCGGAGTCCTGGGCGAAACCCCTCCGTCATTCCGGCGGAAGCCGGAATCCAGTCCGGTCGAATCTGGGGCGCCTCCGACACTTGGGGTAGAGCCTGCCCCGTACTCGATACGGGGGGCGGGTCTCAGACCCGCCCCCTATCGGCTCGTTTCTGGGAAGGGGCGGCCCCAAGCTCGTCGCAGGGGCCACCGAACGCATCGGGGCCATTCCGATGGCTGGGTCCTATCCGCTCCTAGCGATCCAGCACACCGGACCACACGGCGTCCGGTCCCGCCACCCGCACCAGGTCCACACGACCCAGCCGCTGGTCAATCTCGGCCAGCGTCGCGTCGTGGCCCGCCAGCATCTCGCTTGGCGCAATGTCGGCCAGCGGGGCAGTCATGAACGGTCGCTCGGCAACGCGGGGATGGGGGACGGACACCCGCCCATTCGCGATCTCCAGCGCGCCCAGGCTCACGATGTCCACGTCCAGCGGGCGCGGACCAAGCGGGATGCCCGGCCGGCGCCCCGCCGCAAACTCCAGCCCCTTGCACCACAGCAACAGCCGCACCGGCCCCAGCGCGGTCGTGAGCCGCAGCGCCAGGTTCAAAAACGGCCCCTGATGCACGTGCCCCGCCGGCGGCGACTCGTAGACCGGCGACACGGCGTCAATGCGACCGATCCCCGCCAGCGCCTCCACCGCGCCGCGCAGAAGGGCCATCCGGTCGCCCATGCTCGAACCCAGGACCAAGAGGGCAGGCAGGCAGTTTTTGGCTGGTTGCGCGGGCATGGCGTGGTTAAATTCGGTCCGATCGGCTTAGCCTATAGATTCCGCGTCGGTTGCCGGCGGCGAGAACAACCGTTGCTTGACTTGAAGGTAGCAACCTCCCTGTGGCGGGGCCGGCTCGGGTTGTTCAGCCTTGCATAGGCGGGTGGGTGCATCACGCCTAGCTGCGGGGCCCGCGGATTCCCGCTCCCCGCCTTCGCGGGGACAGGCTCCGCGGGAACGACGGCGGGGCGCCGGATTGTCGGGGGGGTGGCAAGTCGTTGAGAGACTTCCCCGCCGCCACTTAGAATGGACCCCCGCAGGATGGCGCCGGCCTGACATGGTTTGCGCGCGGCGCCTAGGTGAGGACCCCAAGTCCGCGTGAACACGGCGCTCGTGGCCGGGGGTGCCGGCTTCATTGGCTCGCATCTCTGTGACCGATTGCTCGCGTCCGGTCGCCGCGTGATTGCGGTGGATAGCTTTCTGACCGGGCGTCCCGAGAACGTGGCGCACCTGGCGGGGCGTCCTGATTTCCAACTGATCGAGCATGACGTTTGCGAGCCGCTGGACGTTGAAGGGCCGGTGGACGCGGTGTTTCACCTGGCCAGCCCGGCCAGCCCGACGGACTTTGATCGCATTCCCGAGGAGATTATGTGGGTGAACGCGCTCGGTACCCGCAACCTGTGCGATCTGGCGCAGCGCGACGGGGCCCGGTTGCTGCTGGCGTCGACCTCGGAGATTTACGGCGATCCCCTGGAGCACCCCCAACGCGAGTCGTACTTTGGCAACGTGAACCCGATCGGTCCCCGCGCGCCCTACGACGAGAGCAAGCGTTTCGCCGAGTCGCTGGTGATGATGCGGCGGCGGATGCACGGGCTGAATGCGCGGGTGGTGCGGATTTTCAACACTTACGGCCCGCGCATGCGTCTGGGGGATGGCCGGATGTCGATCGAATTCGTGACCAATGCCCTGCGCGGCGAACCGCTCACGGTGGTGGGCGACGGCAGCCAGACGCGCAGTTTGTGCTTCGTGACCGATATGGCCGCGGGAATCTCCCGTGCGATGTATCTGCCCGCCACGGACGGCCAGGTGTTCAACCTGGGCAACCCCAGCGAGCACTCAGTGGCGGAATACGCGGAATTGATCCGGGACATCGCCGACTCATCGTCCGAGATTCGCCATGTTCCGGCCCGGCCGGACGATCCACAGCGGCGACAGCCGGATATCGGACGTGCGCGGAAGGTCCTGGACTGGCAGCCGGAGATAGCGCCCGTCGACGGGCTGCGTCGGACGGTTGATTGGTACCGCGAGCATTTGGCGCTTGCTGAGCCGAGCTAGTCCGAGCGCCGTCGTCTCGGCCTGGGCGCCGCAACTGTTGTTGGCGCTAACGGCCGTCGTGGTGTCTGGACTGTACGGAGCCTTTGTGTCGGCCAGGGTTGGCGGTTTGCTGCAGGCCGTGCCGCCGGTGCTTGGGGCGGCGCTGGCCGCCGCCGCGTGGTGGACGGCCCAAGATCGAGCGCGCGGCCTCCGCTGGCTGGCGGCCGCGGCGGTGGCCGGATTCACAGCCGTCGCCATCGTGCAGATGCCGCCGGCGCTGCTGGGCCTGGCGTTCGTCGCGTTTGGCGGGGTGGTGGTGGTTGGCGGGCTGCGCATCGCGGGCAAGCTGCCGGATGCGCGCGCGGCCACGGCCCTTCTGGCCGCCGCAGCGCTTGCCCTGGTCCCGTTTCGCGGGCTTGGCGAAATTGCGCTCGGAGCATCGGTGGTCGGGCTGAGCGACTTTGCCTTGGGAGCGGCGCTGGTCGTTTGGCTTGGGGGCCGAGGCCGCGACTCGCGAGCGGTCATTCCTCGCCTGGCGCTGGCCATTGGGCTGTTTGCCGCCTGGCTGGGCATAACCGGGGCGCTGGCCGATGACTTGGCGCCGGTGCTCAAGGAGAGCGCCAAGTGGCTGCAGGTGGCCGTGGCGGTGGTCCTGCTGGCGGACGTGCTGCGCCACGTCGAGGCGAGAATTGCCGTGGCGTGGCTGGTCGGCATTGCCGTCGCGGCGGAGGCTGCGGTGGGTCTGGTCCAGGCGATAACGGGCATCGGACCGGCCGCGTTCAACGTGGGTGGTCTGATCCGGTCATTTGGGACGTTCGAGCAGCCCAATCCCTTTGGGGGGTACCTTGGCTTGCATTTGCCGCTGCTGCTGGCGGGGGCGATCTATGCTCGGCGGTCGCGCCGGCCCTGGATCACCGCTCTCTGGCTGCTGGTGTTGGCCGCGATCGTCATCAGTCGATCGCGAGGAGCCTGGATTGGAATGATCGGAAGCACAGCCGTGGTGCTGCTGGCGGCGATGCCCCGCGCCCGCGTGCTGGGCGCGTCGACGGGGGCGGTTATCGTCGCCGCGTTCCTGGCGTTGGCGGGATGGCAGCTTTCAGGCGGCGTCGGGGAGGCGATTCCGGACCAGGCGCGGGCGGCGGTGGAGGGCCGTCTTGAGGCGCGCGACGCGCTGCGAATCGCGGTCCACGACGACTACCCCATCAGCGAACGGCTGGCCCAATGGGAGACCGGCTGGCGGATGTTCATGAGCGCGCCGCTGATCGGAGTCGGCGCTGGGAACTACGACGAGGCGTACTCCAAGCTCTACTTCGAGCCGTTCGTGCAGCCACCGGGGCATGCGCACAACATCTATCTGAACTTTGCGGCGGAGGCCGGATTGCCGGCGGCCGTTGCCTTTGTCGCGCTCAGCGCGTGGGCGGTCTGGCGTTGCATTCGCGCGGTGCAGTGGGCCCGGGGCACGCCTTGGGAGTGGGCGGCGATCGGGGCGCTGGGCGGTTTGGTCGCATTCTCCCTGCACAACCTGGTGGATAGCCTGTTCGTGAACGGCATGGGACTCGTGTTCGCCCTCTTCATTGCCTTGAGCTACGCCATCGAGTGGGACCACCGCCGCCGGCAAGCCCGCCCAAGCTCGGAAGCGGCGACGTGAAGGAGCGGGACACGCCGCCGGAAGTCGCTGGTCAGGCCGCGCCGCTGGTAGCCCGGCCGGCCCTTCGGAGTGGCTTCTTGAGCCTCCGCACGCTGCTGAGCTTCGCTATCGCCGCGGCGCTGCTGGTGCTGGTGTGGTTTCTGAACGATCTATCGGTCGAGGAGATCTTGGATCGCCTGTCCCGCGCGAATCCCTGGTTGATTGTGGCGGCATTCGTGGTCTACGGCTTGAACTTCCCGATGCGGACCTTGCGCTGGCGAATCTTGCTCAACAACACGGTCAAACATGAGGAGACAACCCCGAGATACACGATGTGGGGCTTGTTCCAGATCCTCTACATCTCGTGGTTTGTGAACGGCGTCATTCCGCTCAAGATGGGGGATGTTTACCGGGCCTACATGGCCCGCGCCAACTACGGCACGTCGCTCACGCGCACGTTGGGGACGGTGTTCACCGAACGGGTGCTGGACGTCGTGACGTTGATCGTGATCGTGCTGGCGAGTTCGGTCTTCGTGCTGCGGCTGCCAGAGGTTGGTGAGGACGTGGGCCGCATCATCCTGGTGGCGGTGGTGGTGCTGGCCGTTCTGGCCGCGGCAGTCTTCGCGATGCTCCTGTTCGGCAGTCCGATCTTCCGACGGTTCCCGAAGCGGGTGGCGGAGATCTACGAGCGCTTCCATAGCGGCGTCTTCGATAGCTGGACCTGGCGCAGCGGACCCTATCTCTGGCTGCTGAGCTTCGCCATCTGGTCGGCGGAGATGGGCCGCCTGACCCTCGTGACGCGGGCCGTTGGACTTGAGCTGGGGCTTGGCACGATTTTCTTCAGCGGCGCGGCCGCGTCGCTGTTGCTGGCATTTCCGACGCCCGGCGGCCTAGGCGCCGTGGATGGCGGGATCATTGGCCTGCTGCGGGTGGCGGGCGGTGTGAGCGCCGGTCCGGCTGGGGTGGTGGCGATCATCGATCGGTTCATCTCCTATTGGTGCGTCACGGTTTCCGGCGCGGCGATGTTTGCGTTGACGAGAATGAAGCGATAGGTCGACGCGTGCGGGTGGGCATCGACTACACGTCCGCCGCCACGCAACGCGAAGGCATAGGCCGCGCGACGCGGGAGCTAGTGGGCGCGATGCTGCGGCTGCCGGACTGTCCCGAGCTGCATCTGGTCTATGCCCATCGGGGCCCGGTGCCCGAGGCTGACGCGCTGGCCGTCAACGAGCGAGTCAGGGTGCGGCGGCTGCCGCTGAGCCCCCGACTCATGCTGGCGGGCTGGTACAAGGCGCGTCTGCCGCTGCCCATCGAGGCGCTGCTCGGCCCGCTGCACGTGATGCACGGGCCCGACTTCGTGCTCCCGCCGCGCCTGGCGGCCGCCGGCGTCGTCACCGTGCACGACCTGGCGTTCGTGACCCGGCCCGAGGACGCGCACCCGGCGCAGCGCAGATTCCTGGAGTCCGCCGTGCCGTTGTCGATCGACCGCGCGCGGCTGGTGGTGGCGGTCTCCGAGACCACGCGCAAGGACCTGATGACGCGCTACGGCGTGCGCCCGCACCGGATTCGCGTCGTGCCGAACGCGGTGAGCGCCGAGTTTCATGAGCGCGACGGCGACCAAGAACTGGCCGAGGCGCGGCGCCGGCTGCGGCTCCCCGAGGACTACCTGCTGAGCGTGGGCACGATTCATCCGCGGAAGAATCTCGGGGGACTGGCCCGCGCGGCCGCATCGAGCGCGCGGCAGTTGGGGCGGCCGCTGCCGGTGCTGCACGTCGGACGCGAAGGCTGGCTGTGCGAGCGCGTGTTTGCCGACGTCGAGACGGCCGGACCGCCCGGCATTCGCTTCGTCGGCCAAATCAGCGACGCCACGCTGCGCGCGCTCTATCGCCAGGCGGCGGCGCTGGTGTATCCGAGCTTCGCCGAGGGATTCGGCCTCCCCATCCTGGAGGCTTACGCCTGCGGCACGCCGGTCGTCACGTCGAACGGATCCGGAATGCTCGAGGCTGCCGGCGACGCGGCCGAGCTGGTGGACCCGCACGATCCCGACTCGATTGCCGCCGGCATCGTGCGCGTGGCGCAGGATGCGGAGCGGCGCGCGGAGTTGGTGGAGCGGGGCCGGCGTCGGCTTGAGCATTTTTCCTGGTCCCGCTCGGCGCGGCAGATGCTCGACGTTTACGCCGAGGCGCGCCGAGGTAAGGCGGCGCCCGAGAACGGCCGGACTGAGACGAAGCGGTAGACTGCGGCTGAGGCAAGGCGCATGACACCTCCCGACATCCTGAGCTACGCCGTCCTGGGCGTGGTGGCCTACTTGCTTGGCAGCGTGCCGGTCGCGTTGATCATGTCCGCGGTGCTCAAGCGGACGGATCTGCGAAGGATCGGTTCCGGCAATTTGGGCGTGCTGAACACGATGTTCAACGTGGGCAAGCTGCCCGGCCTGCTCACGATCGTCGGCCACGGCATCTTGGCCGCGCTCACCGTGTTTCTGGCGGGATGGTTTCCCGAGGGGTGGTTCCCCTGGGGATGGCAGTATCCGGCCGATTGGTGGGTTCCGATGCGAGACGATGTCGGTCTCATGGTTGCCATGGCCGGCCTCACGGCGGGCAACATGTGGCAGCTCTTCGCCAAGTTTCGCGGCAGCCGCGGCAGCACCACGGTGGGTTGGGCGCTCCTGGTAGCCGCGCCGCTCATGCTGCTGGTGCTCTTTGGCGTGTGGCTGGCGGCGATTCTGGCCTTGCGGCGCAACGTGCCCGCGGCCCGCGTGCTTCACGCGGCCATCCCGGTGGTATTCGGGCTCATGCAGGGCTCGTGGACGTTTGCCATCGGTGGGGCCGTGATTGCGGTGCTGCTTACCCTGAAAGTCGCCTTTAGCGGAGACGACGCCACGGCCCTAGGCGTCTACCGGCGGTTCGGCATCAACGAAAACCGCTAGGCGCGCAAACCTCCGGTGCGCGTCGAGCTCAACGCCCTCTTTCGCCTATCGCCGCTGACAGGCACCGGCCAGCACCTGGAGCATCTGGTCGCCGCGCTGCGGGCCGGGTACCCGGACGTCGAAATCATCGAGCGCGTGCCCGGCCGCCGACTGCAGGGCAGGGCCGGAAAAGTGTGGTGGGAGCAGGTGGCGTGGCCCGCGGCGAGCCGATCCGCGGACGTGCTGCATGCGCCGCACCTCGCGCCGCCGATCGCCGCTCCGCGCGCCATCGTGACCGCGCATGACGCCATCCCGTTCGTGCTGCCCGAGTACGGCGCCGGCCGCCTGCGGCGGCTGTACAACGGGCTGGTCCGCGTGGGGCTGCGGCGTACGCGTCACCTGATCGCGGTGTCGCACTGGACTCGGCGCGACCTCACGCGGGTGCTGGGCGTGCCGGCCGAGCGCATCCACGTGGTCCACAACGGCATCGCCGCCAGCCTTACCCCGACGCCCGATGCCGGCGCCGCGTCGATTCGGGAGCACTACGGCCTTCCGGCCCGCTTTGCGCTGTATCTGGGGGCCCTGGACGCTCGGAAGAACCTGGGCGTGCTGCTTCGAGCCTGGCCCGAAATCTGGGCGGCGACGGGCGTGGCGCTCGCGGTGGTCGGACGCGCGCCGAGGCCCACGAGCCTGGTCTATGTGGACTGGTTCCGGGGACACGACGATGCCCCCTGGCTGCACGTGATTGGCGAGGTGCCGGAGAGGGACAAGGCGGGCCTCTATCGGGCCGCCGCCGTCTTCGTGTTTCCCTCGCGCTACGAGGGGTTCGGGCTCGACCCGTTGGAGGCCATGGCGTGCGGCGTTCCGGTCGTGGCGTCCGATGCAACGTCGGTACCGGAAGTCGTGGGGGACGCCGCGGTTTTCGCGGCGCCCGATGACGTCGAAGCCTGGCAAGCGTCGGTGGCGGATGTGCTGAGCGATCCCAACCGCGCCGCCTCGCTGCGCGACGCGGGCATGGCACGGGCGCGTGCGTTCACGTGGGAACGCGCCGCCGAGGCCACGATGGCGGTCTACGCCAAGGCGGCGGGATGAAAGTCCTGATGGCGTCGAAAGCGCTGGTGATGGGCGCGTATCACGCCAAGCTCGTAGCCCTCGGCGCCCAGCCGGGCATCGAACTGCTCGCCCTGGCGCCCGAATCTTGGATCGAAGGCGGCCGGCGGCAACGCGCCGAACCGGTGTCGCCCGAGCACTACGGTCTGCGCTACCAGCCCCTGCGGCTGAACGGACGCTTTCACCTGCACTGGTGGCCCGGGCTCGCAGGCGCGGTCCGTGAGTTTCAGCCCGATCTCGTGCATATCGACGAAGAGCCATACAACGCGGCGACCGTGCATGCGTGCCGAATTGCCCGCAGCCGAGGCGCGCGCGTGGTCTTCTTCGCCTGGCAGAACATCCGGCGGCGCTATCCGCCGCCGTTTGCGTGGTTCGAGCGCTACGTGTTCGGTCGCGCCGCGGGCATCGCCGGGACGGCGACCGCGGGCGACGTGCTGCGGGCCAAGGGCTTCGCCGGCCCGCTGGCCGTGATTCCCCAATTCGGTGTAGACCCAGAGCGATTTGCACCCGGCGACGATGGGGGTGGAAGCACATTTCGCATCGGATTCGCCGGGCGGCTGGTCCACGAAAAGGGCATCGAGCTGCTGGTGGAGGCGGCGCGGCGAATTGACGGCGACGTGGAGCTGCTGATCGCGGGCGCCGGGCCGCTCGACGACGCGATTGGCGGGCAGGCGGCCGGCGATGACCGCGTGCGATTGCTGGGCGCGTTGCCCAGCGCGGAAATGCCAGGGTTCTACCGAGACCTGGACGTGCTCGTGCTGCCGACGCTGGGACGGCGGGGGTGGACCGAGCAATTCGGGCGCGCGGCCATCGAGGCCATGGCCTGCGGGGTGTCGGTGATCGTCTCGGACGCGGGCGAGCTGCCGGCGGTGGTGGGCCAGGCGGGACGGATAGTTCCGGCCGGTGACGTTGAGGCGCTTCAGCGGGCGCTGACTGACTTGCGGGTGGATGCAAGCGAGCGCAGCCGGCTTGCCGAAGCGGGACGAGCGCGCGTGCTAGCGGAATTCACCCATGCACGGATTGCCGAGACGACGGCGGCGTTCTATCGAGAAGTGATGGACGGCCCCGACCGCTAACCGCCGACGATCTCGCCCTCGACGGGGTCCACGCGAATCCCCTGCGCTTCGGTCCACTCCACGGCGGCGTCGACTTCGTCGTGCTCACCCTCGACCAGCAGCTGGACCCAGCCGATTCCCCCGTCGATATCCGCGCGGCGGATGTCGAGCCGCAGGTCGAATCGCCGCGCCAGCTCGTTCACGATCGGAGATTGGATCTTGTCGGCGGGGTAGGTGAGCTGCAGACGCATGCGGGCGGGCCCGCGCCGGGAAACGGCTCGTCCGCCTCTTCCGTCCCACGGATCATCGACCTCGACCGACCCGCCGGACTCGGCCGCTTCGCGCACCGCGTCCAGCACTGCGAGCGTGCGGATGGCGTCAAGGCTGGTGACGACCGGCGCCGTGCGCTGACGCACGACCCGGACGAACTCGGCGATCTCGCCGTCGAACATGGCCTGCCAGGCGTCGCCGAAGTGATGCAGCGTGGCGGGCCGGTCGAAGGTGCGACTGGCGGTGGCGTTCACTTCCACCGTCGCCTCGAATACGTCGCTGCGCAGGCGACCGGCGCGACCGACGAGGTCGATCACGTCGGCGTGCGCGGGCGAAGCCTGCGACACCACGAGCGCGGCGGTCACGCCGTCGTCGAAGGTCATCAGGATGGAGGAGGTTTCGTCGCTCCCGGTGTCGCCGCGATCCACGACGCGCGCGCTCACGCTCACGACGCGGGCTCGGTGCAGCCACAGCACCTGGTCGACGAGGTGGCTGCCGACGAAGGCAAGCTGTCCGCCTCCGCGCGCAGGCTCGGCCAGCCAGCCTTGGAGCGGTGGACCGCCTTTGAGCGCGACGATGCTCACGATCTCGCCGGTCAGACCGCGCGCGAGCAGGTCGCGCAGGTGCGTGCGGGCGGCGTGGAACCGCAGACAGTAGCCGGGCATCACGACCACGCCCCGCTCGCGGGCCGCCGTGGCGACGCTCTCGGCCTCGACGCGGTTGCGAGCGAGGGGCTTCTCAACGAGTACATGAAGTCCGGCGTCGATGCAGGCAAGCGCCGAATCCGCCAGCGCGTCGTGGGGCACGGCAATCACGGCCGCGTCCGCGACCCCGCTTGCGGCCATGGACTTGGTGTCGTGGAAGGCTTGCACGCCATCGCGCGCGACCTCGCGAGTCGCGGTCGGATCGGTGTCCACCGCCGCGGTGAGCACCGCGTCGGAGGCATCCTGAATCGACGGCAGCAGCCGGGAGACCATGTGGTCGCCGCAGCCCACCGCCGCGACGCGCAGGGGATCAGCCATGTGGGCGCCTCGTCGCCGGCTTCATGGCCGGCATTGTAGTGGGGCGGTCAGATGTCCCGACGCTGGAACGCGCGAACCGCATAGGCGAGCGCCAGCACCAGATACACCGCGGCCACCAGCAGCATCCATCCGGAGGGCGGGTTGAGCGAGCTGAACGGGCCTCCCGTCATGCCAGTCGTCGACCCCGATTGCTGGGCCAACTGCGCGCCCGCGAGATCCCAGAGCGCCCGCGTGGGCAGCAGCACGCTCGTGGCGATGCCGATGTCGAACGTCACCGGGTTGTCGAGAAAGTTGCCGATCTGCTCGATGACGCCGCCGACCAGCGCGACCGCGTAAAGCGTGAACACGACCACGCCGTTGGCCAGCGTGCCCAACCGGGTGCTGCCCGCGATGGTGACCGCCAGCAGCACGGCGGCCGCGAACAGCATGGCGAAGGGCGCCGTCCAGGCACGCTCCGCGAATTGCCCCGTGATGATGGCGACGACGGCAATCATGACCGCCGTCGAAATGCCGATGAAGACCGTGAGGAGCAGCAGATTGCCCAGAAACTTGCCCAGCACGATGGAGCTCCGGCGCAACGGACGCGCCGCCACGGCGTGCATCGTGCCCTGGTCGATCTCGCCCGAAATGGACCCGACGGCGAGGAAGATGGCGAGCAGCGAGGCCACGAAATTGAGGCTCCACATGCCGCCCTGCAGCATGAACCCGACGATTACGCGCTGCATGGACGCCGTGAGGTCGGGATCGGTCGAGATGTCGCGGTAGCCAAACCACACGCCCACGCCGTAGAGCGCCAGAAAGCCGCCGATCACGACGGCGGCCGCCAGCACCACGCGGCGGCGCACGGCCTCCCGCAGCGTGTGATCGGCCACGATCCAGAGGCTCATTGGTCGGTCGAGTCCGCCAGGCGCACGAACAGGTCTTCCAGGCTGTTGGAGCGGACCTGGACCTCGTAGATGGAAACACCGGCGCCCGCGAGATTGGCGGTGATGCGCGCGATCTCCTCGTCACTGCCCGCCGTCAGCGTGTAGCGGCCCTCATCCGGCCGCGCCGACAGCGGCTCCAGCCCGGCGGCGCGCAGCGCGGCGTCGGCGCCGTCGCCAAGCCGCAGTTCAACCTCGCGGGCCGCCAGCAGCTGCCGCAGGTCGCCCGCGGCGACGACCTGGCCACGGTTGATGATGGCGACCTGGTCGCACACCTGCTCGATTTCGGACAGCAGGTGCGAGTTCAGAAATACGGTGGTGCCGCCCGCGCGCAGCGCGCGAATGATGTCCCGCACGTCGCGCCGGCCGATGGGGTCGAGCGCCGACGTCGGCTCGTCCAGCACAACCAGCGGCGGTTCGGCCAGCAGCGCTTGCGCCAGCCCAATGCGTTGCAGCATGCCCTTGGAGAACGTGGCCAGGCGGTCGCGTCGACGCTGCGCCAGGCCAACGAGCTCGAGCATTTCGGGCACCCGGCGGCTGCGCGTGTCCCGGTCCAGACCGGCCAGTCGACCGTGAAAGTCGAGGAACTCCGACGCGTGCATCCATTCGTGAAAGCGAAACGTCTCGGGGAGAAAGCCAATCCGCCGCCGCGCCGCGAGGCTGCCCGCCGGATGACCCAGCACGGTTACGTCTCCCGCGGTGGCTTGCACCAGGCCGAGAATGATCTTCACCACGGTGCTCTTGCCGGCGCCGTTCGGTCCGAGGAATCCAAAGACTTCGCCCCGAGGCACGCTCAGATCGACGCCGCGTACGGCGTGCGTATCGCCGAACGACTTGTGCAAGCCGGTGGCATGGATGGCGGCTTGGTCCATGCCTACGCTCCGGGCTCCAAACCCGCGAGGCGCAAGAGAGCCTTGGGGCTACCCGGCCCCATGAGCACCGCGTAGGAGTCATCGGCCCGCCAATGGACGAGGGCGCGCCCGTCGGGAAGTTGCAGGGTTTGCGGCTGGCCGTCGTCTTCGAGCGGCCTGAGCCCGAGGATGTCGCGATACAGAGCGATCTCGCGCAAGACGATTTGACGCGCGAGCACCGGCGGCAGGAACTCGCGCACGAGGGCCTGGCTGATCAGCTCGAGATCCACCTCGGGCGGCGCCGAAACCCGCGGTGCGGCGAACTGCACCAGCACCAGGTCGTCGCTGCTTGGCGCCGTGCTTGTCCAGGTCGTGACGAGTATTTCGGGACCCTGAATGGTTACCGCGCGCGTGCGCAGCCGTTCGGGCAGCGGAACGCGCACCTGCGACCCTGCAAGAAAGCGCTGCAGCTGCTCGAAATCGACGTCCACGCGCCAGGACCCACCCTGCTGCACCGTCCGCTCGGCCGCTGCGTCGAAACCGGCCGGAGCGTCCAGCGTTATCGGTTGGAATTGCAGTTCGGGCAGCGGTTCGGTCGCGCCGAGGTCCAGGTAGATCGGCGCCTCTACCTCCGTGATTACGAAGGTGTCCGGCGGCAGGTCGGTCGTGGCCGCGGGCGTCGCCGCAGCCGCGGTGCCCTCGACGATTGGTTCGATGGCCATTGGCTGCTCGCGCAGCCCGTTGAGCACCTCGTGGACAGCAAGCCGGACCGGCTCGACGGTCACGAGCAGCGCCACGGCCGCGGCCGTGACTACCAGCCCCGCCCACAGCCTGCGGGCCCGCAGAACCTTGCCCAAGCTGCTAGGCGGCCGGATCTCGGCCCGTTAGCAGCGAATTGCGAAACGGCTCGGATAAGGGCACGCCTCGGGCCAGGGTCTCTCGATGCGCCGCGCGCTGGTCGTAGGGCACACGCCGGATGGCGGCGGACCAGCGCCCGGACCCGTCGTCCAGCACCGCATAGGTGGCTTGCCCGGGCTGACCGTCATACGTGCGGCCAACCGAACCGCAGTTGACGAGGAGCAACTGCCCCACGTGCCGCACGAAGGCGCGGTGGGTGTGGCCGCAGACGAGCACCTGGGCCTCCACGGTGGCGAGCCGGGCGACCAACTGCTCGTTTGACGAGTCGGGAAGGAAGCCGGCCTCGTCATTGCCGGGTGAGGCGTGAACCACAAGCATGGGCCCGGCGGCCGACGACACTCGCACGACGGTGCGCATCGAGGCCATGCGCTCGATCAGCCGTTCGCCAAGCCGCGCCCGCGCCCAGGCGAGATTGCGCTCCAAGTGATCCGCCGCCGCGGGTGACGTCTGGCGCATGGCCTCCACGGCCCGCCGCGGGTTCGCGAGGTAGCGGTCCGTGTTCCCCTGGACCAGGGGCCAGCCAAGGTCCAGCAGGCGCTGCCAGCACTCGAGCGCATGCGCGCCGAAGAGCGCCACGTCACCGCCGAAAATCACCTGGTCGGGCGCCTGGGTCTTGAGGTCGGCCAGTACGGCGAACAGGGCGCCGAGATTTCCGTGAATGTCGGTGACGACGGCCACGCGCATGGACCAAGGGTAGTGCATCGGAGTGTGGGGGGCGCCGAGTGTCTTTCCTGCCCCTTGCGTTCCTCGTGGCGTTGTTTGTGACACGTCTGGAACCTCACCATTGTCATTTCGAGCGGAGCGAGAAATCTAAGGGGCAGGGAGAGCGCACAGCGTCCTTAGATTCCTCACTGCGTTCGGAATGACAGGAAGGGCGTTCGGAATGACACGAAGGGCATTCCGAATGTCAGGAAGTGCCCGGTGGCCCAGGCTGCGTGCAGCCTGGGATGCTCTACCCCGGCCGGTCCCACGCTGCACGCAGCGTGGGCCACCGTCGTCCCGAACGCCGCGGGATTACCCACGTTGGTGGTCGCACGTCGTTCGGAGCGATAGGTCGGTGCCTGGAGGGCTTGGCTACACTCCCGCCGTGGCCGTCAACGATCTCGCTTCGCCGCCGCCCATGCACCTGGTGCGGCAGCAATTCGATGCTTCCGAGGTTCCGGACTTCGACCAGCGGCTGGCGGCCGAGGCTCGATCAGTGCTCACGGCGCAAGGCGTCGGGACCGGCGCCCGCATTGCCATTGCCGTCGGCTCGCGCGGCGTATCGCCGGTCGAACGAGTCGTCCGAATCGTGGGCGAGGCAATTCGCTCGCTCCAGGCCGAGCCGTTCATCGTGCCCGCCATGGGCAGCCACGGCGGCGGTACCGCCGCCGGTCAGGCGCAGGTGCTCGCCGGCTACGGCATCAGCGAAGCCGCGCTAGGCGTGCCGGTGCGGGCGACCATGGACACGGTCGAGCTCGGTGCGACCGACGACGGCGTGCGCGTGCACATGGACGCCGCGGCGGCTGCGGCCGACGGCATCGTGGTGATTGGCCGGATCAAGCCGCATACGTCGTTTCGCGGCCCCGTCGAGAGCGGCTTGTGCAAGATGCTTGCCATCGGGCTGGGCAACCGCCGCGGCGCCGAGACCATCCACGCGCACGATCTCGCCGCCACGATTCCGGCGGCGGCGCGCGTGGCGCTGGCGGCGGCACCGGTGTGCATGGGCGTGGGGCTGGTCGAGAATGCCTTCGACCGTCCCCATCGGCTCGCGGTCATCGGGCCGGATGTCTTCGAGGCCACCGATCGCGAGCTGTTGCAGGTTGCGCGCGGCGTCCTCCCGCGCCTCCCGCTGGAGCGGCTCGATCTGCTGGTGGTAGATCGCATGGGCAAGAACGTGTCCGGCACCGGCATGGACCCGAACGTGATCGGCATGTGGCGACGCTTCCCGGAGCTGCCGCACGAGCCCGACTATCGCTGGCTGGCCGTACTGGGTCTGACCGAGCAATCCCACGGGAACGCCGTCGGGATCGGCATGGCCGACCTGACCAGCCGCAAGCTCGCGGATGCCATCGACCCCGTGCCGACGCACGCAAACGTCCTGACCAGCATGGCCGTGGGCATGGCCAAGGTGCCGCTCACCCTTCCCAGCGACCGGGAGTGCTGCGACCTGGGACTTGCGCTGGCGAAGCGCTCGTCGTCCGAGCCGCTGCGCGTGGCGCGCATTGCCTCCACGATGGAGCTGGAGACCTTTTGGCTCAGCGAGGCGGCGCTGCCCGATCTGCCCCAGAGTTGCGAGGTGCTGGCGAGCCGACCGTCGTTCGACTTCACCGAGGACGGCTCGATCGTCGAGGCCGGCGCTTTCGCGCATTGAGTCGCCGCCCGCTATGCGCACCCGGGTGCCGGTCCGGCTGACGCGCGACTTCCGCCGTCACCCGTGAAGCGTCGGCGAGTCCTCTTTGCCAGCGGCTGGTTCTACGCGTCGCTCGGCGTCGCGTTCAATGCCCTGGGTCCCGCGCTCGAGGCCATCCGCGAGGAATTCGCGCTCGAATACATCGGCGCAGGCATGTCGCTGGGGGCGGTCGGTCTGGGTTATACCGTCGGCTCGCTGGTGGGCGGGCCGATATCGGACCGGGTTGGAACTCGTCCGAGCATCATCGTCGCCTCGGCCCTCGCGGCCCTCGGCATGTTGCTCGCCGGAGTGAGTCCGGCTTATCTCGCGTTTCTAGCGGCTCTGGCCCTGGCGTCGATCGGATGGGGGGCGACGGAGGTTGCCGTCACCGCCCAGATCGCGCGCGGCGGGGCCGCGCTCTCGGTGCGGGACCTGAATCTGGCGCAGCTTGGGTTCGCACTCGGCGCGATAGCCGCCCCGGCCATCGTCGGCGGGGCATTCGCCCTTGGTTGGGGCTGGCGGCCGCCGGTCGTGCTGAGCGCGCTGATGGCCGCCAGCGTCGCGGCGGCCTTTTTCCGCGTTCCGGGTGCGCCCAGCTCGCCGCGGCGCACCTCCCTGCGCGGGGTGATTCGGGCGGCCGCGGCGCCGGTGCTGCTGCTGATCGGCCTCGCGTCGGCGCTGGTGGTGGTGCTCGAAACCGGGCTGGCGGGCTTCTTCGCGCCGTTTCTCGAATACGCCTTCACCCTCGATCGAGCGGCCGCCGCGGCCTCGGTGACGGTGTTCTGGGCGGGAGGGTTTGCGGGGCGCCTGGTTGGCGCCTGGCTCAGCGGTCGCTTGGACCTGATGATCTGGCTCATCAGCGCGTCGGTCGCGACGGCGGTGGCGGCGCTGCTGGCGGCGCTGGCCTCGGAAACGTGGATGGCCCTCGCCGGTCTTGTGCTGGCCGGATTGGCGAGCGGAGCGCTGATTCCATCGCTGCTGGCGCTGGCGGCGCGACATCGACCGGAGGACGCGGGGGCCATGCTCGGCGCGGTGATCGCGATCCTGGGTCTGGGCGGGATCGGCGCGTCGTTGGGCATCGGACGCGCCGCCGATGCCTGGACGCTGCGCGGCGCCATGCTCATCGCTCCCGCTGCGATGGCGGCCACGGTGGTGACCCTGATCGCCATTCGGGCGCTCATGCCACGGGAGTCGGATGGCACCGGTCCATAGACGGACTAGTCGCCGGGTGGACCGAGATTGCGAGTCAGTCTGAGCCGAGTCAGTGAATTGAGCGGGACGCGGGCGGCCACAAGGGCCGCCCCTACGCCGAATACCTCGGGCTAGTTGCTGACGACGACCGCCCGCAGGTCAATGGCGCCGGTTACGGCGTCGATACCAAATCCCGTGATGCGTGGGTGAAGCAAATAGGCGTCGGCGTGGTGGCCGATGCCAATGGCCGGTTGCTCCGCTTCGAGCACGGCGTCGGCGGCGCGATAGGCACTCCGCCGAGATTCGGGATCGGCCGCCGCTTCCGCGTCTTGGACGTGCCGGTCGAAGGTCGCGCTGCGCCAGCGGGCGCCCAGATAGTCGGCGTCCGAGAGCCACAGCGTGTCGTACCAGTTCGCGGGATCGGCGAACTCCGACGTCCACCCGGCGCGGTACACGTCGAAATCGCCCGGATCGTCGGTGAACGACAAGAAGTCGCGCCACGAGCGCTCGTCGGCCTCCAGGTGGATGCCCAGCGCCTCACGCCAGGTCGTGGCCAGGTAGGCGGCCAGGCGCTTCCACGTGTCGGTGGCGTGGTAAGTGAACCGGAGATTCGGCAGTCCTTCGCCGTCGGGGAACCCGGCTGAGCTCAGCAGACCTCGCGCGGCGTCGACGTCCGGCGATGGTTGGGCAATCTCGCGGGGAAGCGTGCTGGGCGGCACGATCGTCCATCCCGGCAGCGTGGGTTCCTCGAACACGGCCGCCGCCATGGCTTCGCGGTCGAGCACCAGGCTCAGCGCCCGCCGGACCTCCGCTCGATTCCAGGGCGGCTTGGCGGTATTGAAGACGAGAAACCAGCTGCCCCCGCGCTCGAACAGGCGCAGACGATCGCGCAGTTGGTCGTCGCCGCGCGCCGAGCGATAGGCCGATCCGGCCACCGGCGCCACGTCGACGGTTCCGCTGCGAAACGCCAGCAACGGCGAGCCGTCCTCTTCCGGGAACCGCACCACCACTTCGCCAAAGTTGCCCGGATCGCCCCAATAGTGGTCGTTGCGAAACAGCGTGAGACCCAGGCCCTGATCCCACTGCACCAACCGATACTGGCCGTTGCCGCGCAGGCGGCGCGGCTGCGTCCACGCCGCGCCGTAGGACCTGATCTCACCCTCCGGGAGGGGATAGAAAATTGGCGCGGCGACGCGCGCCGGAAAACCGGGGGATGGCTCGGCCAGGCCGACCTGGAGCGTCGCGTCGTCGGGCGCGCCCACGCCGACCACTTCGGGGTCCTTGTAAAGCCCATAGGCGTAGTCGCGGGCGCCCCGCACCGGGAACAGGAGATAGTTGAACGCGCCGCCGATCTGCGGGCTGAGGTTCCGGCGCCAGGCCCATTTGAAGGCGTCCGCGGTCACGGGTTCGCCGGTCATCCAGCGGGCGTCCGGGCGCAGCGTGAAGGTGATGGTGTGCCCGGCGTTGCTCACCTCCCAGCTTTCCGCCACGGCCGGGGTCGGCAGCCCGTCGCCGCTCACGGTAATCAGCGGCTCGAAGAGCGCGTTGAGGATGGTGAATTCGTTGGGTGAAGACGCCAGCGCCGGGTCGAGCGTGAGCGGCTCCCGCAGCCAGAGTTCGATCTTGCCTTCGCCGGCGGAGGGTCTCCCGTCGTCGGGCTCTCCGCAGGCAGCCAATACCGAGGCGCCCGCTGTCGCGCCGAGCCCGGCGAGGAAGCGCCGGCGCGGCAACCTGGAGCTAACGGGGCGCGATCTCAACGTCGGTGAGCCATTCACGCACCACGGGTTCGCCGGGGTACTGCGTCACCCATGGTTGCACGAGCTCGTGCGACACGCTGTGATAGATCGGGACGACCGCCCCGCGCTCGACGATGCGCGACTCGGCCAGTTGGTACAGCGCTAGCCGGCGTTCGTGTCGCGGCTCGCTGCTCGCCAAGGCGAGGAGCAAATCCACGAACCCGTCGCTGAATCCGCCGTAGTTGTCCGGGCGTCCCGATCCAAACAGCATGTCCAGGAATCCAAAGGGGTCGGGGAAGTCCGCGATCCAGGTCACCAGGTAGGCATGCCGCGGGCTGTCGCCGTGGGCAAGGCCTTCCACGACGTTCAAGTACTCCAGGAAGTCGAACTGCTCGACTGAAATGTCAACGCCGAGCTGATCCCGCCACGGCTCCACGATGGCGCGCGTGATGGGACCGGCGCTCAATCCGGCGCCCGAGGTGGCCACGATCAGCTCCGGCCACGCGTCGACCGGGCCATGCCGCGAGAGCTTGAGCTCGCGCCGCGCTGCGTCGAGATCGAATGGCAGCCCCTCGTAGTCCGCGCGGTATCCAGGCATGCCGGGCGGCAGGATGCCGCGAGCCTCCGCGTGGTGGCCCCTCAGGGTCACCCGATTGATGCGCGGGCGGTCAATGGCGTGGGCGAAGGCGCGGCGAGCATGGGGATCGTCGAACGGCGGTCGCGACGTGTTGAAGCCGAGAAATGCCAGTGCGAGCGTCGGCGTTCGGCGCAACTCGGCCGCCCGGGGCTCCCGTGGGTCCGAGAATCGGTCGACGTTCGCGCCGCCGACCCGGACGATATCCAATTGATCCTGCTCGTAGCGCAGCAGCGCCTCGCCCGGCGCAAGCTCGGCGAGGCGGACGGTTGCCGGGCCGGACTGCCGCGGAAGGTAGGTCGGCGCCGACTCCAGCACGACCTCCGACCGCCGCTGGAAGGACGTGAGTCGGAACGGACCTGAGCCATTGGGGCGCAGGGACCAATCCGGGCCCTGCGCGACGTTCTCGCGGTCGACGACGAGGCTGGCCCCCTGCGCGATCAGCGCCGGGAAGTACGCCGCGTGCTGCACCAGGCGCACGTCGAGCAACTGGTCGCTGAGCACGCGCACGCCGCTCAAGGTGTCGGTCTCGCCGCGCTGGAGCGCATCGGCGCCCTCGATGTTGCCCAGGATGACGCCGGCCGAATGGGATCCGGTGCCGGGATGGATCGCTCGTTCCCACGACCAGCGCACGTCGTCCGCCGTGAGCGGGCGCCCGTCGTGAAACTGGAGACCTTCACGCAGCTCGAAGAGATAGCGGCGCCCGCCGTCGCTGACCTCCCAAGCCCGCGCAAGCGCCGGCTCGGGCCGCAACTCCGCGTTTACGCGCGTGAGTCCGGCAAAGACTTCGATCGCGTAGCCGGCGGAGCCGGCGTCGCGCACGACTGCCGGGTCGATGGTTTCCGGCGTGGTGGTCTCCAGCCGCAGCGTGCCGCCCGCCGCAGCCGCGCCCGTGGCGGGTCGCCCAGCGGTCGCGGCCAGCGCCCCAATCGCCGCCGCGCCAAGCTTGAGGACGTCGCGGCGTTGCAGAGAGGCCGGTCCCCTAGGTCGCCGCGCCCTCGGGCACCGTCCGGCGCAGGCTCTCCTCGGCGCGCACCATGACGGTGCGTTCGTTGGCGTGGTGCAGCATGCGGATCGCGTCGGACACGCTCACCCAGCGCGCCTCCACATGTTCGGCGGGATCGGGACGAATGTTGCCGCCACGGGCCAGCAGCAGGTACTGGTGCACGATCTTGGGCACGAACCCCGTCCAGAGGTCCGGCCGAACCTCGTAGCGAATCTCGCCCAGGTTTTCCTGCACGTCGCTGACGATACCGGTCTCCTCGAGGACCTCACGCACGGCGGCGTCGTCGGGGGCTTCGCCGCGCTCGACCGCGCCCTTGGGAAGCACCCAGGCGCCGCGCTGCGTCTGCACCAGCGCCACCTCGATGCGACCGCGTCGCACGCGGTAAACGACGCCGCCGGAGGATTCCAAATACGGCTCGTCGTCCTTGTTGACGGCGGACGGGTCTTGCGGTTCGGAAGTCATCCTGATTCATTGCCTCCACTCTGGCTCGGGACGTTGTTGAATCCCAGGTGCGCCCGGCTGGGCGTCGATTCCGGCTGGCCCTGATACTTGCTGCCGAGACCGGGAGTTCCGTAGGGCCGCTCGGCAGGCGAGGTCAAGTGCATGATCGAGAGTTGGCCGATTTTCATCGTGGGCCACAGGAGGATCGGCAGGGTGGCGATGTTGGCCAGCTCCAGCGTGAACTTCCCCTGAAACCCGGGGTCAACGTAGCCTGCGGTGCTGTGAACCATCAGCCCCAGCCGGCCAAGCGAGCTCTTGCCTTCGATCCGGCCCACCAGGTCGTCGGGCATGGCCACGTACTCCATGGTGCCGCCGAGCACGAACTCGCCGGGATGAAGCACAAACGGCTCACCAGGACTAATGGCGACCTGCTCAGTTAGCGTTTCCTGATCTATGCGTGGATCGATGTGCGTGTCGGTGTGGTTCAGGAATACCCGCATGACGGTGCCGAGCCGCAGATCGATGCTGGACGGCTGGACCGCGGCATCGTCAAACGGCTCGATGCGAAGGCGCCCTGCGGCGATGACCTCGCGTAGGCTCCTATCGCTGAGAACCACTCGTGCGCAACCCCTATTGAACGTCATGCTACCGTACCCGACCCCTCGGACTCAGGCACCGCCGTGATCCTTGCGATCGACCAGGGGACCAGCGGCACCGCGGCGCTGGTCGTGGCGCCAGATGCGACCGTGGTGGGTCAGGGACGCGTCCCGATCGCCGCCCATCATCCCCGGCCCGGCTGGGTCGAGCAGGATGCGGCGGAGATCCGGCGTAGCGTACAGCGTGCGGTGCAACTTGCGCTCGCCGACGCCGGCGACCCGCCGCTGGCGGCCGTTGGTCTGACCAATCAACGGGAGACAGCGGTGGCGTGGGACGCCGTTTCGGGCCGCCCGCTGGCGCCCGCGATCGTCTGGCAGGATCGGCGCACGGCGCCCCGTTGCGAGGCGCTGCGCACGGCAGGCTGGGGCGCCTGCATCGAGTCGCTGACGGGGCTGACCGTCGATCCCTATTTCTCGGCCACGGCCTACGAGTGGATGCTCGCCAACCATGACCCGGTCCGCGACGCGGCGGCGCGCGGCAACCTGCGGCTGGGCACGGTGGACGCCTGGGCCTTGTGGAATCTCACCGGCGGCGCGCACGTCACCGATGTCTCGAACGCGTCACGCACGATGCTGATGGACTTGGGAACGCAAGCCTGGTGCGACGAGCTGCTGGAGCTGTTCGGCGTGCCGCGTCAGGCGTTGCCGACGATCGTCGACTCCGCCGGGGAAATCGCCCGCACCGCCGAGGGCTCCGGCATCGCGCCGGGTGTTCCGATCACCGGACTTGCCGGTGACCAACAGGCGGCGCTGTTCGGCCACCTGGCCCATGCCCCTGGCGACACCAAGGTGACCTATGGGACGGGCGGGTTTCTGCTCCAGGTCGCCGGTGAGGAGCGGCCGGCGGACGTCGAAGGACTGCTCACCACCGTCGCGTGGCGCCGCGAGCATCGCGTGACGTTTGCCCGGGAGGGCAGCGTGTTCGTGGCCGGCGCGTTGATTCAGTGGCTGCGCGACGGTCTGGGGCTGATCGCGGAGGCCGGGGAGTGCGAGGTGCGGGCCCGCCGCGTACCGGATGCCGCAGGCGCGGTGATCGTGCCGGCGTTCGCGGGCCTGGGCACGCCCAACTGGGATCCGCGCGCGCGCGGCGTGATCGTGGGTCTCACGGCCGGAGTCACGGCCGACCACCTCTGCCGCGCGGCGCTGGAGGCCATTGCGCACCAGATTGCCGACGTGCTCGACGTGATGGACCCAAGCGATGCGCCGCTGCGCGTGGACGGCGGGGCGGCCGCCAGCGACTTGCTGCTGGAGCTTCAGGCCGCGATCGCGGGGCGTCCGGTGATTCGCCCGGCCCAACTGGAAACCACGGCGCTGGGCGCGGCCTACCTGGCGGGTCTGGCGGCAGGTGTGTGGGGATCAGCGGAGGAGATTCGGCGTCACCGTCCGCCCGATCGGGTGATCGAACCGTGCGGCGATTTGGGCGCGGTCTCGCGCGACATGTGGCGCGCCGCCGTCGATCGGGCGCGACGCTGGGCGCCGGACGCGTGAACCACTCCGAGCCGTTGTGGCGGCCACCGCCGGATGCCTCCGAGCACAGCCAGCTTGGGCAGTTCTGGCGAAAGGCGGAAGCGCGTGCGGGTCGGACATTCGAGGACTACGCCGCGCTGCACCGCTGGTCGGTGGATGACCGGGAAGCGTTTTGGGGTCTTTACGCCGAGTTCGCCGACATCCAGTTCGACCGGACGGCCGAGCGCGTGAAGGGGCCCGACCGGATGCCCGGCACAGCGTGGTTTCCGGGCGCGCGCCTGAACTACGCCCAGAATCTCCTGCGGCGTCGCGACGGCCACACGGCCCTGATCGCCGTCACGGAGGACGGCGTGACCGCCGAGGTCAGCTACCGGCAACTGCGCCGCCAGGTCGAGTGCTGCGCCGACGCCATGCGCGAGGCCGGCATCGGGTCGGGCGATCGCGTGGCCGGCATGGTCAGTAACGGCGTTGAGGCTGTGGTGGCGCTCCTGGCCGGCGCGAGCATCGGCGCGGTCTGGAGCGCGTGTTCACCGGACTTTGGCGCGGAGGCGGCCCTGGCCCGCTTGGGCCAGATTTCGCCCAAGCTGCTCATCGCCAGCGCGTCCTATTGCTACGGCGGGCGCCGCTACGACTGCCTGGACACCGTGCGCACGGTTGCCGGGGAGCTGCCGAGCCTGCGCCAGGTCGTGGTCGTGGATCGGGAGGGTGAGGCGATTGCCGATCCGGGTTGGGTCGCGTGGCACGAATTCCTGGATCGCGCCGACGCGACGCCGTTGGCGTTTGCGTCGCTGCCCTTCGATCACCCGCTGTACATCCTGTACTCCTCGGGCACGACCGGTCCGCCGAAGTGCATGGTCCACGGCGCGGGCGGCAGCCTGATCCAGCACCGCAAGGAGCACCAGCTGCACACGGACGTGACCCCAGACGACGTGATGCTCTACGTCACCACCTGCGGCTGGATGATGTGGAACTGGCTGGTGACGGGCCTGGCGGCGGGCTGCACGCTCGTGCTGTACGACGGGAGCGCAGCGCATCCGACCTTGAGCCGGCTGTGGCGGCTGATCGATGAGCTTGACATAACCATCTTCGGCACCAGCGCGCCGTTTCTCGAGACCTGCATGCGGCGGCGGACGCCAACCTGGGCGCATCCCTCGTTGCGGGCCGTGCTCTCGACCGGATCGCCGCTGTCGCCGTCGGCGTTCAGCTGGACGCAGGCAGCGGCCGGGGCCGACGTGCGCATCTCGTCGATCGCCGGCGGCACCGACCTCGTCTCCTGCTTCGTGCTGGGGAACCCGCTGCTGCCGGTGTACGCCGGCGAGATCCAGTGCCTCGGTCTGGGCATGGACGTGGCGGCCTTCGACGCCGCCGGGCAGCCCGTCGTTGATTCGCAGGGTGAGTTGGTGTGCCGCCGTCCGTTCCCCTCGATGCCGGTGCGTTTCTGGAACGACTCCGACGGACGGGCCTATCGCGAGGCGTATTTCGAGACTTATCCCGGGGTGTGGCATCACGGCGATTTCATCGAGATCACGCCACGCGGCGGCGTGGTCATGTATGGCCGCAGCGACGCCACGCTGAATCCGGGCGGGGTGCGCATCGGCACGGCCGAAATCTACCGTCCGCTGGAGCGGATCGACTGGGTCGCCGACGCGCTGGCGGCGGGCATGACGCGCGGAGCGTCAGAGGAGATCGTGCTGTTCGTGGTAGTCGGCGATGACGTGGGCCTGTCCCGCGCTCGCGTCGGCGAGCTGCGAGACGTGATTCGGCGCGAAGCGTCGCCGCGGCACGCGCCGCGACGCGTGGTGCAGGTTCCCGACGTGCCGCGAACGCGCAACGGCAAGCTGGCCGAGCTGGCGGTGACGCGAATCCTGCGCGGCGAGGGCGTGCCCAACCGCGAAGCGCTGGCCAACCCCGAGTGCCTGGACGCCTTTGAGCGTGCGCGCGACACCCTGCTGGCGGCTGCCGCGAAGTGAATATCATGACCGGGATGCCGTTGCGCGGTTTCGACTGAGAGGCGCAGAGCGATGCGGGCACTGATCTTTGGTGGCGCGGGCAGCATTGGGTCGCGTTTGTCGGCGGCGCTGGTGAGTCGTGGCGACGAGGTGCTCTCGCTCGACGTCAGCGCGGAGCCGGTCGTGCCGTCGGATGCCTTCGGGCAGGTCGACGCACGCATCGGGAGCGTTCAGGACGCGGCGGTTGTGGACGAGGTCGTGGCGGAGTTTCGGCCCGACGTGATCTTCCACCTCGCGGCGATCCTGTCGGGTCTGGCGGAGACCGATTCCGAGCTGGCTTGGCGGGTGAACGTGGACGGGACGCGCAACGTCCTGGAGGCGGCGCGCAGGTTCGGGATCGGCCGGGTGGTGTTTACGAGCACGGTGGCCACCTACGGCGCCGGCTTGCCCGAGCCGATCACGGAGGACGTGCCGCAGTGGCCGGCGGGTCTCTACGGCGTGACCAAGGTGCTCGGCGAGCGCCTGGGGGTCTACTACCACCAGCGCTTCGGGCTAGATTTTCGAGCGGTCAGGCTCGCCGCAATGGTGGCGCCCACCGCTCCGGCGGGCGGCGCGGCCAGCGCGTTCGTGTGCGATCTCTTCGTCAACGCGGTTCGGGAGGGTGGGTACGACCTCTACGTCTATCCCAATACCCGCGTGCCGATCGTCTGGGTGGACGATGTCGTCGGCGCGCTGCAGCTCCTGTGCGACGCCGATGAAGCGAAATTGTCGCGCCGCGTCTACCACATCATCGGCGCGGGGCCGAGCGTGCAGGAGATGGTCGACGCGGTGCAGGCGCGCTTGCCGCACGCCCGCCTGCGGTTCGAGATCGACCCGGTGCGCGCCGACATCGTGGAAAGCTGGCCGTCGCGTATGGACGACTCGGCGGCGCGCGCGGATTGGGGCTGGGAGCCCCGCTTCGACCTCGAGCGAATGACCGCCGCCAACCTGGACGCGCTGGGTGCGCCGGCGTAGGCCGGAGCTCCCGCCACCGCCAATGAACCCACGCTATCGCGACCTGGCTGCGCTGGCTCAAGCGGCCATCGACGGTCGGCGCGACGTGTCGCAGCTGACCCAGCCCGACATCGACCTGGCCCGCCTCTACGCCTACGCCTACCGCACGCAGACTGTCGGGACGTTCCACGCCACGCGCCTGGCGCTCGATCCATTCAGCGGCGTGCCCACCGTGCAAGTGGCGCAGCGCCGGCTGCGCGATCTGCAGGCCCTGGCCATGCGTCCGGTGCCCGCGGACCTGCGCGCGGCGGCGCCGACGCTGGCCTGGTATCACGCCTGGAGCGACGAGGTGGTCGCCGCGCTCACGAATCCGGAGGCTCCGGCGGAGGCGCACGGGATTCGGGATCGGTTTCAGGACGTGATCGCCGCGATTCGCGGGTCCGACGGCATCGTCCCCCAGCGCGACGACGACCTGCCGGAGCAGGCGAGCTACAAGGTGCCGGGCATCGAGGTCGTCATCGTGCCGCTGGTCTATGGCGACCACATTTCGTGGAACACGGCGTTCGTTACGGCGGCCAGCGGCGGCGCCACCACGCACCGGCACGCGCTGCAGGTTGAAATCCACTTGGGCTACGAGGGCGTTCACGGGCGAACCCTGCTGGACGGCCGCGCCGCGACGGTGACCGCACCCTACGCCATGCCCATTCCGCCGACGCTTGATCACGGGTTCGACAACCTGAGCGGCCACGACCACTTCGTGCCGTTCGTGTTCGGCTCGCGGACGCTGGATGGATGGGGCGTGTTCTTCGACGTCGAGCCGCGGCCGTCGCCCACGCACGACTGGCCGGAGACGCCGCTCGAGTCGTCCGGCATGAACGACTCAGTTTTCCTCGCGCCGGCGCTGGCGGCGATGCGGCAGGCGCCGGCTGGAGAGCGGCGCGTGCTCATTGACGCCGAGCGAACGGCCCGGCCCGCTACCGGCGGGTTGGAACTGGCGGCCATGCACGTGGGTGAGGAGTCGATGGCGCTGAGCTTCGACGAGTTCCACATCCTCTCGGTGCGAGAGGGTCGGTCACGGCTCTCGATGGCCGGCATCTCGGTGGATCTCGGTCCAGGGGATCATGTGGGCATCCCCGCCGGGCTACGCGCTACCCTGCGTGGGCTCGATGGTGAGTGCCTGCTGCTCGAAGCCTCACTGCAACCCGGTTGACACGCCTGCGAAATCTCGCAACCGCCTAAGGAGCGCGAAATGCGGATCGGCGCCTGCTTGTGGTCCCTGCCCGAAGACCCCCACGAGGCCGCGGCCTGGGCCAAGGACGTGGGCTTCGAGGCGATCGACGTGGACCCGGGGTTCGCCGCCGGGTGGGACGCGGCGAGCGGATTGCCGGTGGCCAGCTTGGCCATTGCGCACCTTATTCCGGATGGCGCGGCGCTCGAGGCCGCCGACGACTCGGCGCGGAAGCAAGCCTTCGATCACGTGCGGGCGGGTCTGGCCGAGGCGGCGGAGTTGAATGCCGAGTTCGTCTACCTGCCGCCGGCAGCGGCGTCGGCGGTAGATCCGGCGTCGCGGGCGCGCTTTCGCGAAGCCGTGGTGGCGCTCACCGAGGAATCCGCGCGTCTGGGCATCAAGTTCGGCATCGAGCACTTTCCCGGCTACGCGCTGCCCAGCGTGGCGGAGACCCTGGCCTTCGTCGAGGACGTGGGGCATCCCAACTTGTATGTGCTGCTCGACATCGGCCACGCCCAGATCAGCCGCGAAAGCGTGCCCGACGCCGTCGCGGCGCTGGGCGACCTGTTGACCTTCGTCCACTTCGACGACAACCGCGGCGAGTTGGACGACCACCTGGCGCTGCTGGACGGGCTCCAGCAGGAGCAGGACCTGGTGGACGCCGTGCGCGCGCTGCGCCGCCACGGCTACGACGGGCAAATCTCGATTGAGATGAACCCGAAGCTGCCAGACCCCCGCGACGCGATGGTCCGGAGCTTCGAGATTCTCAAGCGGGTGATGGCCCAGGCGTAGGCAGCGGGGTGCCGTGCCGGGAGGTGCGGCATGGCGTTGCGCCCGCGGTAGGTCCCACGCTGCGCGCAGCTTGGGACGCCGAAGAGGCCCCGGCTCGGCACGGGCAGCCACAAGACACCCCAGGTGCGTAAGGTGTCAAGCCGCGAGCGGTG